>NZ_MWLO01000001.1 GCF_002198735.1 Ideonella sp. A 288
TGGAAGTTCACTCGCCAGGATGCCGATCAGAAGCTCGGTCGACACTACGTTTCGAAACTTGCGTGTTGACGTACTAGGCACCCAAAGGTAGCGGTGGGACCCGGACTCGCGGATGCGGGACTTAGTCCTGCTGCACCATCAGCTTGGGCAGATTTTCAGCGATGCTTGTCCCCCCCGACTGAATGTCCAACTCGTATGTGCCGGCATATTCCGGGGCATCCACCATTAGTGCAAGCGAGTCGATGGGCGCGCCCTGGTAATTGACAGGGAGCCGTTTGACGATCGCAGGTGTGGCCATGGTGAGGCCATCGCTTCCGGTGAGCTTGCGCACGACGAGTTCGCCCTGCAACTGGACCGAAGGGGTGTTGAAGAACAGCACCACGGGCACCTTGACCTCGGGCGTCACCACCTCGTCGCGCGCGCTCAGCCGCACCCGATTCGGGTGCACCTGGGACGACAGAACGCCCTGCTTACCCAGCAGTGCTCCGAGAGTTCGCAGCACCTCGGGTGCCTTGTACAGGCCGCCGTGGTCACCGCCCACCGCGAGTTGCTGCATGCCGACAAAGGACGCGCTCCAGCTTGGCACCGTGCCATCGCCACCGTCGGAAATCTCCACACCGGTAGGCTGCGGCCCTTGGGTGTTGATCGCCCCGCTGGGGTTCGTGATCGCAAAGTTGGCCTGCACATTGCAGATCGTGTTCTGCCGCGTGCCGGCAAAGCAGAAATAGGAGACCGCCTCGGGCTTCTTGGCCACGTCCAGCGCTGCGTGAAAGGACGCGGCGGACTGCAAGTTCGCCACGTTCAAGCCAAGCACCTTTGCTGTGGTGGCCTGATAGGGGTTGGCCGGATCGAGCCGGGCCCCGGGGTCTGTGTTCCACAGAAATGGCTCGCTCGCAGGCGGCATGAGCTGGTAAAGGGCTGGGAACTCCGGCTGGTCGGCAATCTGCTTGACCTGCGAGGCGTTGAGGAACAGTCGCTTGATCTGGCCCAGGGCCGCGCACAAGGCCAGCGGCGCTCCGCGATGTGGCGTGCCGATAGTGACGAGGCGCCGCACGTTGGCAAATCCCGGGCAATTTGCCTTGCTGTAGTCGCCGGATTCGAGAAAGTAGCGGCTGACCAGCCCGCCCATGGAATGCGCCACGATGTCGATCACGAGATCGGTGCCATGGGCATCCCGCAAGGCTTTGACCTTGTCCGCCAGGCGCGCGGCGGCAAGCCTGTTGTCCTTGCGCCAGTCGTAGGGGCAGACCACCAGAGTGGGCCGGTCGCCGGCTTCGTCGAAGCCGCACAGCCCCAGGGCCTCGACAAGGCTCTCGTACTGGTTCGAGATGGCGACGGAGCGGATGATGTCGCCCACCTGCAGGTCAGGGTCGAGCAACTCCTTCATCTTGCTGTAGGGGAACAGCAGTTCGGCCGCCGATCCCGGCCAGATGAGTTCCTGCCCCTGGTACAGCTGCGAGCCCATGATGCCGGGCACGAGAATGACGGCTTCAGCCACGCTGGGTCTCCCTCATGCGCGCAAGCGCCGCAACGAGCCGCTTGGCCGCCTTGGCCTCGTCCTCGTCCTTAAAGTGCGTCATGCAATCGGGGTCGATGCGCATGCCACGGATGCTCTCCACCAAATCTACTCGGTTGTTGTTGAAATCGAAGATGCAACCACGCGTCTCGTCGTGGTAGTCCATGTCGTTGCGAAGTGCGAAGACCTGCGCGGCGACCAGCATGCCAATCGCCGCCTCGTAGGGCCGGCCCGCCTTGGCCGAGTATTCGCGCAGGTCACAGGTCGATACCACGGACACCTGTTCCTGCCCGGCGGCGTAGTAGTTCCACTTGGGGCCTTCCACATCGGCGAACGCAATCATGGCCGGGGTCAGGCCGATCAGCACATCCAGCTTGTTCTGCACCCGCACCGATTCGGCGAAATAGTAGAACTCGTCAGCGAGCATATTGCGCATCAGCTCGTCGGACTCACTTTTGCGCAGCGGCCGACCCAACTGCTGGCGCGCCCACAGCGTCAAAGGCTCCTTGGTTTTGATAAGTCCGGCGGGGACGGACGTCTGCAGCTCGAGGAAGACCAGCCGGTCCTGGCTGGTGTTCATGACCTTGAGCAGTTCCGGTAAACGCGACACCCAGGCCCCCAGATCGAGGATTCCTACGGTGGTCGCGGTGGTGCCAGCGGCCGCGCGCTCGGCCACCTTCACCAGCGCCGCCGGCAGGTAGGCGCCCGGTGACATGTGGGGCTTAGCGCTGCGTTGCTTCACAGACGTTGTGGCCACCGGCGTGTGAGCGTGCGCCGAGGTGGAGAACAGCGCTTCCACCAGCCCTGGTGGGATGCGCTCCATCGAGCCCGCTAGAACCTTGGACTGTTTCTTCAACGCCGAGCTCAGCGACGACTTGAGCCTCTCGCGGGGCGCCGTCAGCTCCACTGGCCGATTGACGATGCTGAATGGATTCTTCGTCTTCATTCGGCTTCTCCCCGGGGCATGAACAGCTGCGCGCCGCCAGGTAAGCGGTACAAGGCCGGGATTCCCCACTCCACCACGGCGCTAGTCTGCGGGATGGTCTTGCGCAGTTCGTCCTGCAGAGCGACGCGCCCCGACATCACCGCAGTGTCGATGTTGCCTTCGCGCAAGAGCCGTTGGTAGAGCGCGCCTACGAAGGGCGCGATCGACTTGGTAGGAATGGACGTCTGATTGGCCACCACCGCCGGGATGCCGACGCGCAGCAGGGCGTTGGCCACAGGGCCGAAGTCGTCCTTGATATTCCCTGCCCCGGTCAGGCAAGCGCTGAGGATCACCAGCTTTAAACCCTGTCCAGCGAGTGCTGTGGCCACCTGCGGCGCCGTCAGGAAGTCGGACTTCTTTGTCGCAACGTCGACCAACACCAGCCGGCCTTCGCCGTTGACGACACACCCGTGGCCCAGAAAGTGGAAGACGTCATAGGACTCGCCATCCAGGGCCCTGAGCAGCGCCTGACTGGTGGCTCCAGGGATGACCTTCAGGGTTGCGAGATCCTGGGTCTGCGCCTCGAAGGCACGCCGTATGCTGTGCTCCACGTCCTGCCAAGTCACGCCCTCCTGATCCACAGGGTCCGCCACGACCAGCAGCACCTTGAGCTTCTTGAGCGACTTGGCTGGCGACGGGTCGGCCGCGGCGCAAATGGGCAGGACCCTGACCACGCAGCGCTCACGGTGCGGCACCGGTTGACGGTCGACCGGCCGGATGAACTCCCACGGGATGCGTTGAATGTCCGGCTCGTCGGTGGCGATCTGGATGCTGACGTGGCCCGACGGCAGTCTGTCGTACAGGCGCCGAACATCGCCCTGGAAGATGTGAGTGAAGAGGCGATTGCCGATGTCGTCTAGCTCCTGCGGACTAGGTCTTGCGCCGCCCAGGGCGACCTGCTCTACCCGGTCCGTGAACCGGATGAACGATTGCATCTCAGGATGGCCGAGATCCAGCCGGCTGATTGCAATGTCAGGGCCGCGGCGAGCCAAGGCCAATGCTTGGCCTGGGGCAAGGCCATGAAGAACAAACAAGTCCATAGGTTGATCGGTCACTGTGGAGAGATCCTCTATACCTGTCGACGAGTCTATGCGTTGACTCGCACCATGGATACGCCTGGAATTGAAGTCGTGCCAGTCTTGTGGCGCTCAGGACGGAGCCTATGCATGCAATCCATCTTACGAAAGCGGGCCAGAACGGACTTGACGACGCATGCTCGATCTTCCGGTCTCGGGCGCAATAGCCAGCGAACCCAGTGTCCGGCGTGGGTCAAGATGTTGAGCTCGCGTCCTTGAGGACCGCCCGTTCAGCCCGCGCGGCCTCGAATGGCTGCTGTCGGCACTGGCCGCGAACAGGTAGTCGCGGCCAGGAGCCGCCGTCGACGACAGGCTGCTTGTTGGCGTTTCGCTTTGCACAAAACCCATGTCAGCCAGGACGGCCCCTTGCTCCAGCCCAGTGGTTGCGCGACGCGCGCTGCAGTCCGCCCATCGGATCAGCCTTCTAGTCGATGGGAAAAGTGATCTTTGCTCATGAGCACATCAACTCGGTGCACCTTTGCAGCATCGGCCAGGGTGAATCGGGTCGCGTCAAGGGTTCGCTTCGCCGGGCTTCGCCCGCCCTTGACCCGACCCGATTCACCCGCAAACGCAATAGTCAGACTGCCGAGAGCGGCCATATCAACACGTTCTGTACCTACTCCTGGCCGAAATAGCACCCCCTATGTTCTTGATTGCCGACCAGGCCTTGAGATGAAAGCCGCGGTATCATTTGGCTGCAATCTATGGCAGATTCCGTACTACGCCTGTTATGAAGTAGCAGGTGCCAGATCGCTAAGCTTGGTCTGAACGGGGGGGTATCCCGATGGGGCGCGTGTCGGCTCGACTGTCTACCGAGTTTGGATGGGGTCTGCCGCGAACTTGCGTCGCCTCTGTTGGCTTTGAACTCACTCCCTCGCCCTGCACATGAGTACCAAGGCGGGTAGCCTTACAGACCTGATCTCCTTGCCCAAGGGCGGTGGAGCTGTCAAAGGGCCGGGGGAGAAGTTCGACGCCGACCTTCACACTGGAACGGGCAATTTTTCAGTCCCGATAGCGTTGCCAGCAGGACGGAATGGATTCAAGCCTTCGCTATCTCTCGGGTTTAGCACCGGTGGCGGAAATGGCCCGTTCGGACTGGGGTGGTCCCTGAGTGTTCCTGGCGTATCTCGGCTGACCTCCAAGCGCATTCCCCGCTACCGGGTTCTGGGCGAAGGGGGCGGGGACACCTTTGTGCTCTCTGGTGCAGAGGACCTCGTCGAGGTACGCAACGATCAGGTGGCTGGTGAGACCCAGTACCGACCCCGCACCGAGGGCCTGTTTGCCAATATCACACGGCATACCAAGTCGGGCGATCACTGGGTCGTCCAGACGAAAGACGGCCTGACAAGCACCTACGGCCGCTCACCCACATCGACTGCTACGTCCCCATGCGTCATATCCGACCCGGACGACGCAGAGCGCATCTTTGCATGGCGCCTCACCGAAACGACAGATACCTTCGGCAACCGCATCGCGTACGACTACCTGCGCGACAACGATCAGACACGTGGCCACAACGGTGCGCAGCTCTACCTCTCACGGATTCGCTATGTCGACTTGCCAGAACGTGGGCCGGATCAATTTCTGGTTTCGGTCGAATTCGTCTACGACCAGCCGGTGAATCAAGAGGACAGTTCAACAGCTCCGAGCGTTGCGCCAGAGGTCGCGCCACTCGTCTCCCGCCCCGATCCGTTCTCCGACTACCGCGCCGGATTCGAGATCCGAACCCGCCGACGTTGCAAATGGATCGTCGTGCGAACGCACCCAACTGCCGACAGAAACGACGACTTGCTCGTCCACGCCTACGAACTTGTCTATGCCGACGAGCGCCGAGGTGAAGCCGATCCCGGCTCGAGCAATGGCGCATCGTTGCTCGCACGCGTCAACATCATCGGCTTCGATGACCGCGGCGTCGGCGTGCGCGAGCTGCCGCCGCTCGACTTCGGCTACTCCAGCTTTACCCCTGACAAGCGGCGCTTCATCACGCTCCAGGGCAGAGGGTTGCCGACAACTTCGCTCGCGAATCCCGACCTCGAACTTGTCGATCTGTTTGGCAACGGCCTACCGGACATCCTCGAATTGAGCGGTGAATCGCCGCGATACTGGCGCAATCTGGGCGACGGTCGATTCGACATGCCCCGCAGCATTGGCCAGGTACCCGCAGGCCTGAAGCTTTCTGACCACGGCGTCCAACTTCTCGACGCCGATGGCGATGGCAGAGCGGACCTGCTGGTCACCACCGCCGGTCTCTCTGGCTACTACCCGCTCGACTTCAACGCGGGCTTCGACCGCAAGTCGTTCCATCGCTTTGCTCAAGCGCCAACATTCAATCTTGAGGACGCCGAGGTTCGCCTGATCGACCTCACGGGTGATGGCATTACCGACGTGCTGCGATCGGGCACCTCTTTCGAGTGCTACTTCAACGACGCCACTGAAGGCTTTTCCCCCGAGCGTACAGCCCGCTTCCAGCGCGGCGCGCCCGAGGTCTTTCCGAACGTGAGCTTCGCGGATCAGCGTGTGAAGCTCTGCGACCTGTCCGGTGACGGCTTGCAGGATATCGCGGTGGTTCACCAGGGCCGCGTCGACTACTGGCCGAACCTGGGGTACGGTCGATTCGGCGAGCGCTTGACGATGGAGATTCCACAGGGACTGCCGTACCAGTTCGATCCGCAAAGAGTGCTTATCGGCGACGTCGATGGCGACGGCCTCGCCGATCTCATCTATGTTGCCGACCGCGAAGTCACCCTCTGGCTCAACCGCACCGGTAACGGCTGGAGTACCCCGTTGAGGATTGCCGGCACACCGCCAGTGAACTCGATGGTGACCGTGCGGTTGTCCGACATCTTGGGCACAGGAGTTCCGGGCCTGCTCTGGACGCGCGACGCTGCCAGCGATGGATCTCCGCAGCACTACTTTCTCGATTTCACCGGAGGTGTGAAGCCCTATCTGCTCACGAGGATGGAGAACAACCTCGGCGCCGTCACCCAAGTGACCTACGCATCCTCGACACGCTCCTATCTTCGCGACCAGGTCAGGCCCGAAACCCGTTGGCGAACTACGCTGCCGTTTCCTGTGCAAGTCGTGGAGCGCGTCACGGTGTCTGATCTCATTTCCAACGGGGAATTGACGACGGAGTACCGCTACTACGATGGCCATTGGGATGGCCAGGAGCGCGAGTACCGGGGCTTCGGCACCGTTGACAGGATCGATACCCGAGTATTCGATGGGTTTGCTGGCCGCCGGGTTCCCGGGAACGATGCGACGCTCGCCTCTCTGTTGTCGCAGCGAAGTTATGTGCCGCCCGTGCTGACCCGAACCTGGTTTCATCTGGGGCCGGTTGACCCGACCGAAGGCGGCCCATGGTCCGAGTACGATGGGTCGGGCGAGTGCTGGTCGGGCGATGCCCGCAACGATGCGCTGCAGTACCTCCCAGAGGCCCCGAACCCTGTGCCAACAAGTCACACGGCCGGCATCGACTCTTTCCTGGCGCCCTTGCCACGTAGCATCCAGCGTGACGCCTTGCGCGCATTGCGTGGCAACACGCTGCGTGTCGAGACCTACGCGCTCGACGGCTCGGCGCTGCAGGATCGGCCCTACACGGTCACCGAGCACGCTTACGCATTGCGCGAGATCGACGCACCGTTGGGCGCCGCGAACCGCAAGCGCATCTTCTTTGGGCACGGCGTTGCCCAGCGCACCACGCAGTGGGAGCGCGGCGACGATCCGATGTCGCACTACACCTTTACGAGTGACTTCGACGCGTACGGGCAGCCCCAACGCCAACTTGTTGTCGCCTGCCCACGGGGTTGGCGGCATTGGAGCGACGCGGCAGGTGCTGACTTTCTGTGCACGCTGACTCTCACGCGCTATGCCGCTCCACCGACGGCGGGCCCATACATTGCTGACCGAGTCATCCGCACCCGCAGTTATGAAGTGACTCAGACGAATGGCCGCCGCATCGCCGATCTCATTGGCGTCAATGAAGGCGACGCAACGCCCAAGCGCCTGTTCGCCGAAGGTCTAACCTTTTACGACGGTGCACCTTTCGAGGGGTTGGCCTATGGCTTGTTGGGTAGACACGGCGTCGCGGTGCGTAGTGAAGCGCTGGTGCTCACAGAGGAAATCCTGCAAGCCGCGTATGCTGGCCAGCGGCCACCCTACCTCGATCCGACCTCGCCATTCAGCGGCGCAGGCGCCTACCCCGCCGAGTTCGCGACCCGTTTGCCAAAAACGGCCGGCTACACCTTTCACGCTGCGGATGCGGCTTCCCCATATGCGGGGGGGTGGTACACCCAGGCCGCCCGCAGCAGTTTCGATTTCCAGCAAGCCGCGCCACCGCCCAGGGAATGCGGCCTGCTGCTGGCGCAGCGTGACCCGATGGGGCACACCACGCTGATCGCAATCGAAGACTACCGATTCCGCCTGCTTCCACAGCGCATCACCGGGCCAACCGGGTTGGTCACCCAGGCCGACTACAACCTGCGCTTGCTGCTGCCCGCCGTGGTCACCGACCCGAACCAGAACGTGATCGAGGTACGGTATTCGCCGGGCGGCCTTGTCGCGGCCACGTTCGTGCGTGGCAAGGTGGGCGCCCTTGAAGGTGACGATCAGGAACCCAGCGTCCGGATGGAATACGCCTTGCGCGCCTTCCACGATTCGCGTCTTGCAAGCCCCGCGTCTGCGCCCCAGCCAGCGTACGTTCGAGCGGTGCGCCGCGTCTACCACGATACTGACCCGGCCGACACCGGCGAGACCATCGAAGCCCGAGAGTACTCCGATGGGTTTGGCCGCCTGCTGCAGACCCGGACGCTGGGCGAGGCCGTGCGATTCGGGGATGCGCGGTTCGGCGGTGACGTTCTTCCACTCGAGCAGGACGACACCACGTCCCGCGACGCGTTCCATGGAACAGTGAACGATGACGCGAGTGAGCCCAATGTCACCGTCAGCGGCTGGCAGCGCTATGACGACAAGGGCCGTGTCGTCGAGAAGTTCGAGCCCTTCTTCGACACCGGCTGGGCCTACCGCCCGACCACTGGCGCCCTGCTCGGACGCAAGGTCGACATGTTCTATGACGCGATCGGTCGCGTCGTGCGCACATTGAACCCAGACGGGTCCGAGCAGTGCGTCATCCACGGCATCCCTGGCAACCTTGCCGACCCGCCGCTCGGCCCGCTCGATTCCGACAAGTTCTCGCCCACTCCCTGGGAGGCCTACACCTACGATGCCAATGACAATGCCGGCCGCACCCATGCTGGCCAAGAGCCGCACGGCCGCTACCGGCAGCACTACAACACCCCTGCCAGCGCAGAGGTAGATGGGCTGGGTCGCACCGTGCGCGCCGTCGCGCGGCACCGAGGCCCTCCGGACGCAGGGGGAAATCTGCCCCCGCTCGAAGACCACGTCACCCGCTCCACCTATGACATCCAGGGCAACCTGACGGGAATCCGCGACGCATTGGGCCGCCTGGCCTTTGGGTACCTGTACGACCTGGCGAACCATCCCCTGCACACGCTCAGCATCGATGCCGGAAGCCAATGGACTGTGTGGGACGCTGCCGGAAACGCCATCGAGCACCGCGACGCCAAGGGCGCGCTCCAACTCCGCTCCAGTGATGCACTCCACCGTCCCGTGCGCCTCTGGGCACGCGATGCGCAGGCCGAGGCACTGACGCTGCGCGAGCGCCTCTCGTACGGCGACGACCCGGCCTTTTCCGCCACCGCTGCGGCAACCAACCGGCTGGGCCAGTTGGTCCGGCATGACGACGAGGCCGGGCGCGTCGAGCTCGCCGCCTGCGACTTCAAGGGCAACCCACTCCAGACCACGCGCCGTGTGTTGTCGGACGATTTCCTGCTTGCGCCCTACCGCGCTGAACTCGCCCTGCCCGCAGCCCAGCGTACCTGGGCGCTGCCGGCTCCGAGCGTCGACTGGGACAGCGCGTCGGTCGACGCTGCGCTTGCGCCCGCCCTCGATTCGCGCAGCGCCTACGACGCACTCAACCGCATCGTCTGGTCAGATTACCCGCAGGCCGCCAACGGCGAGCGCTACCGGTTGCGGCCCACCTACAACCGTGCCGGAGCGCTGGAGGCGGTCGCCCTGTTGGGCCCGCTGGACGCCAACGACCGAGGTCTCATCCAGCCCTTCGTGCAGCGTCTCGCCTACGACGCCAAGGGCCAGCGCACCCTGGTCGCCTACGGCAACGGCATCCTCACGCGGTATGCCCACGACCCGTTGACCTTCCGGCTAGCGCGGATGCGCACGGAGCGCTGGGGGCCCGACCCCACCTTGCCTGCCGATTCGCCGGGCTATGCGCTGCGCGGTGCGCCGCTGCAGGACATTGCCTACCGTTACGACCTGGCCGGCAACATCTTGAGCATGCAGGACCTCACCCCTGGCTGCGGCGTGGCCAGACACCCCGACGCGCTGCTTCAGGCCGGCGACCTGCGGAGCTTGCTGAGCAGCGGCGACGCGCTGCTGCGGCGTTTCACTTACGACCCACTGTATCGCCTGACATCTGCCACCGGCCGCGACGCCGCAAGCTATGACAGCCTGCGGCCCTGGGCCGACCTGCCGGGAGGTGGATACAACAGCGGCAATCAAGGCGTGGCCGACCAGGACAATGCGCCGAATCTTTGCTCACCCTATGCCGAAGAATACGACTACGACGCCGCCGGGAATATGCTTGCCATGCGCCACCAGCGTTACACCCCTGGCCCTGGTGGCGGGTGGCAGATGGCTTGGTCACGTCGATTCGGCATGGACGGCCGCGCCCCTGACGCATGGCGCAGCGAGGTGGGGCAGCACATGTCCGGAGACTGGGTCGGCGCCCCCAGCAATCGACTTACACACATGGAGAGCCGGGCAAGCGGGCGACCCACGCCACCTGTCGTGACACAGAGCCACTGGTACGACGCCAGCGGCAACATGGTGCGCGAGCATACCGAGCGCACCTTCGAATGGGACCACGCGGACCGGATGAAGGTCTTCCGCAAGCACACCGGTACGAGCCAGCCCACGACTTTCGCGCTCTACCTCTACGACGCGATGGGAATGAGGATAAAGAAGCTCGTGGTCAATGGCGGTGACGCATACCGAACGACAACATTCTTGGGTGCATCCTTTGAGCATCACACCGAACAGAAGCTGGATGGCAGCGAGCGAGCAGAAAATTGTTCGTTGCATATCAGTGATGGCAAAAGCCGCATCGCCATAGTTCGAATTGGCCCGGCTTTCGCCAAAGACGGGGCCGCGGAGCATGCGGTGCAGTACCACCTTGGTGATCACCTGGGCAGCAGCATCGTGGTGGTGGCAGATGGCGGCGAATGGATCAATCGAGAAGAGTACTCCCCATTTGGGGAAACCAGCTTTGGGAGCTTTGGCCGGAAGCGCTTCCGATTCACTGGAAAGGAACGTGATGAGGAAAATGGATTGGGCTACCACGATGCCAGACTATTTGCGAGCTATATTGCGCGATGGATAAGTTGCGATCCCTCGACAACAAAGAGCCTTCACAGAGACGGGGATGATATCAACACTCAGCTTCTTTCGTGGAGTAGTTTTCAGTATTGTCATAACAATCCTGCTAGGTTTGTGGATCCGGAAGGAACTCAGGAGACCGATCTTGCTCAGGAGGTAGTCGATTCAATTAATCGACTTCAAACCACACTATCTGAGGGGAGTGTATCTCACGCGATAACACAGGCCTCTCAGGATATGGCTCTTGGGGAGGCTCAGGGAGCGACAGCGTGGAAGGATAGTGGGGAGCCCTATAAACACATTATGAACATTCAACAATCAGCTACTGCAATTCGCAAAAGCGTTTCAGAAGTTCGTGAGGCATTGACAGAACTCTCAGCTGAAGACTCCGGCGCCGCCAAAGAGATTGAGGAAGCTAGCTCACCTTTCATAAACACGGCAGTGAGAATAGCCGCGACTCTTGATGAGACAGTGGAGCGGGCAAACGAACTCAGGGCAAGTTTTCCGAACAGGCTTGCCGACTTCAGGATCACTGAACTCGACCGGGCAACTACATTCTCGGAAAGGCTAATTGGCACTGGAAGGCAAGTTATTCCAGAGGCCCTTGAAGACACTGATAGATGGAGAGATTACGCGAATCGAGTTCGCGAATTACCTCGGACGCTGGCGGGTGTTGGATCAACTATTGCCATCGGAGTCCGCCTGTATTGGATGAGTCTCAGCCAATCTGCCCTCAGAGTCGGTTCTGCACTACGCCCATATGCAGTCGTAGTGAGAGGTGCAATAACATCTGCCGCAGCGTTTGTCGCTCGCTTCGTTGGCACCGTGCTTGGACTATTTATTGTTTACGACCCTGATGCTTACAATAGCTTTATACACCCCGATGAGACACGGACCTAGTTCTTTTCTTGCACTAAGTCAAGGGCGACCAGCCAAGATTATTGCAAGCGGCACCGGCATCGCCAGCGGATCCGTCATCGGGCAGTCTACCGCCCCCAATGCAGTAGCGAGTACCTACAGCTCCTGCGCGCTATCAAAGCTAATGTGGCGGACAAGACGAAATCCTCCTCGCGTAGTTGCTGAACAGGATGGATCGTTAGTCCAGCGTTGCAAGTCCTTGCCAGAGCTGGCCTGCAGTAAGGATTTACGCCTTCCAGGCGCATTCCAAATCAGTGCACTGCGCATCCCCTGGGACAATGCCAACGTCGCCTTAGCAGACCACATGGCACGAAAAACAACCCAACGGTGAAGATTCGGAGCCCTCGGTCTGGTCGAAATCCACTGACTACTTCGTCGCGAGCATTGAGCGTTGTTGTCTCCAAACTTCTAGTTCACTACTGAAAGTAGATATGAAGCCAACACCCATGCGAATCGCCGGATTCGTCCTGGAGCGCGACACGCACGCCGCAGTACCCGACGCTGCTGTCAGTGCCCTGGTCAATGTCGGTCGCGAGCCGATTCAATATTTTTCGGAAGTACGGACAGGTCAGACTGGCGGCTTCGAATTCTTGCTTGACGATTCGGTATGGAACTCCATCCTGGAGAAGGATCCTGAGGCCTACGTCTTCTTTCGCATCAGCTTCGGGCCAGAGCAAAAACATGAGCTGGAGACGCGCAACTTTCGCCGCTGGAAAGCAAACAGCGGTCCGATGCACATCTATGTCGATCTGAGCGCACGACAGCAGTTGCGCGGCACGGTGTTGCACCACGACAAACGGCCGGCGGGGGGTGTGTTTGTAGCAGTGCACCTATCCCTCCCCACTGGACCGCGACAACTGCTTGCGGTGGCTACCACCGACGATCAGGGTCGCTACGAACTGGACTTCAGGGGCGGCGCATCGGGCGATGCCGCAACACGCCGCGAAGTCTGCGCGTACGTGACGAATGATCTGCGAGATTCGCTTGCCTGCAAGTCTCTCGTAGCCGGCACCGAGCCACAAACTGAGGTTCAACTCTTGCTGCCGCCAGCCGCCGACGCGCTGGCGAGTATCGGCGACGCACTCGAGCCGCCCCTGTCACCCAAGTTGCTGGATGAGCTGGCGCGCCTGGAACTGCGCACTGTGGGCAATCTGCGTGCCGCCGGCGGTGTACCGCGCAAGCTTGTAGCAGATGAGAACCTGGGTGCTGAGGCCGCCAGGCTCAACGCCTTGGTCAGCCTTTCCGTCACCGGTGCGCCGCTCAAGACTTTGGCGCGACTTTCCCGCGCGGGCTTCAACGGCGTCGCGGACCTGGCGCATCGCCCGGCGGTGGATCTGATTGAAGCATTGGGAGAACTGGCGACACTGCCCGAAGTGGAGCGCCTGCGTTCGCGTGCATCCTATGCTGTCATCGAGCTTGCCAATCGCGTGGCACTGAAACGACTCGACAAGACTGCCGGTGGCGCAACCAGTAGCGAGTTCACGGATCTGTTCCGGCTGACCTGTAGTTGCGACTGCGCCTCGGCCACGAGTCCGCAGGCGTATCTGGCGCACTTGCTGCGTTTCACCCTGCGTGTCGCGCGGTACAACGGTGTCAGCTTCGATGTCTCCTTCTTGCAGAACACGCTGCTGCAGCCATTGCGCGACCTGCCAGCCAGCTGCGACAGCACTGAACAAAAGGTGTCGCAGGTTCGAATAGCTGTAGAAGTGCTGCGCAAGCATTTCGCGCTACTTGGGCGCACCGTCGAGGCCACTGGTTCGCCCCTGTGGTATCGCGAGGCCGCGTACATAGAGTTGTTGCAGTACCTCGATCTGACCTACGACGAAATGCGTCAGTTGGCCAATGCTCCAGCCGATAAGAAAGCTGCGTTCATATTCACCAAAGGCTTGGGGCCCAACACGCCGCAGGGCACGCAGATCTTCGATGATGTCTTTCGAGATATCGCCGCGCCACTCAATGCGGCGGGTGCGGTCACCGAAGAGTGGCTGCAATCGTATTTCGGGCTGCGCAGCACCTTGATCGATCCGCTGCAGGTAGTTGCGGTGCCATGCCGCGCAGTCGCGGTGCGCCGCGAGGTGCTGCGCCTGCGCTGGACCGAGCTCGATGCATCATCCGCACGGCCGCTCGGCGCTATTCCGATCATCGACCCAGACTTGATCAACGAGGTCGATTTGTTCGATCGCGTGGTCGCTCTCCCTAACGACGACATCACGTTATGGCGGCCGATCGATTTCCTGGTGCGGAGGCGCACGGAGATGCAGTTCGCGGAGGATTTTGTTGCTAATCAGCTCACCGCACGCGTTGCAGTGCCGGTCGCTCAGCGCTTCAAGGACCTCTTCGCTGAGTTGGCGACCACGCAGAGTTTTATTCCCGGATCGGCGATTCCGTTGCCACCGTTCGGCTTTCAGGTGGATGGCAACGCGCTGGACTTCCCCGCGTTGAAACGACTCCGTGATGCCGCCCTTGCGCGCCAGGATGTTTCTGCGGAACTCGCAAGCTTCGGGATCTCTGCGGAAGACGTGAGCACGCTGGTAGCGCACGGTGAATCGCTGGAGCGGAATGAGCCGGTCACCAGCGTCGAGACGGCAACCGTGCGCCGAATCGTTCTTTCGCACATCAAGCGAGTGGGCTTCTGGCCGGAATGGGTGCGTCAGGAAGCGGCAAATGCGGCGCACGATGGTCAGTTGGTGCTGGACTCAGCGAAGTTTCGCATGCGGACACGTGATGGCGTCGCCGATGATCCTGTGTGGCTGGAACGGCCGCGACTCGCCGAGGGCTCCGAGCGCGTGTTGTGGGAGGACATACTGCGTTTCCGCGCTCAAGCCATCGCAAGCCTCGACGAGGACCTGTCCGCGCGCATCATCGCCTTTGAAGCACGTCTGCTCCCAAGCTTGCGCGACGGGCTCGTGAGCTTAACAGGCGCGGGCGGCGTGTATACGGCCGCAAAGGTTGACGCGCTGATCGACAAGTTCCAACTCGACTTCGCGGCCGGCAGCTGTCGGCGAACGACGCGGGTGTCGCAGGCCATCGAAACCCTGCAAAGTCTGCTGTTTGGCATCCGCAACGGCCTGTTGAACAACCCTGCATGGACCATAGCCGCCGCGGACTTCGACTCGATCTGGCGTTGGCTTGGCAGCTATGACACATGGTTGTCCGCGGTGCTCGCGTTCATATATCCGGAGGACCTGTTGCGGCCATCGCTGCTCGTCGATCCGAGCCCCGGCTTCGCGGACGCCTTGCAACGGCTTCGTGACGCAGACCCCATCTCGCCAAGTGACGCGGCCGACATCTACCGGGGCTTCGCCGCCTACATCAACGATGTCGCGAGCCTTGAGCTGCTCGCAGCCGGAACATACGAGTTGGCGGCACCTGCTGGCGGTGCTCGATCGGCCGGCTATCTATTGGCAGGCACGGTTGGCCGAGACGGGCACCGCTTCTACTGGTCTGTGGTGATCGAGAAGCCAGACGACAGCGGCGATCAAAGCTGGTGGCGACAGATCCCCGCTATGCAGGACATCGGCGAAGTGGCCGGCGGCGCAACCTGTGGCGACTACTTTGTCGTGCTGACCACTTCGACGGTGGCCTCCACTCGCTCACTGGATTTGTGGCGCATGCGACTGCCCGAGGTGAGTGTGCCCGACGAGGACTTGCTTCAGATGTCGGGCTCGTGGGAAGGCCCAATCGCACTTGAGCTGCCGAACAACCTGAACACATTCTTCGCAGTGACAGTTAGCCCCGGTGGACGCAGCACAGGGCCTACAGTCAGTATCGAGGCGGACGAGCTGACGAACTACTCGCGTCGCATTGACCAGAATGCGACCGGTTGGGCCGGCCGCTTCCGCATGACAAGCAGCCAACCCCTGTGGCAGCGGCTGGGCCAGAGTAGTCCGTACGGCATCGCGCCGGTCAATGGCGCCACCTTTGCCTGCGACAACAATGGCAGTCTGCGTGCGGTGCCAGAAGGGCGTTACGTGCTCGCTGCTGACGTGGACAACGACGGAGTAGACGAGCTGCTGGCTTTCGCGGGTGCAGAGGGATTCTGGGCCATGAAGTTGGTGATGGTCGGCCCGCGCGCGACCTGGCTTCCACTCGGCCATCGCCCTGCGTCGCAGGTTCTCGACGTCACGCTGACTAACAGGAATCATACCCTGTATTTCGCCGTTACCGGAGACTTCGATGGCGACGGAGTGGTTGAAGTGGCAGCGTTGACCGAAGCCAACGCCAAGCCAGGAAGCATCTACACGTCGTGGATGGATTTCTTCGTCAAGAAGTGGGACCGGGCCAGTGCATCGTGGATTTCGCTCGGTAGCATTGACAACGTGGCCACAGGATCGCAGCTGTGGCAGGAGACGGCGCGGATGACTACGCGGGCTTGCGTGGTCGGTCGTTTCACCCAGTCGCAACGCGACGAGATCCTTGTGGCTTTTCAAGACCTGCGCACCAACCTCGAGATTACGAACATCGCCGTGTTCGGTATGGTCAATGGTGTGTTGCAACAGGTCAGCGCGGCGGAGGCGGGCGTGGACTTCGCCATTGGCCCGGGGTTGTCCGGTGGCGTCATATGCGCCGGCAGGTTCCAGGAAGGCAGCCGCACAGATCAACTCCTCATGCAGGAGGTCGGGGCGGCGGCGCTCGCGACGGGACGCTTCTGGACGTTGCAGTTTCAAGCTGGTCGGTGGCGAAGCATTTCCAGTCTTGACGTCGGCGCAATCACGGGTATGCCGAAGTTGCTGGCCGCGGATTTCGACGGCGATGGTACGCAAGAAGTTGCGTTCGCCGACGACTCAGCGAGCATTCGCTTTTTCAAGTTCGAGTCTGGCGGTTGGAACTCAGCTCAATTCGTGGCGACGGACTCGCCCGTTTCATACTGGTCGGTTGGTGACTTTGCCGGCGATGGTATGCCCTTCATTATCGCAAAATGCGTCAATGAGCCGCGTGCGGGCGCGCTCGCGCACATCGATCAGTTGAACATCGCCGTCGCGGAGCAAAGGCCCGATCTCACGCTGGGCTCGGGTGTGACGGTGCGGGGACTGGTCGCGGGGCGGTTTGCCGGATTGCGGCAGCCGTCTGCAATCGCGGTGCTCGGCGACGGCTGCACGTTCTACGCGCAGTTGAAGACGACTCACTCGACAGTCATCGCGAGACCCTCGAATCAGCGGTTCAAACCGCATCTTGCCGCGCCTTATCGCTTGGACGAGTCCGGGGCGCAGTTCGAACTGTTGCCGAGTGCCGTGGTTGCAGCCGATAGCCTGCGGGCCTTCGAAGACAATCGCGCCAATCGTCCTCACCACCAGGGTTATCTGGAGGAGGCCTACTACTTCTTGATCGTCGAGATCGTGCTGCGCCTGCAGAGCGCCGGGGACTACGCAGCGGCGCTGCACTGGATGCAACGAGTTGCGCGGCTCGCCGGCGACGAACTCATCCCGCAGACCCGCTTCCTGTCGCTGGACGCAGAAGGTGCACTGGCCGATCGGCAAGACCCTGCGTTCGATCCGCTCGATGGACATGCCGTCGCTCGGCGCCGAGCTGGAGCCTACAACCGCTTCACGGTGACCACAGTTGTGCGCCTGCTCACCGACTATGGGGATTCTAAGTTCGCCTACGCCAACGCCGAATCGCTCGCTCCGGCACGTGAGCTGTATATCAGTGCGCTTGCGCTGCTAAGGGGCCACCCTTTCGCCATCGCGCTCGACGGATGCGCCGAGGCCATCGCGGCGCTCATCGCGGAGGTGGCTGTCAATGCCGGCATCGCCCAGTTGGTGTCCGATCTGCGCGCCCTTTCTGAGGTCGATGATGCCCTACAGCTCAATGAATTGATCGCGCAGATTCGCGCAACCGTCGCGAAGGATCAGACCGATGCACTCAAGATCTCTGCTGTTCGCGAGCTTCTGCTTACCGCACGTGAGCAATCGCAGAATTCGTCAGAGTCGTTCGCGGCGCGGATCGACAACGAAGATTCTATGGAGAGCGCGGCGCATCTGATCGTCCTGCCGGAGGTCCAGAAGCTGATCCTCGCCAATCTCGATCTCATCGACATCCATGGCTCATTCGGGCACCGCCGTCCGCCACGTTCTGTGCCATTGCCGCAGTTTTCTTACTGCATACCCGTCTCTTCGCAGCATCTTGAATTGAAGCGGCGTATCGAGCTAGCCCTCTTTCGTCTGCGGAACTGCCTGGACATTGCGGGCAATGAATTGGAGGTTGCGCCGGTGGGTGGTGCGAAGTCACTGTCGCCCGCTGATGCCGCCGCGGGCGGCCGTACGCTGAATCCACTGCCATATCGCTACCAGACTCTGGTCGATCGCGCCAAGCAGTTGCTGGAGATCGCACGGCAACTCGAGTCGACTATGTTGAACTACATTGACGCTGCAGAGCGAAAGCGCTACGAAACCATGAGTGCGCGCCGCGACCTGGCGCTGGCTAATGCGGGCGAACGGCTGAAGGCTGTCCAAGTCGAGCAGGCGACACAGGAACTCGGCGTGGCCATCCTTCAGCGCGATCGATCGCAGAATCAGGTGGACACTTGGGGGCAACTCCTTCGCGATGGCCTGAACGACTGGGAGATCGCAGGCCTGGCAGCGCAGTGGGCCAGTTTCGGCTTGAAGCAGTCCGCCGCCATCTCGACAACTGTTAGGTACGCGGCGACTCCGGCAGGCTGGGTGAAGGACATTCTGACGTTTGGCGCAGAGGCGTCTTCTACGATCGCGACGGCGCAGGCGGATGCGGCCGGCACGTTCGCGCAGGCCGCGTCGACACGGTCCGACTTCGAAAGGCGCGCGCAGACCTGGGCAAACAATCTACGCGATTCCCGGCGCGACGTGCAGATCGGCAATCAGCAGATGCTAACAGCCACGTTGAGGGTGCAGGGCGCTCAGGTCGAACAGCAGATCTCTAACCTGCAGGCCGCATTCGCCGCGCAGATCGTCACAACGCTCACCACCAAGAGCTTTGCCAACCAAGCGTTGTACGAGTGGATGGCCGGTGTGCTCCAGGGCACGTATCGCTTCTTCCTGCAGCAGGCGACTCAACTCGCGCGCATGGCCGAATCGCAACTCGCATTTGTACGACAGGAAGTGCCGCAGGGTCTCATCAAGCGTGACTACGTCAACCGTATGAGTGCGGACAGTTCTCCTAACGTCAACTCGGCTGCGAACGTGAGCGACTCACTGCGTGGACTTACGGGCGCGGCAAACCTGCTTCGAGATCTGTATCAACTCGATCAGTATGCGTTCTTGAAGAATCAGCGCAAACACGAACTCACGGAGACAGTGTCTCTCGCGCGGCTCGACCCGCTGGCATTCGCGCAATTGTCTAGAACCGGCCGCATGGTGTTCGAAACACCGATGTCGATTCTCGATAGCAAGTTTCCCGGCCACTACCTACGATTGGTGCGCCGCGTCCGAATGACAGTTATCGCGTTGATTCCTCCGAATTCCGGCATTCGCGCGACCTTGTCGAACTCTGGCGTGTCGCAGGTCGTCATTTCCAACGGGGACGAATTTGCGGCTGTGACGGTGCGCCGCGGCTACGAGGAGGTCGCCTTTACCGCGCCGGTGGATTCCACCGGCCAGTTCGACCTCGAGGCGCAGCCCGAGTTGCGTTTTGTCTTTGAGGATTCTGGCCTCGATGCTCGCTGGACGTTCGATCTGCCGCGTGCTGCCAATTCTTTTGACTATGAGTCGCTGGCAGACGTTCTGGTGACGTTCGAATACACTGCGCTATCGAGCCCGACTTTGCGAAAAAAGGTGATCGAGAATTTGCCGGCGCGGCGCGGCGGTACTCGGGTCTTCTCACTTCGCCAAGAGTTTCCCGATACTTGGTATGACCTGTGCAATGCAGGCGCAGCGCCAGTGGTTGCAAAGATTCGACTAAGGCGCGGTGACTTTCCGCCCAATCTCGATCACCTGCGCGTGACGCAGCTGGAGTTGTTGGTGCGATTCCGCGATGCTGTCACGCCCATCGATATCGAGTATCTGAGGTTCGCTCCACCGGCGCCGGCCCTCGAACTAGATGGCGGCGCTGCGCAACTTGACTCACTCGGTGTGGTCAGCACCCGGCGTGCTAACGGGACCGGTTGGACGGCGATTGTCGCGGGCGCGGCGACGCTAGAGCCAATCGGCGAGTGGCGTCTCAAGTTCGCTGCGACGGCGTTGCCGCTCTTTGCGTCCGGCGTTATCGAAGAGGTATTGATGGCAATCTCCTTCGACGGTGCTAGCCCAGCATGGCCGTAAGTCAACGGCTGGCCACGTGTTGACGCCGGCACCGATCTGAGCCACGTGCCGACCTTTTTGTTAATCCGTCGAAGCGTGGAGCAGGCCATTGACCGCGTTGACATTCCGCAGTCTCAACCCGGCTCACCCGGGCTCTATGCCGTTCCGGCCTGCCGTTAGGCGTTCACAAGATGCGCTGGTGGCTGCGTCCTCAGGGTTGGCCCTGATTCCGATGGCGCAACACTGACGCGTCGACCGGCGCTGGGCCGGCTGCAGTCTTGCGTTGCACCCTGGGCCATGGTGTTTGTGACGGCTAGTACGTTGACACGCAAGTAACGGAACATTAATACACTCTCTTCATCGCGAATCGATGCTCGGAGGTGTTGCCAT
>NZ_MWLO01000010.1 GCF_002198735.1 Ideonella sp. A 288
ACCCGCCCAGCCCTGCGGCCGCAGAAGGAGCCCCGATGCATGCGACGCAACGCCTGACCGGCAAACTGAGCGACCTGGCCGGCGGACTGCAGGTCCGCCGCGTGCTGCCCGACGCCAGGCGGCGCGCGGTCGGCCCCTTCGTCTTCTTCGACCACATCGGCCCGGTGACGCTGCCGCCCGAAGTGGACAGCGACGTCGGCCCGCACCCGCACATCGGCCTGGCCACCGTGACCTACCTGTTCGAGGGCGGTTTCCTGCACCGCGACAGCCTGGGCACGGTGCAGACCATCGCGCCCGGCGCGATCAACTGGATGACCGCCGGCCGCGGCGTGGTGCACAGCGAGCGCGTGCCCGACGACCAGCGCGGCCAGGCGCGCCGCCTGCACGGCCTGCAGCTGTGGGTGGCGCTGCCGCCCGCGCAGGAGACCGCCGAGCCGTCGTTCCAGCATGTCGCCGCGTCGGCGCTGCCGACGGTGGCCCTGCCCGGCGGCGGGCAGGTGCGCGTGCTGGTGGGCGAGGCCTTCGGCGTGCGCAGCCCCGTGCGCAGCGCCTCGCCCACGCTGTACCTGGACGTCCGCCTGCCCGCCGACGCCGACTGGACCCTGCCTGCGCTGGCCGCCGAGATGGCGATTTATGCACCGGAGCACGGCCTGGTCGTCGACGGCGAGGCGCTGCCGGCGCGGGAGATGGCCGTGCTGGCCGACGGCCGCGGTGCCCGGCTGCGGGCCGGGCCGACCGGCGCCCACGTCGTGGTGGTGGGCGGCGCGGCGCTGGAGCAGCCGGTGCGCATGTGGTGGAACTTCGTCTCGACCGACCGCGAGCGCATCGCCGACGCCGCCAGGCGCTGGCAGGACGGCGGCTTCGACGCCATCCCGGGAGAGACCAGCCGCGTCGCGGCACCGCCCTGGAAGGGCTAGTCGAACCGAACTGGCAAGAGCTCAGCAGGTCCAGGACGACCCGCGCTCGGCCTCGATGCCGTAGCGCTCGATCGCCTGCGCGCACACCGCCGCGCCGACCCGGCCCTGCGCGCGCAGCGCCGTCAGCGCGGCCAGCACGATCTGGTGCCGGTCGACCTCGAAGAAGCGGCGCAGCGCGGCGCGCGTGTCGCTGCGGCCGAAGCCGTCGGTGCCGAGCGACACCATCGGCGCGGCCACGTGGCCGGCGATCAGCTGCGGCCAGGCGCGCACGAAGTCCGACGCCGCCACGACGGGGAAGTCGCCGCCCAGACAGCGCTGCAGGTGGCTCTGCCGCGGCGCCTGCGTGGGGTGCAGCCGGTTCCAGCGCTCCACCTCGCAGGCGTCGCGCGCCAGCTCGCTGTAGCTGGTGGCGCTCCACACCTCGGCGTGCACCTGCCAGTCGGCCGCCAGTAACTCGGCGGCCGCGATGGCCTCGCGCAGGATCGCGCCCGAGCCGACCAAGCGGACGCTGCCGTGCGCGTCGTTGGCAGGGTAGGTGCCGAAACGGTAGAGGCCGCGCACGATGTCGTCCTCCACGCCATCCGGCAGCGTGGGCTGCGCGTAGGACTCGTTCATCAGGGTGACGTAGTAAAAGACGTCTTCCTGCCGCTCGAGCATCGCGCGCATGCCGTGGTCCAGGATCACCGCGAACTCGCCGGCGAAGCACGGGTCGTAGGCGCGGCAGTTGGGCACCGTCGAGGCCTGAACCAGGCTCGTGCCGTCCTGGTGCTGCAGGCCCTCGCCGCCCAGCGTCGTGCGCCCGGCGGTGGCCCCCAGCAGGAAGCCGCGCGAGCGCTGGTCGGCCGCCGCCCAGATGAGGTCGCCCACGCGCTGGAAGCCGAACATCGAGTAGTAGATGTAGAACGGCAGCATGGCCTGGCCGTGCACCGAGTAGCTGGTGGCCGCGGCCGTCCAGCTGCTGAGCGCCCCTGCCTCGCTGATGCCCTCTTCCAGGATCTGGCCGTCGGTGGCCTCGCGGTAGCTGAGCACCGAGCCGATGTCCTCGGGCTCGTAGCACTGGCCCGACGACGAATAGATGCCCACCTGCTTGAACAGGTTGGCCATGCCGAAGGTGCGCGCCTCGTCGGCGACGATGGGCACCACGCGCGGGCCCAGTTGCGGGTCTTTCAGCAGTTGGGTCAGCATGCGCACGAAGGCCATCGTCGTGCTCATCTCCTTGCCGTCGGCGCGGGTGGCGAACTCGCCGTAGCGCGCCAACGGCGGCACCGGCACCGCGGCGGCACGGCTGCGGCGGCTGGGCACGTGGCCGCCCAGCGCGGCCCGCCGCGCCTGCAGGTAGCGCATCTCGGCGCTGTCGTCGGCGGGGCGCACGAAGGCCAGCGCGGCGGCCTGTTCGTCCGACAGCGGCAGGTCGAAGCGGTTGCGGAAGGCGATCAGGTCGTCGCGTTCCAGCTTCTTCTGCTGGTGCGTCGTCATGCGCCCCTGGCCGGCCACGCCCATGCCGTAGCCCTTCTTGGTCTGCGCCAGCACGACGGTGGGCCGGCCCACCGTCTGCACCGCCGCGTGGTAGGCGGCGTGGATCTTCACCAGGTCGTGGCCGCCGCGCTTGAGGCGGTCGATCTGCTCGTCGGTCAGGCCCTGGGCCAGCGCCGCCAGCTCGGGGTTCTGGCCGAAGAAGTGGTCGCGGTTGTAGCGGCCGTCCTTGGCGGCGAAGGTCTGGAACTGGCCGTCCACCGTCTGGCCGAAAGCCCGCGTCAGCGCGCCCTGCGCATCGCGGGCGAACAGGCCGTCCCAGTCCGAGCCCCACACCAGCTTGATGACGCGCCAGCCGGCACCGGTGAACAGCGCCTCCAGCTCGTCGATGATGCGGCCGTTGCCGCGCACCGGGCCGTCGAGCCGCTGCAGGTTGCAGTTGACGACCCAGATGAGATTGTCGAGCTGCTCGCGGGCGGCCAGCGTGAGTGCGCTCATGCTCTCGGGCTCGTCCATCTCGCCGTCGCCAAACACGCCCCACACCCTGCGGCCCCGCGTGTCCTGCAGCCCACGGTGCTGCAGGTAGCGCATGAAGCGCGCCTGGTAGATCGAGCTGATCGGGCCGAGGCCCATCGAGCCGGTGGGGAACTGCCAGAAGTCCGGCATCAGCCACGGGTGCGGGTAGCTGCTGAGGCCCTGCGCGCCCGCGCGCTTGGCCGACAGCTCTTGTCGGTACTGCGCCAGGTCGCGCTCGGTCAGGCGGCCTTCGAGGAAGGCCCGCGCATAGACGCCCGGCGCCGAGTGCGGCTGGTAGAAGACGAGGTCACCACCGCCGCCAACGTCACCGCCCTCGCCCGCGCCGCGAAAGAAGTGGTTGAAGCCGACCTCGAACAGGTCGGCCGCGCTGGCGTAGCTGGCGATGTGCCCGCCCAGTTCGCCATGCGCCTGGTTGGCGCGCACCACCATCGCCAGCGCGTTCCAGCGCATCAGCGAGGCCAGCCGTTCCTCGATCGCCAGGTCGCCCGGGAAGGCCGGCTGCTGCGACACCGGGATCGTGTTGACATAGGGCGTGCCGCGCACCGGCTGCCAACCGATGTCGGGCTGGCGGGCCATGGCGGCCAGTTCGTCCAGGATCTGCCGCACACGCTGCGGCCCGCCGGCCTGCCGCAGCGAGGCCAGCGCGTCGCGCCATTCGGCGGTCTCCTGGGGGTCGGTGTCGGGTTCGGGTGCGGGCGGTGAAGGCATGGCGTGGCTCATCGGTGGGTGTCCTTCGCCCGGCACTGTAGGCTCGGCATGCCGGCATGTGCTGCCGCAATCGACTGCCGCGCGGGCATTCGGCGGCACAAAATGCCGCACCAACCCCTCCGCGGAGCACGCATGGAACTGGACGCCGTCGATCTGCGCATCCTGCGCGAACTGCAGGCCGATGCCTCGCTGTCGAACGTCGCCCTGGCCCGGCGCGTGCACCTGTCGCCCTCGCCCTGCCTGGCGCGCGTGAAGGCGCTCGAGGCGCATGGGCTGATCCGCCAGTACGTGGCCCTGCTCGATGCCCAGCAGCTGGGCCTGCACCTGAATGTGTTCATCTCGATCAGCCTGAAGCAGCAGACGCGCGCCGCGCTCGAGTCCTTCGAATCGAAGGTGTGCGCGCGCGACGAGGTGATGGAGTGCTACCTGATGACCGGCGACGCCGACTACCTGATCCGCGTGGCCGTGCCCGACATGGCGGCGCTGGAGCGCTTCATCCTCGAGCAGCTCTCGCCGATGAAGGAGGTGGAGAAGATCCGCTCCAGCTTCGCGCTGAAGCAGGTGCGCTACAAGACCGCGCTGCCGCTGACGGCGGCGTCGTGATCGAGATCTCCGGCGAGGTGGCCTGGCTGCGGCCCGAGGGCCGCCAGCCCTGCTGGCGCTACACCATCACGTCAATGAGCGTCGAGTTCGCGCCCTGAGCTCACCTGCCACCCTGGCCGAGTTCTGCCAAATTGGCAGCCCCAGTGGCTGACGTCAATGGCAGCCGAGGCTCGGCGCCATGCCAAGGCCTTGTCCCGACAAACCTTTTTGTCGGCGCCGGGGTGGCACGGGTCTTGATACAGGACAGGGTATGAAGACCCACCGCTGCATCGCCCCATGACCACCCCCACCGTCGCCGCCCCCGCGGCCCCGGCCGACGACAGCGCGGCCCAGATCGTCTCGCTGTACCAGAAGCACAAGAAGATCTACCCGCGCTCGGTGACGGGCCGCTTCGTCAACTGGCGCTGGGGCTTCGTGTGGTTCACGCAGATCCTGTTCTACGGCCTGCCCTGGCTGATGTGGGGCGAGCGTCAGGCGGTGCTGCTCGACGTGGTGAGCCGGCGCTTCTACATCTTCGGGCTGGTCTTCCACCCGCAGGACTTCATCTACCTGACCGCGCTGCTGCTGGTGTCGGCCTACTCGTTGTTCCTGTTCACCGCCGTGGGCGGCCGGCTGTGGTGCGGCTATGCCTGCCCGCAGACCGTGTACAGCGAGATCTTCATGTGGGTGGAGCGCAAGATCGAGGGCGACCGCGCCGCGCGGATGAAGCTGGACGCCGCCGCGCTGACGCCCACCAAGCTGTGGCGCAAGACGGCCAAGCAGGCGGTGTGGATCGCCATCGGCCTGTGGACCGGCTTCACCTTCGTCGGCTACTTCACGCCCATCCACACGCTGGCGGCCGAGGTGGCCAGCGCCGGCATGGGCCCCTGGGAAACCTTCTGGGTGCTCTTCTACGGCTTCGCCACCTACGGCAACGCCGGCTTCATGCGCGAGCAGGTGTGCAAGTACATGTGCCCCTACGCCCGCTTCCAGAGCGCGATGTTCGACAAGGACACGCTGATCATCAGCTACGACACCGCCCGCGGCGAGCCGCGCGGCTCGCGCTCGAAGAAGGCCGACCCACTGGCGCTGGGCCTGGGCTCGTGCATCGACTGCGGCCTGTGCGTGCAGGTGTGTCCCACCGGCATCGACATCCGCAAGGGCCTGCAGTACGAGTGCATCGGCTGCGCCGCCTGCGTGGACGTGTGCGACGAGGTGATGGACAAGATGAACTACCCGCGCGGCCTGGTGCGCTACGACACGCAGCATGGGCTCACCGGCATGGGCCTGTCGCGCGGCCAGGTGCTGGCGCGCATGTTCCGGCCGCGGGTGCTGGTGTACAGCGCCATCCTGGTGTTGATCTGCGTCGGCGTGGGCGTGAGCATCGCGCTGCGGCCGCCGTTCCGTGTGGACGTGGTGCGCGACCGCGGCACGCTGGCCCGGCAGGTGGACAACGGCCAGATCGAGAACGTCTACCGGCTGCAGCTGATGAACGCCACCGAGCAGCCGCAGACCTACCGCATCGCCGCCGAGGGCCTGCCCGGCCTGCAGATCGCCGACACCGCGCCGATCACGCTGGGCTCGGTCGAGGCGCGCTGGGTCACCGTCTCGCTGCACGTGCCGTCCGAGACCGCCAGCGCCAAGGGCCCCGGCGTCCACGAGATCCACTTCACGGTGGAAAGCCAGGCCACCCCCACCGAGGAGGCCCACCGGCTGCGCGAGAAGGCCACCTTCGTCGTGCCACGCTGACGCCGCGCGATGCGACGGCCCGGTGCGCGCGCAAGGCACCGGCCCGCGCGGCGGCGCACCAGGCGACGCCGATGATCTGGCGCAGCACGGTCGGCCACGGGCCGGGCCATGCTGGCGACGGTGATCAGGTGAACGCATTGACAAGTCTTTGGGCCAGCGCGCTTCGCGCGTTCGGTGCAGGGTGCACGGCAGGCCGGACCGGGTGGCGCCCGGCGACCTGCCGGCGAGCCCTCGCGCCGAAGGGGGCGCTGGTGCGTGGGGCGTGGCGTGAGGTTCTGCATCGGATGCTCGGCCTGGTGCGCCTTGTGCTGCCGGATCTGGCAATCGCCATCGCGCTGCTCCTGGGCCCCCTGGCCGGTGCCTCGGCAGCCTCCAGCGTGCCGGCCGGGCCGAGCGCGCCGATCGCGGCCCCCGCCGCGCTCGAAGTCTTCGTGCGCGAGGGCTGCCCGCACTGCACGGCCGCCAAGGAGTTTCTCGCGGCACTGTCGCGCGAGCGCCCGGCGCTGGCCATCCACCTGCGTCAGGTCGACCAGGACCCGCAGGCCGCCGAGGACCTGATGGCGCGTTCGCGGGCGGCCGGCGCGTGGCCGCCGGGCGTGCCCACCTTCGTGTTCCGCGGCCAGGTGATGGTGGGATTCGACGATGCCGAACACGCCGGGCGCGAGTTGGTGGCGCTGCTCGACGGCAGCGCGGCGCCGGTCGGCCAGGTCGAGGGCACGCTGTTCGGCACGCTCAGCGCGTCGCGCCTGGGGCTGCCACTGTTCACGCTGGCGCTGGGCCTGCTGGACGGGTTCAACCCCTGCGCGATGTGGGTGCTGCTGTTCCTGCTGTCGCTGCTGGTGCGGCTGCGCGATCGGCGCCGCATGGCGCTCGTCGCGGGCACCTTCGTGCTGGTCAGCAGCGCGGTCTACTACGCCTTCATGGCCGCCTGGCTCAACGTCTTCCTCGCGGTGGGCATGTCGAACGCCGTGCGCGTTACCCTGGGGGCCGTGGCGCTGGCCATCGGCGCGGTCAACGTCAAGGACTTCGTGGCCTGGGGGCGCGGCCCGTCGCTGTCGATCCCAGATGCGGCCAAGCCGGGCCTGGTCGCCCGCATGCGCCGCGTGATGCAGGCGCCGGGCCTGTCGACCTCGCTGCTGGCCGTGGCGGCCCTGGCGGTGGTGGTCAATGTCGTCGAGCTGCTGTGCACCGCCGGCCTGCCGGCGATCTACACCGCGGTGCTGGCGCAGCACCAGCTCGGCGCTGCGGCCCACTACGCCTACCTCGGCCTGTACATCCTGGGCTACATCGCCGACGACTCGCTGATGGTGGCCGCGGCGGTGCTGGCACTGGGCAGCGGCAAGCTCACCGAACGCGCCGGCCGCTGGCTCAAGTTCGTCAGCGGCGTCGTGATGCTGGCGCTCGGCGCGGTGCTGCTGTTGCGGCCGCAATGGCTGTCCTGAGCACCACGGCCGCGGTGGTGGCCGGTGCCTGGGCCTTGCGCGCGCTCGCGCACCGGGCCATCCTGCGCGGCCTTCGCGCGCCCCGGCTGCCGCACGCGCAAGGTGCCGCCGACGTCGCCCTGCCGCCGGGCTGCGTGGTCGAGGTGCGCATCCCCGGGCCGCGCGGGCGACAGCTGTCGGGTCACCTGGTGAGGCCCGCCGCGACGCCGGGACAGGCCCCGACAGCGCCGCTGCCCGCCGTGCTGGTGATGCACGGCTGGGGCGCCAACGCCGCGATGATGTGGCCCGTGGTGCCGCCGCTGCACGCCTCGGGCCACGCGGTGCTGCTGCTCGACGCGCGCTGCCACGGCCGAAGCGACGACGAGACCTTCACCTCGATGCCGCGCTTTGCCGAGGACATCGCCGCCGGCCTGGCCTGGCTGCGGCAGCAGCCCGGCATCGCTGCCGATCGGCTGTCGCTGCTGGGCCATTCGGTGGGGGCGGCGGCGGCGCTGCTGCACGCCGCGCACCACGGCGACGTGTGCGCGGTCGTCAGCCTGTCCGCGTTCGCCCACCCGCGCGAAGTGATGCGCCGGCTGCTGGCCGAGACGCGCGTGCCCTACCCGGTGGTGGGCTGGTACGTGCTGCGCCACGTGCAGCGGGTGATCGGCGCGTCGTTCGACGACATCGCGCCGCTGGCCACGCTGGCCCGCGTGCGCTGCCCGGTGCTGCTGGTGCACGGCCGGCAGGACGCCACCGTGCCCTTCGCCGATGCCGGCCGGCTGCTGGCGGTGTCGCCGATCGCCCGCCTGCTGGCGGTCGACGGCGACCACGACCTGCGCGACACACTGGCCCCGCACGCGGCGGCGCTGGTGGACTTCCTGCAGGCCGCCGTCCGCACTGGGGGCCCAGGCAACCCGGCGCATGGCGCGCCGCCGGACGCCACCGCGGGGTGAGGCCCAGGCCGCGATCGCAGGCGGCCGCCCGGCGTCACCGCAACCAGTCGCGCAACTGGCCGGTCACGTCGGCGCGGCTGAGCAGGTCCCAGTGGTTGGCGCCGGTCACGACGAGGCGGTCGCTGTCGGGCACCTGCAGCGCCAGCGCCGGGTCGCGGTGCTCGCCCAGCGCGCTGGCCAGCGGCACCAGGCCGTCGCCGACGAGCTTGCTGTGCAGGCCGCGCGACACGTCGGTGGCCTGCGTGGCGGCCACCAGGCAGGTGCGCACGCCGGCAGGCAGCGGCGTCGGCACGCGGTCGTCGCGGGTCTGCGCGTGGCGGTCCTTGTGCTGCCAGTCGGCGTCCTGCAGGTTGCCGTAGCGCAGGTCGGTGATGCCGGCGCTGCGCGTCTTGCCCAGCCGCGCGAACGGCGCGACATAGGGGCTGAGGCCCAAGGCCCCGTCGACCAGCCGGCCGCCACGCTCGAGCGGCGCCCCGTGGTGCGGCGTGCCCAGGCACACCAGCGTCGACAGCCGGGCCCGCCAGGGCTGCTCGGCGCCCACCCAGCAGGCGCTGCGCGCCACGAGGCCGCCCATGCTGTGGGCCACGATCACCAGTTCGTCCACCTTCACCGGCCAGTGGGCCAGCAGGCCCGTCAGCAAGGTGGAGAAATCGCGGCCGTTCTGCGACACATGCCGGCCGCTGTTGTAGTGCAGGTACACCGGCGTGAAGCCCCGCTTGCGCGCCAGCGCCTGGCCGTGGTCGTGGCCCTGCCGCGTCCATTGCAGGTCATTCATCGCCAGGCCATGCACCAGCACCATCAGCCGGCCGGTGGGCGCCTGCAGCGACTCCTGGTAGGGCCGGCCGCCGATGCGCGCGGACATGGTGATGGCCAGCGGGTTGTGGGTGGCTTCGAGGTGGTCGCCCCAGACGCCGTTCAATGCCGCGACGAAGGCCTCGCGCTCGGGCGTGGACGGCCCGGCCTTCAGCGGCACGGCGTTCAGCACCACGTCCAGCCCCTGCCCCACGGCGCGGGTGACGCCGCGCACGCTGCGGTAGACGAAGCCGGTGATGCCCGACGGCCGCCCCTCGGGCACGGCGCCCACGATGCCGGCGCGCGTGGCGATGGTGTGGTGCATGGCCTCGACGAGGTCGGTGATGCCGACCACCGCGTCGGTGCTCAGGCGCGACAGGCCGCGCAGGTCGGCGGGGCGCAGCGGCGGCGCGGCGCGGCGCAAGGTGTCGGCAAGGCTCATGGCGGGCTCTCGTTCGGGGGACTGTGGCGTTCACTGTGCGGGCCCTCCCGGGGCAAGGCAAGCACTCCTTTAGGGGGCGCTCCCGGGGTCGGTCGGCCTCTGCGCATCCCGGCGGATTCCGGACTCGCGCCGGCCGGGGACCGGGGTTTCAGCTGAAACAGCAGCTCCGACGCCTGAAACGGGCCGGCAACCCCCGCCGATCACGATGCAGGCGTCATCCCCCCGCTTTGAAAGGAGCGCCCCATGGACGCCAGCCAACATCCCCTGCTGACCCTGCTGCCCAAGGACGCCGTGCGCCGGCTGCGCGGCGAGCGTGGCCGCGGCATCGCGGTGTTCCGCGGCCAGGTCTGGCTCACCCAGGACGGCGACCTGCGCGACATCGTGCTGGACGCCGGCGAGAGCTTCGACTTCGACCGCCCCGGCCATGTCGTCGTGCAGGCGCTGGGCGACGCCAGCCTCCTGCTGTACGAGGCCGAGAGCGTGCTCGGCCGGGCGCAGCGGGCCGCGCACGGGCTCGTGCAGCGGCTGCTGCCGTCCGACCGTGACCGCCACCACCTGGCCGCTTGAGGCACCGACCGCAGTCCTTTGTTGCAGCTGAAACCAAATCGCCACGCGCTGCAATGCGGCTGCAACGGCATCCCTCGAAGATCCTCACACCACTCACCGGAGCACCTGCCATGGCACCCGTCATCCCCACCCACCGCCCCCTCGTGACGCCTGTGCGGCTGGCCATCGCGATCGCCGTCGCGGCGGTGCTGAGCGGGGTCTTCCTGGCCGTCGATGCCGCCGAGGCCCAGTCGTCGACCGCCCAATCCTCGGTCGGCGCCGACCCGCGTTGCGGCAAGACCGCGGCGGCCGGCCTGGCGACCGAACTGGTGGTGCGCAGCGACGCGCCACGGCCGCTGGCCCTGTGACGCGGCCCCACCGGCACGTCCGCCCCACGCGCCTCGCCACCACGCGCCCGCCGTCCCCCACCAGGGGCCGGCGGGCGCGCGGCGTTGGTGCCTGCGCCGGCCATCGGTCTGGACGCGATGGGCTGCCCAGGCCGTGCGCCGTTGCACCGGATCGGGCGCCGCGGCGTGCGCCGCGCCCGCTGCGCGCCACGCGCGGTCAACGCACCGGCGACTGCAGCGCGCGCCGCCCGCCCAGCCACCCGGCCAGCACCGCGAACCCGCCGCGCGCCCACCGTGTCCAGGCCTCCACCTGCGCGCTGCGCGGCGTGCCGCCCAGCGCCCATTCGACGAAGTGCTCGCAGTTGTTGGTCCACAGCCGATAGCGGTCCTCGCCGATCCGGCTGCGCGCCCGCTCCACCGCGGCAGGGCCCGGGAAGGCCGGCGCCGTCCAGGCCTTGACCTGCCAGCCGCGGCCGCGTGCGAAGCGCTCGAGGCTCACCTCCTCCACCGGCCCGCGGCGCACGAAACGGTGCAGCCCGGCGTAGTGGATGACGCGCCCGTCGCCGGCGTACAGGCCGTGGTGCACATAGCCGCGGCGGCGGGTGGTGAGGTGGGCTCCGGGGGTCAAGGCGTCCTTCATGGCAGGGGTCGGGTCGACAGGGTGGATCGGGGGGCCGCGAGGGCCGGAACCGAGAGCGTGCCGGCGCCGCGTTGGCGCCCGATGTCGCGCGCGGCCACGGCGCGTGTCGCTTGAAATCCGGCGCGTCGCGATGTTTCAAATGAAATGCGGCCCGCGCCCGCCGTAACCGTTCGGTAGCGGCCGGGCCGGACCATGGCCCCATCGCCCACTGCCCAGGAGACCCGACCATGAGCGCCTACCGCCGCACCGGCCCGTCGGCCGACATCGACCCCATCGACGACGAGATCGACGAGCCCCTCGGGGACTGGTCGCTGGACGAACCCGACGACGACGCCGACGTCGCCTCGCTGCGTTCGACCTGGGCGGCCGCCGATGGCTTCGACGAGTGAGCTGCCGATCGGCGGCGGCGCGGCCGCCGCACCGGTGGCGACACCGCTGCACCGCGTGCTGGTGGTCGAGGCCGACGGCCCGCTGATCGGCCTGCTGCAGACGCAGCTCGAGGCCGAAGGCTGCCTCGTGACCGCCGAGTCGGCCGCCGAGCCCGGCGCGCCCGCCGACCTCATCGTCGTCGACCTGCCCTACCCGCGGCAGGGCGGCGTAGACTCGATCCGGCGCATCGCGACCCGCCATCCGATGACGCCGATCCTGGCCTTGTCATCCACCTTCTTTGCAGGCATCGAATGCTGGGGGCCCGTCGCGCGCGAACTCGGTGTGGACTGCGTGCTGCCCAAGCCGGCCTCGTGCCAGGCGCTGGGCCAGGCGGTGCGGCGGCTGCTGGCCCGGGGCGGCTGCCCATGCGGTCCGGCCTGACCACGGCACAGGGCGTGCGGCGATGATCCCCGCCGACGTCAGCCCGCCGGCCCCCGACCTGTCGCGCCCGCCGATGCGCTGGACCTGGCGCCACACGCCGTGGATCGGCGGCCTGTTCATCGCCGTCATCGTCGGCCTGGCGGGCTTCGACATCCTGCGCGGCCGGCAGGCCACCATCGGCGAGACCGGCCGCGAGCTCGACGCGCAGGCGCGCGTCATCGCCGAGCAGACCGCCCGCAGCCTGCAGACGGTGGACCTGGTGCTGCGGCACATCGCCAACGAGCACCGCGAGGGCAAGCTCGGCACGCCCGGCGACGAGGCCGCACTGCACGCCTACCTGCGCGACCAGGTGGTGGGCCTGGTGCAGGTGGAAGGGCTGTCGCTGATCGACGTGTCGGGCCGCGTGCGGGCCAGTTCCAACCAGTACCCGCTGCCCGTGCCGCCACCCGACGTGTCCACGCTGCCGGGCTTCCAGCAACTGGTGCGGCATGGCGCCTCGGGCATGGTGCTGGGCGGCACGATGCGCGGGTTGTTCCATCCCGACACCTGGATCTTTCCGCTGGCGCGGCGGCTCGACCGACCCGACGGCGGCTTCGCCGGCGTGGTAGCGGCCGGGGGCCGCGTGGACTACTTCCAGCACTTCTACCGCGACGTGCGGCTCGACGAAGGCACCCGCATCACGCTGATGCACCGCGACGGCACGCTGGTGGCCCGCCACCCCGCGGTGGAATCGGCGCTGGGCCAGCGATTCGCGCTGCTCGACACGATGCTGGCCGCGCGCGAGAGCGGCCAGCCCGGGCCCACGCGCCTGCCGAGCCCGGTGGACGGCGTCGACCGCTTCGGCGCGGTCGAACTGGTGCCGGACTTCCCGCTGGCGGTGGTGGTCACCCGCGACACCGCGGTGGCCCTGGCCCCCTGGCGGGCGCAGGCCATCGGCACCGTGGCGCGCACGCTGGCGCTGGGCATCCTGGCCACCGCGCTGCTGGCGCTGGTGCGGCGGCAGTTCGAGCGGCTGGACCGCACGCGCGAATCGCTCGAGCACTCGCGCGAACGCTTCGCGCTGGCGGCCGCCGGGTCGGACGAGGGCATCTGGGACTGGGACGTGGCCGGCGACCGCATCTACGCCTCGGCCCGCGCGCGCGAGATCTTCGGCCTGCCGCCCGGGCCCGACGTCCAGCCGCGGTCGGCCTGGTTCGCCGCACTGCAGATGCACCCCGACGACGTCGCCGAGCGCAGCGCCGCGCTCGGCGCCCACCTGTCGGGCCGCACGCCGGTGTATGCCGGCGAGTACCGTGTTCGACACCCCGACGGCAGCCACCGCTGGATCCGCGTTCGCGGCCTGTGCGTGCGCGACGAGCGCGGCCAGCCGCTGCGCATGTCGGGCTCGGTGACCGACATCGACGCCCACCGCCGCGCCGAGGACGCGCTGCGCCTGAGCGAGCAGCGCTTCGCGCTGGCGGTGGCCGGCTCGAAGGACGGCATCGTCGACTGGGACGTGGCGGGCGACCGCATGTACACCTCCGAGCGCATGCTCGAGATGATCGGCGCGCCCACCGACGTCACCGTGCGCAGCCGCGCCGAATGGGTGGCGATGCTGCAGCTGCACCCCGACGACCGCGAGGCCCATGCGAAAGAACTGCAGCGCTTCCTGGCCAGCGACGAGACGCTGCGCGAATGCGAATACCGCCTGAAGCGAGCGGACGGCGAGTACGGCTGGGTGCGCCTGCGCAACCTGTGCGTGCGCGACGCCGACGGCCGGCCGCTGCGCCTGGCTGGCTCGGTGAGCGACATCGACGCCTACAAGCGGGTGGAGGCCGCGCTGCGCGTGTCGGAAGAGCGCTACGCCCTGGCGATGACCGGCTCGAACGAGGGCCACTGGGTGTGGAACGTGGTCGACGACGAGCTCTACACCTCGACCAAGCTCAACGAGCTGCTGGGCCAGCCCGGGCTGTCGCAGGTGAACACCTACGCCGGCTACTTCTCGCACATCGCCATCCACCCCGACGACTTCGCCCGCGTGCGGCAGGCCCGCGACGACCACCTGGCCGGGCGCACGCCGCAGCTCGACGTGGAGTACCGCATCCTGATGCCCGGGACGAACGAGGTGCGCTGGATCCACACCCGCGGCCAGTGCTTCCGCGACGCCGACGGCCGGCCGCTGCGCGTGGCCGGCTCGACCCGCGACGCCACGCAGCGCAAGCGCTCCGAGGAGGCGCTGCGGGCCAGCGAGGAGCGCTTCGCGTTGGCGGTGGCCGGCTCCGACGACGGCGTGTGGGACTTCGACTACGTGGCCGGCCGCGTGTTCGGCTCGCGCCGCGCCCGCGAGATCCTGGGCCTGCCGCTGCAGCCCGAGGTGCAGCCGATGGACGACTGGCATGCCGCGCTGCAGCTGCACCCCGACGATGCCCCGCTGCGTGTAGCCGCGATGCAGGCCCACCTGTCGGGCCTGGCCCCCGCCTACGAAGGCGAATGGCGGGTGCGCCACGGCGACGGCCGCTACCGCTGGGTGCGCGTGCGCGGCATGTGCGTGCGCGACGAGGCCGGCACGCCGCTGCGCATGGCCGGCTCGGTGAGCGACATCGACGCGCGCAAGCGGGCCGAGGAATCGCAGCGCCAGTCGGAAGAGCGCTACGCGCTGGCCGTGGCCGGCTCGGACGACGGCGTGTGGGACTGGGACCTGGTGGCCGGCGTGGCCTTCGAATCGACCCGGGCACGCGAGCTGCAGGCGCTGCCGCCGGGCCCCGAGGTGCAGCCGCTGGCCGATCTGGTGGACTCGCTGCGCGTGCACCCCGACGATGCGCCGGTCCGGGCCGAGGCGCTGCGCGCCCACCTGGCCGGCGAATCAGCCGCCTACGAATGCGAGTACCGCGTGCGCCACGACGACGGCCAGCACCGCTGGATCCGCGTGCGCGCGGTGTGCGTGCGCGATGCCGACGGACGGCCCACCCGCATGGCCGGCTCGGTGAGCGACATCGACGCCCGCAAGCGCACCGAACAGGCCCTGCGCGACAGCGAAGAGGCGCTGCGCCGTTCGGAAGAGCGCTTCCAGCTGGCGGTGGCCGGCTCCAACGAAGGGCTGTGGGACTGGGACCTGGACAGCGACCGCCTGTTCCTGTCGCCGCGCGCGCAGGACCTGCTGTGGCTGACGCCCGGGCAGGCGCAGCGCCCGCGCCGCGAGTGGATCGCGATGTCGAACTTCCACCCCGACGACCGTGGCCTGGTGCGCGATGCGCTGGCCGCCCACCTGCGGGGCGAGACGCGGCACTTCAAGGTGGAGTTCCGCCTGCAGCACGCCGGCGGCGACTGGCGCTGGTACCGCCAGCGCGGCATCGCGGTGCGCGACGCCGAGGGCCGGCCGATGCGCATGGCCGGTTCGATGGAGGACATCACCGACCGCAAGGCCTCCGAGGCCGAGCGCGAGCGGCTCGAAGGCCAGCTGCGCCAGGCGCAGAAGCTCGAGGCCATAGGCACGCTGGCCGGCGGCATCGCACACGACTTCAACAACATCCTCGCGGCCATCCTGGGCTATGGCGAGATGGCGCAGAAGGATGCGCCCGAGGGCAGCGCGCAGCGCCGCCACATCGACGCCGCGATGAGCGCGGGCATGCGCGCCAAGTCGCTGGTCGAGCGCATCCTGGCCTTCAGCCGCAGCGGCATGGGCGAGCGCGTGCCGGTGCACGTGCAGTCGGTGGTGGACGAGGCGCTCGACGCGGTGGCCGCGTCGCTGCCGGCGGGCATCCGGCTCGAACGGCAACTGGCGGCCGACGACGCCGCGGTGCTGGGCGACCCGACCCAGGTGCACCAGGTGGTGATGAACCTGTGCGCCAACGCCGTGCAGGCGATGAAGTCCGCCGGCACGCTGACCGTCACGCTCGACCGCGTGGACCTCGACGCCCCGCGCTGTGCCACCAGCGTGCTGGCCGCCGGCAACTACGTGCGGCTGGCCGTGCGCGACACCGGCACCGGCATCGCAGCGCACCTGCTGGAGCGCATCTTCGACCCCTTCTTCACCACCAAGGAAGTGGGCGTGGGCACGGGCCTGGGCCTGTCGCTGGTGCACGGCATCGTCACCGACCTGGGCGGCGGCATCGACGTCGACAGCCGGCCCGGCGAGGGCACCACCTTCCGCGTGCTGATGCCCTGGCAGGGCTGTGTGGCGCAGGCCCCGCGCGTCGAGCTGGACGTGCCGCCCGGCGCCGGCGAGACCGTGCTGCTGGTCGACGACGAGGAGGCCCTGGTGCGCCTGGGCGAGGAGATGATCGCCGCGCTCGGCTACGAGCCGGTGGGCTTCACCTCCAGCGTGGCGGCGCTCGAGGCCTTCTGCGCCGAGCCCGGCCGCTTCGACGCGGTGCTGTCGGACGAGGCCATGCCCGAGATGACCGGCTCCGAGCTGGCCCGTGCCGTGCGCACGCGGCGCGCCGACATCCCCATCGTGCTGATGAGCGGCTACGTGACCACCGCGCTGACCCAGCGCGCCCGCGACGCCGGCGTGGCCGACGTGCTGGCCAAGCCGCTGGTGGCCGGCGACATCGCGCGCAGCCTGGCGGCGGCGCTGCAGCGGGGGCGGGGGCGCAGCAGCGCCGAGGCCGCCGCGCCGCATTGATCGGCCGTGGCCCAGGTTTCAATCGCAATCGCACGCCCGTGGCCTGCAATCGCCAGGCAACGGTCGAGGCCTCCAATGGGACGCATCCACCCCAGGAGACCCGCGATGAGCACCCTGCCTTCCCCCACCGAACCCCTGGCGCTGCTGTCCACGCTGGAGGCGCCGACGCGCTGGTTCGCCCGCGCCTCGTTCACCGTGCACCAGTGGCTGCAACGCCTGCGGGCGCGCGACGAACTGGCCACGCTGGACGACTCGATGCTCAAGGACATCGGCGTCACCCGTGCCGACGTGCTGTGGGAAACCGACAAGCACTTCTGGCAGCCCTGAACGCCCCTTCACCGCGCGGTCCCGGCAGTTGACGGCCGGGACCGCCTGCGGTACCAATCGCATGCCCACGACGATGACCGAACCGATGCACGCCGAACCCCAGTGGCTGCCCCACGTGCTGGTGCTGGACGACGACGAGTCGATCCGGCAGCTGGTGGGCGACTACCTCGGCGCCAACGAGCTGCGCGTCACCGCCGTCGCCAGCGGCCGGGCGCTCGACGAGGCCATGGGGCGCGACGCCATCGACCTGGTGGTGCTCGACCTGCGCCTGCCCGGCGAGGACGGCCTGCAGATCGCGCGGCGGCTGCGCGAGGCCTCGGCGATCCCGATCCTGATGCTCACCGGCCGGGTGGACGAAGCCGACCGCGTGATGGGCCTGGAACTCGGCGCCGACGACTACCTGACCAAGCCCTTCAGCCCGCGCGAGTTGCTGGCGCGCATCCGCGCGCTGCTGCGCCGCGCCCGCACCCAGGCCACGGTGGCCGACGCCATCGCCCGCGTGCGTGCCTACCGCTTCGGCGGCTGGGAGCTGAACGTCGGGCTGCGCAAGCTGAAGTCGGCCGAAGGTCGCTCGGTCGACCTGACCAACGGCGAGTTCAGCCTGCTGGCGGCCTTCGTCTCGGCACCGCAGCGCGTGCTGTCGCGCGACCAGCTCCTCGACCTCTCGCGCCTGCACAACACCGAGGTCTACGACCGCTCGATCGACGTGCAGATCTTGCGGCTGCGCCGCAAGATCGAGCCCGACCCGGCGCAGCCGCGCTTCATCAAGACCGAGCGCGGCGTGGGCTACCTGTTCGACGCCGAGGTGCAGGCGGTGCGCTGAGCCGCCCGGCGGCCCGGCCGCCGGATTTCAATCGTCATCGCGCCCGCGCCCGCTGCAATGCGGACGCAATGCCCCGGGCGCGCAATGTCGGCTTCTGTCATGCGGCCTTCGGTGGGCGTCCTGCCCGCCGGTCGCTGCCGCACCGAAGGACCGACGACATGCCCCGCATCGCCACCGCCCTGGCCGCCCTCGCTGTGCTGCTGCTGACCGCCTGCGCCACGCTGCCGGCCGACGTGCCGCGCCCACCGTCGCAGGCCTTCGTCGACGTGGCCGGCACCGAGCTGGCGCGGCTGTCGGCGGCCGCGACGCCGGACGACCGGCGCCACCTGTCTGGCTTCCGCCTGCTGCCCGAGGCCGCGCCGGCGCTGGATGCCCGGCTGTCGCTGGCGCGACGCGCACAGCGGTCGCTGGACGTGCAGTACTACCTGATCGCCGACGACGGCACCGGCCGCGCCTTCCTGCAGGCGCTGCACGACGCCGCCGCGCGCGGCGTGCGCGTGCGGCTGCTGGTGGACGACCTGCACGTCGACGGCGCGGAAGTCCGCCTCGCGGCGCTGGCCGCGCAGGCGAATGCGGAGGTGCGCTTGTTCAACCCGCTGCCCGCGCGCGGCGGCCACCTGGCGGCGCGGCTGCTGCGCTCGCTGCACGACTTCGACCGCGTCAACCGGCGCATGCACAACAAGCTGGTCATCGCCGACAACGCGTGGGCGGTGACCGGTGGCCGCAACATCGGCGACGAGTACTTCATGCGCGGCGACGCGGCCAACTTCGTCGACATGGACCTGCTGTCGACCGGCCCGGTGGTGCGCGAGCTGTCCGACCTGTTCGACCGCTTCTGGAACAGCGCGCCGTCGTTCCCGATCGCCAGCGTGGCGGACCCAGGCATGCCCTGGCCCGACACCCGCACCGACGCACCGGCCGGGCCGCCGTCGCCGCAGGCGGCGCGGCCGGCGCTCGCCGACGACCCGCTGGACGCGATGGCGGCCGACCTGGTCTTTGCGCCGGCCACGCTGTTCGCCGATGCGCCGGACAAGGCCCAGCCACCGGCCGGCGCCGCGGCACCCGCCACCGCGATGGACAGTACGCTGCAGCTGTTCCGCTCGGCGCGCGACGAGGTGCTGATCGCCTCGCCCTACTTCATCCCCGGCCCGCGCGGGCTGGCGCTGATGCGCGAGGCGGTGGACCAGGGCGTGCACCTCGCGGTCACCACCAACTCGCTGGCCGCCACCGACGAGCCGCTGGCCTACTGGGGCTACGTGCGCTACCGGCTGGACATGCTGAAGATGGGCGTCTCGGTGTCCGAGCTGCGACCGCACCATCCGGGCCGCTCGGGGCTGTCCGGCGAATTCCGCTCGTCGACCAGCCGGCTGCATGCCAAGCTGGGCGTGGTCGACCGGCGCTGGCTGCTGGTGGGCTCGATGAACATGGACAACCGCTCGTCGCGCACCAACACCGAACTGGGCCTGGTGATCGACAGCCGCGCGCTGGCCACCCAGGTGGCGCAGTGGCTGCAGCAGCGCTGGGCGCCCAGCCAGTACCGGCTGCAACTGGCCGACGCCGGCCAGCAGGTGCTGTGGATCGAGCCCGAAGGCGACGGCCGTGGGGACGACGCGCTGCAGACCCACAGCGCCGAGCCGCATGTCACCTGGCTGGCGCGGGTGCGGCTGGGCCTGCTGTCGATGTTCGTGCCGGAGGCCCTGCTGTGAGGGCCCGCGCCTCGCCGGCAACGAAGGCCTGCAACCGGCGGCCCCGCGAGGTGTCGCCCCGTGGCCTGGCCGGTCGACACGGTCAGAACTGCGCGTCGCTCAGGCCCAGAGTGGTGACCGCGCCCCACAGCACCTCGTCGCGCATCGCCCCGGCCTGCGGCAGCACGTGCAAGGCATAGTGGTGGGCCGTGACGCGCTTGGCGGCCAGGAAGCCGTCGTCGGCCACACCGCCGGCCAACTGCGTGGTGGCGGCATCGGCGGCGCGCGCCATCAACCAGCCGCCCATCACCGTGCCGCTGAGCCACAGGTAGGGCACGGCCCCGGCCGCGGCCTCGCGCGGGCCCATGGCCAGCAGACCGTCGGTGGCCTCGGCCAGCGCCTTCAGCCCCTGCTGCAACTGGCTGGCGATCGATCCCAGCACGGCGTCGCCGTGGCTGCCCAGCAGGCCGGCGTCCTCGACCATGCGGCCGATCAGGCGCTTCATCACCACGCCGCCGTCGCGGGCCAGCTTGCGGCCGATCAGGTCGTTGGCGTGGATGCCGGTGGTGCCCTCGTAGATGGTGGTGATGCGCGCGTCGCGCTGGTGCTGCGCGGCGCCAGTCTCCTCGATGAAGCCCATGCCGCCGTGCACCTGCACGCCGTGGGCGGTGATGCCCTGCGCGCTCTCGGTGCACCAGCCCTTGACGACCGGGATCAGCAGGTCCACCAGCGACTGCGCGGTGGCGCGCTGCGCAGCGTCGCCGTGGCCCTGCGCGCGGTCCATCTGGCCGGCCGCGCAGTAGGCCAGCGCGCGCATCGCCTCGGTGCGGCACTTCATGTCCATCAGCATGCGGCGCACGTCGGGGTGGCCGATGATGGTGGCGCTGGGCTCGCCTTCGCGGCCCAGCGTCTTGCCCTGCACGCGGTCGAGCGCGTAGCCGCGGGCCTGCTGGTAGGCGCGCTCGGCGATGGCCACGCCTTCGAGGCCGACGTTCAGCCGCGCATGGTTCATCATCGTGAACATGCAGGCCAGGCCCTGGTGCTCCTCACCCACCAGCCAGCCGATGGCGCCGGGCCCCTCGCCGAAGCTCATCACCGCGGTGGCGCTGCCACGGATGCCCATCTTGTGCTCGATCGACGCGCACACCAGGTCGTTGCGCTCGCCCAGCGAGCCGTCGTCGTTGACCAGGAACTTCGGGCACAGGAACAGCGAGATGCCCTTGACCCCGGGCGGGGCGTCGGGCAGACGGGCCAGCACCAGGTGGACGATGTTCTCGGCCAGGTCGTGCTCGCCCCAGGTGATGAAGATCTTGGTGCCGCTGATGCGGTAGTGGTCGCCCTCGCGCACGGCCTTGCTGCGCAGCGCGGCCAGGTCCGAGCCGGCCTGCGGCTCGGTGAGGTTCATCGTGCCGGTCCAGCGGCCTTCCACCATCGCCGGCAGGTAGCGCGCCTTCAGCGCGTCCGTGCCATGGTGGGCGATGGCCTCCACCGCGCCGAGCGTGAGCATCTGGCACAGCGAGAACGCCATGTTCGACGACTTCCACATCTCCAGCACCGCGGTGGACAGCAGCGTGGGCAGGCCCTGGCCGCCGTATTCCACCTTGGCCGGCATGCCGTTCCAGCCGGTCTCGCAGAAGCTGGCATAGGCCTGCCTGAAGCCGTCGGCCGAGGTGACCGTGCCGTCCTGCCAATGGCAGCCCTGCACGTCGCCCTGCCGGTTGATCGGCGCCAGCACGTTGGCGGCGAACTTGGCCGCCTCGTCGAGGATGGCCTCGGCCAGGTCGGCCGTCACCTCCTCGAAGCCGGGCTGGGCCAGCACGGCGTCGAGGCCGCCGATCTCCTTCATCGCGAACAGCATGTCGCGAACGGGTGCGTGGTAGGGCGTCATGGCCGTGGGCTCCTTGGGTTCAGTGGGCGCTGGCCGCGGCGGCGCCGATGCCGGTCTGGCCGCGCACATACTGGTCGCGGAAGCCGGCGATCTCACCGGCCGCCAGGCGGCTCTTGTCGGTCACCGAGAACAGCCAGGTGAAGAAGAAGGCCAGCGGCATCGAGAACAGCGCCGGTTGCTCGTACGGGAACAGCGGCGCCGGGTTGCCCAGCACCACCACCCACACCGCCTTCGACAGCACCACGAAGGCCACCGCCGAGACCAGGCCCACGATGCCGCCGATGAGCGCACCGCGCGAGGTCAGGCCCTTCCAGTAGATCGACAGCACCAGCACCGGGAAGTTGGCCGACGCGGCGATGCCGAAGGTCAGGCCCACCAGGAAGGCGATGTTCTGCTTCTCGAACATGATGCCCAGCACCACCGCGACAATGCCCAGGCCGATGGAGGCCATCTTGGTGACGCGCATTTCCTCGGCCTGCGTGGCCGTGCCCTTGCGGATGACCTGGGCGTAGATGTCGTGCGCGATGGCCGAGGCACCGGCCAGCGCCAGGCCCGAGACCACCGCCAGGATGGTGGCGAAGGCCACCGCCGACAGGAAGCCGAAGAACAGGTTGCCGCCGACGGCCTTGGCCAGGTGCATCACCGGCATGTTGTTGCCACCGATCAGGTTGCCGCCGATGACGCCGCCTTCGAAGAACTGCGGGTCCTGGCCGACGATGACGATGGCGGACAGGCCGAGCAGGCACACCACCAGGAAGAACAGGCCGATGAAGCCGCTGGCCACGAACACCGACTTGCGCGCCTCCTTGGCGTTGGGCACGGTGAAGAAGCGCATCATGATGTGCGGCAGGCCGGCGGTGCCGAAGACCAGGCCCAGCGACAGCGACACCGCCGTCACCGGATCGGCCAGCAGGCTGCCCGGGCGCATGATGGCGGCGCCGCTCTTGTGCGCAGCGACGGCCTGGGTGGCCAGCGTCTCGATGTTGAAGCCGAACTGGCTCATCGCCAGCCCCAGCATCATCAGGCCGCCCGACAGCAGCAGCACGGCCTTGATGATCTGCACCCAGGTGGTGGCGATCATGCCGCCGAAGGTGACGTAGACCACCATCAGCACACCCACCACGACCACCGCGATGGGGTAGTCCAGGCCGAACAGCAGCTTGATCAGCTGGCCCGCGCCCACCATCTGCACGATCAGGTAGAAGCACACCACCGTCAGCGAGCCGAAGGCCGCGAAGGTGCGGATGCGGTTCTGGTCGAGGCGATACGAGGCGATGTCGGCGAAGGTGAAGCGGCCCAGGTTGCGCAGGCGCTCGGCCAGCAGGAACAGGATCACCGGCCAGCCGATGAAGAAGCTGATGGTGTAGACGAAGCCGTCGAAGCCGCGCAGGAAGACCATCGAGCTCAGGCCCAGCAGCGTCGCCGCCGACATGTAGTCGCCGGCGATGGCCAGGCCGTTCTGGAAGCCGGTGATGCCGCCGCCGGCGGTGTAGAAGTCGGCCGTCGACTTGGTGCGTTGGGCGGCCCAGTAGGTGATGCCCAGGGTGAACAGCACGAAGATCAGGAACATGCCGATCGCCGTGAGGTTGAGCGGCTGCTTCTGCATCTGGCCGACGTCGCCGCCGGCGGCGAAGGCGGCACCGCCAGCCAGCAGGGCCAGCGCGGTGAGTGATTTGACGAGATGGTTCATCGCGTGTTCCGTTCGACGATCTGGTGGGTGAGTTGGTCGAACTCGCCGTTGGCGCGCGAGACGTACCAGCCGGTGAGCAACCACGAGCCGGCGATCAGGGCCGCGCCGATCGGCACGCCGATGGTCAGCGTGCTGCCGTCGAACAGCGGCTTGCCCAGCAGGCCCGGGGCGAAGGCCACCACCGCCATGAAGGCGTAGTAGGCCAGCAGCACCACGAAGGACAGCCACAGCGAGAGCCGGCCGCGGCGCGCGACCAGCTCCTTGAATTGCGGGTCGGCCTCGACCCGGCGGAACATTTCATTGGACATGGTGTTTCCTGGTGGCAATGGATGGGGTCGCGCCGGCGGCAGCCGCGTCGGTGGAGGGCACGCGATCGCGGCAGCGGCTGGCCAGCCGGGGCGTGCAGGGAGGGGGTCGCACCGTCTCGTCTCCTTCATCGGCGTGGTCTGACCCGGCGGCACCGGGCGACAACTTGGCGCGAAGGATGGCGGACGACCTTTTCAACAGCCGCAATGCAATGTGACGAATGTTTGCGTCAGGCCCACGCAAGGCACACGGGCTCCTAGAATTTCGGCCACCCGCCTGCGCGGGCCGCACACGCCACCTTGCCCCGCGCCCTCCCCACGC
>NZ_MWLO01000100.1 GCF_002198735.1 Ideonella sp. A 288
GGTGGGCATCGGTCCGGCGGAGTGATGAGCGGCTGAGGTGAGGGCAGGGGCCGATGTTCGACGCTTCGCCGCGCTCCGGCCAGCGAATGTTTTTCAGCCACGGGGGCGAGCAAGTTTCATCGCGGGTGAACCCTTGCCAAGGCCCCGAAGCCCTTTCGCGGGCCGGGCCTGTCGGGTCCAATGCCGGCGTCGACGCCGTCGATCGCCCTGCGCATGCCCGGGCCCGGGACTTGCGGGCGCCGATCACCCACTTCTCCCCTCGCCGCACCCCATGGACCACACCCCCATCCGCTCGCTGCTCATCGCCAACCGATCCGAGATCGCCATCCGCGTGATGCGCGCCGCGTCCGAGATGCGCATCCGCACGGTGGCCATCTACTCGCAGCAGGACCGGCAGGCGCTGCACCGCTTCAAGGCCGACGAGAGCTACCTGGTGGGCGAGGGCCAGAAGCCGCTGGCGGCCTACCTGGACGGCGACGACATCCTGCGCATCGCGCGCCAGGCCGGCGTCGACGCCATCCACCCGGGCTACGGCTTCCTGTCCGAGAACCCCGAGTTCGCCGACCAGGTGATCGCCGCCGGCATCCGCTGGATCGGCCCGTCGCCGTCGGTGATGCGCACGCTGGGCAACAAGGTGGCGGCGCGCCATGCGGCGGTGGCCGCCGGCGTGGCGGTGATGCCGGCCACCGCGCCGCTGCCACTGGACGACGCCGAGTGCGCGCGCCAGGCGCTGTCCATCGGCTACCCGGTGATGCTGAAGGCCAGCTGGGGCGGCGGCGGGCGCGGCATGCGCGTGATCGAGAACGAATCCGGGCTGCCCGGCGCGCTGGCCGCGGCGCGGCGCGAGGCGCTGGCGGCCTTCGGCAACGACGAGGTCTACCTCGAAAAGCTGATCCGCCGCGCCCGCCACGTGGAGGTGCAGATCCTGGGCGACCACCACGGCAACCTGGTGCACCTGCACGAACGCGACTGCACCGCCCAGCGGCGCAACCAGAAGGTGGTGGAGCGCGCGCCCGCGCCCTACCTGGACGCCGCCGGCCGCGCCGCGCTGTGCGGCAGCGCCACCCGGCTGATGCGATCGGTGGGCTACACCCACGCCGGCACGGTCGAGTTCCTGATGGATGCCGACGACGGCCAGTGTTACTTCATCGAGGTGAACCCGCGCATCCAGGTGGAGCACACGGTGACCGAGATGATCACCGGCGTGGACATCGTCAAGGCGCAGATCCGCATCACCGAGGGCGCGCACATCGGCCTGGTGCAGGACGAGCCGGGCGGCCGCCACGCCACCGGCGTGCCGCCGCAGGACCAGATCCCGCTCAACGGCCACGCGCTGCAGTGCCGCGTGACCACCGAAGACCCCGAGAACGGCTTCCTGCCCGACTACGGCCGCCTGGCCGCCTACCGCAGCGCGGCCGGCTTCGGCATCCGGCTGGACGCCGGCACGGCCTACGGCGGCGCGGTGATCACGCCCTACTACGACTCGCTGCTGGTCAAGGTGACGGCCTGGGCGCCCAGCGCCGCCGAGACCACCCAGCGCATGGACCGCGCGCTGCGCGAGTTCCGCATCCGCGGCGTGGCCACCAACCTGCAGTTCCTCGAAAACCTGATCAACCACCCGGCCTTCGTGGCCGGCCACATCACCACCCGCTTCATCGAGAACACGCCCGAGCTGCTGGCCTTCACCGCGCGCAAGGACAGGGCGAGCAAGCTGCTGGCCTTCCTGGGCGAGATCACGGTGCATGGCAACCCCGAGGTGCATGGCCGCACGCTTCCGGCGCTGCCTCTCCCCAAACCGGTGCTGCCGCGCGTGACTGCCGTCGACGCACCGCCCGATGGCACGCGCCAGCGGCTGCAGGCGCTGGGGCCGCAGGGTTTTGCGCAGTGGATGCTGGCGCAGCAGCGCGTGCTGGTCACCGACACCACGCTGCGCGACGCCCACCAGAGCCTGCTGGCCACGCGCATGCGCACGGCCGACATGCTGCCGATCGCGCCGTTCTACGCGCACGAACTGCCGCAGCTCTTCTCGCTGGAATGCTGGGGCGGCGCCACCTTCGACGTGGCGCTGCGCTTCCTGAAGGAAGACCCGTGGGAGCGCCTGGCGCAGCTGCGTGGCCGCGTGCCCAACCTGTTGTTCCAGATGCTGCTGCGTGGCTCGAACGCGGTGGGCTACGCCAACTACGCCGACAACGTGGTGCGCCACTTCGTGCAGCAGGCGGCGGCGGGCGGCATCGACCTGTTCCGCGTCTTCGATTCGCTCAACTGGGTGGCCAACATGCGCGTGGCCATCGACGCGGTGCTCGACAGCGGCGCGTTGTGCGAGGGCGCCATCTGCTACACCGCCGACCTGTTCGACGACGCGCGGCCCAAGTACGGCCTGGCCTACTACCTGGGCATCGCCCGCGAGCTGCAGCGCGCCGGCGTGCACGTGCTGGCCATCAAGGACATGGCCGGCGTGTGCCGCCCGCGTGCCGCCGCCGCGCTGGTGAAGGCGCTGAAGGCCGAGACCGGGCTGCCGGTGCACTTCCACACCCACGACACCAGCGGCGCCTCGACGGCGTCGGTGCTGGCGGCCATCGACGCCGGCTGCGACGCGGTGGACGGCGCGCTCGACGCGATGAGCGGCCTGACCTCGCAGCCCAACCTGTCGGCCATCGCCGCGGCGCTGGCCGGCACCGAACGCGACCCCGGCCTGTCGCCGATGGCGCTGCACCACGCGTCCACCTACTTCGAGGGCGTGCGCCGCTTCTACGCACCCTTCGAGAGCGAGATCCGCTCGGGCACGGCCGATGTGTACCGCCACGAGATGCCCGGCGGCCAGTACACCAACCTGCGCGAGCAGGCGCGCTCGCTGGGCCTGGCCCACCGCTGGAGCGAGGTGTCGCAGACCTATGCCGACGTCAACCGGCTGTTCGGCGACATCGTCAAGGTGACGCCGACGTCCAAGGTGGTGGGCGACATGGCGCTGGTGATGGTGGCCAGCGACCTGACGCCGGCCGACGTGGCCGACCCGGCGCGCGAGGTGGGCTTCCCCGAATCGGTGGTGTCGCTGTTCAAGGGCGAGCTGGGCTTTCCGCCCGACGGCTTTCCCGAGGCGCTGTCGCGCAAGGTGCTCAAGCTCGGTGCTGACCAGGCGCCGCCGGTGCCTTATCGCCCCGGTGACCGCCTGCCGCCGGTGGACCTGGAGGCCGCCCGCGCCCAGGGCGAGCGCGAGTGCGAGCAGCCGCTGGACGAGCGCCAGCTGTCCTCGTACCTGATGTACCCCAAGCAGATGCGAGAGTTCTGCGCGCACCGCCGCCAGTATGGCGACACCTCGCTGCTGCCCACGCCGGTGTTCTTCTACGGCCCGCAGCCGCAGCAGGAGATCGCGGTGGAGATCGACCCCGGCAAGGCGCTGCTGCTGTCGCTGCAGTCGGTGAGCGCCGACGGCGAGACGGCGCACAAGGTGCAGTTCGAGCTGAACGGCCAATCGCGCACGGTGCGCGTGCAGGCCATCGGCCTGGCCGGCGGCGATGCGGCGCGGCCGGTGGCCGACCCGTCCAACCCCTTCCACGTGGCCGCACCGATGCCCGGCGCCATCGTCACCGTGGCGGTGACGGTGGGCCAGCGCGTGGCCGCCGGCGCCACGCTGCTGGCGCTGGAGGCGATGAAGATGGAAACCCACGTGGCCGCCGAGCGCGACGCCGAGGTGGAAGCGGTGCTGGTCGCGCCCGGGGACCGGGTCAATGCGAAGGACCTGCTGGTGGTGTTGAGGGCGGTGGCGGGGTGACCTGCTCAGCCTCGTGAGATAAGGAACCGGGCAAACCCGAAGCCACTGAACATTGCCCGGCCATACCGAGATCCGCCAAGGCAAGTCGCTCTGCGTGATGGTTGGCCCGAGCAAAGCGATCTTGGGCGCTTGCGACTTCTGCTCATGCAATCATTGATTGCTGGATCACGGTAGCGGAAACTTCGACCTTGCCGACGGCTACCTGATCGTTCTGGCGGATCTGTACGAAGTTTTTTGGCTGAAGGGGCTGTTCCCTGGGGAGGAGGAAAATGATGAAGATTGTGCTGGTTCTAGCGTTATCTGCCATAGTGAGTTCGTCAATCGCGCAGACCGCCAAGCCACTACAGAATGCCCTTACCGTGAGTCGGTTCGAAGGCACCAGCGTAGTTACGGATCTTGGTGAGGACGTCAAGCTGAATCGGGCCTCGACATTGAAACGAGAATGGTTTGTCCTCAATGATCCGTCGGCTCCATTAAAAATCAAGGGTGATGCCGGAGTTCTAATTCAATATAGGTCCGGCGGTGCATCGAGATCGGGACAGTTTCAGTACATGGCAAGTACTGAGGTAATTCCCAGCGAACCGATCAGTGCATACGAGCTACGGATGCACGTATTCGATGTCTTTGGTCGGCACGTCAAGACTCTTTCGACAGTTGATATCGGCGACACCCAGCAAACGAAGGTCGACAACTCGGTCTGGCGAATACTAAGCGAAAACGAAGCGTCCGAGGCATTCTCGTCCTTGATCTATGTCGCGCAGGTAAGGACCGCCGCCGGGCGCGTCTACTCAGTTGACCGGAGCGCAGTGTTTGAACATTTGCGGCGGATCAGTTCAAGGATTACTGAAGCGGAGCTTGAGCCGACAAAAAGGTAGAACTGCCGGCACTGTCGACTAAAACAACTCTGCTTCTTGAACCAAAACAGAGATCTGTTGAGACACAAGTGAAGTGTGCTTACTCAAAGGCCTCTTCGGATAGAGAGGATAAGTGCTTTGGACGCTAGGGAAATCAGTCAACTTCTGGGCGGATACGCTGGGTTGTCTTCGCTGTCCGAGCAGACCAAGCAAGACATAGTTGGTGCAAACGACAAGTTGCGCAGTGTCTTGGATGCGCTGGGTGGAAGTGGCATGGCTGGGTACGACATGCACGCTTTGTGGGAGTTGGATAGATTGACGCGTGATGTACGTGAAGCCAGTCGGATGCTTGGAACTCCGGTTCCTAGTGATTTGGATAGTGTATTGGGCTTTGGGCTGCAGTCGCCAATGCAGCCGAATGTTGAACTTCCTTCGGAGTTCAGCGGGGCAGCATTCGGCTCCTACCAAGAGCAGCGTGAGACCGCTTCGCGAAGCATGCAGGCCTCTGAACGCGCAGCAGAAAACGTTGAGGCCTTAGCCCGACAGACCGCTGACGTAGCGAAGGCAGTCGGCAACTTGTCAAGCGTAATTGTTGATAAGGTCGTGCCTGAGTGGATGCTTGGGGTCGAGCAGAGTCAACTTGTCGCTGACAAGCAAATTCGAAAGGCCAAGCACTCGCTGTGGGTCGCAGTTGCGGCGCTCATTGTCTCCGTGGCATTGGCCGGTTGGCAGATTTGGCTAACGATCGAAGGCGGTCGCGATGCAGATGCAAAGCACGATGCATCTATTAACCTGATGAAGCGGCAGGTTGAGGCATCAGAGCAATTAATTTCGGCCCAGGCCGCCTTGGAAAAAAAGATTCTCGCCGGTACTGAAAACACTCAGCTAAAGTCGGGCGCAGGTTATGTTTCGACGGCCGGAGCTAAGCCGGCCAGTGCCGTAAGCGGTGCGAAGCAGTAGGCTGAATCAATGCGCACTCCTAGTCATATGTGAGTACGCATGCGCGTTGAGTTGAGGTGCTCGGCGCAGCTAATTCCGTCGATTGTGAGCGACCTTGGGGCCGTTCTTACTGGGTCTGCTCACGCGAAGCCGGTCGACGGCCTACCGGTCGATCCCGAGAGGCTCGCCGGCGAGTCAGCCGCCATGAGGTTCCGGTGAACCTGATCGCTTCGCTAGTTGGATTGCACGGCCACCAACCTGACCTGCAAAAGGACAAGGGCCTAGAAGCATCGCTGCGTCTAAGCCCTTGATTTCATTGGTGCCGGTGACCGGAATCGAACTGGTGACCTTCGCATTACGAATGCGCTGCTCTACCAACTGAGCTACACCGGCGTGAAGCCCAAGAGTATAGCCTGTCCCGCGGGGCTTTCCGGCCGGGACTGCGGCGAAATGCTCAACTCGCCTCGCGGCGGGGCGCTCGGATGCCCTTGTCGTGTCGCTCAGGCGCCTTCGGCGTGGTACGCGTTGACGCGCTCGACCTCGTGGCGCGAGCCCAGCACCACGCCCACACGCTCGTGCAGCTTGGTGGGCACGATGTCCATGATGCGCTGCTGCCCGTTGGTGGCCAGGCCGCCGGCCTGCTCCACCAGGAAGGCCATCGGGTTGGCCTCGTACATCAGGCGCAGCTTGCCGGGCTTGGCCGGCTCGCGCTGGTCCCAGGGGTACAGGAAGACGCCGCCGCGGGTGAGGATGCGGTGCACGTCGGCCACCATGCTGGCCACCCAGCGCATGTTGAAGTCCTTGCCGCGCGGGCCGTCCTTGCCGGCCAGGCATTCGTCGATGTACTTGCGCACCGGCCGGGCCCAGTGGCGCAGGTTGCTCATGTTGATCGCGAATTCCTTGGTGTCGTGCGGGATCTGGATGTGGTTGGCCGTCATCACCCACGAGCCGGTCTCGCGGTCGAGCGTGAACATGTGCACCCCGTCGCCCAGCGTCAGCACCAGCGTGGTCTGCGGGCCGTAGACGCAGTAGCCGGCGGCGGCCTGGGCCTTGCCGGGCTGCAGGAAGTCGTCCTCGCTGATGCCCTGGTGGTGGCCCACCTTGCGCAGCACCGAGAAGATGGTGCCGATGGAGACGTTGACGTCGATGTTGGACGAGCCGTCGAGCGGGTCGAACAGCAGCAGGTACTCGCCCTGCGGGTAGCGGTTGGGCACGATGTGGATCGAGTCCATTTCCTCGCTGGCCATGGCCGCGAGGTGGCCGCCCCATTCGTTGGCCTCGATCAGCACCTCGTTGGCGATGACGTCGAGCTTCTTCTGCACCTCGCCCTGCACGTTCTCGGTGTCGGCGCTGCCCAGCACGTCGCCCAGCGCGCCCTTGTTGACCGAGATCGCGATGTGCTTGCAGGCGCGCGCCACCACCTCGATCAGCAGGCGCAGCGGCGGCGGGATGCGGCTGTGCTCGCGCTGCTGTTCGACCAGGTACTGGGTGAGGCTGATGCGTTTCATGGGGCGTCTGCGGTGGTGCGGAGGTGGTGCGGTGGCGGTGGACCGGCGAGGCTCAGGCGTCCAGCGCCTTGGTGACGATCTCGCGGACGTCGTTGCTGAGGTCGGCCTTGGCGGCGACGCGGGCGATGGCCTCGCGGGCGGCGCTGCGCCAGGGCTCGGCGAGGTGGCTCCAGCGGTCCATCGACCGGGCCAGGCGCGCGGCCAGCTGCGGGTTCAGCGCGTCGAGCTCGATGACGCGGTCGGCCCAGAACACGTAGCCGGCGGCGTCGGCGCGGTGGAAGGCGGCCGGGTTGCGCATGCACAGGCTCACCAGCAGGCTGCGTGCGCGGTTGGGGTTCTTCAGCGAGAAGTCGGGGTGCTGCATCAGCGCCTTGACGCGCTGGAACACGCGGCCGGCGCCGCTGCCCAGCGGCTCGGGCGCCTCGGCCTGCAGCATGAACCACTTGTCGATGACCAGCGGCTCGTCGGCGAAACGGGCGCGGAACTGCGCCAGCGCCGGCTCGGCCAGGTCGGCATGGGCGTCGACCAGCGCCTGCAGCGCGCCATAGCGTTCGGCCATCGGCGCCGCGTCCTTGCAGCGTTGGTAGGCGCGGCCGGGCCACACCGTGTCGCCGGTGCGCACGGCCTGCAGCACCAGCATCTGCAGCGCCAGGTTGGCCAGCGCACGGGCCCCCGCCTGCCCCGGCTCGGGGCGGAAGCCCTCGCGCACCTGGTGCGCCTCGAAGGCCCAGGCCCAGTCGGCCTGGAACCGCTCGGCGAGCTGCTGGCGCAGCTGCTCGCGCACGGTGTGGATGCGCTGCGGGTCGACCGAGTCGGCATGCTCGGCCACGTACGACTCGGTCGGCAGGCTCAGCACCTGCTCCTTGAAGGCCGCGTCGAGCGCTGTGTGCCGGAGGAGGCCGCGCAGCGCGTCGATGTGATCGTCGGTGAGCGTCGGCGCGGTGCCGTCGCGCAGCGCCGTCTGCATGCAGCGCAGCGTCAGCCGCTGTCCGGCTTCCCAGCGGTTGAAGGGGTCGGCGTCGTGGCGCAGCAGCACCCGCAGCGAGGCGTCGTCCAGACCGTCGTCGAGCCGGGTCGGCGCCGAGAAACCGCGCAGCAGCGACGGCACCGGCGGCGCGTCGATGCCTTCGAACACATAGGACTGCTCGGCCTGTGTCAGCACCAGCACGCGCTCGGTGCCGGCGGGCGCGGCCTCGCCTTCCAGTTGCAGCGGCAGGCCGCGGCCGTCGGCGCCGAGCAGGCCCATGGCCACCGGCATGACGAAGGGCTGCTTGTCGGGCTGGCCGGGCGAGGGTGTGGCGCGCTGCCGCAGCGTGAGCGTGTAGCGCCGCGCGGCGGCATCGTGCGTGCCGCGGGCCTGCAGCGTGGGCGTGCCGGCCTGGGCGTACCAGCGCTTGAAGACGGGCAGGTGCTGCGCCAGCGCGCTGCCGGGGTTGGCGTCGGCGATGGCTTGGGCGAAGTCGTCGCAGGTGACGGCCTGGCCGTCGTGCCGCTGGAAGTACAGGTCCATGCCGCGGCGAAAGCCGTCGCGGCCGACCAGCGTGGCCATCATGCGCACCACCTCGGCGCCCTTCTCGTAGACGGTGGCGGTGTAGAAGTTGTTGATCTCGACGTAGCTGTCGGGGCGCACCGGGTGGGCCATCGGGCCGGCGTCCTCGGGGAACTGCACGGCGCGCAGCGCGCGCACGTCGCCGATGCGCTTGACGGCCCGGGCCGACGGGCTGCCGGCCATGTCCATCGAGAACTCCTGGTCGCGGTAGACCGTGAGGCCTTCCTTCAGCGACAGCTGGAACCAGTCGCGGCAGGTGATGCGGTTGCCGGTCCAGTTGTGGAAGTACTCGTGGCCGACCACGCTCTCGACGCCGACGAAGTCGTCGTCGGTGGCGGTGGCCGGGCTGGCCAGCACGTACTTGGTGTTGAAGATGTTGAGGCCCTTGTTCTCCATCGCGCCCATGTTGAAGTCGCTCACCGCGACGATCATGAAGCGTTCGAGATCGAGCGACAGGCCGAAGCGCGCCTCGTCCCAGGCCACCGAGGCGATCAGCGAGTTCATCGCGTGCTCGGTCTTGCCCAGGTCGCCGCGGCGCACGTACACCTGCAGCAGGTGGTCGCGGCCCGAGCGGGCGCGGATGCGCTGCTCGCGGCACACCAGGTCGGCGGCCACCAGGGCGAACAGGTAGCAGGGCTTGGGGAAGGGGTCGTGCCACTTGGCGAGGTGGCGGCCGTTGTCGAGCTCTGCGGTCTCGACCAGGTTGCCGTTGGACAGCAGCACCGGGTAGCGGGTCTTGTCGGCGCGCAGCGTGACGGTGAACACGGCCATCACGTCGGGCCGGTCCAGGAAGTAGGTGATGCGGCGGAAGCCCTCGGCCTCGCACTGCGTGAAGAAGCCCCCGCCCGAGGTGTACAGGCCCGACAGCGCGGTGTTCTTTTCGGGCGCGCAGGTGTTGCGGATCTCCAGCACGAAGCGCGCCGCCGCGGGCGGCTGGTCGATCACCAGCAGATTGTTCTCGTGGCGAAACGACACACTCGCGCCATCGGCCAGCACACGCAGCAGCGTGAGGCCCTCGCCGTGCAGTTCGAGCGGCCGGCCTTCCGGCACATCGGCGTTGCGCTCGATCGTCAGCCGGCTGGCGACGATGGTCTTCGCCGGCTCGAGGTCGAACACCAGTTCGGCACTGCGGATCCAGAAGGCCGGCGCGGCGTAGTCTTCGCGGCGGATGGCGGTGGCGGGTCCTTCACGCATGGCTTGTCTCTCTCTGTGTCTTGTCGTCTCGTCTCGCGGCAGGGCACCGGCGCGCCGTGGCGGCGCCGCCGGCGCGCGCCGACTCACAAGCCGTGTTTCAGGCTGGCCTCGATGAACTGGTCGAGGTCACCGTCGAGCACTTTCTGGGTGTTGCTGGTCTCGACGTTGGTGCGCAGGTCCTTGATGCGGCTCTGGTCGAGCACATAGCTGCGGATCTGGTGGCCCCAGCCGACGTCGGTCTTGGTGTCCTCGAGCTTCTGCTGCTCTTCCTGGCGCTTGCGCATCTCGTGGTCGTACAGCCGCGAGCGCAGGCGCTTCCAGGCCACGTCGCGGTTGCCGTGCTGGCTGCGGCCGTCCTGGCACTGCACCACGATGCCGGTGGGGATGTGGGTGAGCCGCACCGCGGAATCGGTCTTGTTGATGTGCTGGCCGCCGGCGCCGCTGGCCCGGAAGGTGTCCACGCGCACGTCGGCGGGGTTGATCTCGATCTCGATCGAGTCGTCGATCTCGGGGTAGACGAACAGCGATGCGAAGCTGGTGTGGCGCCCGCCTGCGGAATCGAAGGGGCTCTTGCGCACCAGGCGGTGCACGCCGGTTTCGGTGCGCAGGTGGCCGAAGGCGTAGTCGCCCTCGACCTTGATGGTGGCGCTCTTGATGCCGGCCACGTCGCCTGCGGTCTCGTCCTCGAGCGTGGCCTTGAAGCCCTTGCGCTCGCAGTACTTGAGGTACTGGCGCAGCAGCATGCCGGCCCAGTCGCAGGCCTCGGTGCCGCCGGCACCGGCCTGGATGTCGACGAAGCAGTTCAGCGGGTCGGCGGGGTTGCTGAACATGCGGCGGAACTCGAGCTGCTCCACCGTCTCGCGCAGGGCGTTGGCATCGGCCTCGATGGCCAGCAGGTCGTCGAAGGCCTCGTCGGCCTTGGACATCTCGTACAGCTCGGTGTTGTCAGACAAGTTGCTTTCGAGGTGGTCGATCGTGCCGACCACGTTCTCGAGCGCCTTCTTTTCGCGGCCCAGTTCCTGCGCCCGTTTGGGCTCGCTCCAGACGCTCGGGTTCTCGAGCGCGGCGTTGACCTCGTTCAGCCGAAGCGCTTTGCGATCGTAGTCAAAGATACCCCCGGAGCTGCTTGGTGCGGGCGCTCAGATCGGCAAGCAGCGAGCCGATGGCGTTGATGCGTTCGATGTCCATGGGTAGGGGTGCGGGCTCGGAAATTAAGCCTGGATTCTCGCACGGGCCCATCCGAGAGGCGCTTGTCTTGACATGAGCCTGGATACCTGCGGGTTTGTCCGATGGGGGGCTTCACCGAGGGGGAGTCATATGTCAGAAAGCCGTAAGACCGTATGCCGATCCTGACATGCAAGCGTTCTCGGAGCGTTCTCGGAGTGTCGCGATGCTGCTTCTGGTGTCCTCGGTCAAGCTGGTTGCTGAGATTGCCCTGTTGGCATTTGCCGGGCAGTGGCTGCTCGGCCTGCTGGCAGGCAAACGACGCGACTCGAACCTGTTCTATCGCCTGCTTCAGGTGCTCACCACACCGTTCGTGCGGGCCGCGCGGCTGATCACGCCGCGCCTCGTGCTCGACCAGCACCTGCCGCTGGTGGCCTTCCTGGTGTTGGCCTTCGCGTGGGTCGTGGCCACGATCTCGAAGGTGTCGATCTGTCTCGAAACCGGAGTCAACCTGTGTCGATGAACCCGTCCCGCGGACTGCCCCACCTGTTGCTGCGCCTGCAAGCGATGACCTGGCTCGTGCTTGGTCGCCGCGAACAGGCCCGCAGCGTGTTCGACAGCATGCTGCAGCGCTGGCCCGCCGACGCCTACGCACTGGCCAGCCGGGCCCACCTGCATGCGCAGTGCGGTCACCCGCACCTGGCGCTGGCCGATGCGCGTGCGCTGGTGCAGCACCATCCCGCGGCCAATGCGGCGCATTGGTTCAACCTGGCCTATCTGCTCGAAGCGGAAGGCCAGCTCAGCGAAGCCGAGGCGGCCTTCCGAGAGGCCGTCGGACAGGACCCCGCGCTCGACCGCGCCTGGTACGGCCTGGGCCTGGTGCTCATCCGCCTGGGGCGTTACGACGACGCCGTGGCCGCGCTCAAGCGCAACACCGAACTGCAACCCATGAGCCCCTACGGCTGGTACCAACTGGCCCGGGTGCACATGGATCGTCACGACCCCGAGGCCACGCGGAAGATCATCCGCCACCTGCACGGGTTCGAACCCAAGGTGGCGGCTCAGCTCGAGCGCGAAACCGGGCTGGCGCCGTGACGGCAGACGACCGGGCATGCCCACGAGGCGGCCGGCCAGGGGAGAGCGTCGTTGTGCCGGGTATCGCCCCGGCGAGTTCATCGAGAGCAAACTGGAGGCGTATGCCATGCAATTGACAGAGAAGCACAAACAGTATTGGTCGAAGAATCTGCGCATCACCGGGATCCTTCTGGCCATCTGGTTCTTCGTGACCTTCGTCATCGGCTACTGGGCCCGTGACCTGAACTTCACCTTCTTCGGTTGGCCTTTCAGCTTCTGGGTGGCTTCCCAGGGCGCGCTGATCGTCTACTGCATCATCATCTGGTACTACGCACGGTACATGAACCTGCTGGACCAGGAACACGGCGTTGCCGAGGAGGAATGACATGGCAGGCTCAATGTTCGACCATGGCACCGGCGGCGGTACCGCCGGCAACAAGGCCTTCAAGGACCAGCTCTCCAAGGTGTACGGCTGGTACACCGGCGGCTTCCTGGTGTTCGTGGTCGCCCTGGCGATCCTCGAGCAGATGGGGCTGCCCCGCAACTGGATCGGCTTCATCTTCCTGCTGGCCACGGTAGGCCTGTATGCCGGCATCGGCATCATGAGCCGCACCACCGACGCCGCCGAGTACTACGTGGCCGGCCGCCGCGTGCCCGCGGTCTACAACGGCATGGCCACCGGCGCCGACTGGATGAGCGCGGCCTCGTTCATCGGCATGGCCGGCACGCTGTACCTCACCGGCTTCGGCGGCCTGGCCTTCATCCTGGGCTGGACCGGCGGCTACTGCCTGGTGGCGCTGTTCCTGGCGCCCTACCTGCGCAAGTTCGGCCAGTTCACCATCCCCGACTTCCTGGGCGCGCGCTTCGAGGGCAACCTGCCCCGCTTCCTGGGCATCCTGGCGGCCATCCTGTGCTCGTTCACCTACGTGGTGGCGCAGATCTATGGCGTGGGCCTGATCACCGCGCGGCTCACCGGGCTGGCCTTCGAGGTGGGCATCTTCGTGGGTCTGGGCGGCATCCTGGTGTGCTCGTTCCTCGGCGGCATGCGCGCGGTCACCTGGACGCAGGTGGCCCAGTACATCATCCTGATCGTGGCCTACATGATCCCGGTGGTGTGGCTGTCGGTGAAGCAGACCGGCGTGCCGATCCCGCAGGCGATCTACGGCTACCAGCTGGCCAAGATCACCGAGCGCGAGGCGCAGCTCAAGAAGGATCCGAAGGAGCTCGAGGTCATCGCCGCATTCAAGGCCAAGGCCGACGAGTTCGGTGCCAAGCTGAAGGACGTGCCCGCCGCGCTGGCCGCCGACAAGGCCGCGGCGCAGAAGAAGCTGGACGATCTGCGGGCCTCCAACGGCGCGGTGGTCGACATCCAGGCCGCCGAGAAGGCCCTGGCCGGCCTGCCCAAGGACGAGGCCGAGGCAAAGAAGGCCTGGACGGCGGCCAAGGCGGCCAACGAGGGCCGTGCCAAGCCCCTGGCCGGCATGCCCGACCACGCCAAGCAGTTTGCCGGCGACCCGAACGGCGACGAGAAGGCGCAGAAGACCTTCAACGAGTCGCGCCGCAACTTCCTGGCGCTGGTGTTCTGCCTGATGGTGGGCACGGCCGCGCTGCCGCACATCCTGATGCGCTACTACACCACGCCCTCGGTGAAGGAGGCGCGCGAGTCGGTGACCTGGTCGCTGTTCTTCATCTTCCTGCTGTATTTCACCGCGCCGGCCCTGGCGGTGCTGGTGAAGTACGAGGTGTTCAGCGTGCTGGTGGGCACACCGTTCGACAAGCTGCCGGTCTGGATCGCCAACTGGGCGAGGGTCGACCCGACGCTGCTGTCGGTGATCGACATCAACAAGGACGGCATCTTCCAGCTGGGCGAGATGCGCATCGGCGGCGACATCATCGTGCTGGCCACGCCCGAGATCGGTGGCCTGCCCTATGTGGTGTCCGGCCTGGTGGCCGCCGGCGGCCTGGCTGCGGCGCTGTCCACAGCCGATGGCCTGCTGCTGACCATCGCCAACGCGCTGTCGCACGACCTCTACTACAAGATGATCGATCCCAACGCCTCCACCGCGCGGCGTGTCACCATCTCGAAGGCCCTGCTGCTGGTGGTGGCCCTGTGCGCGGCCTACGTGGCGGCGCAGAAACCGGCGGACATCCTGTTCCTGGTGTCTGCGGCGTTCTCGTTCGCGGCGGCAGCGTTCTTCCCGGCGCTCACGCTCGGCATCTTCTGGAAGCGGGCCAACAAGTGGGGTGCGTCGCTGGGCATGATCGCCGGCCTGGGCATCACCGTGTACTACATGGTGCAGAACCAGGCCTGGCTGCGCGGCGTCTTCGGTGTCACCTCGCCGGTGGACCTGTGGTTCGGCATCCTGCCGATCTCGGCCGGCGTGTTCGGCGTGCCGCTGGGCTTCCTGGTGATCATCGTGGTCAGCCTGTTCACGGGCCAGCCGCGCCAGGACACGCAAGAGCTGGTCGAGCATGTCCGCTACCCGAACCTGAAGATGGGCAAGGCCTGAGCTTGGTGTCTTCGACCGCCGTGCTTCGGCACGGCGGTTCGATGGCCCTGGGGCCGCGTTCCGCAAGGGGCGCGGCCCTTTTTTCGTTCCGCCCGTGCCGCCTCGGCGGGTGCCGGTTCGATCGGCGTCAAGCCCCGCAGCCCGGATCTCCCACTAAGATCGTCCACCCCTCACCGCCCGAGGTCACCGATGTCCGACACGCCGGCCAGCGTCCGCCCAACGCCCTCGAGCAGCCTGCTTGCCAACCTGCGCACCGAGCTGATGCGCAAGCTGCCGTTCTCGCACATGGCGCCGGCGCATGTCGACCAGTTCATCGCCGGGTCCGCCCAGGCCTATTTCGCGCCCGACGAGGTGGTGCTCGAGCCCGCGTCGGGGCCGGTGCCGGCGCTGTACTGCATCCGCAGCGGCAGCGTCACCGGCCGCCGGGGCGTGGCAGACCTGTCGGGCCCGATCGAGTACGTGGCCGGCGACCTGTTCCCGGTGGGCGCGGTGCTGGGCCAGCGCGCGGTCAGCGCCACCTACACCGCCAATGAAGACACCTTCTGCCTGGTGCTGCCGGCCGACGCGATGCAGGCCCTGGCCGCGGTCAGCCCGCGCTTCGCCGATTTCCTCAACCACCGGGTGATGCAGTTCCTCGAGCTGTCGCGCCGGGCGGTGCAGGCGGCGGTGTCGTCGCACACGCTGGCGGAGCAGTCGCTCGAGGCGCGGCTCGACACGCTGGCGCGCAAGTCGCCGCTGGCCTGCGCCGCCGACACGCCGCTGTCGCAGGCGCTGGCGGCGATGCACGATCGGCGGGTCGGCTCGGTGCTGGTCACCGATGCCGCGGGTGCGCCGCACGGCATCCTCACACGGCACGACATCCTGGGCCGGGTGACGCTGCCGCAACGCGCGCTGTCCACGCCGATCGCAGACGTGATGAGCACGCCGATCCACTCGCTGACCACCGCGCACACGCTGCAGGACGCGGCGTTGCTGATGTCGCGCCACGGGGTGCGGCACGTGCCGGTGACCGAGGGCGGGGTGCTCGTCAACATCGTCTCCGAGCGCGACCTGTTCGCGCTGCAGCGGCTGTCGCTGAAGCAGCTGAGCACGCAGATCCGCGCCGCGCACGAGGTGCAGGCGCTGCCGCCACTGGCCGGGCAGATCCGCCGATTCGCCGCCAACCTGCTGGGCCAGGGTGTTCAGGCGCGGCAGCTCACCGAACTGATCAGCCACCTCAACGACGTGCTCACCGAGCGGCTGGTGCAACTGGTGGCCGAGCGCCACGGCCTGGACCTGTCGCGCGCCTGCTGGCTGGCCTTCGGCTCCGAGGGCCGCAGCGAGCAGACCGTGGCCACCGACCAGGACAATGGCCTGATCTTCGACAGCGACGACGCCGAGCGCGACCGGCCGGCCTGGCTGGCCTTCGCGCGGGTGGTCAACGAGGCGCTCGACAGCTGCGGCTACCCGCTGTGCAAGGGCCTGGTGATGGCCGGCAACCCGGCCTGCTGTCTGACGCCGGCCGAATGGCGGCAGCGCTTTGCCGACTGGATCGAGCGCGGCGCGCCGGAGGACCTGCTCAACGCCAGCATCTACTTCGACCTGCGCCCTCTGGTGGGCCACCAGGCGCTGGCCGCGCCGCTGCGCGAGATGCTGGTGCGCGAAGCAGCCCGCGTGCCGCGCTTCCTCAAGCAGATGGCCGACAACTCGCTGCGACAGCGCGCGCCACTGAACTGGCGCGGTGCCATCGACACCCGCGACGTCGGCGGCCGGGCGGCGTTCGACCTCAAGCTGCAGGGCACGGCGCTGTTCGTCGACGCGGCACGGCTGTTCGCCTTGGCGCATGGCGTGCCCGCACTGGGCACGCGCGATCGGCTCGAGGCGGTGGGCCCGTTGATGCGCGTGGCCGCGGCGGAGAGCGAGGCCTGGATCAGCGGCTTCGAGTACCTGCAGATGCTGCGGCTGCAGGTGCAGATCGGCGAGGCCGCCGGCGCCATCGCGTCGCCCGACGGCAACCCGAACCTCATCGACGTGGACACGCTCAACGACATCGACCACCGCATGCTCAAGGAAACCTGCCGCGTGGCCCGCCGCCTGCAGCAGCGCCTCGAGCTCGACTACCAGCGCTGACGGATCCGCCCGTGTTCGACGCGCTCAAGTGCTGGGTCTCGCCGGCCCCGCCCCTCGACGACACCCGCTGGGTGGTGCTCGACGTCGAGTCCAGCGGCCTGGACGCTCAGCGCGACCGCCTGCTGGCCATCGCCGCCATCGCGGTTCGGCTGGATGGCGGCCCGCCCCGCATCGCGCTGGGCGACAGCTTCGAGGTGGTGCTGCGGCAACCGGTCGATGCGGCACAGCCCGACAAGGCCAACATCCTGCTGCATGGCATCGGCGTGGGGGCACAGCGTCGGGGCGTGCGGCCCGACGCGGCCCTGCAGTCGCTGGCGGATTTCGTCGGGGCCTCGCCGCTGGTGGCCTTTCATGCGGCCTTCGACCAGACCCTGATCGACCGGGCCTGCCAGGCCGCGCTCGGCCGGCGCCTGCCCAACCCCTGGCTCGACCTGGCGCCGCTGGCCGAGGTGCTGCACCCGCAGGTCAAGGCCCGGGCACTGGACGACTGGATGGCGCACTTCGGCATCCGTTGCGCGGTGCGCCACCAGGCCGCGGCCGACACGCTGGCCACGGCCGAACTGCTGCTGATGCTGTGGCCGGCGCTGCGCGCGCAGCTTGCCCGGCCTGGCTTCAAGGCGAGCGCCGCGCTGGCGGCGCAGCGGCGCTGGCTGCCGTCCTGAGGGGTCGAAGCCTAGCTCGAAAGGAACGCGTCCAGTTCGTGCGCCAGCGCCTCGGGCTGGTCGTGGTGCAGCATGTGGCCGGCGCCGGGCAGGGCGGCACGGCGCACCTGCGGCACGTGGGCCAGGCGCTGGTGGAACTCGGCGTGGCTGTAGCGGCCGCCCCAGTGCGAATCGGGCCGGCTGTCGCCGCCTTCCACCCACAGCAGCGGCGCGGTGATGCGAGACCAGGTGGCGATGGCCTCGCTGGCGCGGTAGGGCACCGGGTTGACGCGCCGGTGGGCCGGGTCGGCGCGCAGGTGCCACTGGCCATCGGCGCGCTGCTCGGCCCAGTGCGCGGCCAGCCACGCGGCCTTGTCGGCCGGCAGCCGCGGGTTGTTGCGCTGAAGGCGCCCGGCCACCTCGGCCAGGCTGGCGTAGGGCTTCAGGCCGGCGGGTTCGCGCAGTTGGTCGAGCCACTGGGCCAGGCGCCTTGGTGCCTCGTCCGGCGGCGTGTCGGGCAGGCCGAAGCCTTCGAGGTTGACCAGCCGCCGGATGCGCTGGGGCCGCACGCCGGCGTAGGTCATCACCACGTTGCCGCCCATGCTGTGACCCAGCAGGTCGACCGGGCGGTCGGGCGACAGCGCGTCGAGCAGGGCGTCGAGGTCGCCCAGGTAGTCGGCGAACCAGTAGGCATCGGTGCCGGCGGCGGGCCGCGTGCCGCCGAAGCCGCGCCAGTCGGGTGCGACGACGCAGCGGTCGGCGGCCGGCGAGGGGCCGTTGCCGGCGCGCCCGGCCATCGCATCGACGACGAACTGGAACGACGCGCCCACGTCCATGAAGCCGTGCACCATCACCAGCAGCGGCAGGTCGGACGGCGCGGCGAGGTCGCCCCAGACGCTGAGGTGGTGGTCCAGCCCGCGCAGGTGAAGGTGGCGGTGGGTCGCGCTGCGGCGCGGGGTGTAGGTCGAGCTCATCGCCGGCACTGTAGTGGGCACCGGCTCGGCCGGTCTGCAGCGTCGGCGACAACCGGGTGCCAGAATCGCCGAGACCCGATCCACGCCGAGGACACCCCGTTGGACACCTCCACCCTGCGCGCCGCCGAGCCGCGCGACCTGTCGGCCATCGTCGGCCTGATCGGCGAACTCGCCGCCTTCGAGCACCTCGAGCACCTGCTGCAGGTGACGCCCGAGTCGCTGCACACCCACCTGTTCGGCGACCGGCCGGTGGCCGAATCGCTGGTGGCCGAGGTGGGTGGCTCGGTGGTCGGCTTCGCGCTGTTCTTCACCAACTTCTCGACCTTCCTGGGCAAGCCCGGGATCTACCTCGAAGACCTCTACGTGCAGCCGGCGCACCGTGGCAGCGGCATCGGACGGCAGTTGCTGCGCCAGGTGGCCGCACTGGCGGTCGAGCGCGACATGGGCCGCTTCGAGTGGTCGGTGCTCGACTGGAACGCCCACGCCATCGGCTTCTACCAGTCGATGGGCGCCACGGTGATGCCCGACTGGCGCATCTGCCGTGTCACCGGCGAGGCCTTGACCGCGCTGGGCGGTGGGCGCTGAACCTCGCCGGGTGCTGCGCCTCGCGCTGGGCGGCGGCACCGTCGCGCTGATGGTGGCCTGCGCAGCCCCGCGCGCCGCGGTGGACGTGGCGGCGCTCTGGGACTACGCCCGGCCCGCCGAGAGCGAGCAGCGTTTTCGTGCCGCGCTGGCAGGCGCCGGCGGCGACGAGGCACTCGTGCTGCGCACGCAGATCGCCCGCACGCTGGGCCTGCGCGGCCGCTTCGACGAGGCCTTCGCCGAACTCGACGCGATCGAGCCGCTGCTGGCCGCGGCCGGTGCCGAGCCCCAGGTGAGGGCGCTGCTCGAGCGTGGTCGCACGCTGCGCTCGTCGGGGCGGCCGGCGGAGGCGAAGCCCTTGTTCGAGCGCGCCTTCGCGCGAGCCCAGGCGTCGTCACTGCAGGCCCTGGCGGCCGATGCGCTGCACATGGAGGCGCTGGTGGCCCCGGGCCTGGAGGCGCAACTGGCGGCCAACCGCCGCGTGCTGGCCTATGCCCGTGCCGCCACGGACCCGCAGGCGCGCGCCTGGGACGCGGCGGCCTGGCACAACATGGGGGTGGCGCTCAACGACGCCGGGCGGCACGCTGACGCACTGGACGCCTACCAGCAGGCCTTGGCCACCTACCGGGCGCAGGGCCGGGCCGACCGCGTCCACGTGGCGCGGTGGATGGTGGCGCACACGCTGCGCCTGCTGGGCCGCCTCGACGAGGCGCTGGCCGCGCAGCAGGCGCTGGCCAGGTCCCTGGCCGAGTCAGGGCGCAGCGACCGCTACGTGCACGACGAACTGGCCATCCTGCAACGGGCGATGGGCCGGCCCGACGAGGCGGCGCGCCAGGAGGCGCTGCGCGACAGCCTGCGCTGAGTTCGGGCGAGCCGCACGCCGAACCGGGCCGATTGACCGGGCCTGCTGGTGGACCGGTGGGCCCTGGCGTGGCGTGCGCCGGGCTGCCAGCGGCCATCGGGCGGGTGGCACCGGTCAACGCGGCGCCGTGGGTTCGTCGGGCGGCGCGGGCGGCAAGGCCAGCAGGCCGGCCAGTTCGAGGTACATCGGCTTGGTGACCAGGCGCGCCACGCCGCTGGACAGCAGCGAGCAGGCCATCAGGCTGAGCACCATGGCCTGGCCCGACACCATTTCCATCACGATGATGAAGGCGGTGATCGGGCCGCCGGTGGTGGCGGCGAGGAACCCGGCCATGCCCATCGCGATCAACGGGATCGCCGCCTCCTTGCCGACGCCGGCGAACAGCGCGACATCGTGGCCGATGCCCGCGCCGATGGCCAGCGACGGGGCGAACACACCCGCCGGCACGCCGCTCCAGGCCGACAGCCAGGTGGCGCAGAACTTCAGCAAGGTGTAGACGCCAGGCAGCTCGCCCTGGCCTTCGAGCAGCGCGCGGGTGGTGGCGTAGCCGGCGCCGGCCGTGGCGCCGCCGGTGGCCAGGCCGATCACCGCCACGCCCAGCCCGCAGCCGGCGGCAAAGCGCAAGGGGTGGGCTGCGCGCCAGCGGCTGAACCGGTCGGGCAGGCCGCGCATCGACACGACGATCAAGCGCGCGAACAGGCCGCCCGCCAGCCCCGCGGCCAGTGCCACCATCAGGCCGGGCAGCAGCAGGGACCAGCCCATCTGCTGCACGCGCAGGCGGCCGAAGTAGGTCTCGTTGCCGAACACGGCCACGGCCACCAGGCCCGCCAGCACGATGCTGGCGATGACCAGCGAACTGTGGTGGATGCCGCGCCGACGGGTGAGTTGCTCGAGCGCGAAGACGATGCCGCCCAGCGGCGTGTTGAACGCCGCGGCGATGCCGGCGGCGGCACCGGCCACCATCAGGTCGTGCGCGTCGATGCCCGACTGCGGCGACAGCCAGCGCCGCGCCTGCACCATGGCCCCGGCGCCGACCTGCACCGTCGGCCCTTCGCGGCCGATGGACAGGCCCGCCAGCAGGCCACACGAGACCAGGCCGATCTTGTGCAGCGACAGCCGCAGCGACACCAGCCAGGCCTGCTGCGAGGGGGGCAGGTCGTCGTCCAGCGCCCGCACGACCTGCGGGATGCCGGAACCCAACGCGCCGGGCACGTATCGGCGCGTCCACCACAGCACCGCCACGGTGAGTGCGGGCGTCCAGACCAGGGTCAGCCAGGGGCCCAGCGGCCCCGACTGTTCGACCCACCGGAAGCCATGGATCGCCGCCTCGGCCAGCAAGGTGAAGCCCACCACGACCAGGCCGGTGCCCGCGGCGACGGCCAGCACCACGGCGCGGTCGAACCACTGGCGGCCGGCCAGCAGTTCGCGTCGCAGGTTGTGCCAGAAATCGGGATCGACATCGCGCACCGTGCGCCAGCCGCCGTGCAGGAAAGCGCCGAGCAGCCGCATGAGGCGGTGGAACCAAGCGGGCCAGGTCGGCGGCGGGGGGGCGTCTGGGGGCATCGCGGAGTGCCTGGGCGGCAATGAGGGTGAAGCCCGGATGGCGCGTCGCGCTCGGGCGCCCTGGGTCGGCGCGAATTGTATTTGGACCAATGCAAGCCGGGTACCAGCCATCGATCGGTGCTTGGCCCGGACAGGGCAGGGCTTCGCTCGCCCTGGCGCGGAGGCCGTGGCTACATCTGCGCCAAGGGTATGCCGGCGGCCCGCTCGTCGGCATGGAGCATGGTGATCAGCAGCGCCAGATCTTGCTCGAGCCGGTTGAGTGTGTCGGCGTCGAGCTGCCCCAGGGCCTCGGGCAGCACGCCCGCGAACGGGCCCGGTGTCTTGCGCAGCACCTGGGTGCCGGCGGGCAGGATGCGCAGGTGCACGGCGCGCCGATCGGGCCCGTTCTTCTCGGCGGCCACCAGGCCGGCCACCACCAGGGCCTTGACGAGATTGCTGGCGGTGGTCTGATGGATGTCCATCGCCAGGGACAGGTCGTTGACGCCGATGCCCGGGTTCGCGCGGATCACGCTCAAGGCCCAGATCTGCGCGCCGCCGAGGCCCACCCGGCGTTCGACCTGCTGGAAGTGCGTCTTGACGGCGTTGAACACCACCCGGAATTGCCGCAGCACGCGGGCCGCCGACAGCTCGACGGTGTCGCTGGACGGGTCGGCCGCGGCCCTGGCAGGACGTTTGGACGCCGGTCTGGGTGCGCGCTTCGAGGGGGCCATGGCGACATGATAGGGGCGCCCGGATGGCGGCTCGGCCGCTCGGTCAGTCGCCTCGGGGGTGTCCCGGTTCCAGGCTTCGGCGCGCCGGCCCCGCCGTGTCGAGCAGGCCCGCCATCCGCTGCAGCAGCACGGCCATGCTGGCCGGGCTGTCCAGGACGAAATGCGCCGACGAGGCCGTGCTGTCTCGGCCGACGCGCAGGGTCAGCCAATCCGGCGGCGCCGCGGCGAACACCGGCTCGTCGTTGACGTCGTCGCCCGCAAAGAACACGCAGGGTGCGGCGCACCGGGCCATCAGCGCCCACACGGCATCGGCCTTGTCGGGGGCATCGGACGCCACGACGTTCTCGACCATCTTGCCGCTGAACTGCCGCAGCCCGTGCCCGTACCTCGAGGTGAGTTCGTGGATCAGTGCCAGGGCCGCCGGCCGGTCGGGCGACAGGCGGTAGTGCAGCGCGATCGACAAGCCCTTGTCCTCGACCAGCACGCCAGCGGCGGCCAGGGCGGCGTCGCTCAGCACGATCGCCTCGCGCAGCCGGTCCAGGGCATGCTCACGGGCACCCGCCGGGTCGGCGTCGTGGCCCGTGTCGGCGCCGTGGTTGCCAACGATGAAGTGCGGCTCGAAGCCGAGCCGTCCCCGCACATCGTCCACCGATCGCCCGGTGACGATGGCCACCGGCAGGTGGCGGCCCAGCGCGGCCATCTGGGTGGCCACCGCCAGCGGCGCCCTCGCGTCGTGGGGGCGGGCCACGATGGGCGCCAGCGTGCCGTCGAAGTCGAAGGCCAGCAGGGGGCGGCGTCGCAGCACGGCGGCCAGTGCGGCCTGGCCCGCGGCGCTGAAGATGTGTTGCATCCGGCCCGGCATCGGCGCGGGCCCGTCAGTCGGACTGGTAGCGCCGCACCCGGGCCTCGATGCGGGCCCGCAGGCGCCAGCGGCCGGCGTCGGCCAGCATGCGGCCGGCCCAGCGGAACACGTTGAACTCGCGCACCGTGCTGCGCAGGCTGGCCATGCGCTCGCGCTGTTCGGCGAGCGGCATGGTGGCGGCGCGGTACAGCGCATCGGCCGTTTCCTCGACGTGATAGGGGTTCACGATCAGCGCTTCCGGCATCTCGCGGGCGGCCCCGGCGAAGCGGCTCAGCACGAGCACGCCGCGCAGGTCGTCGCGCGCGGCCACGAACTCCTTGCAGACCAGGTTCATGCCGTCGTGCAGGCTGGTGACCACGCAGATGTCCGCAGCGCGGAACAGTTCGGTCACGGCGGCGTGCTCATGGTGCTGTGCCAGCAGGTGCACCGGCTGGTACCCGGGCCGACCGAAGCGCAGGTTGATGCGGTCCGTCAGGCGCTGCACCCGCTCCTGCAGGGCGCGGTACTCGTCCAGCGTGGAGCGCGAGGGCGCGGCCACCTGCACGATGACGAAGCGGCCGATCCACACCGGCCATTTCTCCAGCAGCCGTTCCACCGCGTTGAGCCGCTCGAGGATGCCCTTGGTGTAGTCGAAGCGGTCGACGCCGACCGCGATGCAGGCATCGGCGGGCAGGTTCAGCCGCTCGATCACGCGTCGGCGGCATTCGCCCGCCGACGGCCAGGCACGCACGTCGGCCTCGGCCGGCCAATCGATGGAGATCGGGTAGCTCTCGACCAGCGTCTCCTTCGAGCCATAGGCAATGGTGGAGTGCTCGTGCTCGATGCGCGCCTCGAGGTAGCGGTCCACCGTCTCGATGAAGTTCTTGCAGTGGTAGCGGGTGTGGAAGCCGAGGATGGTGCTGCCCAGCATGCCCTGCAGGATCTCACGGCGCCACGGGCAGATGCCGAACGATTCGGGGTTGGGCCAGGGGATGTGCCAGAAGGTCAGGATGGTGGCTTCGGGCAGCCGCTCGCGGATCATCGCCGGCAGCAGCGCGAAGTGGTAGTCCTGCACCAGCACCACGGGGTCCTTGCCGCGCGCTTCGGCGACGACCGCATCGGCGAAGCGCTGGTTGATGGCGCGGTAGGCCTCCCAGTCCGATTCGCGGAACACCGGCCGCACGTGCGCCACGTGGCACAGAGGCCAGAGGCCCTCGTTGGCGAAGCCGTAGTAGTAGCCTTGCTCCTCCTCGGCCGTGAGCCACACGCGGCGCAGCAGGTAGTCGCCATGGCCCGGCGGCACCGCCACGCGGTCGCTGTCGTCGACCACGTCGCGGTCGGCGCTGCCGCTGCCATGGGCCACCCAGGTGCCCGAGCACGCGCGCATCACCGGCTCGACCGCGGTGACCAGGCCGCTGGCCGGGCGCCGGACCACCACGCCGTCGCCCTCGCGCTCGTGGATGTAGGGCTCGCGGTTGGACACCACGATCACCTGGTCGCCGCTCAGCTGCGTGCGCAGCAGGGTGCGCAGCCGGTCGGCCGTCCATTCGACTTCGGGGCCTTGCGACCGGCGGAACTCGTCCTCGAGGTCGCGCAGCCGCGCCCGCAGGTCGGCGGCCAGCGGCGCCAGTTCGGGCGAGGGCATCAGCGGGCTGAGCAGGCCTTCGCCGCGCATCAGGGCCCGGGCGCCATTGATCCAGCCGCGCCAGCTGAGTTGTGCCACCACCACGGTGATCAGGGCGATCACCAGGCCGAGCCCGGCGATCAGCCCGATGAGGTAGCGCCGGGTGTCCTGGCTGCGCCGGTCGATGAAGCTGAGGTCGTGCAGCAGCACCAGCCGTCCGACCAGCTCGGGCGCGGCCTCCACCGCGGCGGCCGGTGCCGGCACGGGGTACAGCGCCGCCACCTCGCTCTCGGGCAGCACCTCGGGCGCCGGGTTCACCATCGGAGGCGGCATCGGGGGCGGCAGGTGGCCCATGACCTCGTGGACGCCGACGTGCACTGCACCCCCGGCCAACGCCAGCTGCGGGTCGGCGCGTCGGGCGATGTCGAGGGCGGACGCGCAGCTCAGCGTGTCCGGATAGCGGCTGGTGCTCTGGAGCAGCCGGTTGCGGGTGTCGCACAGCCCGATGGCCACCAGCCGTTCGTCCTGGGCCGATCGATCGAACAGGGGCTGCAAGCGGCCCAGGCGGCCGGACGCGAACGCGTCGCCGATGGAATCGGACAGCGTGTTGGCCACCAGCACGCCCCGACTGTTCAGGTCGCGACTGAACCAACGCAGCGTGACCTGCTCCAACAGCGGCACCGCCAGCGTGGTGGCGACCACGAGCGTCACCACCAGCGGCAGCAGGAACCTGAGTTGGAGGCGGAAGGTCTTCAGGGCCACGAGGAACGTCCGGCGAGGGTGCGGTGGATGGGCGGGGAGGGGGTCATCGATGCGTCGCAGTATATTGGGACAAATATGATGGGTGCCTCGAGGTCCGATCGGCCGCGAGATCTGGCCGTCGGCGATCGGCCAGTCCAACGGGCCCCGGTGCTTGCCGGCCCAATCTCCGTCGCAACCAGGAGTGATGTCCATGCAGGCACTGTTCGACCATGCGATGTCCGGCCTCCAGGGGCTGGGCGGTGCCGCCACGCTGTTGCTGCGCGTGACGGCCATCGTCGTCGTCGCCTGGTTGTCGATCGTGGTGGCGCAGCGGGCCGTGCGCAGCCTGCGCATGCGCATCGCGGCACGATTCGACGACCGCGAGGCCGTGCAGCGTGCCGAGACCGTCGGCCGGGTGGTCCGCTACCTGGTGGCCGTGGTCGTGTCGCTGGTCGCCGGCATGCTGGTGCTCAGCGAGTTCGGCGTGAGCGTCGCGCCGATCCTGGGCGCGGCCGGCGTGGTCGGCCTGGCCGTCGGCTTCGGCGCGCAGAGCCTGGTCAAGGACTACTTCACCGGCTTCTTTCTGCTGGTGGAAGATCAGATCCGACAGGGCGACGTGGTCAAGCTGGGCGATCACTCAGGGCTCGTCGAGGAGGTCACCCTGCGCTACGTGCGGCTGCGCGACTACGACGGGCATGTCCACTTCGTGCCCAACAGCATGGTCACCAGCGTCGTGAACATGGGCCGCGGCCACGCGCAGGCGGTGGTCGATGTCGGCGTGTCCTGCAGCGCCGACCTGGACAGCGTGATGGCCTCGATGCGGGACGTGGCCGCCGCATTGAGGCGCGACCCGGCGATGTCGGCCCGCATCCTCGACGACCTCGAGATGGCAGGCGTCGAGCGCTGGAGCGAGTCGGCCGTGGTCATCCGTGCGCGCTTTCGCGTCGCCCCGCTGGCGCAGTGGGACGTGAGGCGGGAGTACCTGCGCCGATTGAAGATCGCCTTCGACCGCGCCGGCATCGAGATCCCGTTGCCGCGGCTCGCCGTGCAGGTGGCCCGGCGCCAGTCTGCGGCCCCGCCCACCGAGGCCGCGGAACCCTGGGCAGCACCCTCCGCCGCCCGCCCGACGGCGCACCATGCGCTCGGCGAAGCGGCGCCATGACGAACCCTCGCCCCCCGGCACCGCCGAGGGGCGACTCGACGCAGAAGGAGCACTTGCCATGACACTTGTCCGCCAGATCAGCGTTGCTGTCCTCATCGCGATGATCGGCCTGGGCGCCTGGCGCGGCTGGGTGTCGTCCAACGCCCGGCACGACGCCCCCACGGCCGGTTCCGAGGCGGTCCGGTCCGTCTCCGGGCTGGCGTCCTCGGCGAGCGAACCCGCCGCCCTGCCGGTCGCCGGGGCCGGCCAGGCCCACCCGATCGAACGCGTCCAGGCCACCGCTGCCGCCGCGCCACCCGCCGACCTGCGCGCCGTACTGACCGATCTCTTCGGACGCCAGGCGGTGCAGACGCTGCTTCAGACCGACGACTTTCCGCGCCGCCTGGTCGCCACCGTGGACAACCTGGGCCGCGAACGTGCGCCTGCGGGGCTCTGGCCCGTCGTGCCGGCGCCCGGCGCCTTTGCCGTCTCGAGCCCGCGCACGGACGGCCCCGCAGACGAGCTTGCGATCGATGCCGACAATGCGCTGCGGTACATCCCGTTCGTGCTGATGGTCGAATCGGTCGACCTGCGTCGCGTGGCGGCGCTGTACGCCCAGGCCTACCCCGTGTTCCAGCAGGCCTACGAGGACCTGGGCTATCCGGGGCGCTATTTCAACGACCGGCTGGTCGAGGTGATCGACTTGTTGCTGGCCACGCCCGACCTGTCCGGGCCCGTGCGCGTGCACCTGCCCGCCATCCACGGCCCGATCCGGCCCGAGCGTCCCTGGGTGTTGTACGAGTTCGACGACCCGGCGCTGGAGGGCTTGTCCGCCGGCCAGAAGATGCTGCTGCGCATGGGGCCGGTCAACGAGCGCCGCCTGAAGACCCGCCTGATCGAATTTCGCCGCTTGGTGGCGTCGGAGGGCGTGCCGCGTTGAGCGGGCGACCCGAAGGCCGGCACGCGTCGCGCGCTGGCCGCACCGGCCAAGAAAGCGGGGCCCACTGGGGGCCCCGAAAAATTGCTCCTGTCATCCGGCCGGCCATGCTCGAGTGACCGAACGGCAGGGGCATTATATTTGTTTCCATGTAGTTGGTCATGGGCTCGTCGCGAGGCCGGCTGCAAGCTCGTCGTCGCGGGGCGCACTTGGGCTCACACCCGGGGCCGCACCCGAGCCAGGCGCGCGGCAGATCGCGCGCAGCACGTGGCGTGGGGCCTGCCGTCAGAGCGCGGCGACGGCCAGCAGTTGCTCGATCGACAGGCGCCCCATGCCCGGCGCGGTGGGCACGACGGCGGCCACCGTGAAGGCCTGCTCCGAGGTGTCTCGCCGCTTGGGTTCGGTGATCGGCACGCCGTGGGTCGTGGTCATCACGGCCACCACCGGCGTCATCACCGTCGGCCCGCGCCGCACCACCATGCCGGTTTCGCCCGAGACCAGCCGCACGAAGCAGCCGGGCGGGTAGACGCCGAACTCCTTCACCAGCGCGGCCGTCATCAGGTCGCCGGGGTCCTGCATGAACATCGCGCGGCCGGCGCGGTCGGCCGGGATCGCGGCGCGGCCGATGCGCGGGCTCAGGCGCGCGGTGTAGATGTCGGCACGCTGCACCAGCGCGGCCATGTCGCTCATCGTGGTGATGCCATAGGGGTAGCCGCTGCCGTCGGGCCGCTCGTGGTGCTGGGCCACGGCGCGCAGCCAGTCGCCATCGTCCACGCCCGACAGCTCGAGCATGCGCACGCTGAACTCGGGGTGGGCATAGATCGCGGCACGCTGCTCGGGCGTCACCGGGGTGTCCTGGATGGCCAGCTGGCCCTGCAGCTCGAGCATCGAGATGTTCATCGTCAGCGCGGCCTTGAACAGGCGCTGCGATTCCTCGGCGCTCCAGCCCAGGCGCTGCGACACCAGGAACGCGGTGATCGCGGCGTGCGCCGAATGGTCCACCCCGTACTGCACGTTGGCGGTGGCGTCCTGGCGCAGCACCTGCAGGATGGCCAGGTCCTTGTCGCGCTCGATCAACGCCAGCACCGCCGGCGTGGCTTCTTCCAGTGATTCGGCGAAGCCTTCCTCGGCGCTGTGCCTCAGGGCATCGCCGACCTGGCTGAGGCTGTCGGTCCACAGGCCGGGCAGGGCTTCGGCGGGTGCCTGCTTGACGATGTCGGTCGGGCTCAGCACCTCGGCCAGGTCCACCAGCGCGCCGCGGTGGAACAGCGCTTCGAGCTGGTCGCGGCTGTCGATCACATGGCCGCGGGCCAGCAGCAGCGTTCGGTCCACATCCCGCACGTTGAAGGGCAAGGGCGCACCGACGACGATGCGGTTCTGAACGGTGGCGAGCTGTGAAAACTGCATGAGGTCCCCGGCGGCAGGTCGATGGCAAACGCCCCCCCACTCGACCAGCCGGTGGGTGTGTGGGCGCACTGGTGCACTGTTTTCGGTCACTGCCTGGCGGACTTGAGGATTCCCTACGCCGGCGACCACGGCACGGCATCGACCGCAGGGCCGGCGTCCGCCCGTGCCGGCACGGCTGTCGGCTGACGTTAAGCTCCTGCCCATGCCCGCCTTGCCCCCTCGCCGCCAGGCCGCCGATGCGGCAGACCGCCATGCCGAGCTCCACCGCGGCCTGCGCTGGCAGGTGCCGGCCGACTTCAACATCGCCCAGGCCTGCTGCGCCCGCTGGGCCCGTCAGGCGCCGCGTCGCACCGCGATCGCCTGGCAGCACGAGGACGGCCGCAGCGGCCGCCTGAGCTATGGCGAACTGCAGCGCACCGCCAACCGGCTGTCGCAGGCGCTGCGGCGCCTGGGCGTGCAGCGCGGTGACCGCGTGGCCATCGTGATGCCGCAGCGCATCGAGACGGCCATCGCGCACATGGCCGCCTACCAGTTGGGCGCGGTGGCCATGCCGCTGTCCATGCTGTTCGGGCCCGACGCGCTGGCCTACCGGCTGCAGCACAGCGGGGCGGTGGTGGCCATCGCCGACGAGGGCGCCATCGCCCACATGCGCGCCGCGCGGCCCGACGCGCCCGGGCTGCGCACGGTGCTGGCCGTGGGCGGCGCGGCGGGGCAGGGCGACCTCGACTGGGACGACGCGCTGGCCGCCGCCGCCGACCGCTTCGAGCCCGTGGCCACCGCCGCCGACGACGCCGCGGTGCTGATCTACACCAGCGGCACCACCGGGCCGCCGAAGGGCGCGCTGATCCCGCACCGGGCCCTCATCGGCAACCTCACCGGCTTCGTCTGCAGCCAGAACTGGTTCCCGCACGTCGACCCCGACCCGGCCACCGGGCGCACGCCCGAGGCCGTGTTCTGGTCACCGGCCGACTGGGCCTGGACGGGCGGCCTGATGGACGCGCTGCTGCCCACGCTGTACCTCGGCCGCACCATCGTGGCCTACCAGGGCCGCTTCTCGCCCGAAGGCGCGCTGGCGCTGATGCAGCGCTGGCGGGTGACGCACACCTTCCTGTTCCCGACCGCGCTGAAGGCGATGATGAAGGCAGTGCCGCAGCCGCGTCTGCACCACCGGTTGCAGCTGCGCGCCATCATGAGCGCGGGCGAGGCCGTAGGCGACGCGGTGTTCGCCTGGTGCCGCGACGAACTGGGCGTGGTCGTCAACGAGATGTTCGGCCAGACCGAGATCAACTACATCGTCGGCAACTGCGGCCGCTCGCTCGACGGCCAGGGCCGACCGGCCGCCGGCTGGCCGGCGCTGCCCGGCAGCATGGGCCGCGCCTACCCCGGCCACCGCGTCGCGGTGATCGACGACGACGGCCTCGAGTGCCCGCGCGGCGTGCCGGGCGACGTGGCCGTGCACCGGCTCGACGTGCATGGCCAGCCCGACCCGGTGTTCTTCCTCGGCTACTGGCAGAACGACGAGGCCACGCGCGCCAAGTACACCGGCTCGCCCGCCGACAGCTGGTGCCGCACCGGCGACACCGCGGTGATGGATGCGCAGGGCTACCTCTGGTACCAGGGGCGCGCCGACGACGTGTTCAAGTCCGCCGGCTACCGCATCGGCCCCAGCGAGGTGGAGAACTGCCTGGTCAAGCACCCGGCGGTGGCCAATGCCGCGGTGGTGCCCAAGCCCGATGCGGCCCGCGGCGCGGTGGTCAAGGCCTATGTCGTGCTGGCCGCGGGCTTTGCGCCGTCCGACGAGCTGGTCGCCACGCTGCAGCATCACGTCAAGGACAAGCTGGCGCCCTACGAGTACCCGAAGGAGATCGAGTTCATCGACGCGCTGCCGATGACCACCACCGGCAAGGTGCAGCGGCGCCTGCTGCGCCTGCAGGAAGAAGCCCGTGCGCGCGCCGCGGCCGGTGGTTGATCGCATGATGGACGCTGCATTCGTGCGTTGGGTTCGGCGGCATGCGGCGGCTTCGGCATGCGCCGCGGCGCTCGGCCTGGCCACGGTGCTGGGTTCGGCCCCGCCGGCGCACGCGCAGCCCGCGGCGGCCGCCTCCTCGCCAGCCGCTGCCGAAGCCCGCTGCACCCTGGTCTACGGCCACGGCCGCCACTTTGCCGAGCAGGCCCCGCGCGTCAACGAGCTGTGGAACGAACTGAACCAGGGCTTCAGCGACGCCGTCGCCGCCGAACTGGCCGCCGGCGGTCGCCGCACCGTCACGCTGGTGCTGCCGGTGCAGTCGCGCGACGTGGCGGCCAACGTCCAACGCATGCTCGCCCGCGCCGCCGCCGACGGTTGTGACGAGGTCGTCGATTGCTCGGTCTTCGGTGACCCCGACACCGAACTGCTGATCGCCCGCATTCGCCTGCACGCCCTCGGCCACCGGCCCGGCGCACCGCGCGCCGACGCCGACCTGGTGGTCGGCCCAGCCGCGGCCAGCGTGCAGCGCGAGCTGCCGTTGAACACGCGGTCGCTGGCACGGCTGTCGTCGGGCGAGCTGGCCCGGCAGATGGCCACCGAACTGCGAGACCCCGCCCTGTCCGCCCCCGCAGGCA
>NZ_MWLO01000101.1 GCF_002198735.1 Ideonella sp. A 288
CCCCCCCGCGCCGACCCTCCCTTGCTGCAGGTCCCGCAGCCGGCCGGCGGGACCCCACGGCAGCTGCACCCAGCCGGCACGCCTCAACTGCAGGTCCGTGGTGCCCGCACCCACAACCTGAAGAACATCGACCTCGACATCCCCAAGCACGCGCTGGTGGTGATCACCGGGCTGTCGGGCTCGGGCAAGTCAAGCCTGGCCTTCGACACGCTGTATGCGGAAGGCCAGCGCCGCTACGTCGAGAGCCTGTCGGCCTACGCGCGGCAGTTCCTGCAGCTGATGGACAAGCCCGATGTCGACGTCATCGAAGGCCTGTCACCGGCCATCAGCATCGAGCAGAAGGCCACCAGCCACAACCCGCGCTCCACCGTCGGCACGGTGACCGAGATCCACGACTACCTGCGCCTGCTGTTCGCCCGCGCCGGCACGCCCTTCTGCCCCGACCATGACCTGGCGCTGGAGGCGCAGAGCGTGGGCCAGATGGTCGACGCCGTGCTCGCGCTGCCCGAGGACACCAAGCTGATGGTGCTGGCCCCGGTGGTGCGCGACCGCAAGGGCGAGTTCGCCGAACTGTTTGCCGACATGCAGGCCCGCGGCTACGTGCGCTTCCGCGTCGACGGCCAGGTGGTCGAGGCCACCGAGCTGCCCAAGCTGAAGAAGACCGAGAAGCACGACATCGATGTCGTCATCGACCGGCTGAAGACCCGGCCCGAGATGCAGCAGCGCCTGGCCGAGAGCTTCGAGGGTGCGCTGCGATCGGCCGAGGGCCGCGCCATTGCGCTGGAGATGGACAGCGGCAAGGAGCACCTGTTCAGCAGCAAGTTCGCCTGCCCGGTGTGCAGCTACGCGCTGCCCGAGCTGGAGCCGCGGCTGTTCTCGTTCAACGCGCCGATGGGCGCCTGCCCGCACTGCGACGGCCTGGGCCAGCAGACCGTGTTCGACCCCGAGCGCGTGGTGGCCTTCCCGTCGCTCAGCCTGGCCAGCGGCGCGGTCAAGGGCTGGGACCGCCGCAACGCCTACACCTTCTCGATGCTCGAGAGCGTGGCCCGGCACTACGGCTTCGACATCGACGTGGCCTTCGAGGCCCTGCCGAAGAAGGCGCAGAAGGCGCTGCTGTACGGCTCGGGCGACGAGGACATCGAGTTCGTCTACCAGGCCGAAGGCGCCAAGGGCCGGGCCCGCGTCGTCAAGCGCTCGCACCCCTTCGAGGGCATCCTGCCCAACTTCGAGCGGCGCTACCGCGAGACCGACTCGGCCGCGGTGCGCGAGGATCTGGCGCGTTACCAGGCCGCCAAGCCCTGCGCCCACTGCGGCGGCGCAAGGCTGCGGCGCGAGGCGCGCAACGTGTTCCTGATCGGCGACGACCCGGCCGTGCCGCGCCAGGCCATCTTCGAGGTCGAGCACGCCACGCTGGCCGACGCGCAGGCCTACTTCGAGCGGCTGCACCTCAAGGGCGCCAAGGCCGAGATCGCCGACAAGGTGGTGCGCGAGATCCGCGCGCGGCTCAAGTTCCTCAACGACGTGGGCCTGAACTACCTCAGCCTCGACCGCAGCGCCGACACGCTGTCCGGCGGCGAGGCCCAGCGCATCCGCCTGGCCAGCCAGATCGGCTCGGGCCTGACCGGCGTGATGTACGTGCTGGACGAGCCCAGCATCGGCCTGCACCAGCGCGACAACGAGCGCCTGATCGGCACGCTGCGCCACCTGCGCGACCTGGGCAACAGCGTGCTGGTGGTCGAGCACGACGAGGACATGATCCGCGCCGCCGACCACGTCATCGACCTGGGCCCCGGTGCCGGTGTGCACGGCGGTCGCATCATGGCGCAGGGCACGCCCGACGAGGTGGCGGCCAATGCCGAGTCGCTGACCGGCCGCTACCTGGCCCACGCGCTGCGCATCGAGGTGCCCACGCTGCGCCACACGCTGGCCGCCACGCCCGAGCCGCGCTCGCTGCGCATCGTCAACGCGCGCGGCAACAACCTGCGCGGCGTGACGGTGGAGATCCCGGTGGGCCTGCTCACCTGCGTCACCGGCGTGTCGGGCTCGGGCAAGAGCACGCTGGTCAACGACACGCTGTACGCGTCGGTGGCGCGCAAGCTCTACGCCAGCCATGTCGAGGCCGCGCCGCACGACGAGATCGAGGGGCTCGATGCCTTCGACAAGGTCATCAACGTCGACCAGAGCCCGATCGGCCGCACGCCGCGCAGCAACCCGGCCACCTACACGGGCCTGTTCACGCCGATCCGCGAGCTGTTCGCCGAGGTGCCGATGGCCCGCGAGCGCGGCTACGGCGCCGGGCGCTTCAGCTTCAACGTGGCGGCCAGCAACGGCGGCGGCCGCTGCGAGGCCTGCCAGGGCGACGGCGTGCTGAAGGTGGAGATGCACTTCCTGCCCGACGTGTACGTGCCCTGCGACACCTGCGGCGGCAAGCGCTACAACCGCGAGACGCTCGAGGTGCTCTACAAGGGCAAGAACATCAGCCAGGTGCTCGGGCTGACCGTCGAGGACGCGCACCCCTTCTTCAGCGCGGTGCCCGCGCTGGCGCGCAAGCTGCAGACGCTGCTGGACGTGGGTCTGGGCTACATCACGCTGGGCCAGAGCGCCACCACGCTGAGTGGCGGCGAGGCCCAGCGCGTGAAGCTGGCGCTGGAGCTGAGCAAACGCGACACCGGCCGCACGCTCTACATCCTGGACGAGCCCACCACCGGCCTGCACTTCGCCGACATCGAGCTGCTGCTGCGCGTGCTGCACCAGCTGCGCGATGCCGGCAACACCATCGTCGTCATCGAGCACAACCTCGACGTCATCAAGACCGCCGACTGGGTGATCGACATGGGCCCCGAAGGCGGCGCCGGCGGCGGCCTGGTGGTGGCCGAGGGCACGCCGGAAGACGTGGCGGCCAGCCCGGACAGCTTCACGGGGAGTTTCCTGGCGCCTTTGCTGGCGCGGGGCTGATCGCTCGGCTCGGCCGTGCGGGACGCCGAGCGGGCGGCGAACGGCCCTTCGCTCGCCGTCAGGCGCCGAGCGTCGTCACCCGGTCGCGGCCGCCGCTCTTGGACGCGTACAGGGCCTGGTCGGCGCGGTCGACGAACTGCACGGCCGACTCACCGGCGCGGTAGGCGGTGACACCCAGCGACACGGTGACGCGCTCGATGGGATCTTCATGGCCCTTGCGGCGGATGCGGCTGCCGGCGATGGCCGTGCGCACCCGCTCGGCCAGCCCGACCGACGCCTCCAGTGGCGTGGCGGGCAGCAGCAGCGCGAACTCTTCGCCGCCGATGCGCGCCGACAGCCCCGAGTCGGGCGCCACGGTCCGCAGCACCTGGGCCACGGCCTTCAGGATCTGGTCGCCGAAAGCGTGGCCGTAGTTGTCGTTGATGCGCTTGAAGTGGTCGATGTCGGCCACCACCAGGATGGGCGGCGGGGCGTCGGGGTCGGCCGCCATGGCGGCCAGGCAGGCGGCCAGGCGCTGGTCGAAGGCGCGGCGGTTGGCCAGGCCGGTCAGGCTGTCCTGCAGCGACTCGGTGCGCGTGCGGCGCACTTCCTCGCGCAGTGAGCCGATCTCGCGCTGGCTTTCCTCCAGCCGCTGCTGCAGCCGCTGCACCGTGGCCTGCATCAGCGTGGTGTGCTCGCGCACCTCGTCCAGCGAGGCCAGCGCCTCGCCGTCGAGGGCCTGGCTCACGCGCGACAGGGTCTGGCCGTAGCGCGCGGTTTCGTTGCTGGCCAGCGTGGCCGAGTCGAACATGCCAGCCAGCAGGCGCTGAGCGCCGTCGACCATGTGCTGGGCGGCCGCGGGGTCGGCGTCGTCGATGAAGCGGCGGTACAGCGACTCGGTGGCGGCCTCGTCCAGCGTGCCGTGCTGCTGCAGGTGGGCGTCGACGGCCTGGCGCAGGGGCGACTCGGCCTCGCGCAGGTAGGTGTACCAGACGGCGTAGCTGATGGGGTTCAACGCGGCCGACTGGCGAGACATCATCGGCAAAGCCTGCCGGAGCAGTTCGGCACTGCGCTGAATGCTGTCGTTGTATTTCATGGAGTCCGGGGAACTTCCTGGCGGCTGCACTGTCATTCTGCGTCACCGCGGCGGGCTCCGCCAACCGCTTCGCCGATCCGGGCGCGCCAGGATGCGTCGTCCTACACTGCCCGACCCACTTGCAGGATGCCCGACGCCATGCCCGCCACCCTCGAGTACTACCTGGTGCCCAACTCGCCCTGGACCTGGCTGGGCCACCAGCGCGTGCGCGACATCGCCCGGGCGGCCGGCGCACGCCTCGAGCCGCTGCCCTTCGATCTGGGCGGCCGGGTATTCCCGGTGTCCGGCGGCCTGCCCCTGGCCAAGCGTGCGCCGCAGCGCCAGGCCTACCGGCTGCTGGAACTGCGCCGCTTCAGCCAGCACCTGGGGCTGCCGATGAATCTCCAGCCGCGCTTCTTTCCCGTCAATGGCGACGCCGCCACGCGGCTGATCGTGGCCGTGCAGCTGAACGATGGCGACGAGCGCGCGCTCGACCTGGCCGGCGCGCTGATGCAGGCGGTGTGGGTGCAGGAGCGCGACATCGCCGACGCCGCCACGCTGGCCGCGCTGCTGGCCGAGCAGGGCCTGCCGGCCGCGCGGCTGGACGACGCGCAGGCCGCGGCCGTGGCCCAGCGCATCGACGCCAACACCGAGCGCGCCCTGGCGCGTGGTGTCTTCGGCGCCCCCAGCTATGTGCTCGACGGCGAGCTGTTCTGGGGCCAGGACCGGCTCGACTTCGTCGCGCGCCAGCTGGGCGTCTGAGCCCGGCCGCCGGGTCGGGCCCGATGCCGCCGGGCGGCCCGGGCCGTTCGGTGCGGCGAGGCCTGCCATGCGCAACCAGATGGTTGCGTTTCAAGCCGGGCACGGGCATCATGCAACCCATGTGTTGCACGATGCCATGACCGACGACGAGCTCGACCTGCTGCTGCGCGCGCTGGCAGACGTCACCCGCCGGCGCCTGCTCGACCGCCTGCGCGACGCGCCCGGCCTCACCCTCACCGAACTGACGGCCGGGTTCCCGCAGTCGCGCCAGGCCCTGTCCAAGCACCTGGCCATGCTGGAATCGGCCGACCTGCTGGTGGCGGTGTGGCGTGGCCGCGAGAAGCTGCACTACCTCAACCCGGTGCCGCTGCAGGCCTTGCCGGAGCGCTGGGTCACCACCACCGCCCGCGAACGCAGCGCCGCGCTGGCCGCGCTGCAACGGGCGCTGGAGGACGCACCATGACGCCTTCCGGCCCCAACGCCCTGCATGCCGGCGAGCGCAAGGGCGCACCTTCGGCGCTGCCCCAGCTCTACGTGTCCAGCCTGCCGGCGTCACCCGCGGCCGCCTGGGGGCGCGTGTGCGACAGCGCATTCCTCGGCCGATACCTGGGCGCGCGGTTGCCCGCACAGCCGCTGGCGGTGGGCGCCCGGCTCGACGGCCTCGACCCCGAAGGCCGGCCGCTCAGCCTGACCATCCTCGGTGCCGATCCGCCGTCGAGCCTGTGGCTCGCGGTGCACGGCCACGGGGGCCACAGCCAACTGCACCTGAGCCTGGCGCCTTCGCCCCGCGGTAGCCGCCTCACCGTGCTGCACGAGGCCGATGGGCCCGCGCGCCGCGAGCCTGCACAGGCCGAGGCCGACGACGACCTCGCGCGCCTGCTGGCCACGCCGCTGCCGCCTGCGCTGCGCGCCGGCCGCGTGGCCGATGCCGCCGCGCTGGCCTCGGCCGTGCGCCACCTGGCCGGCACGGCCGAGTTGGTGCAGGCCCTGCGCGTGGCGATGGCGCCGCGGCAGGGCTACGAACGCCCGGCCGCGGGCCGCTTCTCGCTCGCCGAGCACCTGTGGCACCTGGCCGATGTCGAGACCTTCGGCTGGGTGCACCGCTTCGCGCGGCTGCGCGACGAGGTCATGCCGGTGCTGCTTGGCGTCGATGGCGACCGGCTCGCGCTCGAGCGCCGCTACCAGCAGCGCCCCTGGCGAGGTGCCGCACGCCGCTTCGTGGCCGAGCGCCGGCGCACGCTGGCGGTGTTGTCGAGCCTGCCCATCGATGCACTGGCGCGGCCGGTGGTCTTCAGCGGCCAGGCCAGCAATGGCGCCGAGGTGCTGGCCGCGATGCTGGCGCACGACCAGGAGCACCGCCTCGAGATGGCCGACCTCTGGCGCGCGCTGCGGATCGAGCAAGGACAGGAGGCGCGCCCATGATCCGAGACCCCGGCGCCCTGCGCGCGCTGCTCGACCGCGCCCCCGACGAACACCCGGCCCGGCCACGAGAATTTGCCGAGGCCTTGCTCGCGCAGGCACCGGTGCTCGGCGACGATGCCGATTCGGCCGAGGCCATCCGCCTGGCCGAGCACGTGATGCTGGCGCACCTGGCCGATGCCGAGGCGCTGGCCCGATTCATTTCATGCTTGCCGCATGTGGCGCGTGCCTCGGCCCGCCGTGCCGAGTGGGCCCTGGCCCGGCTGGCAGGCCAGCCCGAACCCGACCTGCCCGACGCGCTGCGCTGGCGTGCCCTGCTCAACGCCGTGCTCGCCGCGGCTCGATGCGGCCGGCATCGCGACGCCGCCGACTGGCTCGCGGCCGACGAGGCGCGTGCCGCGGCGCACTCCGACGCCGACGCGCGCAAGGCCTATGCGGTCACGGCCAACAACACGGCGCTCGAGCTGCGCCTCGGGCCGCGTGGCGATGCGGCCGCCGACGCCTTGATGCTGCAGGCCGCGGCCCTGTCGCGCCGGGCCTGGGCCGCGGCGGGCACGTGGCTGCACGTGGAGCGCGCCGAATACCAGTGGGCGCTGTGCCATGCGCAGCTGGGCCAGGGCGAGGCCGCGTTGATGCATGCGCGGCAGTGCCTGGCGATGTGCCTGGCCGAGGGCGCCGATGCCGCCGAGCGCTTCTTCGCGCACGAGGCCCTGGCGCGGGCCTGGCATGCGGCCGGCGACGTGGCCCAGGTGGCGCAGCAGCGCCTGCAGATGACCGAGCTGCTGGCCCAGGTGGGCGACGAGGCGATGCGCACCTGGTGTGCCCAGACGCTCGAGGACCTGCCCGCCGGGCCCTGTTGAAGGCCCGCGGCCGCGAGGTGCAGCCACCAAGAAAAAGGCCGGCTTGCGCCGGCCTTCGTCCTGACTGCCCGGGCCGCTTGCGCAGCCCGTGCGGCGCTCACTTGAGGTGAGCGTTGATCATCTTGGTCATCTCGAACATGGATGCCTGGGCCTTCTTGAAGATTTCCTTCAGCTTGGCATCGGCATTGATCATGCGCTTGTTGACCGCGTCCTGCAGCTTGTTCTTCTTGATGTACTCCCACACCTTCTTGGTGACTTCGGTGCGGGGGTACGGGCCCTTGCCGATGACCGCGGCCAGCGCGTCGCTCGGTGTCATGGCCTTCATGAAGGCAGCGTTCGGGGTGCGCTTCTTGGCCGGTGCGGCCTTCTTTGCAGGAGCCGCCGCCGCCTTCTTGGCCGGGGCTGCCTTCTTTGCAGGAGCCGCTGCCGCCTTCTTCGCGGGAGCGGCTGCCTTCTTCGCCGGTGCGGCCTTCTTGGCCGGGGCTGCCTTCTTTGCGGGTGCAGCCTTCTTCGCCGGAGCCTTCTTCGCAGTTGCCATGTTGATTCTCTCCATCACGTGAGTGGTTGATGTGCCGGGGTCCGGGACGAGGGATCGGTCCACCCTCGTTTCTCTCATGACCTCTGCGGGCGCGATGTTACTGCGCAGTCCTCGGGCTGAGAAGCGGTTTTCCCTCTGAAAACCCGCTTTCTTCCCTCTGAGAAGGGGGTTTTGTCGTCCCTGTGCATCACTGTGTGCGCGACACCGCACATCGACGAGGAAAGTGCACGCCGCGAGTGCCCTTGCGAGGGCCTGTGCAAGGACCTCTCGAAGAGGCCACCGAGACCGTCCGAAGGCCTCGCTCGCACCCCTCGGTCGACACCGTCACCCGTACCCGGCTCGACGGGTCGAAGCGCGTCGACGCCGATCGTTCGCCGCGGCGAAGGGGCGGTGTGGCGTCTCGCGGCGAAGCGTGCGACTGTGTATGCTGGCGGCCATGAAGCTCATCGTTCGCTGGTTGCTGCTTGCCGCTGCGCTCCTGCTGGTGGCCAATGTCTATCCCGGGGTGTCGGTCGCCAGCTTCACCGCGGCGCTGATCGCGGCCTTCGTGCTGGGCCTGCTGAACACGCTGGTGCGGCCGCTGCTGGTGGTGCTGACCTTCCCGGTCACGCTGGTCACGCTGGGCCTGTTCCTGTTCGTCATCAACGCCGCGATGTTCTGGGCCGCGGCCCGCGTGCTCGACGGCTTCAACGTCGCCGGGTTCGGCGCCGCGCTGATCGGCTCGATCATCTACAGCCTGTGCGGCATGGTCATCGACGTGGCAATGGAGCGCGTCTTCAACCGCACCGAGTCCTGAGGCACTGCGTCAGGCGGCGGGCCACTGCCGCCGCGACCGGCCCGTCACGCGCAACCAGGTGGTTGCGCATCGCCCGGGCGCTTCAGGGCCTCGCCGGTTCGCCCCGGGCGGGCGAGCCCCGCACCGTGGCGCCGCGCACCTCGAAGGCCACCTGGTCCACCACGCGCCCGTCGGCCGATTTCAACGCCAGCCGGTGGCGGCCAGGCCAGGGCGCCCAGGCCAGCGACGGGCCATGGCCAAGAAGCCGGCCGTCGAGCCACCACTGGCCTGCCTCGCCGGTGAAGCGGATGCGCTGCACCGGCGAGGGCATGTCGGGGTCGAGCGCGAACACCGTGCCGTCGCGCGGGTGGGCGATGCCCGCGGGCCGCTGCAGCACCACCTGCTCACCGGCCTGCACGCGCAGCGGCACCGTCGCCGGGGCGGCGGCCAGCAGCCATTCGCTGCGCGGCGGCTCCAGCGCCGGCTCGAAGCGCAGCGCCTGGGCCACCAGGCCGGCCGGCGGCCTCGGTGCCCGCGACACCTGCCGCTCGTGCAGGTGCGACACCAGCGCGCGCCACACCGGTGCCGCGCCCTGCGTGCCGCTGACCTGCCGCATCGGCGCGCCCCCGGCATTGCCCACCCACACGCCCACCGTGTAGCGGTCGGTGAAGCCGATGCACCAGTTGTCGCGCATGTCCTTGCTGGTGCCGGTCTTGACGGCGGCGAAGCCGCGCGTCACCAGCGCGCTGTCCAGGCCGAAGGTGGCCGCGCGCGCACCCGCATCGGCCAGGATGTCGGCCACGTGGAAGGCCGCACGCGTGTCCAGCACGCGGCGCGGCGCAGGCGCCGTTGCGGTGCCGCGCGGCCGCCCGGTCACCGGCGTCCACAGCCCGCCGTTGGCCAGGCTGCGGTAGGCATTGGCCAGGTGCAGCAGCGTCACGTCGGCGCTGCCCAGCGCCAGCGCCAGGCCATGGTGGCCGCCCGTGCCCGACAGCGCCATGCCGAAGCCTTGCAGCCGATCGAACAGCGCGTCGGCGCCCAGCAGGTCGGCCACGCGCGCGGTGGGCACGTTCAGGCTCGACGCCAGCGCCGTGCGGGCGCTGACCCAGCCTCGGTAGCGGTGGTCGTAGTTGCGTGGCATGAAGGCGCCGCTGCCGCCGTCGAGATCGGCCGGCGTGTCGCCCAGCAGGCTGGCCGGCGTCAGCAGGCCCTGCTCGAAGGCCAGGCCGTAGACGAAGGGCTTGATCGTCGAGCCCGGCTGGCGGCGCGCCAGCACCGCGTCCACCTCGTGCGCCTCGGACAGGCCGGGCCCTGACGACCCCACCCAGGCCAGCACCTCGCCGCTGGCGTTGTCGAGCACCAGCACTGCGCCGTCTTCGACCTCGCGGCCCTGCAGCTCGGCCAGTTGCTCGCGCAGCAGTTGCCGGGCCAGGCGCTGCAGGCGCGCGTCGAGCGTGGTGCGTATGGTCGGGCCACCGGACACGCCCGGTGGGGCGCTCGACAGCCAGCGCGCAAAGTGAGGGGCCAGGGCCTCGCCGGACCGCGGCTCCGCGATGCGTGTCGGTGACTGGACTGCGTGGGACCGCCCGGCCAGCACGCGCTCGGCCAGCGCCGCCACGCGCTCGCAGCGCGGCGGCGCGGCCAGCAGCGCACAGGCGCGGTCGGTCACCCGTGCCGCGGGCGCCGACGGCGCGCGCAGCAGCGCCACCAGCAGCGCCGATTCGGCCCGGTCCAGGCCCGACGGATGCTTGCCGAACAGCGCCTGCGCGGCGGCCGGCACGCCCACCAGCTCGCCGCGCAGCGGCACCAGGTTGAGGTAGGCCTCGAGGATCTGCGGCTTGCGCCAGCCGGCCTCGATGTCGCGCGCGGCCGCCACCTGCGACAGCTTCTGGCCCAGGCTGCGGCCGCCCGACGGCCGATCGAGCGCGGGGTCGAGCAGCGCGGCCAGTTGCATGGTGATGGTCGAGGCGCCCTGCACCGCGCCGCGACCCTGCGCATTGGCCCAGGCGCTGCGCGCGGCGGCCGGCCAGTCAACGCCGGCGTGCGTCCAGAAGCGGCGGTCCTCCCCTTGCACCGCCAGCTCGCGCAGCGCCGGCGAGAACTGCGCCAGCGGCAGCCACGCGCCGCGGCGCGCCTGCAGGTCGGTGCGCAGCGCCTGCAGCGGTTCGCCGTGGCGGTCGACGAACCACGTGTCCGATGGCCGGTGCGCCTGCTGCACCTCGACGAAGCCGGGCACCGCCGCCGAGCACGTGCCGGCGGCGGCCGCCAGCATCGCGGTCAATGCGACGACCAGCAGCGGACGCGTCACAGGCGGGCCCAACGCACGGCGCGCGGTGTGGTCTGCGCGTGCCGGGCCGGGGCCGCTCACGGCCGCACCTCGATCACCCCGCCCGGCAGCTCGCCGAAGCGGTCGGGCGCGTACATCGCCTCCACCCGCGACGGCGGCAGCGCGAAGCGGCCGGCGCTGTTCAGCCGCATCGTGTACTCGATGGCGTGGCGGCCGCGCGGCATGAACTCCCAACTGGCACGGTACGCGTCCTGCGCCCGCTCCTCGAAGGCCAGCCAGGCCGCGCCTTCGCGCCGCTCGGTGCGTGTGGCCTGGGCCGAGTCGCGGCCCAGGCCGCTGCCCAGCAGCGTGGCGCCGGTGGGCACGGGGTCGTTCAGCGCCACCCAGGTCATGTCGTCCTGCGCGTCGATCTCGACCCGCACGCGCACGATGTCGCCGCGCGTCCACTGGCCGTCGGTCTTGCGCTCCACGGCCGCCAGGCTGCGGGTGACGCGGTAGCCGGCCGACACCGCGGCCGTCAACGGCACCGCGGCCAGCGCCTGCACGCTGAGCCAGGGCCGGCCGCTGCCGCCGGTCTGCGTCACGTTCAAGGCGCCGGCCTGCGGCGGCCAGGGCAGCGCCAGGCGGCCGCCCTGCGGCGCGGCGGCCCAGTCGAGCTCGCTGCGCGCCGTGCCCAGCGTGGCCACCGTGCGGCCGGTCACCGTGGCCGACTCGTGCACCCTGGCAAAGCGCTCCAGCGCCAGCGCGCCCCACAGGTTGGCGGTGGTGGTGAGCCAGGCGCCGCGCTGCTGTCGGCCGAGCGCGCCCAGGACCAGCCGCGGCAGCTCGTCCTTCCAGGCCGGGTCGTCGACCACGGCCAGGATCAGCCGGCCGGCGTTGGCGTCGCCACTGTCCATCAGCCACCACCACTGGTCGCTGGCCTCGGTGCTGAAGGTGAGCGTGGTGCCGGCGTAGCCCAGGCGCGCGCGCAGGATCGACATGGCCTCGGCGCGGCGCGCGGCGCGATCGGGCAGGCCGTCCAGCCGCTGCAGCAGGCGCAGCCAGTCGATCACCGCCGCGGTGGGCCAGCGGTTCGGGTCGATCGTGATCGACTGCAGGTGGCGCGGCGCGGCGCGGCCGTGGCGCGACAAGGCCTCGAGGGCGGCCAGCTTGCGCACCTCGAGGTCCAGCCCGCGCGCACTGGCCGGGCTCCAGCCCTCGCGCATCAGGCGGCCCTCGACGAAGGCCGTCAGCGCCTGCAGCATGCGCTCACGCGGGGCGTCCGGGATCGGCTGGCCGGCCTCGTGCGCGGCGGCCAGCAGGTGCGCCGTGAGGCGGTCGCTGCCACGCGGCGCATCGCCAACTTGCGCCGGGTAGTACAGCGCCAAACCGTCGGCATCGAGCTGCCCCACCAGCGCCTCGCCAAGGCGTGACCAGGCGGCCGAATCCTTCAACGCCAACGCGCGCGAGGCCTGCTGTTCCAGGCAGCTGAAGGGGTAGGTCTCGAAGTAGCGGCGGATGCCCGGCAGCGCACCGGCCAGCGTGGGCTGCAGGCCGATCTGCACGCCGCCGGCCTTCGGGCCCTGCAGCGGCAAGGCCCCGGCCGGCGGTTCGACCGGCAGGCCCAGCGTGCCGTCCAGGGGCTTCAGCGTGGCCTGCCACACGCGCAGCGGCACCACCGCGCCGATGCGCTGCACGGTGCCCACGCGGTCGCGCCCGCCCCCGCTGGCGGCCTGCGCCGAGGCCTCGTAGCTCAGCCGCGTGGCACCGGCCGGCACCTCGATCGGCCAGCGCAGTTCGACGGCGCCGCCCGCGGGCACGTTGACCGATTGCGGCGACAGCCCCAGCGCGGCCGACCCGGCCGATGCTGCTGAGGTGGGTGACGCGGCCGACCTGGCCGATGCTGCCCCAGCGGCCGGCGCCGCGCCGTCCTCGCGCTGCACCGTCACCGCCAGCGTCGCCTGCACCGCCATCGGCTGCGCGGTGGTGTTGCGCAGCGTGTAGACCGCGTCGAAGCGGTCGCCCTCGCGCGCCACCGGCGGCAGGCCGGGCAGCAGTTGCAGGTCCTGCGTCACCCGCACGCTGGCACTGCCGGTGCCGAAGCGGTCGGCGCCGTCGCTGGCGATGGCCACCAGGCGGAAGCTGCTGAGCGAATCGTTCAGCGGGACCTCCACCAGCGCCTCGCCGCGCGCGTCCAGCGTCACGCTGCCGCGCCACAGCAGCAGCGTGTCGAACAGCTCGCGCGTCGGGTTGCGCCCGCCGCCGCCGCCGGCCGGCACCGCCTTGCGGCCGAAGTGGCGGCGGCCGATGATCTCGCCCTGCGCGGTGGACGTTTCCACGTTCCAGGGCCGCGGCTCGAACATCGCCTCGAGCAGCGCCCAGCTGCGGTTGGGCATCAGCGCCAGCAGGCCTTCGTCGACTGCCGCAAAGGCGATCTCGGCCCCGGCCGCGGGCTGGCTGCCGCGCAGCACCTGCACCCGCGCCTTCACCGTCTGGCGCACGCGGTAGTCGGCCCGGTCGGGGCTCACCTTCACGTCGAGCCGGTGCGCGTCCAGCCCGATGCGCAGCGGCACCACGCCGAACTTGTGCGAGGGCCGCGCCAGGTCGACCATCGCCGTCGGCGCGCGGTAGTCGCCACTCTCGTGCCGGAAGGCCCGCCACCATTCCACCGGCCCGCGCCAGCCCCAGGTGAAGAACGAATACCACGGCACATGCCGCACCCGGCCGCGCAGCACCAGCACGCTGGCGTAGACGTTGGGGGCCCAGGAGGCGCCGGCGGCGTTGCCCGCCGCTTCGCTCGACTTGCCGCCCGGGATCGGCACCTCCACCACCGGGTCGCTGCCCTGCAGCGTGACCACGCGGCTCCACAGCACGCCTTCGCGCTCCACGCTCACCAGCGCGGTGGCCTGCCGGTAGGGCATGCGCACCTGCAGCCGCGCGGTGCCGCCGGGGGCCACGTTGCGCGTGTCGGCGATCACGTCGATGCGGTCGTCGTTGTCCTGCTCGAACCACAGCTCGCCCTGCCGCGTCACCCACACCGTGGTCGCCGACTCGGCCATGCGGCCGGCCTCGTCGGCGCTGCGCGCCACCAGCTCCACCTCGCCCGCCGCACTGAGCGCGGCCTCGCACAGCAGCAGGCCACGCGCATCCGTCGAGCCTTCGCACACCGTGCCCAGGTCCTTGTGCGTGGCCTGCTGGTCATAGGCGTAGAAGCCGCCGACCAGGCGTTTGCGGGTGGCCTGCCACTGGGTCGATCGCGCCTGCACCGCGATCTTGCCGTTGGCGATCGGCTTGCCGTCCAGGCCGAGCAGCAGCGCCTGGAACTTGACGCTGCCCTGCGCCGCGGCCCAGCTGCCGGCCTTCACGCCCACCACGCGCGCGGCCGGCCACAGCGGCACGCGCGAGGCCACGGTCTGGCGCTCGCCATTGGGGTCGTCGAAGCTCACTTCGACCTGCAGTTCGGACGGGCGCGTGAGCTTGGGCAGGCCGCCGAGCGTCAGCGTCGCGGCCCCTTGTGCATCGGTGCTGGCGGCCTGGCGGTCGACGACCAGCTTGGCGCCATCGGCGGCGCCGTCGTCGCCGGGCTCGGCGCGCTGGCCCGGTTCGCTCGGCGGCCTGAACGACCAGCCCTCGCGGTCGGGGAACTCGATGGCCCGCTCGCGAAGCAGCGCGTTGGTGCGCACCGGCGCCCTGGCCACGCCACCGCCGGCCAGGTGCGTGAGCTGCAGGCCCAGTGCGATGGACGCTGGCGCCACCTGCGCCGCGGTGGGCGGCGCCAGCCGGGCATCGACCAGCGGCACGCGGAAGGCCTCGACGCGGAACTGGCCGGTCGACCATTCGCGTTTCGCGCCGTGCAGTTGCACGTCATAGAGGCCCAGCTTCGCCGTCGCGGGGATGGCCCAGGTGGACAGCGCCGCGCGGCCTCTGGCATCGAAACTGAGCGGCAGCGCCACCTCGTCGCCGCTGCCCACGTGCACGATCTTCAGCGTCGACGGCAGCGCGGCGGTATCGGCGTCGCGCAGGCCGCTGCCCACCTCGGCGCGGGCGATGTGCTTCATCGACACCGTCTCGCCGACGCGCAGCAGCGTGCGGTCGAACACCGTGTGCAGCTTCAGCCGCGGCGCGGCGCCGGTGCCGCCGCCGTCCATCGCCGTGGGCAGGTTGAAGCGCCAGGGCTCGATGCCCCTGTGCCAGCTGCTGAAGACGAAGGCCATGTCCTGCACCGACGCGCCGGCGGCCGCGTGCGACGCGGTGACGAAGTAGCCCGCCTGCCAGGTGCACTCGTGGCCGATGTCCGGGTCGGCCAGCGCCACGTCGATGCGCGCCAGGCCGTCGGCACCGGTGCGGCCCTGCCACAGCGGCTTGCCCACGCAGTCGTGCACGGTGACCTCGGCGCCGGGCACCGGCCGGGCGCGGTCGAGCGTGGTCACCCAGGCCAGCGCGTTCTCGTGGCCGCGCTTGAAGTGGACGCCGAGGTTGGTGACCAGCACGCCGGTGCGCACGAACATCGGTGCCGGCGGGTCGAGCAGCCGGTCGCCGAGCACGCGCGACTCGATCTCGACGACGTGGTAGCCGGGCTCGGTCAGCGGGATGCCCACCACCTCGGACGCGCGCGGGTCGCTGCCCGCCACCGCCGGCAGGTCGAGGCGCCGAACGCTTGCTTCACGCGTCAGCATCGGCTGTTGGCGGGTGCTGCGCTCGTTGGCCAGCGCCTTGTCGAGCCGGCCCATCCAGGCCAGCCAGTCCTTCGGCGCGACGCGGTGCAGGCGCACCGTGCCAGTCGACGGGGCCGAGCCGCCCGGCGCGGCGGGCCGCAGCTCGGCCTGCACATGCCGCAGCGTCACCGGCAGCATGGCCTCGGGCCCCCATTCGACGATGCCGAAGGGCGCGGCGGCGAACTTGGCCAGCGGCGGCATCGGCCCGGTGGCCACCGCCAAGGGAAAGCTGGCGGCATTGGCCAGCGGCCGGCCCGCGGGGTCTTTCAGGTCGCGCGGCAGCGTGACGCGCAGCGCGGCGTTCTCGGGCAGCGGCGCGGCGAAGCGGGCCTCCTGGCCGTCGCCCGACTCGTCGGCCTGCGGTGCTGTCTCGCGCCCCTGCGCATCCACCAGCCGCGCCGATTGCAGTGCCGCCTGGGGCAAGGGCACCGAGAAGCGCAACACCAGGGGCCGCAGCGGCATGCACGGGCCCTGGGCCTTCTCGCGCTCGCAGCTGAACTCGGCGCTGAAGCGCGGCCGCACCTGGTAGCGGAAGCGCTGCGCCACGCGCGTCGTCACCGCCGCATCTGCTGCGGCCGCGATGCCGGGGCCCCACACCAGGCGCAGCTTGGCCTGGGCCGGCAGCGGCCGAGCACAGGTGAGCAGCAACGCGCTGGCGCGCTCGGCCGCGGGCACGCGCCGCGCGTCCAGCACCTGCTGACGTGCCGGGCCGTCGACCACGCGCACGGCGATGCGCTCGCCGATGCCGTCCACCTCGCACCAGGCCTGCGACTGCACGGTGGCGGCCACGGCCGGGCCGGTCAGGCGCAGCAGGAAGTGCTGGTCTTCGTCGACCGTGTTGCCTTCCCAGGGCTCGATGCGCGCCACCGCAGGGCCGCCGGTCGAGAAGCGGTGCTCGGCCATCGGGGCCAGCGTGCCCTGGAGCGGCGCCCAGCCCGGCACGGCGCGCACGCTGCAGCGCACGCCCGGCGGCAGTGCGCTGCGGAAGTCCTGCACCCACTCGCGCTCGCTGGTCCAGCGGCCGTCGGCCGCGGGCACCGGGCCGCTGCAGGCCACCGTCACCGGCGCCGGGCGCTTCAGGTCGCCCAGCGGTACCACGGCCTGGCTGAAGCGCACCACCACCTGCCGCACCTGCGCCACCTCGCCCTGCGGGGTGATGCCGCTGATGCGGGCGGGGGTGGTTGGCGCCGAGGCATCGGTGGCCGATGAGGCTGACGCGGACGTCAACGGCGGCGGAGTAGGCGACTGTGCCATCACGGCCGTCGGCGCGGCCAGTGCGAACAGCAGGCCCGCCATCCGCCATCCGATGCCCGACCGCCCGCGTGCCGCAGCCCGCTCCAGGCCGTGGTCTGACTGTGCCCGCCACCTCATCGTCGTGCCCCCGGGTCGAGTGTTCGCCCCGGGCATCGAGTGTAGGCAGGGCGGCGCGGCCCTGCGGGGCGGCGCTGTGTGTGGGATGTGACCGCGTGCGACGCGCGCCGATCGGCGTGGCAGCCCGGGCGCGGCTACTCGGGCGCGTCGCCCCGGTTGCCGCGGCCGCCGCGCTGGTCGGCCATCAACTCGCGGCGCTGGGCCTGCAGCTCGCGCAGCCGCGCATCGATGACCGAGGCATCGATGAAGTCACCGCCGACGGTGCCCTTGCGCGCCAACTGCTGGCCCGCGCGCAGGCGGTCGATCGCGCCCGGCAGGTCGCCCAGCGCGGCCTGCGCTTCGGCCGAGGCGCGCACCGAGCGCAAGGGCTGCCCCAGGCGTTCGGCGCAGTGCGCCAGTTGCTGCCAGGCCAGCGCGTCGAGCCGGCGCTCGGCCACCCAGGTCTGCAGCGCTTCGGCGCTGCGGCGCACGGCCGCCTCGTCGTCGGTCACCAGCGCCACCTGCGCGCGCAGCAGCATGGCCGAGCGCGAGCGGTCTCCCTCCATCGCTGCCAGGGCGCGCAGGGCGGCGTCGCGGTCGCTGCGGGCCAGCGCCAGGCGCAGCGCCATGTGGCTGAAGACGCGCCGCGCCGGGCCGTCCTGCTGCAGCGCGGGCAGCGCCTGCGCCGTGGCCACCACCTGTGCGGCACGGGTGAAGTCGCGCAGGGCCATCGAGGCCAGGCCGCTGGCGTACAGGCCAGCCAGGCGCTCGTCGAGGCCGCCTTCGCGCCGGTCGAGGTCTTGCAGGCGGCGGGCCGAATCGACCCCCGGGTCCATCAGCACGCGCGCCCGGGCCTGCATCAGCGCATGCCAGCGCAGCGACTCGGGTGTGGAGCCCGCGCCGCCGGCGCCGGACTGCGCAGCGCGCTGCTGCGCCTCGCCGATGCGCTCGATCGTGAGCGGGTGGCTGCGCAGGTAGGGGAAGGCGCCGTTGTCGTTGAGCCGGTTGGTGTTGTCGAGCTTGGAGAACATCGCGGCCATGCCCGATGGCGCGAAGCCGGCCTGCGCCATCAGCGCCTGGCCGGTGCGGTCGGCCTCGCGCTCCATGTCGCGCGAGAAGTTGAGCTGCGATTGCGCCACCGCCGCCTGGCTGCCCGCGATGGCGGCCTGCGCCGCGTCGGGGCTGGAGCTGCGGCTGGCCGCGAGCACGCCCAGGATCAGCGCCGCCAGCCCCAGCGTGCTGCTGCGTTGGCTGGCCGTCACGCTGCGGGCGATGTGGCGCTGGCTGACGTGCGACAGCTCGTGCGCCAGCACCGAGGCCAGCTCGTCGCGCGTGGACGTCATCGCGATCAGCCCCAGGTGCACGCCGACGAAGCCGCCGGGCAGCGCGAAGGCATTGACGCTGCGGTCGCGCACCAGGAAGGCCTCGAACGGAAAGAGCCCCTGCACGTCGGCGCCGATGTCGCCGCGCTGGCGGGCCGCGGCCACCAGCGGGCCCCACACCGACTGCAGGTAGTCCATCAGCTCGGGGTCGTCGAGGTAGTCCGGGTCGCGCCGGATCTCGCGCATGATCTGCTCGCCCAGGCGCTTCTCGGTGCTGAGGTTGAAGTCGTCCGAGGCCGATTCGCCCAGCGCCGGCAGGCGCACCTGCGACGGGACGTCGGGCAGGGGCTGCGAGTGGGCGGCCGGTGCCATGCCCAGCAGCAACGACAGTGCCAGCGTCGCGCACAGCGGCCGCCGCGCGCGGCGCGTGGGACGTGGGGGGGTGTGGCGGGGCATCGGTGGCTTCGGGGCGCTCCGGCCGGGCCCGGCCCGGTGGAACGCGCCGCTATCATCGCACCGACACATTTCCCGGACGTGAAGATCCCCAGCCGCCATGGTCTCGCCGCTCACCCATTTCGATTTGCAGGGCCAGGCCCACATGGTGGACGTGGCCGCCAAGGCCGAGACGCACCGTGTGGCCCGCGCCACCGGCACCATCCGCATGCTGCCGGCCACGCTGGCGCTGATCGCCCAGGGCACCGCGAAGAAGGGCGACGTGATCGGCATCGCCCGCATCGCGGCCATCCAGGCGGCCAAGCGCACGTCCGAACTGGTGCCGCTGTGCCACCCGCTGCCGCTGACGCGCGTGACCGCCGAGTTCCGCCTCGACAAGGCCGCCAGCGCGGTGCACTGCGAGGTGCAGGCCGAGACCGTGGGCCGCACCGGGGTCGAGATGGAGGCCCTGACCGCCGTGCAGGTGGGCCTGCTGACGATCTACGACATGTGCAAGGCCGCCGACCGCGGCATGGTCATGGGCGACATCCGCCTGCTCGAGAAGCAGGGCGGCAAGTCGGGTCACTGGGTGGCCGAAGGCGCCGCGCCGGGCTGAGGCGCGCGGGCGGCGCCTGCCGCACCCACCCCGTCGGGTGGCAGCGGCTGAAGGTACTCGCGCCAGTTCGGCTGCCGCGTCGGCGTGCGGCACTGGAACTCGGCGGCGCCGGGGGTCTCGCACACCGCGAAAAACTCCTTCGCATCGGCGTTGCGGAACTCGCGCAGCCGTTCGGCCAGCACCACCGCCAGGTCGGTGCGGCCGGTGCTGTCCAGGTGCCGGGCCCAGGCCATCATCAGCCGCGTGTCCATCAGGAAGTGCGGCGCGCGCTCGAAGGCCAGCGCCTCGCCGGCGCCGAGTTCGGGCGTGGTGGCGGCCGCGTAATCACCGTGGTAGGAGAAAAGCAGGCTGTGCTGGCCCTCCTCGACGCGGCGGGCCAGCGGGCCGGCGGCTTCGCCCGGCGAATAGATGGCCACCACGCGCAGGTAGTCGACCAGGGCCACGCTGGCCCCGGCTACCAGCAGCGCGCCGGCCACCACCCCGGCCAGCGACTGCCGCTGCGGCAGCGCGCCCGCCGGCACGCCCAGGCAGAAGCCGCCGGCAAAGGCCGCCGGCAGCAGGAAGTACGCGTACCACAGCGGATATTCCACCTGGCTGTGCAGCGCGATCATCAGCACCATCATCCAGGCCGACATGCCCGCCACGCCGATGGCGCCACCGGCCGCCCGGCTGCGCCGCCAGCCCAGGATCAGCGTTGCGCCCAGCAGCGCCAGCACCAGCGATGCCAGCGGCAGGCCCAGTTCCACCGCCAGTTGCAGCGGCAGGTTGTGGGTGTGGTCGAAGAAGGCCGTCGGCCGGCCCGGGAAGGGCGTCAGCGACCAGGCCAGGTTGAACTCGCCGAAGCCCACGCCCGTCCAGGGCTGCTGCGCGATCAGGGCCAGCGCGTTGCCCCAGATGCGCGAGCGGGTGTTGGGGCTGTCGATGCCGCCCGCGGCCGCGGCCAGCCGCGCCTCGGCGCCGAAGGCCTGGTTCGTCCACTCGCCCCAGGCCAGCATCGCGCCATAGGACGCCGCGTAGATCAGCGGCGTGGCCAGCAGCAGCGCGCGGGTGGGTCGCGACAGGCCGCGGCCGAAGGCGCCCCACAGCGCCAGCAGCGCCAGGCCGGCCGCACCGGTGCGCGACGCGCTCAGCTCCACCGCGAAGACCAGGGCCACCACCACCGCCACCGCCACGCCCAGCGACAGCTGGCGCAGTTCCAGCAGCGCCACCGTGGCGATCACCGACCACAGCAGCAGGCTGCACAGGTGGTTGGGCTGGCGCAGGTTGCCCACCGCGCGGCCGACCAGGCCACTGTGCGCGATCAGGCCGCCGTCGGCCCAGTCGGGCAGGAACACCTGCACCAGCGCTACCAGCACGCTCAGCAGACCGGCCACCAGCAGGCCGGTGGCGAAGGCGGTGAACACCGCCACGCCATCGCGCTGCCGCGCCGATTCGGTGCCGGCCCAGGCCAGCACCATGGCCCCGAGCAGCAGGCTCAGAGACGACAGCGCCAGCGACGACGGCAGCTGCCCTGGTCCCCACGACCACAGCACCCCGCCCACCAGCGCCAGCAGCGCCGCCTGCAGCGGCCAGCCCTGCACCGACAGCCGCCCCGGCGCCAGCGCCAGCACGAAACCGCCCCAGGTGCCGAAGGCCAGGCACTGGTTCAGCAGCGTGGGGGACGGGGCCTGGTTGTAGGCCAGCAGGGGGGCGGCTGCGGTGAGCAGTGCCGCGATGATGACAAGCGGTGACGGCATCGGATCGGTGGCGAGGGGACGGCGTGGCCGGTCGGCATGCGCTGCGGCCCGAGCCGATTCGATGGTATCAGCGGGGCCGCGGCGCCCCGTGTGGCGCTCGGCACCGCGGTGCTTGGGCCGACTTCGGTGGGCGGCGCAGGGCGCCGCCCAGGTTCACCGCGTGGTCTGGCCAGGCGGTGCGCCGGTGGGTCCGCGGAGCTGCAGCAGCAGGGTGCGCGCCTCGCGGCAGCGGGGGGGCAGGTGGATGCTGCACAGGCGCCGCACGGTCAGGTCGGCGTCGCCGGGTTGGCCGTTCTTCTGCTGCGCCGCGGCCAGGCGCATCAGGGTCGACGAGGTGGGGTAGCGCTGGGCGGCCCGCGCCATGGCCTGCAACTCGGCCGGCGCCATGCCGGCGCGCGTCGGCGCCAGCATGTGCACCAGCTGGTCGCGCGGGGCATCCAGCAGCAGGATGTCGGGGATCGAGTCGAGCCCGGCCTGCACGGGCTCCAGGCCGACGGCGGCGTAGCGCACCGTCTGGCTCGAGGCCTCGAGCCGCAGGTACTCGTGCTCGATCCACACCAGCAGGGCGAACGACCCCGCGAGCAGCGCAGCCACCACCGGCGGGGCCACGGACGGCCCGGTCGGCACCCGCTGCGCACCGTGCAGCAGGCCGGCCATCAGCGCCGCGGGGAACAGGAAGTAGGTGTACTCGAGCGGGTACTCGAGCAGGCCGTGCACCAGCAGGCAGGCCAGGCCGCCCAGCAAGGCCAGCTGCTCGGCGCTGGCGCAGGCCCGTGCGCGGCGCCACAGCCACAGCCCCGCCAGGCCGACGATCACCAGCGCCAACGGGATGCCGAACCACAGCGGCATGTCGAGCAGCACGCTGTGGGCGCTGTGCAGCAGCCGGTGCGAGGCGTCGCGGTCGCCCGCCACGGCCATCTGGGCCCGTGCCACCTGGTTCCAGCCGTAGCCGGTCCATGGCGACCGGAGCACCGCATCGGCCATGGCCGACCAGATCTCGGTGCGCGGCCCGGCGGCCATGCGCTCGGCCAGTGCGTCGGGCGGTGCCAACCGCAGCGCGCCCGACAACGGCTTCCAGGCCACGGTGGCGCCGGCCACGAAGGCCAGCCAGCCGGCCACCGCCGGCAGCGGCGTCCTGAACACCGCCGGCAGTGGCGTGCCGATCGACAGGCGCCGGCGCATCAGCACCCAGGCCGCCGCGAGCACCAGCAGGTTGAGCCAGCTGGTGCGCGACTGCGCCATGGCCAGGCCCCAGCCCAGCCACGCCGCCGCCAGCGCGGCCACCCAGGCGCGCAGCTCGCCCTGTTCGTACAGGCACCACAAGGCCACCATGCCCAGCGTCAGCAGCGTGGCGTGGTGATTCACCTGCCCCAGGTTGCCGAACGGCCGCCCGCCCGGCGGCAGGTTGATCATGAAGATGTCCAGCACACCCACGTCCACCCACTGCGCCACGGCCAGGCAGGTGGAGCCGACCGCGGCCGCCAGCAGCGCCTTCAGCAGCAGCGCGGTCGCGTCGACACCGGCCGGTCCCAGGCGCCATTGCTGGGCGGCCGCGAGGCCCGCGGCCACGCCCAGCAGGTACAGCGGTGGCAGCACCGCGTCCGATCGATAGTCGATCTGGCCGGCGGCGAACTGCAGCGGTGCCACCGTCGCCAGGACCATGGCCAGCCAGGCGGGCCAGGGCCAGCCGTGGGGCGGCCCGCGGTGGCCGAGCACGATGCCGAGCACCAGCACCCACAGCCCGAGCGCGGCCACCCACTGCTGGTGGTACGACACCCAGGGGTCGAAGTGGCCCGGCCACACGAAGGCCAGGCCCAGCAACATCAGGCCGGCGATGACGGTGCGCAGGGCGAAGGCCATTCCTCGGGTCCTTGGGGGGAAACGAAAAAAAGGGCACCCGAAGGTGCCCGTTTGTGCTCGGTCGGAGGCCGAGGATGAGAAGCTTACTTGCAGGAACCCGGGGCGTACTTCACGTTGCCCGACGTGCAGCGGAAGCTATGGATCGTTTTGCCAAAGTCAGCGATGACCGCCGGCGTGTTCTCATCAATGTACGGCGTGAGCGTGATGGTCATGCCACCGGCGGCGCCGAGGTCGGCGTGGTTGGAGGCGGTGATGGTGATCACGCCGTTCAGGTCGGTGGCGATGGTGGACACGAACTTGGTCGAGGCGCTGGCGCCTTCGTTGCAGCCCCAACCATCGGCACCGGGTGCAACACCTACACGCGCGGTCTGATAGGTCTCGGCCACGCTGGAGCGGCACGCGCTGGCGGCGGTCACGACTTCCGACACCCGCGCCTTGATCATGTAGTCGCGGTAGGCCGGCAGGGCGACGGCGGCCAGGATGCCGATGATCGCAACGACGATCATCAGTTCGATCAGGGTGAAACCTTTTTGAATGCGCTTCATGGTGAGCTCCTTGGGGGACGGGGTGAGGGG
>NZ_MWLO01000102.1 GCF_002198735.1 Ideonella sp. A 288
CGTCGGGCGGTGGCGGCGATTTCGGCGGCGGTGGCGCGTCGGGAGACTGGTGATGAATCGGCTGACCCGCATCCTGAAGCACCGCTGGGTGGACGAGCGCGACGCGCAGCGCGCGCTGCCGCCCGACGCCCTCACCCGCATCGAGACCGCCGTGGCGGCCAGCGAGCGCCGGCACAGCGGCGAGATCCGCGTCTGCGTCGAGGCCGGTCTGCCGCTGTCGTACCTGTGGAAGGGCCTGCAGGCCCGCGACCGGGCGATCACCTTGTTCGGCAAGCTGCGCGTGTGGGACACGGCGCAGAACAACGGCGTGCTGATCTACCTGCTGCTGGCCGAGCACGCCATCGAGATCGTGGCCGACCGCGGCCTGAACGCCCATGTCACGCCGGCCGACTGGGCCCGCATCGTCGGCGGCATGCGCGAGGCGTTCCGGGCCGGTCGCTTCGAGGACGGGCTGCACCAGGCGGTGGGCGCCGTGGATGCGCTGCTGACAAGCCACTTTGCCATCGGCGCCGACCAGCGCAACCCCAATGAACTGCCCAACGAACCGCTGATGGGCTGACGCCGCGGGCGGGCGTCCCGGCGCCAGGTCAGATCGGCTTCAGCCGGCCCTTGACGCGGTCCTTCAACGGCGGGTGGCCGAGCGGCGGCAACTCGATGGGCTCGTCGGGCACGGCCGTGTCGGGCAGGCGCTCGAGCAGATGGCGGATCAACGCGAGGCGACCGCGCCGCTGGTCGTTGAAGTCGACCAGTGTCCAGGGGGCGTGCGGCCGGTGCGTGGCGGCCAGCATGGCGTCGCGCGCGCGACCGTAGTCGGCGTACTTCTCCCGGGCCTTCAGGTCGATCGGCGAGAGCTTCCAGCGCTTCAAGGGGTCGGCCAACCGCTCGGCGAAGCGCTCTTCCTGCTGCTCCTGGTCGACCGTGAGCCAGTACTTGCACAGCAGCACGCCGTCGTCGACCAGCATCTGCTCGAACACCGGCGCCTGCGTCAGGAAGGCCTGCACTTCCGCTTCGGTGCAGTAACCCATCACGCGCTCGACGCCAGCGCGGTTGTACCAGCTGCGGTCGAACAGCGCGATCTCGCCGGCTGCCGGCAGGTGCGCCACATAACGCTGGAAGTACCACTGCGTGCGCTCGCGCTCGCTGGGCTTGGGCAGGGCCACGGTGCGGCACTGGCGTGGGTTCAGCGTGTCGGCAATGGCCGAGATCACGCCGCCCTTGCCCGCGGTGTCGCGGCCCTCGACCACCACGACCAGCCGTTGTCCGGTGTGCTGCACCCAGCGCGCCATCGCATTGAGTTCGAGTTCGAGCTTGCCGAACTGCTCGAGGTAGTCGGACTTGTGCAACTTGTCCGTCGGGTCCTCGGCCGCACCCTTCGCGGGCTTGTCTGCGCCCTTGCGGCCCTTGTCGCCAGCCGTCGTCGACTTCTTGCCCATGGTCCTGCCCCCTTGGCGGTCAGAGCCGCCGCACGACCACGCTGCCGATCGAGTATCCCGCGCCGAACGAGCAGATCACGCCCAGGTCGCCCGGCTTCAGGTCGGCGCGGTGGTGGTGGAACGCGATGATCGAACCGGCCGACGCGGTGTTGGCGTAGGTGTCGAGGATCAGCGGCGCGATGTCCGAATCGACGTCGCGCCCCACCAGCTTGCGCATCACGAACTGGTTCATGCCCAGGTTGGCCTGGTGAAGCCAGAAGCGACGCGCCGCCGTGGGCTCGAAGCCCAGCGAGGCCAGGTGGCCCTCGATGTGCGCCGCGGCCATCGGCACCACCTCCTTGAAGACCTTGCGGCCCTCCTGCCGGAAGGTCTTGTCGCGTGCGTCGGGGTCGGTGTCCTCGCAGCGGTTCAAGAAGCCGAAGTTGTTGCGGATGTTGTTCGAGAACTGGGTGACGAGCTTGGTGCCGACGATCTCCCAGCGCTCGGTGGCGGTGGCCGTGGCATCGGATTCGATGACCATCGCCGTGCACACGTCACCGAAGATGAAGTGGCAGTCGCGGTCGCGCCATTCGAGGTGGGCCGAGGTGATCTCGGGGTTGACCATCAGCACGCACCGGGCGGTGCCGGCGCGCACGGCGTTGGCGGCCTGCTCGATGGCGAAGGTGGCCGACGAGCAGGCCACGTTCATGTCGAAGCCGTAGCCGCGGGCGCCGATGGCCTGCTGGATCTCGACCGCCATGGCCGGGTAGGCGCGCTGCATGTTGGCGCTGGCGCAGAGCACGGCGTCGATGTCCTCGCCGCGCTTGCCGGCGGCAGCCAGTGCCTTCTTCGCAGCGTCGACCGCGATCTCGGCCATCAGCGAGAGTTGCTCGTCGGCGCGCGGCTCGAAGTGCGGGCGCATGCGGTCGGGGTCGAGCACGCCCTGCTTGTCGATCACGTAGCGCTGCTTGATGCCCGAGGCCTTCTCGATGAACTCGACGCTTGAGCCGACCATCGCCTCCACCTCGCCGGCCTCGATGCGCGCGGCCTGGCGGGTGTTGAACCGCTCGGCATAGGCGTTGAAGGCCTCGACGAGTTCGGCATTGGTGATGACATGGGGCGGCTGGTACAGCCCGGTGCCGGTGATGAGCACACGCGTCATGGCGGTCCTTCAGGAAGCAATCTGATGGACAGAGTCTAGGGCAGGCGCTCGGGAACCGGCCATCGGCGGCGACCCGGGCCCACAAAGCACAACGCCCGCCGAGAGGCGGGCGCTGCACGCGGGCGTCGGGCCGCGAATTACTTCTTGCGCAGCTTGGCGATGGCGGCGATCTGCGCGGCCATCACGGCGAACTCGCTCTGCGCCTTGGCGAAATCGACATCGCTCTTGGCGTTCTTCATCGCCTCTTCGGCCAGCTTCTTGGCCTCGTTGGCCTTGGCCTCGTCGAGGTCGTGGCCGCGGATCGCGGTGTCGGCCAGCACGGTGACCGTGCCCGGTTGCACTTCGAGGATGCCGCCGGCGACAAAGACGAACTCTTCCTCGCCGGTGTCGGCGCGCTCGATGCGCACCGCCCCCGGCCGGATGCGCGTGATCAGCGGCGTGTGGCGCGGCAGGATGCCCAACTCGCCGTTCTCGCCCGGCAGCGCGACGAACTTGGCCTCGCCAGAGAAGATGCTGGCCTCGGCGGACACTACGTCGACGTGAATCGTTGCCATATCTATTGATCCTTCAGTGGAGGAAGTGGTGCAAGGAGCAAGCAGTCGGTTGCCAGGCTAGGCGCACCCCGCAGCCGTACACCCGTACGGCGAGGGGTGCAACGACGCATGGCGGCCGAATGCGCCGCTCATTGCGCCGCTTACTGGATCTTCTTGGCCTTCTCGAAAGCCTCGTCGATCGTTCCGACCATGTAGAACGCCTGCTCCGGCAGGTGGTCGCATTCGCCGTTGACGATCATCTTGAAGCCGCGGATGGTTTCCTTCAGCGGCACGTACTTGCCCGGGCTGCCGGTGAACACCTCGGCCACATGGAACGGCTGCGACAGGAAACGCTGGATCTTGCGCGCGCGGGCCACCGCCAGCTTGTCTTCCGGCGACAGTTCGTCCATGCCCAGGATGGCGATGATGTCGCGCAGTTCCTTGTAGCGCTGCAGCGTCGACTGCACGGCACGGGTGGTGCTGTAGTGCTCTTCGCCGACGACGTTGGGGTCGACCTGGCGGCTGTTGCTGTCCAGCGGGTCCACGGCGGGGTAGATGCCCAGCGAGGCGATGTCGCGCGACAGCACCACGGTGGCGTCCAGGTGGGCGAAGGTGGTGGCGGGCGACGGGTCGGTCAGGTCGTCCGCAGGGACGTAGACGGCCTGGATCGAGGTGATCGAGCCGACCTTGGTCGACGTGATCCGCTCTTGCAGGCGACCCATTTCCTCGGCCAGCGTCGGCTGGTAGCCCACGGCGGAAGGCATGCGGCCCAGCAGTGCGGACACTTCCGTGCCGGCCAGCGTGTAGCGGTAGATGTTGTCGACGAAGAACAGCACGTCGCGGCCTTCGTCGCGGAACGACTCGGCGATGGTCAGGCCGGTCAGCGCCACGCGCAGGCGGTTGCCCGGGGGCTCGTTCATCTGGCCGTAGACCATCGACACCTTGGACTCGCCCAGGTTCTCGAGGTTCACGACGCCCGATTCGGCCATCTCGTGATAGAAGTCGTTGCCCTCGCGGGTGCGCTCACCGACGCCGGCGAACACCGACAGGCCCGAGTGCGCCTTGGCGATGTTGTTGATGAGTTCCATCATGTTCACGGTCTTGCCCACGCCGGCGCCACCGAACAGACCGACCTTGCCGCCCTTGGCGAACGGGCAGATCAGGTCGATCACCTTGATGCCGGTCTCGAGCAGTTCCTGTGACGGGCTCAGCTCGTCGTAGCTCGGGGCCTTGCGGTGGATGGACGCTGTGAGCGTCTGGTCGACCGGGCCGCGCTCGTCGATGGGCGTGCCCAGCACGTCCATGATGCGGCCCAGCGTGGCCTTGCCGACCGGCACGGTGATGGCCGCGCCGGTGTTGCTGACCATCAGCCCGCGGCGCAGGCCGTCGGACGAGCCCAGCGCAATGGTGCGCACCACGCCGTCGCCGAGCTGCTGCTGCACTTCCAGCGTCAGCGCGGTGCCTTCGAGCTTGAGCGCGTCGTACACGCGGGGCATGCTGTCGCGCGGAAATTCGACGTCGACCACGGCGCCGATGCACTGAACGATCTTGCCCTGTGCTTGAGTGTTAGCCATTTTTTGATCCTTCAAACGATATTCGGTGGTGTCGGGCCGGGGCTCAACCGCTGATCGCGGCCGCGCCGCTGACGATCTCGGACAGTTCCTTCGTGATCGCAGCCTGGCGGGTCTTGTTGTAGATCAGCTTGAACTCGGCGATCAGGTTGCCGGCGTTGTCGGTGGCCGCCTTCATGGCCACCATGCGCGCGGACTGTTCCGACGCCATGTTCTCGGCCACCGCCTGGTACACCAGCGCCTCGATGTAGCGCGTGAGCAGGTCCTCGATCACCGTGGCCGCGTCGGGCTCGTAAAGGTAGTCCCAGCCGTACTGCGCCTTTTCGGCGGCGGTCTGCTGCAGGCGCTCGGCCGACAGCGGCAGCAACTGCTCGACCATCGGCTCCTGCTTCATCGTGTTGATGAACTTGGTGTAGCAGAGGTAGACGGCATCGACCCTGCCCTCGACGAACGCGTCGAGCATCACCTTGACCGGGCCGATCAGCTTGTCGAGCTGAGGCGTGTCGCCCAGGTGCGTGGCGTGGCTCACCACCTTGGCACCGATGCGGTTCAGGAAGCTGAACCCCTTGTTGCCGATGGCCACCGCCTGCGCCGTGGAACCCGCGGTCTGCAGATCGCGCATCTTGTTGGTGACCACGCGCAGCACGTTGGTGTTCAAGCCGCCGCACAGGCCCTTGTCGGTCGTCACGACGATGAAGCCGCAGACCTTGGCCTTGCCATCCTTGCGCATGTACGCCGACTTGTACTCGGGGTTGGCCTGCGACAGGTTGGCCGTGATGTTGCGGATCTTGTCCGCGTAAGGCCGGGCCGCGCGCATGCGCTCCTGCGCCTTGCGCATCTTCGAGGCCGAGACCATTTCCATGGCCTTGGTGATCTTCTTCGTGTTCTCGAAGCTCTTGATCTTGCCGCGTATCTCTTTACCGACCGCCATGACGGTGCTCCTTTATGGACAGGCTATGGCGGGGGTCAGGCGAAAGACTTCTTGAACGCCGCCACTGCGCCGGCGAGTTCTTCCTCGGCCGCCTTGTCCATGGCCTTGTCGTTCTCGAGCTTGGCCAGCAGCGCGGCGTGGCTCGACTTCAGGTGCTGGTGCAGGCCGTGCTCGAAGGCAAGGATCTTCTTGACGTCGATGTCGTCCATGTAGCCCTTGTTCACCGCGAACAGCGTGGCGCCCATCAGGCTGATCGGCAGCGGCGAGTACTGGGCCTGCTTCAGCAGTTCGGTCACGCGGGCACCGCGGTCGAGCTGCTTACGGGTGGCCTCGTCCAGGTCCGACGCAAACTGCGCGAAGGCGGCCAGTTCACGGTACTGCGCCAGGTCGGTACGGATACCGCCGGACAGGCCCTTGATCAGCTTGGTCTGCGCCGCACCACCCACCCGCGACACCGAGATGCCGGCGTTGATGGCGGGGCGGATACCGGCGTTGAACAGCGCGGTTTCCAGGAAGATCTGCCCGTCGGTGATCGAGATCACGTTCGTCGGCACGAAGGCGGACACGTCGCCGGCCTGCGTCTCGATGATCGGCAGCGCGGTCAGCGAACCGGTCTTGCCCTTGACCTCACCCTTGGTGAACTTCTCGACGTAGTCGGCGTTCACGCGCGCGGCGCGCTCGAGCAGGCGGCTGTGGAGATAGAACACGTCGCCAGGGAAGGCCTCGCGGCCCGGCGGGCGGCGCAGCAGCAACGAGACCTGGCGGTAGGCGACAGCCTGCTTGGACAGATCGTCATAGATGATCAGCGCGTCTTGCCCGCGGTCACGGAAGTACTCGCCCATCGTGCAGCCGGAGTAGGCCGACACGTACTGCATCGCCGCCGACTCGGAAGCCGACGCCGCCACGACGATGGTGTACTCCATCGCGCCGTGCTGCTCGAGCGCGCGCACCACGTTCTTGATCGACGACGCCTTCTGGCCGATGGCGACGTAGACGCAGGTCATGTTCTGACCCTTCTGGTTGATGATCGCGTCGATCGCCACCGCGGTTTTGCCGGTCTGGCGGTCGCCGATGATCAGCTCGCGCTGGCCGCGGCCGATGGGCACCATGGAGTCGATGGACTTCAGGCCCGTCTGCACCGGCTGGCTCACGCTCTGGCGTGCGATCACGCCCGGGGCGACCTTTTCGATCACGTCGGTCATCTTGGCGTTGATCGGGCCCTTGCCGTCGATCGGCTGGCCCAGCGCGTTGACGACGCGGCCGATCAGCTCGGGGCCGACCGGCACTTCCAGGATGCGGCCCGTGCACTTGACGGTGTCGCCCTCGGAGATGTGCTCGTACTCACCCAGGATCACCGAACCGACCGAGTCACGCTCGAGGTTCAGCGCCAGGCCGTAGGTCGGCTGGCCGCTGGCGGTGGGCGGGAACTCGAGCATTTCGCCGGCCATCACATCGGACAGGCCGTGCACACGCACGATGCCGTCGGTGACGGACACGACGGTGCCCTGGTTCTTGATATCGGCCGACGCGCCAAGGCCCTGGATGCGGCTCTTGATGAGTTCGGAAATCTCAGCGGGATTCAGTTGCATTGCTTTCTCCTAGGACCGCAGGCTGCAAGGCTCAGGCAGTCAGGGCGACCTTCATTTGTTCGAGACGGGCCTTGACCGAGGTGTCGAGCACCTCGTCGCCGACCACCACGCGGATGCCGCCGATCAGCTCGGCGTCGACTTCGACACGGGCATTGAGCTTGCGGCCGAAGCGCCTTTCGAGCGAGGCCACCACGTCGACCAGTGCGTCGGCGTCGATGGGAAAGGCACTCTGGATCACGGCGTCGGACGAGCCCGACCGGGCGTTGAGCAGGGCCTTGAACTGCGCAGCGATCTCGGGCAGGACCGCCAGGCGACCATTCTCGAGCACCGTCTGCAGCAGGTTCTTAGCCGGGTTGCCCAGGGACGTGCGGGTGGCCGAGGCGACCACGTCGAACACCTGGGCGACCTGGGTGCGCGGGTCGTCGGCGAAGACGCGCAGTCGCTCGTCGGACGCCACCTGCGCCAGCTCGTCGACCTGCGTGGCCACCGACTGCGCCTCGCTCAGGCCGACCGCCTTGTACAAGGCTTCGGCGTAGGGCCGGGCGATGGTTGCGAGTTCGGCCATGATCAGAGTTCGGCCTTCAGCCGACCCAGCAGCTCGGCGTGGACGCCGGCGTTGACCTCGCGACGCAGGATCGCTTCAGCGCCCTTGACGGCCAGGCCTGCCACCTGCTCGCGCAGGGCTTCGCGGGCCTTGACGGCCTCCTGCTCGGCCTCGGCCTTCGCGGCAGCGATGATCTTGGCGCCTTCTTCGGACGCGCGAGACTTCGCTTCCTCGACCATCTGCTGGGCCAGGCGCTCGGCATCGGCCAGGCGCTTGGCTGCGTCGTTGCGTGCCGACGCCAGCTGCTGCTCGACGCGCGTGTTGGCGGCGGCGAGGTCGGCCTTGGCCTTGTCGGCGGCCGACAGGCCGTCGGCGATCTTCTTGGCGCGCTCGTCGAGTGCGGTGACGATCGGGGGCCAGATGAACTTCATCGAGAACCAGACCAGGATCAGGAACACGATCATCTGGGCGATGAGGGTACCGTTGATGCTCACTTTGTTGCCTCAATCACGGTGACGGGATACCAGGCGAATGACCCGGCGGTGGATGGCTCGCGAACCCTGCCGTGCCGTGGAGACCCACCCCTTGCCAGGGCGGGCTCCATCGTCAAACCAGGAGCGACAAGCTTCCTCGCGATTACTTCGGCAGGTTGGCGATCTGGCCCAGGAACGGGTTGGCCGTGGCGAACCACAGGGCGATACCGGTGCCGATGATGAACGCGGCGTCGATCAGGCCGGCCAGCAGGAACATCTTGGTCTGCAGTTCGCCCATCAGCTCGGGCTGACGCGCGGCGGCTTCGAGGTACTTGCTGCCCATGATGCCGATGCCGATACAAGCACCAACGGCACCCAGACCAATGATCAGGCCGGCGGCGAGAGCGACAAAGCTGATGACTTCCATGATGACTCCTAGTTTGAGAAAAGTGAGTGAAAGAAAACGAAGGAACTGAAACGCTGAAGCCGGCGTCAGTGGGCGTCGTGAGCTTGGCCCAGGTACACCAGGGTCAGCATCATGAACACGAAGGCCTGCAACGCGACGATCAGGATGTGGAAGATCGCCCACACGGTGCCGGCAATGATGTGACCGATGAACAGGCCGATGCCGGTGCCGGTGAGGGACACCGCACCACCCATCAGCGCGATCAGCATGAAGATCAGTTCGCCGGCATACATGTTGCCGAACAGTCGCATGCCGTGCGACACGGTCTTGGCGACGAACTCGATCATTTGCATGAGGAAGTTGATCGGGTACAGGAAGACCTTGTCGCCGAACGGTGCCGCAAACAGTTCATGCACCCAACCGCCGAAGCCCTTGATCTTGACGTTGTAGATGAGGCAGATGATCAGCACCGACACCGACAGCCCCATGGTGACGGACAGGTCGGCCGTGGGCACGACGCGCAGGTAGTGGATGCCGAAGGCTTCACCGATCTTGGGCAGCAGGTCGACGGGCAGGAAGTCCATCGAGTTCATCAGGATGATCCAGACGAACACCGTGAGGGCCAGCGGCGCGATGAGCTTGCGGCTGTTGGCATTGTGGATGATGCCCTTGGCCTGGCCCTCGACCATTTCGACGAGCAACTCGACGGCCGCCTGGAACCGGCCCGGCACGCCCGACGTGGCCGACTTGGCGGCGCGCCACAGGAAGAAGCTGCCCACGATGCCCAGCACGACGGCGAAGAAGATGCTGTCGAGGTTGAACACGGTGAAGTCGACGATCGACGTCTGCTTCTTGTTCTGCAGGTGCGTGAGGTGGTGAATGATGTATTCACCAGCGCTGGGGGCGTGACCTTCTGCTGCCATGGGTTGGATTCCAGTACCGTCTCGTCTCTATTTCGCGCGGCGCCACAGCAGCGCCACCCAATACACCTTGATGCAGACCACCAGACCCACCAGCAAGGCTGGCCAGACCAGAGGCTGCACAACCCGGCCAGCGAATGCGAGCATCGCGACCGAGACTCCGATTTTGACAAGCTCCCACGACATGAAACTGACGGCGGACACGCCGGGTGCCATGCTGGAAAGCCGACTGGTCATGCCGCGCGCCATCAGGGCCCCCGGCACCACCGCGGTGGCCGCGCCATACAGCAACGACCACGCCACCTCGCTCCTTCTCGTGAGTGCCCACCCCAACAGGGCCAGCACCACGCCTACTGCGGCTTGCACCGCCACGACCCGCCACGGTGAGACCGGCGGGTCCTTCGCCCTCAGGGCCGCTGCATCCTCTCGGGACAGTGGCTTGAAAGCTGCGTCTGCCGCCTCATCTTCCCCATCGCTCCAGCCGGATCGTGGGCTGCCTGGTGGGCGGCCCAGTGGGCGGCTTTCTGGGCTGCCCCGGTGGCCTGGACTCGTGACAGGCCGCTCGGACATGGAATGACGGTTACGCTCGGTTTTGGCAAACCTGAGGAGTATACGTGGAAACCCGGTCACTTCCGTCGACCCCATGTCGGCGTCGGACATCAGCGCGCGTCGAGCGGCGCATTCCCCTGTCGGTCTCGTTGCTGGCATTGACCCTCGGGCTGGGCGCCTGCGCCGCCGTCGAAGGCCCGGGCGCCGAGGCGCCGCACCATCGCTCCGGGGGCTTCGGCAACAACCACGTGGAGTTCGCCTCGAAGGACCTGACCGAGTTCCTGCGCTGGCGCTGGAACGCCGTGCGCCAGGGCCTGCCGCGGCCGCCGCAACAGGCCACGCCAACCGTCGCGCCCGACCTGGAATTCATCGCGCGCAACGCACGGGCCGGCGAGGCCATGGTGCCTTCGGCCACCTGGATCGGCCACGCCTCCACGCTGGTGCAGGCCGGCGGACTGAACATCCTGCTCGACCCGATCTTCTCGGAGCGGGCCTCCCCGGTGTCGATCGTCGGCCCGAAGCGCGCGCAGCCTCCTGGCCTGGCATTGAACCAGTTGCCGCGCGTGGACCTGGTGCTGATATCGCACAACCACTACGACCACCTCGACGAGCCCAGCCTGCTCGCGCTGCAGCGGCAGGCCGGCGGGCCGCCGCAGTTCGTCGTGCCGCTGCGCCTGAAGGCCTGGCTCGAATCGATCGGCCTGACCCGCGTGGTCGAACTGGACTGGTGGCGCTCGCACCGCGTCGGCTCGACCGAGGTGGTGCTGACCCCCGTGCAGCACTGGTCGGCGCGCGGGCTGACCGACCGCATGGCCACGCTGTGGGGCGGCTATGCGGTGATCACGCCGCGCTTCAGCGTGTACTACGCCGGCGACACCGGCTACTCGAAGGACTTTGCCGAGACCCGCGCCCGGCTGGCCCGCAAGCTGCCGCGCGGCGGTTTCGACCTGGCGGTGCTGCCGGTGGGTGGCTACGAGCCGCGCTGGTTCATGGCCACGCAGCACATCAACCCGGCCGAGGCTGTGCAGATCCACCTGGACCTCGGTGCGCGCCGCTCGATGGGCGTGCACTGGGGCACTTTCGAGCTGACCGACGAGCCGCTCGACCAGCCGCCGCGCGACCTGGCGGCGGCACGGCAGGCGCGCGGCCTGGCCGACGACGCGTTCTTCGTGCTGGCCATCGGCGAGACGCGCCGCTTCGACGACCCCCGCCCTTGAGCCGCGGCACCCGCGGCGGCCCTCACGAGATCACGGACTGCTGCGCGATGCCGGCATCCACCAGCACGTGCTGGCCGGTCATGCCGTCGGAATCGTCGGCCGACAGGAACAGCGTCGGCCGCGCCACATGGCCCGGGTCGAGCCGGATCTTCAGGCATTGCGCGTCGAGAAAGGCCTGGTCGGCCGCCGGGTCGCGGTGCAGGCTGGTCTGCCGATCGGTGACGATGGCGCCCGGCACCAGGGCGTTGACACGGATGTGGCGCGGCCCGAGTTCGCGGGCCAGCGTGCGCGTGAGGCCCAGGATGCCGGCCTTGGCCGTGGTGTAGCCGACCAGGTTGGGCCGGCCACGCATCCAGCTCACCGAGCCCATGTTGACGATGCTGCCGCCACCGGCCGCCGCCATCGCCGGTGCCACCGCCTGGATGGCGAAGAAGTAGTGCTTGAGGTTGAGCGCCAGGCGGTCGTCCCAGAACTCGGAGGTGACCTCATCCATCGCATGCCGGTCGTCGCGCCCGGCGTTGTTGACCAGGGTGCGGATCGGCCCCAGCCGCTCGATCACCTGGGCCAGCAGCGCCTGGTAGGCCGCGACGTCGCGCACGTCGCAGGCCGCGTAGAGGGGCTCGGCGTGGCCTGCCGCCACCATCTCGTCGCACAGCGCGCGTCCGCCGTCGGGCCGGGTGCCGCAGAAGGCGACCCGCGAACCCTGCGCCGCGAAGGCCCGCACCAGTTCGGCACCGATGCCGGAGCTGCCTCCGGAGATGAACACGACGCGGTCGCGCAGCGAGGGGTACAGGGTGGTCGACATGGCTTGGGCGCCGCGCCGGCGCATCAGAGTTGAACGATGTTCACCGGCAGCCCGGGCACCGGCACGCGCAGGTGCAGCACGCGACCCGACCAGGGCCGCGCGGCCAGTTCGTCGGCCGGCCGGTTTTCGCGCGCCGTGGTGATGTACAGCGTGCGCAGGTCGTGGCCGCCGAAGCAGGGCATGGTGGCACAGCGCACTGGCAGTGCCAACGACTGAAGGACGCGTCCATCCGGCGCCAGCCGCAGCAGGCGGGAGCCCTCGAACATCGCCGTCCAGTAGGCCCCTTCGCTGTCGACCGCCGCGCCGTCGGGCCGGCCGCCGTAGTCGTCCAGCGACTGGCCTTCGGCGCGCGGCGGGAACTGCGCGAACACGCGCCGCCGCGACAGGCTGCCGTCGGCCGCATCGAAATCGAAGGCGTGCACGGTGTGCGCCTTGGTGTCGGACCAGTACATCGTGCGCCCGTCCCCACTCCAGGCCAGGCCGTTGCTCACCGTGATGCCGTCGGCCACGCGCTGCAGCCGGTGGTCGACGAAGCGGTACAGCGCGGCCTGCGGCTCGCGCGGCTCGTCGATGGTGCCGACCCAGAAGCGCCCCTGCGGGTCGCCCTTGCCGTCGTTGAAGCGCTGGCGCGCGGTGTCGTAAGGCGCGGCGGCCAGCCGCGTGCGACGGCCACTGTCGGTGTCGAAGCGCCACAGGCCGTCGCGCATCGCCAGCAGCAGGCCGCCGTCCTGCAGCGGCGCGCAACAGCCCGGCTCCACCGGAAACGACCACTGTGCGTGGGTGCCGCTGGCGGGGTCGAAACGGTTGAGCGCCTGGCCGGGGATGTCGCACCAGTACAGCACCTGCTCGGCCGGGTGCCAGAAGGGCGACTCGCCGAGCTGTGAGGGTGGCACGGGCAGCGGCTGCAGGCCCGACGTGTCGATGGACTCGACCGACGCGCTCGGGTCGTTCGTCGCGCCCATCGCTTCAGATGGGGGCGACGTCGAGCCGGGTCCAGGCCTCGGTGCTGTCGCCCGGCTGCAGCGTGACCAGGCCATGCGCGGCCGGGTCGGCCATGTGGATGGCATTGCTGACGTGGCTGACCGGCTCGACGCAGAAGCAGTCGCGATCGGGCGGGGTGTAGACCACCAGCCGCGACATCGACGAGCTGAGCTGCAGCGAGAACTTCTCGTCGCGGATGCGCGCCGGGCCCGTCCAGCCCTCGAAGCAGTTGTCGAAGCCCAGGTGCACCACGTCGCCGTCGATGCCGGGCTGCGGCACCTTGCGGGTGGGCAGTTGCGCCGCGTCGGCGTCCCAGCGATCGGTCAGCTCGATGTGCAGGCGGCTGCGCTGGCGGCGCGGGAAGTAAGGGTGCCAGCCCAGGCCCACCGGCTGCGGCACCGTGCCGGTGTTGGTGACGGTCATCTGCAGGCGCAGGCCCTGCGGCGTGAGGTTGAGGTACTGCACGGCCTCGAAGGCAAAGGGCCAGTGCCCGTCGGGCTCGTGGCGATAGGCCATGACCACGTCGAGCGGGCTGTGCGCGCGCAGCGTCCAGGCGCGTTGCCAGCCCACGCCGTGCACCGAGTGCGGGCTGTCGGGGAAGTTGGCCTCGGTGGTGTGGTCCTGGCCCTTGAAGCGGAAGCGCCGGTAGCCCAGGCGGTTGGAATAGGGCAGCAGCGGGAAGCAGGCCGACTGGCGCACCTGCTCCAGCGCATGCGGCTCGGTCGAGCGCAGCACCGGTACGTGGTGGTGCCAGAGGCCGGCCACGCAGCCCCCCAGGTCCGGCCGCAGCGCCAGGCGGAGGGCGCCGCTGCGCAGCTCGATGGTGTCGTCGCGGGGCTGGAGGGTGGCGGTGTCGGTCATGTGGGGGGATGGAGTGGGACAGGGGCTGCGGACCACCCGACGCGCCATGGCGCCAAAGAGGTGCAGGGGCACCGATGCTACGCCCTGGCGGCGCATCGCACGGTGGGATCGGTCACGGGTTCGCGGGCAGCACCTCGTCGATGGCCACCAGGCGGCCGCTGTCGATGCTGCGGTGCGCCGCCATGCCGATGGCCACGCTGCGCAGGCCTTCGCGCAGCGTCACCTCGGGCGGCAGCCCGTGCTGCACCGCGTGCGCGAACTGCCGGTGCTCGATGTACGAGGCACCGAAATGCGCGCCGGGATAGCGGATGGCGCTGTCCCACACGCGCCGCACGCCGACCCCGCGGCCGGTGCCCGAGGCCTCGCCCCACACCTGGCGGCGGCCCCAGTCGTCGCGCCGGCCGTAGCGCAGCGTCAGCGAGGGCAGCAGCGATTCGAGCTTGCCTTCGTCGCCGACGATCACGATCTGCTCGTTGTCGACCGAGTTCTCGGCAAACATGCACAGGTCGAGCATCGCGCGCGCGCCGCTGCCGAACTCGACCACCACGTAGGCGCTGTCCAGGATGTCGGGCGCGCGGCCGTCGTAGCGCTCGTCGAGGTGGTTCACCCGCTGGCCGCCGCTGGCAAACACGCGCAGGGCCGGCTCGCGCAGCACCAGTTCCATCAGGTTGAAGTAGTGGCAGCACTTCTCGACCAGCGTGCCGCCGGTGTTGGCCGAGAAACGGTTCCAGTCGCCCACCTTGGGGTAAAACGGCTCGCGATGCTCGCGGATCGCCACCTGGTGGATGCGGCCGACGGCGCCGTCGTGGGCCATGCGGATCATCTCGGCCACCGGCGGCATGTAGCGGTACTCCTGCGCCACCCAGACGATGCCGCGACGGCCCTCGGCGCGCTGCAGCAGCGCCAGGCCGTCCTCGATGCGGGTGACCAGCGGCTTCTCGACCAGGATGTGCGCGTCGGTGGCCAGTGCGTCGCCCAGCACCGCGGCATGGGTGTGGTTGGGCGTGGAGATGACCAGCGCGTCGCAGCCGCCGGCATCGAGCAGCGCGCGGTGGTCGTCGTACACGCGGGTGCCGGCGGCCAGGCGGGCCAGCGCGGCCTCGAGGCTGGGCGCATGGGTGTCGGCGATGGCCACCACCTCGCCGGCGCCGAGCGCGCGGATGTTCTCGATGTGCTCGCGGCCCATGCTGCCGCAGCCGATGAGTCCGTAGCGGATGGGGGAATGGGTCATGTCGATCCGATCGTCGAAAGGGGTGGGTCAACCCTTCAGGCCGCCCTGCGTCAGGCCACCGACCACGCGCTCCTGGAACAGCGCGATCAGCACCGCCACCGGCACGATGGCGACGATCAGCGCGGCCGAGATGATGGGCCAGGGAAAGCTGAACTCGCCCTGGTACAGCGTGATGCCCACCGGCAGCGTGCGCATCGACGCGCTGGCGTTGAGCGACAGCGCCAGCAGGAACTCGTCCCAGGCGTTCACGAAGGCCAGGATGCCGGCGGTGAACACGCCCGGCGCGGCCAGCGGCAGCACCACACGCCACAGCGCACCCAGGCGCGTGCAGCCGTCGATCATCGCGGCGTTCTCAAGGTCGCGCGGGATGCTCTGGAAGAAGCTCACCAGCACAAGCGTGCACACCGGCAGGTTGAGCACCACGTAGGGCAGCACCAGCGCGGTGTAGGTGTTGAGCAAGCCGAGCGAGCGCATGGTCTCGAAGATCGGCACCAGCAGCGTGACCAGCGGGAACATGCTCGACGCGACGATGGCGGTGAGGATCAGCTGCCGGTGGCGCAGGTTGAGCCGGGCGATGGCGTAGGCGGCGCAGGCCGACACGGCCAGCGAACCCAGCGTGGCCAGCAGCGCCACCACCAGGCTGTTGCCCATGTACTTGAGCAGCGGCTGGTCGGTGAAGGCCTGCACGTAGTTGTGCAGCGTGGGCTCGGCCGGCCACCAGGTGATCGGCTTGCGCACCAGTTCGGTCTCGGTCTTCAGCGAGGTGAGCAGGATCCACAGCGCCGGGAAGAAGCCGTTGAACACCACCAGCGCCGCGGCCAGCAGGCGCAGCGATCGACCTTCGAGCAGCGCGCCCATCATTCGTTGCCGATGCGCCGCAGGTACACCGCGGTCACGGCCATCGACATCAGGAACATGGCCACCGCCAGCGTGGAGCCATAGCCGACGTCGAGGTAGTCGATCGTCGTCTTGTGGATCAGCATGGCCAGCGTCTCGGTGGCATTGCCGGGGCCGCCCTTGGTCATCGTGTAGGGGATGTCGAAGGTCTGCAGCGCGGTGATGGTGCGGAAGATCAGCGCCACGACGATCGACGGCATCAGCATCGGGATCGTGATCTGCCAGAACTGCTGCCACTTCGACGCACCATCCACTTCGGCCGCTTCGTACAACGACCGCGGGATCATCTGCAGCCCGGCCAGCAGGATCAGCGCCATGAACGACGAGGTCTTCCAGACGATGGCGCCGCAGATGGCGGCAAAGCCGTAGGCGGGCGTCAGCAGCCACATCGTCGGCTCGGCCGCGCCGAAGCGGCGCAGCACGTCGTTGACCACGCCGTACTCGGTGTGAAAGAACCACGCGAAGATCAGCCCGACAAAGGACAGCGGCAGTGCCCAGGGCAGCAGCAACGCCAGCCGCACCGGCCAGCGTCGCTTGAACGGCAGGTTGGCCAGAAGCGCCAGGCCCAGGCCGACCACCAGCGCGCCCGGCACGGTGATCAGCGTGATCAGCAGCGTGTTGCCGGCGGCGTTGAGGAAATCTTTGTCGCGCAGCACGTCGACGTAGTTCTGCCAGCCGATGAACTTCACCGAATCGGCGCCCCCCGACAGCCGCAGGTCGAAGAAGCTGTTCCACACCAGCTTGCCGATCGGGTAGACGACGATCAGCGCCAGCAGCGCGAAGGCCGGCGCCAGCAGGATGGCGGCAAGGGTCTTCTCGCTGGGGTCTCGCAGGTTCAAGCTGGTTCCCGGTGCACGCCTGGGCACCCTGGAGGGCGCCCGCCGACGAGCGTCGATTGTGTCGCAGCGACGGGGCACTCCGCGCACCGCGCCGGCCCGGGATATCCCCGATCGACGGGCCCTGCGCGGGGCTCGCCGCGCAGGGCCGTGGCCGTCACAGCAGGAAGTCGGTGGCCACCAGGCTGACCAGCCCGCTGAGCTGGATCGCGAAATCGGCCACGCCGTTGCCGTCGACGTCGCCGAACACCGTGGTGACCAGGCCGACCTGCTGGAACCGCAACTCGCCCGCATGGCTACCGAAGGCGGCGCTGCCGATGAAGGCGAAGGCCTGGTCGTCGACCAGGGTGCTGTCGGCGTCGATCATCGAGAGGTCGATCTTGTCGAACTGCAGCGGCACGAAGTCGCGCACGACGTCGGTTGTTGCCCCCGTGGTGCCGAGCTCGCCCACCGCCGTGAAGCGGAAGGTGTCGGCACCGGTGCCGCCGGTCAGTGAATCCAGCCCGACGCCACCGACCAGCGTGTCGTTGCCCAAACCGCCATCGATCGTGTCGTTGCCATCCAGACCCGCCAGCAGGTTGTTGGCGGTGTTGCCCGCGACGGTGTTGGCCAGCCCGTTGCCGGTGCCGTTGATCGCGGCCGTGCCACCGAGCAGGAGCCGGTCGACGTGGTCCGTCAGGGCATAGGTGACCAGGCTGGTGACCGTATCGACGCCTTCGCCGAGGGCTTCGACCACCACGTCCAGCGCGTTGTCGACACTGAAGCTGTCGTTGCCCTGGCCGCCTGCCATCGTGTCGGCCCCGAGGCCGCCGCTGAGGATGTCGTTGCCGTCGCCGCCGGACAGCAGGTTGGCTGCCGCGTTGCCGGTGATCGTGTTGGCCAGGCCATTGCCGGTTCCATTGATGGCCGCCGTGCCGCCGAGCACGAGGGTCTCGACCTCGGCCGGCAGCGCGTAGGTCACCAGCGCGGTCACGCTGTCGAGGCCTTCGCCCGCCAGTTCGACGATCGAGTCCAGCGCATCGTCGACACCGTAGGCGTCGTTGCCCGCACCGCCGGTCATGGTGTCGGCGCCCAGGCCGCCGGTGAGCGTGTCGTTGCCGCCCAGGCCGAAGAGCTGGTTGGCGCTGGCGTTGCCGGTGATCAGGTTGTTCAGGCCGTTGCCGCTGCCGATGATGGCTGCGCCGGTGAGCACCAGGTTCTCGACCTCGGCGGCCAACACGACGCCGTCGAGGGCGGTGGAGACGGTGTCGATGCCGCCGCCCAGGGCCTCGACCACCACGTCGGCCAGGCTGTCGACCAGGAAGGTGTCGTTGCCCAGTCCGCCGTCCATCGTGTCGGCACCCAAGCCGCCATCGAGCGTGTCGATGCCGGCCAGGCCGAACAGCGCGTTGTCCGCGCCGTTGCCCGTGAGCCGGTTGTTCAGCGCATTGCCCGAGCCGGTGACGACATCGGGCGCACCGAGCACCAGGTTCTCGACCTCGGCGGGCAGCACGTAGCCGTCGAGCGCACTGGAGACCACGTCCACGCCACCCAGCGCGGCTTCGACGACCATGTCGCCGATCTGGCCGACGACGAAGGTGTCGTTGCCGAGGCCGCCGAGCATCGTATCGACGCCAAGGCCGCCATCGATCGTGTCGTTGCCGGCCAGGCCCGACATCGAATCGTTGCCGGCGCCGCCGGTCATGACGTTGCCCGCCGCGTTGCCGGTGCCGATGAACGCGCCCACGCCGACGAACTCGAGGATCTCGGCCGCGGCCGAGAGCGTCAACGTCGGCGCGGTGGTGCGCACCGTGTCGATGCCGCCGGTGTCGACGATCGCATCGAGCGCCGAGTCCACCAGGTAGAGGTCATTGCCCAGGCCGCCACTGAGCGTGTCGTTGCCGCCAGCGCCGTCCAGCGTGTCGTTGCCGGCACCGCCGGTGATCGCATTCGGCAATGTGTTGCCGGTGCCGGCAAAGGCGCCGACGCCGTTGAAGGTCAGGCTCTCCACCTCCGGCGCCAGCGTGAGCGCGGGCAGTGCCGTGCGCACGAGGTCGGTGCCGCCGCCTGCCACCTCGGTGACGACGTCGCCCAGGTTGTCGACCACGTAGGTGTCGTTGCCGGCACCGCCGGCCAGGGTGTCGGCGCCGACGCCACCATCCAGCGTGTTGGCGGCGGTGTTGCCGGTCAGGGTGTTGGCCAGGGCGTTGCCGGTGCCGCCGATCGCGGCGACCCCGGTGAGCACCAGGTTCTCGACGTTGGCCGCCAGCACCAGGCTGATCGAGGTGCTGACGGTGTCGGCGCCGCCCAAGTCGAGTTCGACCACGGCGTCGAGCAGGCTGTCGACGACGTAGCTGTCATTGCCGATGCCACCGACCATCGAATCGCCGCCAAGGCCGCCATTGAGCGTATCGTTGCCGTCCAGGCCAGCCAACGTGTTGGCGGCGCTGTTGCCGACGAGGGCGTTGTCCAGCGCATTGCCGGTGCCGGTGAGTGCCAGCGTGCCCGTGAGCGTGAGCTGCTCCACCTGATCGGCGAGCGTCAGGCTCAACGAACTGCTGACGCTGTCGGTGCCTTCGCCTGCGACCTCGATCACCAGGTCGAGCACGTTGTCGACGACGTAGCTGTCGTTGCCCACGCCGCCGCTCATCGCGTCGGCACCCAGGCCGCCGTTGAGCGTGTCGTTGCCCTCCAGCCCGAACAGCTGGTTGGCTGCCGCGTTGCCGAGCATCGAGTTGGCCAGGCCATTGCCCGTACCGGCGATGGCCGCCGTGCCGCCGAGCGTGAGGTTCTCGACCTCGCCCGGCAGCGTGTAGGCCACCGTGGCGGTGGCGGTGTCGAGGCCTTCGCCGGCCACTTCGGTGATGGCGTCGAGGGCGTTGTCGACCAGGTAGCTGTCGTTGCCGGCGCCGCCGGCCATCGTGTCCACGCCGAGGCCGCCGTTGAGCGTGTCGTTGCCGTCCAGGCCGAACAGCCGGTTGGCCGAGGCATTGCCGGTGATCGCATTGGCCAGGGCATTGCCTGTGCCGTCGATGAGGGCCGTGCCGCCGAGCGTGAGGTTCTCGACGTTGTCACCCAGGGTGTAGGTGACCGTGGCCGTGGCCGCGTCGGTGCCGTCGCCGGGCGCTTCCACCAGCACGTCCAGCGCGCTGTCGACGACGTAGCTGTCGTTGCCGGCGCCGCCGTTCATCGTGTCGTTGCCAGCGCCGCCATTGAGCACGTCGTTGCCGGCCAGGCCGAAGAGCTGGTTGTTGGCGGTGTTGCCGGTGATCGCGTTGTTCAGCGCATTGCCACTGCCGCTGGCCACCCCCACGCCGAGCGTGAGGTTCTCGACCTCGGTGGCCAGCGCATAGCCGTCGAGGTTGGCGGTGACGCCGTCGGTGCCGCCGAGCGCGGCCTCGAAGACCGTGTCGCCGGCGTTGTCGACAACGTAGCCGTCGTTGCCCAGGCCGCCTTCCATGAAGTCGGCGCCGGTGCCGCCGTCGATGATGTCGTTGCCCTCGCCGCCGAACAGTTCATCGCGGCCGCCGAAGCCGGCCAGCGAATCCGCGCCCAGGCCGCCGAGCACGCGGTCGGTGCCATCGCCGCCGCGCAGCGTATCGTTGCCATCCTGGCCCTGCAGGTCCGCTGCCACCACGTTCAGGGCCGCGGCAACGGTGTTGGCCAGCGCGTTGGTCGTGGCCACGGCGAAGACCGCATGCCCGATGGCAGGCGCACCGCTGGACGGCGTGACGGTGTAGTCGAACGAGCCGCCCCCTGCACTGGCCGTGATGACCAGCTTGCCGCCCACCAGCGCCACCGTGGCGCCGACCGCGTTCGACACGGCCGTGACGGCCAGCGTGGTGCCGGCCGGCGCCAGGTCGTTGGCCACCAGCGCGGCCGAGTCCAGCAACGAGGACAGACCCAACGTGACCAGCAGGCCGTCGTCGGCCGGTGTCACCGCGGTCGCCGCCACCGTGTACCTCTGGTTTCCGAAGGCACTGCCGCCATTGCCGTCGATGACGCTGTAATCCAGGTTCATCTGGCCAGCGAATCCCGGCAAGGGCGTGATCACGAAGGTGTCGCCAGGCCCTGCGGCCACGGTGCCATTGCTGGCAAACAGGCCCGAAACCGCCAGGACGTCGCCATCGGGGTCGGAGAAGCCGGCCAGCAAGTCCGCCGCGCTGACCGTGTACGCGGTGTCGGCGGTGCCCGCCGGCAGCACGGCCGTGGCCACGCCGCCGGGCGCGTCGTTGACATTGGTGAATGTCAGCGGAAGCGATGCAAACGTGAAGCCGATATTCGAATCGTCGACCCGGTAGGTCAGGGTCAGCGTGCCGGCGAAGTTCGGGCCGGGCGCAATGGTGAAGGTGCCGTCTGCGTTCCGGGGCACAGAGTTGGACAGCACCTGAAGGTCCACCACGTGCAGCGCATCGCCATCGACATCGCTGAAGCCCTGCAGCAGCGTGGTTTCCGGGATGAAGTAGGGCTCACCCTCGACACCGGCCGGCAGCACCGCGGTGGCGGTGCCGGTGGGCGCATCGTTGACCGGCGTGACCACATAGCTGTGCGTCGCCGGCACGCTGCCGCCATGACCGTCGATGACGTCGTAGTTCAGCGTCACCGTGCCGTTGAAGTTGGCGGTCGGCGTCACGGTGAACGTGCCGTCCGGGTTGTTGGCGACGCTGCCGTTGGACGCGCTCACGTTGGCCACGGCGAGCGGGAAGTCGCCGTCGATGTCGGTGAATCCCTCCACCAGCAGACCGTAGCCGAGGAGCGCCGGGACATCCTCGTTGACCGCAGACAACGGCAGGACCGGGGCGCCGCTGGGCGCATCGTTGACCGGCAGCACCGGATAGAACGCCGTCGCCGCCAGGCTGCCGCCGCGGCCGTCAACCACGTCGTAGTTCAGCTGCGTCGGCCCGTTGTAGTTCAGGGTCGGCGTGATCGTGAAGCTGCCGTCGGGGTTGATCGTGACGCTGCCGTTGGCCGCCGTCAGGTTGGCCACTGCCAACGGATCGAGGTCGGGGTCGGAGAAGCCCTGCAGCAGGCTCGCAGAAGTGATCGTCAGCGCGGTGTCCTCGAGCACAGGCCCCAGCACGGCGGTGGACGAACCGACGGGCGGCAGATTGACGACACCACCCGTCTCGTCGGCCCCGGTGACCGGGAACGACAGCTGGGCCAGCGCCGTGAGGCCATGCGCGTCACTCACGCGATAGGTGAAGACATCGTCGACCACGACGCCCACGGCCAGCGCTTCGGTGGCAGGGCGGGCGTTGTCGAGCGCATAGCTGTAGCTGCCGTCGGCGCGCAGCGTCAAGGTGCCGTAGGTGCCGGTGATCAGCGTGTCGCCGACCACCGCGGTCAACGGCGTGCCTGCGGCAGGCGCGCCGCTGCGCCCGCCGGTCACCGAGATCGACTCGCCCAGGCCGACGACGGCAAGGTTGGCGTCGCTGTCGTTGCCCAGCACGGCGCCGGCCGCGGCGGCCACGCCGGGCCCGCTGGCGCCGGCCTCGACCAGGCCAGGACCGACATCGTCGGCCGCCGTCGGCGCCACGTTGACGACGGCCGCGGTGGCGGCCACGGTGCCGCTGGTCCACTGGAAGTGCTCGACGCTGTCGACGCGGTCGACGCCGGTGCCCCCGACAGCCCGGCGATCGGCCACAGTGAAGACGCCGGCCACGTCGGCGCTCACGTCGTAGTCGGCCCAGGCGCCGGCATAGGCCGCGGTGTCGTCGCCGTCCTCGCCGTGCAGGCTGTCGTTGCCGGTATCGCCCACCAGCGTGTCATTGCCGACACCGCCGAGCAGGTTGTCGTTGCCGCCGTTGCCGTTGAGGCTGTCGTCGCCGCCGTGGCCGCGCAACTCGTTGGCGATCACGTCGCCCTTGATCGTGTCGTGGCCCGAACCACCATAGGCGTCGTCGATGTGGGTCGTGGTCGCCTGGGTCAGACCATTGGTGATGGCCGCCACGACGTTGCTGCTGTTGGCCGTGAGCGTGACCACCGCGCCGCGGCCGAGACCGCTGACCAGGCCGTTGTAGGCCGCCTCGACGCCAGTCACCGCGAAGATGGGAATGATGTCTGCGGCCTCGATTGCCGCGCGCACCTGGGCGATCAGCGGATAGTCCTCGCCGAGGCCGTTGCCATCGAGGATGGCATCGCCGTTGTTCGGCGTCGTGATGCCGGCCAGCGCGCCGTCGCCGGCCACGTGGTAATCGGCGTCGGTGAACAGCACGACGAAGCGCGCGGCGTTGGCGCTGAAGCCGACCTCGGCGGCGCGCAACGCCAGCTGCATCAAGCCCTCGATCTGCGCCTCGTTGCCATCGGCACCGGACTGGATCAGCAGGCCGTTGTAAGTGTTGGCCAGCAGCGTGGGGTTGGAGGTCAGCGCCAGCTTCTGCTGGTAGACATAGTCGCCGGGCGAGCCGAACGGGGACACCGGCTTGTCGATGAACGCCGAAACACCGAAGCGGCTGTTGAGTTGCACAGCCTGCAGCGCGGCGACAACCTGCGGCACAAGTGCGCGCACGCTGGCGATGTCGTCGCCGAAGGAGCCGCTCAGGTCCTGCAGGAACTGCACGTCCAGGGGTGACGCCGTGGTGCCGCCGGTGCCCAAGGTGCAGTCGTGGCCGTCGATGCTGCTGTGGGTTTCGCCCGACAGGTCGATGTAGTTGTTGCCGGTGCCGTCGCTGGCGTCGAGCACGTCGTGGCCGAGGAAATCCTCGATGTGCGTGGACGTGCCGCCACCCACCTTGTAGACATCGTCGCCGCTGCCGCCGGACAAGGTGTCGTTGCCCGAGTGCGAATGCAGTTCGTCCGCGCCGTCACCGCCGATCAGCAGGTCGTCGCCGCCCGCGCCGTCGAGCGTGTCGCGGCCGGAATTGCCCGACAGTGTGTTGGCGCCGGCATTGCCGATGGCCGAGCGCGCGGTGCCGGTCAGGCTCAGGTTCTCGATGTGGTCTGGCAACGTGCCGCCGAAGGCGGTGATCACCGTGTCGATGCCTTCGCCAGCCAGTTCCACCACCACGTCGTCGATGAAGTCGACGGTGTAGGTGTCGTCGCCCAGGCCACCGACCATGCGGTCGGCGTCGGCGCCACCATCCATCGTGTCGTTGCCGTCGTTGCCGACCAAGGTCTGCGCGCCGGCCGAGCCGAGCAGCGTGTTGGCCTCGGCGTTGCCGGTGGCGGTGAGGCCGGCACCCAGGACCTGCAGCACTTCGACGTTGGCCGTGGCCGAGTAGTCGACGGTGGCGACCACGGTGTCCGTGCCCGCGCCGACGCCCTCGGTCACCACGTCGGACGCGTTATCGACGCGATAGGTGTCGTCGCCCGCACCGCCGACCAGCGCGTCGGCGCCACCGGCGCCGTCCAGCGTGTCGTTGCCGGCGCCGCCGGTCAGCACGTTGGCGCCGGCATTGCCGGTGGCCGAGTGCGCCGTGCCGCTGAGCGCGAGGTTCTCGATCTCGCCCAACGGCAGCACGTAGTCGAAGGTGACGACCACCGTGTCGTTGCCGCCACCGACGGCCTCGACGACCACGTCGGACGCGTTGTCGACGCGGTAGGTGTCGTCGCCGGCGCCGCCGTCCATCGTGTCGATGCCGGCGGCCCCGTCGAGGGTGTCGTTGCCGGCGGTGCCGGTGAGGCTGTTGGCCCCTGCGTTGCCCGTGCCGGCGCGTGCGGCGCCGGTGAGCTGCAGGTGCTCGACGTTCAGGCCGAGGGTGTAGTTGGCGCTGGCGATCGCCAGGTCGGTGCCGCCACCCACGCCCTCGCTGATGACATCGCCGGCCGCGTCAACGCGGTAGGTGTCGTCGCCCGAACCGCCGACCAGCGTGTCGTTGCCGGCCAGGCCATCGAGGATGTCGTTGCCGGTGCTGCCAGTGATGGAATTGGCCACCGCGTTGCCGGTGCCGCTGCGCGCGGCGCCGGTGAGCTGCAGGTTCTCGAGGTTGGCCGCCAGCGTCCAGTCGATCGACGCGATCACGGTGTCGGTGCCGGCCAGTGCATCCTCGACGATCGTGTCGGCGAGCTGGTCGACCACGTAGCTGTCGTTACCCAGGCCGCCGATCAGGGTGTCGGCGCCGCCACTGCCATCGAGCGAGTTGGCCGAGGCGTTGCCCGAAATCCGGTTGGCACCGGCATTGCCGGTGCCGCGGAAGGCAAAGCCGGAGAGTTCCAGGTTCTCGATCTCGGGCGCCAGCGTGAAGTCGACGGTCGCGATCACGGTGTCATCGCCTTCACCCGCGTTCTCGGCTGCCAGGTCCAGCGCGCTGTCGACCAGGAAGGTGTCGTTGCCTGCGCCACCGATCAGCGTGTCGGCACCGCTGCCGCCATCGATGATGTCGTCGCCTGCGCCTGCGTCGATGCTGTCGTTGCCCAGGTCGCCTTCGATCGAATCGGCGCCGCCACCGGAGACGACAGTGTCGTTGCCGGCCAGCGCGAAGATGTTGTCGGCCCCCTCGCCGATCGCGTGCGGGCCGCTGGCGAAGCCGGAGCCCATCAGGTCGTCACCGACGGTGCCCACGACATTGGCATCCGGACGCCAGCTCACCGGCGTGAACACGGTGTACGCGGACTCGCCGGCTCCGGGCGCGCCGACCAGCAGGTCGGGGTTGCCATCGCCATTCATGTCGGGCGTGATGGCGACCGAGCTGCCGAACAGGCTGCCGGTGTCGCCCACCACCTTGGCGCCGCCGATGCTCTGCGAGATGTCGGCCAGGTTGATCGTGCCGGCGGTGTTGCCGCCCCAGATCGCATACACCGCGCCGGCCTCGGGGCCGCCTTCGTCGTTGCCCGGCGCGCCGATCACGAGGTCCTTGATGCCGTCACGGTTCAGGTCGACGCCACCGGTCACCGACATCGCGGTGAGGTCGTTCACGTCCTCGCCGACGATGCGGAAGCCACCGATGCCATTGGCCACGTCGGTGAGCAGCACCTCGGTGCCATTGGTCTTGCCGAAGACGACATAGGCACTGTCCGAACGTGGCGCGCCGACCAGGATGTCGGGGATGCCATCGCCGTTGATGTCGCCCAGCCCCGCCAGCGCGGCGCCGGCATCGTCGTCGGTGCCACCGACAATGCGGAATCCACCCACGCCGCTGGCGACGTCGGCCAGATCGATCTCGGTGCTACCCGAGGCGCCGAACACGACATAGGCCACGCCCTCGTTGTCGCCCTCGACGAAGGACTTCTGCGGCGCGCCGATCAGGATCTCGGACTTGCCGTCGCCGTTCATGTCGGCCGAGGTGGCCAGCACGCCGCCGATCGCGTCACCGCCCTTCTCGCCGATGATGCGGAAGCCGCCGACGCCGCTGGTCACGCTGCTCAGGTTGACCACGCTGTCGGTGCCCTTGCCGTAGACCACGTAAACGGCGCCTTCGGTGCCGCCATTGCCGCCACCGCCACCGCCACCGAG
>NZ_MWLO01000103.1 GCF_002198735.1 Ideonella sp. A 288
CTGCCCTCCGGCCAGGAGGACGACTCGGTGCACCGCGGGGCAGCACCCCGGATGAGGCCGGCCCCGGTAGGCCGATGCCCGCCCACCCGGGAGGGCAGACGCCCCGGCGCCGCGCGTGCGGTGCCGCCGCTCAGTATGGGTTCAGGCTGTGGGCAAGCTGGGGAAAAGCTGTGACCAGCCTGTGGTCAAGCTGGGATCACATGGCGCTGGCCTTGCCGGCCTCGCGGCGCAGCGTGCCGATGGTGGCCGCCCAGTCGGCGCTGCCGAACACGGCCGATCCGGCGACGAAGGTGTCGGCGCCGGCCGCCGCGATGGTGGCGATGTTGTCGGTCTTCACGCCACCGTCCACCTCGAGGCGGATGGTGCGGCCGGTCTCGCGCGCGTGCGCATCGATGCGCTCGCGCACCTGGCGCAGCTTGGGCAGGGTCGACGCGATGAAGCTCTGCCCGCCGAAGCCTGGGTTCACGCTCATCAGCATCACCAGGTCGAGCTTGTCCATCACATGGTCCAGCCAGGCCAGCGGCGTGCCGGGGTTGAACACCAGGCCGGCCAGGCAGCCGGCATCGCGGATGAGCTGCAGCGTGCGGTCGACGTGGCGCGTGGCCTCGGGGTGGAAGCTGATGAGCCCGGCGCCGGCCTTGGCGAACAGCGGCACCAGCGCATCCACCGGCTCGACCATCAGGTGCACGTCCATCAGGGCCTTGCCAGCGTGGGGCTTGAGCGCCTCGCAGACCATCGGCCCGAAGGTCAGGTTGGGCACGTAATGGTTGTCCATCACGTCGAAGTGGATCCAGTCGGCGCCGGCCTCGACGACGCGGCTCACGTCGTCGCCCAGGCGGGCGAAGTTGGCCGACAGGATGCTGGGGGCGATGACGGTGGGCTGCGCCATGTCAGGCAGCCTTCTTCAGCGCGGCACCGGCGTAGCGCTGCGCCATCGCGGTGAGCGGAAGCACCTTGATCTTCGAGGCTTTGCCGGTGCAGCCGAAGGCCTGGAAGCGCAGCTCGCAGACCTGGCGCGCGGCGGCGGTGGCGGCCTTCAGGAAGGCGCGCGGGTCGAACTCGTCGGGCTTGGTGAACATCACCTTGCGCATCGCGCCGGTCATCGCCAGCCGGATGTCGGTGTCGATGTTCACCTTGCGCACGCCGTGGCGGATGCCGCGCACGATCTCTTCCACCGGCACGCCGTAGGTCTCGCGGATGTCGCCGCCGAACTCGCGGATGGTGGCCAGCCACTCCTGCGGCACGCTCGACGAGCCGTGCATCACCAGGTGGGTGTCGGGGATGCGCGCATGGATCGCTGCGATGCGGTCGATGGCCAGGATGTCGCCGGTGGGCTGGCGGCTGAACTTGTAGGCGCCGTGGCTGGTGCCGATGGCGATGGCCAGCGCATCGACGCCGGTGCGGGCCACGAAGTCGGCGGCCTGGTCGGGGTCGGTGAGCAGCTGCGAGTGGTCGAGCGTGCCCTCGGCACCGACGCCGTCCTCCTCGCCCGCGGTGCCGGTCTCGAGCGAGCCCAGGCAGCCCAGTTCGCCCTCGACGCTGACGCCCACCGCATGCGACATCTCCACCACGCGCGAGGTCACCGTCAGGTTGTACTCGTAGCTGGCCGGCGTCTTCTGGTCTTCCATCAGCGAGCCGTCCATCATCACGCTGGAAAAGCCCGAGCGGATGGCCTGCTGGCACACCGCCGCCGACGCGCCATGGTCCTGGTGCAGGCAGATCGGCAGCTGCGGGTACTGCTCGATCGCCGCCTCCACCAGCTTGCGCAGGAAGGGCTCGCCGGCGTACTTGCGCGCGCCGGCGCTGGCCTGCAGGATCACCGGCGCATCGTTGGCCTCGGCGGCCTGCAGGATGGCCTGCATCTGCTCCATGTTGTTGACGTTGAAGGCCGGCACGCCGTAGTCGTGCTCGGCGGCGTGGTCCAGCATCTGGCGCAGCGAGATCAGGGGCATGGGAAGCTCCAGGGAAAGTGAGGACAGGGCAAGGAACGTTCAGACGCGTTGGCGCACAGCGTCGGCCACGCGCTCGGCGGTGATGCCGAAGTGGGCGTACAGCTGGGCGGCCGGGGCCGACTCACCGAACGTGGCGATGCCGATCACGGCGCCGGTGCGGCCCACGTACTTGCGCCAGAAGTCGGGTTGCGCGGCCTCCACCGCCACGGTGGGCAGGGCCAGCGGCAGCACCCGGTCCTGCCAGGCCGCGTCCTGGCGGTCGAACACGTTGGTGCAGGGCATCGAGACCACGCGGGTGGCGATGCCCTCGGCCGCCAGCAAGGCCTGCGCGGCCATCGCCAGCGAGGTTTCCGAGCCGGTGCCGATGATCACCGCGCGGGCGCCGACCATGTCCGACAGCACGTAGCCGCCGCGGCGCACCTCGGCCGCGCGGGCCGCGTCGTCCAGCAGTCGCGGCAGGTTCTGGCGCGACAGCGCCAGCGCGCTGGGGCCGTCGTGGCGTTCCACCGCGCAGGCCCAGGCCACGGCGGTTTCCAGCCCGTCCGCCGGGCGCCACACGTCCAGCCCGGGGATCAGCCGCAGGCTCGGCACGTGCTCCACGCTCTGGTGGGTGGGCCCGTCTTCGCCCAGGCCGATGGAATCGTGGGTGAACACGTGCACCACGCGCTGCTTCATCAGCGCGGCCATGCGCACGGCGTTGCGGCTGTAGTCGCTGAAGGTCAGGAAGGTGCCGCCGTAGGGCAGGTGCCCGCCGTGCAGCGCCATGCCGTTCATCATCGCGGCCATGCCGAACTCGCGCACGCCGTACGACAGGTGGTTGCCCGGCAGGTCGCGGCCGGCCTTGACGCAGCCCTTGAAGTTGGTGAGGTTCGAGCCCGTCAGGTCGGCGCTGCCGCCGAAGAATTCGGGCAGCAACGGCGCCAGTGCGTCGAGCGCGTTCTGGCTGGCCTTGCGGGTGGCCACCGCGGCGGGCTGCGCCGCGATGGCGCTGAACACGTCGGCGATGCGGTCGATGTAGGCCGGCGGCAGCGCGCCATGCTGGCGGCGCTCGAACTCGGCCGCGTCGGTCGGGTACTTGGCGCGATAGGCCTCGAACAGCGCGCGCCAGCCCGATTCGGCGGCGGCGCCGCGGGCGCGCGCGTCCCACCCGGCGGACACGTCGGCCGGCACCTCGAAGGGCGCGGCCGTCCAGTCCAGCGCCGCGCGGGTGGCCTGCACCTCGGCCGCGCCCAGCGGTGCGCCGTGCACGTCGTGCGTGCCGGCCTTGTGCGGCGAGCCCTGGCCGATGGTGGTCTTGCAGCAGATCAGCGTCGGCCTGCCGTCGGGGCGCTGTGCCTGCTCGCGCGCCGAGCGGATGGCGGCGTCCACCGCGTCGGCATCGTGGCCGTCCACCGCGGCGATGACGTTCCAGCCGTAGGCGTCGAAGCGCTTGGGCGTGTCGTCGGTGAACCAGCCCTCCACATGGCCGTCGATCGAGATGCCGTTGTCGTCGTACAGCGCCACGATCTTCGACAGGCGCAGCGTGCCGGCCAGCGAGCACACCTCGTGGCTGATGCCTTCCATCAGGCAGCCATCGCCCAGGAACACATAGGTCATGTGGTCGACGATGGGCAGGCCCGGGCGGTTGAACTCGGCCGCCAGCAGCTTCTCGGACAGCGCCATGCCCACCGCATTGGCCAGGCCCTGGCCCAGCGGGCCGGTGGTGGTCTCCACGCCCGGCGTGATGCCCACCTCGGGGTGGCCCGGCGTCTTGCTGTGCAACTGGCGGAAGGCCTGCAGTTCGCTCATGGGCAGGTCGTAGCCGGTGAGGTGCAGCAGCGCGTACAGCAGCATCGAGCCGTGGCCGTTGCTCAGCACGAAGCGGTCGCGGTCGGCCCAGCGCGGGTTCGTCGGGTTGTGCTTCAGGTGGCGGTGCCACAGCGCCTCGGCGATCTCGGCCATGCCCATCGGCGCGCCGGGGTGGCCCGACTTGGCCTTCTCCACCGCGTCCACTGCCAGCATTCGGATGGCGTTGGACATTCGCTTTGCGAGTTGGGATTGGGTAGTCATCACAGCGCTCCCAGGGCGCGCTGGCGCCGTTCCATCATGCGCCAGATGAAGGGCGTGAAGATCAGCTGCATCGCCAGCTCCATCTTGCCGCCCGGCACCACGATGGTGTTGGCCCGCGACATCCACGAGTTGTTGATCATGTTCAGCAGGTACTGGAAGTCGATGCCCTTGGGCTGCGAGAAGCGGATGACCACCATGCTCTCGTCGGCCGCCGGGATGTCGCGCGCGATGAAGGGGTTGGAGGTGTCGACCACCGGCACGCGCTGGAAATTGACGTGCGTGTGCGCGAACTGCGGGCAGATGTAATGCACGTAGTCGGGCATGCGGCGCAGGATGGTGTCGGTGACCGCCTCGGCCGAGTAGCCGCGCACGTTCTTGTCGCGGTACAGCTTCTGGATCCACTCGAGGTTGATCACCGGCACCACGCCGATCAGCAGGTCGGGGTGCTTGGCGATGTTCACCTCGGGCGTGACCACGGCGCCGTGCAGGCCTTCGTAGAACAGCAGGTCGGTGTCGTTGGCCAGCGTCTCCCAGGGGGTGAAGGTGCCGGGGTCCTGCTTGTAGGGCGCCGCCTCCACCGGGTCGTGCAGGTACTTGCGGCGCTGGCCGGTGCCGGTCTCGCCGTAGCTGCGGAACAGCTGCTCCAGCTCGGGGAACAGGTTGTTCTCGGGGCCGAAGTGGCTGAAGTGCTTGTCGCCGGCCTTCTCGGCCTCGGCCTGGCGCTTGCGCATCTCGAGCCGGTCGTAGCGGTGGAAGCTGTCGCCCTCGATCACCGCGGCCTTGACGTTCTCGCGGCGGAAGATGTTCTCGAAGGTGCGCGTCACCGACGAGGTGCCGGCGCCGGACGATCCTGTGATCGCGATGATGGGGTGTCGTTCTGACATGGCGATTCCTCGATGCAGATGAAGGTATTCAGTCCCTGAACAGGCTGCGCGGCGCGAACAGCGGGCTCTCGCGCTCCGACTTGGCCGGCTCGGCGTGGTAGCGCTCGATGCGTTCGACCTCGTTGCGCGAGCCGAAGACCAGGCCGATGCGCTGGTGGATCGACGAGGGCTGCACGCCCAGCACGTTCTGCCGACCGGTGCTGGCGCGGCCGCCGGCCTGTTCCATGATGAAGCCGATCGGGTTGGCCTCGTACAGCAGGCGCAGGCGGCCGTGCTTGGCGGCGTCCTTGGTGTCGCGCGGGTACATGAACACGCCGCCGCGCATCAGGATGCGGTGCGCCTCGGCCACCATGCTGGCGATCCAGCGCATGTTGAAGTCCTTGCCGCGCGGGCCGGTCTTGCCGGCCAGGCATTCGTCCACGTAGCGCTTCACCGGCTGCTCCCAGAAGCGGCTGTTCGACGCGTTGATGGCGAACTCGTGCGTGTCGGCCGGCACCTGGATGCGCGGGTGCGTGAGCATGAACTCGCCCAGGCTCGGGTCGAGCGTGAAGCCGGCCACGCCCGCGCCCACGGTGAGCACCAGCATCGTCGTCGGGCCATAGATCGCATAGCCGGCGGCCAGTTGCTTGGTGCCGGGCTGCAGGAAGTCGGCCTCGGTGATGTCGCGTCCGCTGTCCACCACCTCTTGCGGCGCGCGCAGCACGCTGAAGATGCTGCCCACCGAGACGTTGACGTCGATGTTGCTCGACCCGTCCAGCGGGTCGAAGGCCAGCAGGTACTTGCCGCGCGGGAACGGCGCCGGGATCTGGAAGGGCTCGTCCAGCTCTTCGGACACCATGCCCGCGCAGTGGCCGCCCCATTCGTTGAGCTTGATGAAGACCTGGTTGCTGATCACGTCCAGCGGCTTCTGCGTCTCGCCCTGCACGTTGGTCTGGCCGCCCGCGTCGGCCAGGCCGTTCAGCGCGGCGACGGCGCCGTTCGGGGTGGCCGTGGCGCCCAGCTCGCCGAAGGCCACCGCGCGGGCGATGGCCTTGCAGGCCAGGGCCACGTCGAGGATCAGCGCGTTGAAGTCGCCGCTGGCGCCCGGGAAGCGGCGGCGCTGCTCGATCAGGTACTGGGTCAGGGTGAGTCGGTGCGACATCGGCATGGCGTTCTCTCGGGGTCGGGGGTCGTGCGGTCGGGGAGCGGGCAGGTGGTGATCGGGCGGGTGGTGATCGGGGTCAGCGCGGTGCGGCGGCGTGCCATGCGCGCAGGTCGGCCACGCTGATGCCCTGCAGCGAGGGCAGCACGCGCAGCGCGCCGGTGAAGTCGTGGTGGGCGCTGAAATCGTTGGGCGTGATCACTGTGGCCAGGCCGGCGCCGCGGGCGGCCTGCAGGCCGTTGGCCGAATCCTCGAAGGCCAGGCAGTCGGCGGCCGGCAGTTGCAGGCGCGCCAGCGTCTGCTGGTACACCTGCGGGTGCGGCTTCTTGCGCGGCGCGGTGGAGGCGTCCTCGATCACCTCGAACAGCATCGTCCAGTCAGGCCCCAGCGCCCCGCGCAGCAGCGCCGAGATGTTCACCGGCGAGGTGGTGGTGGCGATGGCCAGGCGCAGCCCGGCGGCATGGGCCGAGCGGATGAGGGCGAGCACGCCGGGGCGCATCTGCACCGCACCCTGCTGCACCCGGCGCTCGTAGGCGGCTGTCTTCAGGTCGTGGATGCGCTGCACGGTGTCGGCCAGCGCGCTGGCGTCCAGCGCCTGCACATCGCCGCGCACCTGCGCCCAGTGGTGGGCGATGCGCTCCTTGCCGCCCGACACCTCGAGCAGGCGCAGGTAGGTGGGCAGGTCCCAGTGCCAGTCGAGCCCGGCCTCGCCGAAGGCCTGGTTGAAGGCGGCCAGGTGCGCGTGTTCGGTGTCGGCCAGCGTGCCGTCGACGTCGAAGATCAGCGCACGCAGCGGCGGCCGGCCGGTGGGCGTGCTCATGTCGCATCCTTGCCGGCGTCGTCGCCACTGTCGTTGAACACGCGGCTGGCCAGGATGTCGCTGGCCGCGATCGTGGTGAGGTCGTCGCGGGTCAGCGCGCGCTCGCGGTCGGCAAACAGCCTTGAGGCCTGGCGCAGCCGCGCCCGGTCGAGCGCGTTGCGCACGCTGCGCGCATTGGAGAAGTGCGGCTGCGCCATGCGCCGCGCCAGGTAGGCATCGAACACCTCGCGGGCGCCGTCGGCGAAGCGGTAGTTCTGGTCGGCCAGCAGCCGGTCGGCGATCTGCAGCAGCTCGGGCGCGCTGTAGTCGGGGAAGTCGAGGTGGTGCGCGATGCGCGAGCGCATGCCGGGGTTGGACTGGAAGAAGGTGTCCATGCGGTCCTTGTAGCCGGCCAGGATCACCACCAGGTCGTCGCGCTGGTTCTCCATCACCTGCAGCAGGATCTCGATGGCCTCCTGGCCGTAGTCGCGCTCGTTCTCGGGCCGGTACAGGTAGTAGGCCTCGTCGATGAAGAGCACGCCGCCCATGGCCTTCTTCAGCACCTCTTTGGTCTTGGGCGCGGTGTGGCCGATGTACTGGCCCACCAGGTCGTCGCGCGTCACGCTGACCACATGGCCTTTGCGCACGTAGCCCAGCCGGTGCAGGATCTGCGCCATGCGCAGCGCCACGGTGGTCTTGCCGGTGCCGGGGTTGCCGGTGAAGCACATGTGCAGCGACGGCGCCTGCGCGGCCAGGCCGTGCTGCGCGCGCAGCTTGTCGATGACCAGCAGCGCGGCGATGTCGCGGATGCGCTGCTTGACCGGCGCCAGGCCGATCAGGTCGCGGTCGAGTTCGTCCATCACCGACTCGACCTGGCTCTGCGCCAGCACCTCGGCCACGGTGGCAGGCGCAGCCGCACCCGCCGCAGGATGTGCGGCGGGCGCAGTGGCCCCCGCAGCGGCCGAGTCGGCCGTGCGGGTGGAACCCGGGATGGTGTAGAGCGGGGCGCTCATGGTGGTCGATGGTCGTTGAGGGCCGGGCGGTCGGGGCGTGCCGTGCCTCAGGCGCCGTAGCGCTCGCCTTCGGGCTTGTCGGTGGCGTAGCTGTGCACCGTGGTGCGCATGGTGCGCCCTTCGACCTCCTGCCGCACCAGGCCGAAGCCGGGTTCACGCGACGGCCGGTTGACGATGAAGCTCATCACGATGCTCTCGGTGTTGCGCGTCGAGTCGAAGGCCATCAGGCGGATGTAATGCTGCGGGAAGGTCTTGCGGCACGCGTTGAGTTCCATCAGCACGCCGGCGGCGTCCTTCAGGTCGAACATGGGCATGCCGTACATCTCCCAGTAGGTGTTGCGCGGGTGCGGGTCGTCGGTGTATTCCACGCTCCAGGCGTAGCCCTTGTTCAGGCCGTAGTCGATCTGCAGCGCGATCTCGTCGTCGGTGAGGTCGGGCAGGAAGCTGAACATGCCCTGCGTGATGCGGCCGGTGGGGTTGGTCATCATGGTCGGTTCTCCTTGGGCGGTGGGCGTTCAGGCCGAGACGCCTGGGGTCACGGCGTAGTCGCTGGTGTCGGTGCTGGCGTAGTTGAACGAGATGTCGCCCCAGGTGTCGAGCGCCTGCTTCAGCGGCGTGCAGCTTTGCGCCGCCTTGCGCAGGATGTCGGGGCCCTCGTTCTTGATGTCCTTGCCCTCGTTGCGGGCCTTGACCATGCATTCCAGCGCCACGCGGTTGGCCACCGCACCGGCCTGGATGCCGGCCGGGTGGCCGATGGTGCCACCGCCGAACTGCAGGATCACGTCGTCGCCGAACAGGTCGATCAGCTGGTGCATCTGGCCGGCGTGGATGCCGCCGCTGGCCACCGGCATCACCTTGCGCATGTCGGCCCAGTCCTGGTCGAAGAACAGGCCGCGCGGCAGGTCTTGTTTGGTGTAGCTGTCGCGGCAGACGTTGTAGTAGCCCTGCACCGTCATCGGGTCGCCTTCGAGCTTGCCCACCGCGGTGCCGGTGTGCAGGTGGTCCACGCCGGCCAGGCGCAGCCACTTGGCCATCACGCGGAACGACACGCCATGGTTCTTCTGCCGCGTGTAGGTGCCGTGGCCGGCGCGGTGCATGTGCACGATCATGTCGTTCTTGCGCGCCCAGTTGGCGATGCTCTGGATGGCGCTCCAGCCGATGATCAGGTCGACCATGATCACCACGCTGCCCAGCTGCTTGGCGAATTCGGCCCGCTCGTAGATGTCTTCCATCGTCGCGCCGGTCACGTTCAGGTAGCTGCCCTTGACCTCGCCGGTGGCCGCGCTGGCCTTGTTCACGCCTTCCATCACGTACAGGAAGCGGTCGCGCCAGTGCATGAAGGGCTGCGAGTTGATGTTCTCGTCGTCCTTCATGAAATCGAGCCCGCCCTTCAGGCCCTCGTAGATCACGCGGCCGTAGTTGCGGCCGGAGAGGCCCAGCTTGGGCTTGGTGGTGGCGCCCAGCAGCGGGCGGCCGAACTTGTCCAGCCGCTCGCGCTCGACCACCAGGCCGCAGGGCGGGCCCTTGAAGGTCTTCACCAGCGCCACCGGCATGCGGATGTCTTCCAGGCGCGCGGCCTTCAGCGGCTTGAACGAGAACACGTTGCCGATCAGGCTGGCCGTGATGTTGGCGATCGAGCCCTCTTCGAACAGGATGATGTCGTAGGCCACCCAGGCGAAGTACTGGCCCGGGTTGTTGGGCACCGGTTCCACCTTGTAGGCCTTGGCGCGGTAGCTGTCGCAGGCCGTCAGGCGGTCGGTCCACACCACCGTCCAGGTGGCGGTGCTGGATTCGCCGGCCACCGCGGCGGCGGCCTCGATGGGGTCCACGCCCTCCTGCGGCGTGATGCGGAACAGGCACAGCGTATCGGTGTCCTTGGGCACGTAGTCCGCGTCCCAGTAGCCCATCTGGCGGTACTTGAGCACGCCAGCCGAGTAGCGCTGCTTCTTGTCCAGGATCTGGGCGTCGGCGACGACGCTGCTTTCGACGGGGGAGTTCATGGTGTCTCCAGACATGGGGGATGGGTGGGAGTGAGGCGACTGTAGGAACGGCATCGATTCAGGTAAAGTCAGTTATACTTCGCTTTGAGATAAGCTTTTCCTTAATCATGAACATCACCTTCCGCCAGCTCAAGGTGTTCACCGAGGTGGTTCGCCAGGGCAGCGTGCAGCGCGCGGCCGAGGTGCTGCACCTCACGCCGCCGGCGGTGTCGATGCAGGTGAAGGAGATCGAATCGCAGGTGGGCCTGCCGCTGTTCGACCGCGCCGGCCGGCGCCTGTCGCTGTCCACCGCGGGCGAATACTTCGTCGTCTACGCCCGCCGCCTGCTGTCCACGCTGAAGGAGGCCGAGGACGCGATGGCCCGCTTCACCCGGGCCGAATCGGGGCGCCTGACCATCGGCATGGTCAGCTCGGCCAAGTACTTCCTGCCGCAGCTGCTGGCGCAGTTCCATGCCGAGCACCCGGCGGTGGAGGTGCGGCTAAAGCTGGGCAGCCGCGAGCAGCTGGTGGCGTTGATGCAGGCCAACGAGGTGGACGTGTCGGTGATGGGCCGCCCGCCCAAGGAATGGCCCAACCGCGCCGAGCCATTCGCGATGCACCCGCACGTGCTGGTGACGGCGCCCGGCCACCCCTTCGCCCGCGCCGAGAGCGTGCCGGCCAGCGCGCTGGCCAACGAAGGCTTCATCGTGCGCGAGCGTGGCTCGGGCACCCGCGCTGCGCTGGAGGAATACCTGGCCGGCCACCGCCTGCAACCGATGTTCATCATGGAGATGGACAGCACCGAGGCCATCAAGCAGGCCGTGATGGCCGGCATGGGTGTGAGCATGGTGTCGCTGCACACCATCGGCCTGGAGTTTCGCCACGGCCTGATCGCCGCACCCCACGTGGAAGGCCTGCCGCTGATGCGGCGCTGGCACCTGGTCAATGCCTCGGCCAAGCTGCTTTCACCGGCGGCGGAGGCCTTCCGCTACTTCATGCTGGAGCATGGGGAGGCGCATTTGGCCGCGTTGTTTGCGGAGTAGCTATGAGCAATGGCTCTCCGCGTCAGACCGCTTGAGGCGTCGCTCTCACCAGGCATGGCCGGTGCGCGTCCACTCGAGCGAAGGGCATCAGTTCACTTGGATGAGCGCCAGTGCCTTCTTGCCACCGGGCACGACTTCGGTGGCCAACTTCTGATCCATCGTCGCGAGACGCCCACCCTTGGCATGGGCGAGGGCGAGCAAGTAGCTGTCCGTGACGCGCGAGTGGCTGGACAGGAGTTCCGGGGCGAAAAACTCGGCATCTGCAATGCTGAGATCGTCGGGCCAAAAAAAGTGTCCGGACAACCCTCGGATTGCGGCCAAAGACTGAAGGGCGACGCTTGGAGGCCCGGGCGAGTTGGGATACTTCGGATGCCCAATGATTCGGATGAGTCCGTTCTCGGTGAGCGGACAGGTGGCGAATCCCTTGTGACCGACACGTGCGAACCAGTCGTGGGCTTGGTCGTGCTGGATGTGCGCCGGATCCACGAGGGCGATGAGGACGTTGACGTCCAGCAGGTAGACCGTCACGGCAATTCGTCGCGCAACTGGTTGACCAGTTCCGGGGTCACCGGGGCTGCGCCACGGCGACTGGGCAGCAGCGGGACACCGTTTCGTTCGCTGCGCGTAGCTCGAGCCCCGCGAGCGAGGCCTTGCCTGGCCAGCATGGAGATGACTTCCCCCACGCTCATTTGATCGCGCTCGGCCAAGTGCTTGGCTGCGGCGAGGACGTCGTCATCGATGGCGAGGGTGGTGCGCATGAGGCGGCTCCTGATGCGACGCATCATACATCAAACATCACCTGGACGTTGGCGAGGCGGGGCTTCTGATGTATGGCGTTCGAGATGAGCGTGCGACGACGGTAGGACGCCAGGGATTGGGCTGTGAATGTGCACCGTGTGCCGTCGACCAGGCCCTGGCGGCCTGCCGTTGGGGGTCGCGTATCCACCGAGCGGTTCGAGGGGCCTCTCAGAGTCCAAGCTCTTGCTTTGCATATTCTTTCAGCAGGTCGAACGCGACTTCGATTGAAGTTCCGCCAATTTTCCTGATAGCTCCTTTTGCCTTCGCCCACCTCTTGTCTTCGCGGGCAGACTCCAAGAATTCGTATCCTTTCCATGTGAGATGCAGCGGGATGGCTTGTGGGAGCAAATCTGAGATGGTGGTGGTGTCGGCGACCTGAGCGAAGCCTGCATCTCCCAGCAAGTAGGAATGAAATCCAATCTCTTCGTCTGTGTAGTCTTTGTCGCGGAGCGACTCAGCAATGTCCTGGTCGCTCTTGGACTCGAGCGCCAAGCAGATATCGCGGATCAGATCTAGATTGCGCTTCATCGAATTGCACCTTTGCCGGAGGTAGGGGCCCAACGTACAGCGTTGATCTGACGCGCCTTCGATTCGATATGGCGCTTGCGGTGCTGCCCGCGTCAGATAGACCTCGTTGGACTGAACCGCCGCGGCGGCCACTGAACGGGGAATGTAAGGTCAGTGCGCGGTCGTGGCTACGAGATGCGTGAGGATGAGCCGCCTTGGGACCGCTTGGCCAAGAACGGCAGCGCGCGGTCTGTGCCGGCATCGGCGCGTCCGAGTTGAAAGATCGGGGCTGTCCGCCGCTGGCATCGACAGAATTCCTGGAGGCGCAGTTGCCGGCCCCGCCGACCGTTCTGGACGGGTGTTGATCAACACGATGACCATTGCCCCAGGTCGCTCACGGTGGCCTCCTGCGAGTCGCGAGCGTGGGGACGACGTTGTCGTCCGATTGCACAGCCACCGTCCGGCGCTGTGGCCACCGAAGCTTAGCCATCCGCCAGCGCCTCGCGTCTGCTGGCACCGCTTTGTTTGGCTGCCGCACAGCAGCCCTCACCTGCGGCCAGTTCGTTCCGCTGCGTCACGGGGCCCATGGCCCGGCACCCCTTGACGCGCAGCTCTCGCGGCAGCCAAGCCACGCCCGGCCTCGCCCCGTCGCCGATCCCGCGACAATCTCACCCCGGCATCCACCGCGACAACAGGGCACCCATGATCTCGAGGAAGAAGGCCGCCGAACTGCTCCAGCGCGCCGCCCGGCAGCGCGAGGCGGGGCAGCCCGCCGACGCGGCGGCCACCTACCGGCGCCTGCTGCGCGACAACCCGGCCAGCGTCGATGCGCTCTACCTGCTGGGCACGCTGCTGGCCGAGGCGGGCGACCTGGACAGCGCCGAGGGCTACCTGCGCCAGGCGCACCGGCTGCACCCCACCAGCGACCTGGTCATGGTCAACCTGGGCACGCTGTCGCGGCTGAAGGGCGATCTGCAGGCCGGCATCGACTGGTACGAGCGCGCGCTGGCCGTGGCCGCCGACAACCCCGCCCTGGCCGCCAACCTGGGCTCGGCCTACCTCAACGCGGGGCGCGATGCCGACGCCGAGCCGCACCTGCGCCGTTACCTGGCGCAGCAGCCGGGCCACGTCGCGGCGCTGTGCCTGCTGGGCGACGCGCTGCGCGGGCAGAAGCGGCTGGACGAGGCCGCCGAGCAGTACCGCAAGGCGCTGGCCATCGCGCCCGAGGCTGCCGAGGCGCGGCATGCGCTGGCCGCCTGTACCGGCGAAGCGCCCGAGCAGGCGCCGGCGTCGTATGCGCGCAAGGTGTTCGACACTTACGCGCCGCACTACGACGCGCACTACGGCGCCGTGCTGGCGTCCAACGGCCCGCAGCGGCTGCGCGAGGCGGTGGAGCGGCGATTTGCCGGCCGGCACGACCTGCGGGCGCTGGACCTGGGCTGCGGCACCGGCCTGGCCGCCGCCGCGCTGCGCCCGCTGTGCGCGCGCCTGGTCGGCGTCGACGTGTCGCCGGCGATGCTGGCCGTGGCGCAGCGCAAGGCGCTCTACGACGACCTGGTGGAGCGCGACGTGCTCGCGCACCTGCAGCAGTCGGCCGAGACCTTCGACCTGATCGTCGCGCAAGACGTGCTGCCGTACTTCGGCGCGCTGGTGGAGCCGCTGCAGGCCGCCCGGCGCAGCGCCGCGCCCGGCGCGGTGCTGGTGCTGACGATCGAATCCACCGGCGACACCACCGACGCCGCCGATGCCGACTGGCGCCTCGGCGCCGGCGTGCGCTATGCGCATTCGCAGGCCTACCTGCGACGTGCCGCGACCGAGGCCGGGTGGACCGTCGCCGCGCTGGAAGGCTTCGAGTTCCGCCGCGAGCAGGACGGCTGGACGCCGGGCTGGCTGGTCGAACTCGAGGCGTGACGCGTGACCCGGTGCGCGGGCGTCACCCGCCCCCGCCCCGGGTCCGTCGGGCGCGTCAGTTGAACCGCGAGACGCTGTCCTTGTAGCTGCCGTCCAGCATGCGGTAGCGCAGCTGCAGGGTGCGCCCGCTGGTCCCGTTGCCGGTCAGCGCCGGAAACTGGAACCCGGCGGGCGCCACCGCGGTGCCGGTGGTGGCACCGCGCACCACGGGCACCACCGCGTCCAAGATCGAAAGCCCCGGGGCGAAGGTGTAGACGCCGGCGCTGCCCACCGTCTCGGCAAAGGGGTTGGCCGTCCACGCCAGGTCCATCGTGCTCTGGACGGCGGCCCGCGCATCGGCGGGGTCCAGGTAGCGCAGTGTGGCCGCGTCGAATGCGATCCACTCGAGGTTGCGCGCGAAGGTGGCCGCCACCACCGGGGTGAGGATGGTCTTCGGCAGCACGTGGCGGGGGGCCGCTTCGCCGTCGTAGAAGATCTCCAGCGTGTAGGCGCTGTGGGCCTTCAGTGCGGCCAGGTCGATGTAGCCCTCGGTCGGCGTGCCCACCAGGGCACCGTAGTCCAGCGGATGCGCCCAATCGGGAAAGTCCGTGTTGTTGTTGGATCCCGCGAAGGGGTTGGCGGCGGTCAGGCTGGCGTCGGCGCCGGCCACGCCCCGCGTGCGGTGCAGCTTGAAGATGTTGGCCGACGACGCAAAGGGGGTCTGGGCGGGGTCGGTGATGCCGTCCTTGCGGAGGATGTTGAGCCAGTTCTGGTCGGTGATGAAGGCCGGGTTGGGGCGCGTCAGCACCACCCCCGCGGCGGGCAGCCCGGGCCCCTTGATGCGCGCGGCGCGCAGGCCGGTGCTGCCGGGGCCGTCCTTGTTGACGAAGATCTCGATGCCACTCTCGAAGCGGCTGGGGCCCACCCCCCCGAACGGGGCCACGCCCGGCGTGGGCACCCGCTGGTCGCTGCGGCGCACATAGGCCCGCACCACCGTGTCCACCGGCTGCTGATTGCCGCGCAGCCACCAGTCGGTGGGATGCGCCACGGTGGCGGTGCCGGGCAGCTTTTCGGCCACCTCGATCAGGTTGCCGGTCACCCCGTTGGCATCCACATAGCGGAGGTTCAGCACCGCCTGGTCGCGGTTGGCCGGGGTGGTGTCATCAGTGAAGCGCATCAGCTCGGGGAGGCTGAAGGCCGCCCCCACCATGCGCGCGTCGTGCAGCAGGCCAAACAGCCGCTGCCCCACGCGAAAGCCGTTGTGCACGTAGGTGACGTGCGCGAAGGCCCGGCAGGCCGGCGCCATGCCGGTCACCTCGGCACCGCCCGCCGACGCGGGGATGGTCAGGTCCACCGCCAGCACGCGCTGCGCCACCGGCAGCGCAAAGCAGTCGTTCATCGACTGGGTGATCTGTCGCATGGCGTCGGCCAGGGCCACGGCGTCGGGCACCGGTGCGGGCAGCACCGGCGGGTTGGCCGTGTTCGGGCCGGCCACCGGCACGCCGCCGGCCGGGTTGTCCACCGTCGACACCATCGACACGCCGTTCACCGTGGTGAAGCGCAGCATCTCGATCACCTGGTCGGCGGTGTTGCCGGCCTGCGTGGGCGTGGCCGCCTGGATCGGGGTGCTGAACGGGTCGTAGCCCGCCGGCACGCCCAATGCGGTCAGCACCGGCCCCAGCTGGGCCAGCACGTTGGCGGTGGTGCGCGCCAGCGCGGCCAGGTCGACGAGGGCCGGGTTGGCCACCACCGCCAGCGCATTGCCTTGGGGTGCGAGCTGGGCCACGATGGCCGTGGTCAGCGGCGTGGCGTTGGTGATCAGCGCGGTGCCCGGTGCGGGCGTGCTGGCCACGATGCTCACCATCGGCGGAAACGCGCCGAAGGGCTCGGTCACCACCACGACGAAGGGCGCCACGCGGCCGGCCTGCACGGTGCACGTGAAGCCGCCCGTGCCGTTGGTGACCACGCGCGGCTCGGCACAGACCGCGGCGCCCGACACGTCGGTCACCGACACGTTGGCGTTGGCCAGCGCGGCCCCCACGGCCGCGGTGCCGGCCACCACGCCGGGCGCGTTGACGGCCCAGGCCAGCTGCGCCGGCAGAAAAGGCAGCGCGCGGTCGTGGCGCAGGGTGATGGTGTCGGCCGGCGTGGTGTTGCCGCCCGGCAGCGTGCCGGCGTCGACGCGGGGCTGGACGATGGTGGTGCCGGCGCCCGCGCCCACCAGGTCGACGCGCACGCCGATGCGCGGAGCGCCGGTGTTGTGCAGCGTCAGGCGGTAGTCGTACTCGAACACCGTGCGCGAGATGCGCCGCTGGGCCGTCTGCACCATCGCGGCCACGCTGATCCCGGACAGGTTGCCCGCCGTCACGGTGCCCACGGCCGGGGCCGGGGGCGCCACCGCCAGGCGGGTGGCGCGAGACCCGGCCGTGAGAACGTTCGGAGAGTTCAGGGCGTTCGGGGCGGTCGGCTCGCCGCTGCCACCGCACGCCACCAGCAGCGTCGACAGGCACAGCGAGGCGGCCACGGCACGGGCCCCTCGTTGAAGGATCGCAGACATGACAGGCTCCTTGCGCCCCGGGGGCGCGGCATCGACCAAGGGACGACAAGGGGGGCCGAGGGCGCGCCCTCGGTCGTGGCAGGTGGTGGGGCGGCGTCAGCGGCGGCGCCGTCCCCAGGCCAGGCCGGCCAGCGCGACGGCCACCAGAGCCGCCATCGGCGGCTCTGGCACCGGCTGCGATCCGACCACCGACGGCACCGTCAGGCCCGAGCCCCGCACCTCGAAGCTGCGGTCGACGATCTCGAAGGGCAGGGCCCCGGGCGCCGCGGCGCCCAGGTAGGTGAAGGCGACGCGGAAGCCGCCCAGCACGTCGCCGTCCAGCAGTTGGTCGGCGTCGTCGAGCACCAGCGCATCCAGGAAGCCGGCGGCGGGCAGCGCCGCATCGGGCTGCGCCACCAGGCTGTCCCAGCCGGCAGGGCTGTCCAGCACCGACAGGCCGCTGAACAGCGCCTCGTCGAAGTACACCGTGAAGCCGCCGATCGACGCCGGGGCGCCGTCGTTCGTCACCTCGAACGCCACCGACCACTGGTTGCCCCCCAGCGGCGTGTAGGCCGACCCGATGACGGTGGCGTGCACCTGCAGACTGAGCGCGGCCAGCGCCAAGACCTTGGCCAGGAATTTCATCATTGCCGTCTCCGTGTGGGGGTGACCCGGTGCGGGGCATGGCGCCGGTGGAGCCGATGCTCGGGCAAGGTGCCGGGCCCGGCATCCGCAGGAATGGGGAGTCGCCGGCCTGCATTGACTGCGTCTGGTGTTCTGTGCGACCGTACCGTCCCCGAGGCGCTTCCAGCCATCCCCTACAGGAACCATCGACCATGACGGCCCTCAGACCCGACGCGTTCATCCGCGAGCAAGGCGACGCCCCGGCCGCGGGCGCGCCGAACCTCACGCTGTGGATCTCCGAAGCGGGCGGGCTGGGCCAGTTCGGCGCCTTCGTCGAGGTGCTGCAGCCCGGCACGCGCTCGTCGCTGGCGCACTGGCACAGCGCCGAGGACGAGATGGTCTACGTGCTCGAAGGCCAGGTGACGCTGGTCGAGGGCACCACCGAAACCGTCTTGCACCCAGGTGACGCGGCCACCTTCAAGGCCGGGGTGCCGGTGGGCCATTGCCTGTGGAACCGCAGCGCGGCGCCCACGCGCTGCCTGGTGGTGGGCACCCGGGCACCGCTGGACCGCATCACCTACCCCGAGCTCGACCGGGTGCGCGTGCGCGACCGCTCGCTGCCCGACGACACCTGGACGACGATCGCGGGTGCGCCTGCGTCCAGCCCGTTTGCGTGATCCGTACCCATGCGCCATGAGCACCGACCTGCCCTCCGTCGAATCACTGGTCGGCGCGTTGGCGGCGCTGGGCATCGGGCTGCCGCCGGGCCGCGTCACCGTCGACGGCTACGGTGATTCGCCCGAGCTGTCGGCGTATTTGCTGACACTCATCCGCAGCGGCCAGAAGCGGGCGGGCACCGGGCTGCTGTGGGGCATGGAGCGTGAAGGCCGGGCCCTGCCGGCGGTGGGTGACATCGAGATCGTCGTCGACCACCGGCACCGGCCGGTCTTCGTCACCCGGCTCACCCGCGTGCAGGTGCTGCCGTTCAACGAGGTCTCGGCCGAGTACGCGGCCACCGAGGGCGAAGGCGACGGCTCGCTCGCCGACTGGCGTCGGGGCCACTGGGCCTACTTCGGCCGCGAGTGCGCCCGGCTGGGCCTGGAACCCAGCGAGCACATGCCTGTCGTCTGCTGCGTGTTCGAGGTGCTGCACGCGCTGCCGTCGGCCGATGGGCCGCCCGGCGCGCCCTGAGCCGGCACAGGCCGCCCACTTGCAGCAAGAGATCATCCATGGACGCCCTGGAACCCGGCCACTACTGGAAGACCCCGTTCCTCTGGGAGCCGGGCTGCCAAGAGCCCGCCGCGGCACCGGGCCTGCGCTTCGACACCGCCGACGACGGCTGGCTGGCCGGCGCCATCGGGGAGGTGATGGCGCACTCGCTGGACGAGTCCGACCGGTTCGCGGTGGCGCAACTGGGTCGCGCCGGGGCCGTGGCAGACCTGATGGCGGCGCTGCCGCAGCACTTCGACCGGCCGGCGGGCTGGTGGCGGGCGGCGCTCGACGCGCAGGGCCGCCCGGTGGGCTTCGTGCTGCCGGTGCTGTTCAAGGGCGCCGGTCGCTGGAAGGACGGCCGACCCCAGGGCACCATCTTCTACATGGGCGTGCTGCCCGGCTTCAGGGGCCACGGATACGCCCGGGCCCTGGTCGACGAAGCCACCCGCGTGTTCCGGCAGGCCGACTGCTGGCGCATCTTCTGCGACACCGGCACCGACAACGCCCCGATGGTCCGCGCCTTCCGCCGGGCGGGCTACGTCGAACGCGCGCCCTGGCAGCGGCCGGTGGGCTGAGGCCGCGGCGCTCCTGCCGCCGGCCCCGGCCGGGCGTGGCGTCGCTCCCACGGCCCCTCATCCCGCGTGCCGCAGCCGATCGAGCCCGCCACGAGCGCGTGCGACGCGGCCGGTGGCAATGGCCTGGGCGTGTTGCTGACGTCCCCGACCCACCGAGTCAGGATGAACGCGTCGGGTGAGAGGCACGCACCCGCGGCCAGGCCCACTGCGCGGTCGGGGTGGCCGACACGACACCACGGAGTTGCAGGCAGATCGGGTCGGGCCCCGTGGCCAGTCCCCTGGCTTGCCATTCCGCAGCCGGACATTGACCTGTCCCAAGCCCGACCCGGGCCGACATTGACGCATGACACCACCGGCCACGGCGGGGCGCTCAGCATGGTTGGCGTGCTCGCGGCCGACGCTGCGGCCCCAGGCAAGTGAGCCCGGCGTCACCGCCCGCACCGGCCGGCAGGCTGCCGCCGTCGCAGTGATGAAGCCACCTCTCCCACTTGCCGGTGGAGACCCGCATGAGCACCGTACTCGTCGAACGCCAGCAGCAGAGCGACCTCACCCTGCAAGCCGAGGCCAATCTCTACGAGGATCCCGTCCTGGACATCCTGGGCGATGAGCCCGCCGTGGCGCCGGTGCCCTCTGCGCCGCCGCTGCCGGTGCTGGTGCCGTCCATCGGTGGCCATCCGATCGCCCCGCCGCGCCCAGCGGCGGCCGCCATGCCGCCGATCCCGGCGCCGGCCCGCGCGGTGGCCCCGGCGGTGTGCCAGGAGGATCCGAACGATCCGCTGCGGGTGACCGTGGTCGACCGGCAGGGGCGCGTGCGCTACCTGCGCTTCGCCAACCCGGCGGACGTGGCGCGCGACCGCGCCCACCACGTGCAGTACCTGGCCGACCGTTCGCCCTATGCGGTGGACTTGAAGCAGGTGATCTCCTGGCGCGGAGAACGGCTCGACACCTACCGCGAACGCCAGCGCTACCCGGCCATCGGCTTCGCCCCGCGGGGCCATCCGCTGTCCGACGCGCAGCGCAAGCTGTGGGGCAGCAGCACGATGATCTGGGTTTGCGCGCCCGACCAGGTCACCGGCGACGCGCGCTTCTACACCAACGTGTGCCTGCTGAACCGGTTTCACCACTCCTCGTTCCGCCAGGGCGGCGGGGTCATCGGCGCGGGCGAGTGGATCGTCTCGGACGGCAAGCTGCTGAAGATCAGTGGCCTCAGCGGGCACTACCAGCCGCCGATGGACTTCCTGTTCCGCGCGGTGCTGCACATGTCACCGGCCTTCAACGAGGACACCACGGTGCTGCTGTACGACACCGTCGAGCAGCGCTGGATCGACCTGCCCGTGCGCGAGTTCATCCACGCGCCCACCGGCGGCGGGCGCTACAAGGTGTTCGGCGGCTGAGCGGCGGCGCCCGGGCGCCGGTGCCCGGCGGGTGCTAGCGCGAGTAGTAGCCGACCCCGAGGATCAGCTGGTCCACGCGCTGGATCAGCGAGTGCTTGGCCTCCACCGCATTGGTGGCGGGGTTGCGCCACATGTAGTCGACGGTGCCCTTGTCCTTCTGCTGCACCAGGGTGATCATCTCCTGCACCAGCGGCTTGCCGGCGGCGTCGCGCAGGCCGCGCACGTCCATGCCGGTGAGCTGCGGCGACGCGCCGGTGGCGCGGTAGCGACCGTCGTCCAGGCCGATGACGAAGACGTACTGGTCGTCGTGCATGAAGCCGCCCTGCGGGTCGTTGAAGGCGGCGAAGGCGGCGTCGGGGCCCGACTTCTTCAGGAAGGCCACGGCCTTGCCCAGCAGGTCTTGCGCTTCTTCCAGCGACGCGCGCGGCGTGTAGTAGCCCACGCACAGGATCACGTCGCCCACCTTCTGGTAGCTGCTGACCTTGCTCTCGACGCGGTTGCTGGCCGGGTTGCGCCAGTGGTATTCGAGCCGGCCGGTGGGGCTGGTCGCGGCCTGCTCCAGCAGGTCGCGGATCAGCGGCTTGCCGGCGGCGTCGCGCAGGTCGATCGCGGCCTTGCCGGCCAGGCCCAGCGGCGAGCCGCCGTTGGCGTGCATGAAGCCGTCGCGGCCCACCGCGAACACGTAGTACGCGCCGTTGACGAACGGGCCCTTGGTGTCGTTGAAGGCGGCAAAGGCCTTCTCGGGGCCGTTGGCCTTCAGGTAGTCCACCGCGGTGGTGAGCAGTTCGGCGGCGCGGCGGGCCTGGCCGCGCTCGACCGTGCCCATCGGGGCCGGGGCGGCGTCGGCCGCTTGGGTGACGGGGGCCGTCGCCGCGAGGGCGCAGGCCAGGGCGATCGTGAGGAGGCTGAAACGATGTCGGGGCATGGTGAAGACGTCCTGTGGAGGGTGCCGGTGCGCTCGCTCGCCACGGTCCGCGGGCCAGGGCCCGCGGCGCAGTCGAGGGGCCGGTGCGGCCGTTGAACGCAAGATGCAGGCCACCGCATGGCGGCGTCCGGCCCCAGGGAGACCGCCGAGTGCCCGGCCCGCCCGGCACTCCAATCCGTGACGATTGCTTCGTTTGAAGACACTCGGGCCGTGTTGCCACGGGCGGGGTCGGCTACCGCGGCCTTGCGTCGAGTCAATCGGCGCGCGCCATGCCCGACCAGACAATCGCCGCATGGCTCGGCGAACCGCCCAACCCGTGCAGCCGCCCCCCAGCCGCCCGTTCCCGCTGGGCGCGGTGGCCGATGTGGGTGGCGTGCGGTTCAGCGTCTTCTCGCACCACGCCCAGGCGCTGGAGCTGTTGCTGTACGACAGCGCCGACGACGACCGGCCGACACGGACGATCCCGCTCGACCGCCACCTCGATCGCACCGGCGACTACTGGCACCTGCGCGTGCCCGGCCTGGCCCCCGGCCAGCTGTATGCGTGGCGCGCGCAGGGCGTGGTCGATCCGACCCGCGGCCTGCGCTTCGATGGCGACAAGGTCCTGCTGGATCCCTATGGCCGCGCGGTCGCCGTGCCGGTCGACTATCGCCGCGCTGCCGGCGCGATGCCGGGCGCCAACCACGCGCATGCCTTCAAGAGCGTGGTCACCGACACCGGCCGCTACGACTGGGAGGGCGATCGTCCGCTGCGGCGGCCGTTCACGCAGACCGTGATCTACGAGCTGCACGTGCGCGGCTTCACGCGACACACCAGCAGCGGCGTGCCGCCGCAACGGCGCGGCACCTATGCGGGCCTGGTGGACAAGATCCCGTACCTGGTCGACCTGGGCATCACCGCGGTCGAGCTGATGCCGGTGTTCCAGTTCGACGCGCAGGACGCGCCGCCGGGCCTGACCAACCACTGGGGCTATTCGCCGGTGTCGTTCTTCGCGCCGCATGCCGGCTATGCCGCCGCGCGGCAGCCGCTGGCGGTGCTGGACGAGTTCCGCGACATGGTCAAGGCGCTGCACCGCGCCGGCATCGAGGTGATCCTCGACGTGGTCTACAACCACACCGCCGAGGGCGGCGAGGGCGGCCCCACGTTCGGCCTGCGCGGCCTGGACGACGCCGTCTACTACCTGCACGACGAGGCCGGCCGCTACGCCAACTACTCGGGCACCGGCAACACCCTGGCGTCCCATCACGCGGTGGTGCGGCGGCTCATCGTCGACAGCCTGCATTACTGGGTGCAGGTGATGCACGTCGATGGCTTCCGCTTCGACCTGGCGGCGATCCTGTCGCGCGACGAGTCCGGCGCGCCGCTGGCTGGCGCACCGGTGCTGTGGGACATCGAGACCGACCCCCGGCTGGCCGGCACCAAGCTGATCGCCGAGGCCTGGGACGCCGGCGGCCTGTACCAGGTGGGCCGCTTTGCCGGCGAGCGCTGGAAGGAGTGGAACGGCCGCTTCCGCGACGACGTGCGGTCGTTCGTGCGCGGCGATTCCGGCGTGGTGCCGGCGCTGGCCGACCGGCTGCTGGGCAGCCCCGACCTGTACGCGGCGCGGCCGCGCGAGCCGGCGCAGAGCATCAACTTCGTCACCAGCCACGACGGCTTCACGCTCGAGGACCTGGTCTCGTACGAGCGCAAGCACAACGCGGCCAACCGCGAGGGCAACCGCGACGGCACCGACGACAACCGCAGCTGGAACTGCGGCGTCGAAGGCCCCACGGACGATCCGGGGGTGCAGGCGCTGCGCGCGCGGCAGGCGCGCAACCTGCTGGCCATCACGGTGCTGTCATTGGGCACGCCGATGCTGCTGATGGGCGACGAGATGCGCCGCACCCAGCACGGCAACAACAACGCCTACTGCCAGGACAACGAGATCGGCTGGCTGGACTGGCGCCTGCTCGACCGCGACCCCGGCCTGCACCGCTTCGTCAAGGGCCTGATCCGGCTGCGCTTCCTGCGCGAATCGGTGCGCACCGACCACCACCTCACGCTGGCCGAGCTGATGGCCCATGCGCACGTGCAGCTGCACGGCGTGCGGCTGGATTCACCCGACACCGCGGCCGAGTCGCACAGCCTGGCGCTCACCGCCAGCAGCCTGTCGGGCGACCTGCTGATGCATTTCGCGCTCAACGCGTGGTGGCATCCGCTCGAGTTCGACCTGCCCGTCCTGCCCGACTGGGCCACCAGCGGGTGGCGCCGCGTGATCGACACGGCGCGGCCGGCCCCGGACGACCTGTGCGAGATCGACGGCGCCGAGCAGGTGACCGGCGCCAGCCACCGGGTCCAGCCGCGCTCGGTGGTGATGCTGGCCGCGGGCCGGGCGGCGGCCGGCTGACGCCGCCGGCCGGTGCCCCGCGGTCAAGACATGCCGCGCTGCCAGGCCGAGCGCCGTCAGGTCGTGCCGCGCCGTCCCGCCCCGGGGCTCACACGCCCTTCGGCCGCTTCAGCGTGCTCATGCGGTCGACGCTGCGCAGCGTGACGAGCTGCCGGGCGCCGTCGCGCTGGATCTCGAGCCGCACCTGGCGCGCCGGCGGGCCACCGCGCCACAGCGCCTTCCACAGGCTGTCGAGCGCCTGCACCTCGACGTCGTCGATGCGCAGGATGCGGTCGCCGCGCTGCAGGCCGGCGGTGTCGGCCGGGCTGTCGGCGGTGACGCGCACCACGCGCACCGCGCCCTCGTCCTCGACGCAGTTCAGCCCCAGCCAGGCGCGGTGGCTGCCGGCGCTGGTGCCGCTGCGGCGCAGTTCGTCCAGCATCGGCGGCAGCAGGTCGATCGGCACGAACATGTTGCCGGGGCGCCGCGCGCCGTCCACCATGCCGGCGTCGGCCACCACCAGCGAGCCGATGCCGACCAGTTCGCCGCGCGGGTTGAACAGGCCCGCGCCACTGTGCATCGGCCAGGGCGGCGAGGTGAACAGCGCTTGTTCGAGGTGGTACTCCCAGTAGCCGGCGAAAGGCCTGCGCGACAGCAGCCGGGTCGGTGCCACGCCGCCGGCATCGCCGCCGTTGGCGAACATCAGCACGTCCTGCTCGGCCAGGCCCTCGGCGCGGCCCATCGGCACCGGCTCCAGCCCCAGCGGCACCAGCGCCTGCACCAGGCCGAAGCCGGTGGCCGGGTCGTAGGCCACCACGCGGGCGGGCAGGCGGCGGTGGTCGGCGGTGGTCAGGTCCACCTGCTCGGCTTCGAGGATCAGGTAGCCGATGGTCACCACCAGGCCGTCGGCGCCGATCACCACGCCCGAGCCCTGGCGCTTGTCGCCCAGTGTCCTGGACGAGCCCGCAGCATCGACGGCTTGGGATTCGACACCGACCACCGCGCGGTGGGCCCGCTGCAGCGCCTTCTGGCGCTCGGCGCTGTCGGCCGACGCGGCGGGCTCGTCGGCCCGTGCGGTTACCGCCAACGCGGCGGTGCTCAGCACCAGCCAGCGGCGGCGGCAGACACCGGGGCCGCCCGATGCGGCGGCATCGGCCCGTGGTTCGAGCGGCATCGCAACCCCCCTTTCCGCGCAGCGGCAGAGGGCGCAGCATGAACCGAAGTGGCGCGGCTGCCAAGTCCCTTGGCTTGCCCCGGGGCGCCTCGGGGACTCCCGCTGCGCGTCGAGGGCGGGCCGTGCTATTTTCCGGCTTGGTCGGGCACGCAGCGGAGGGGCAGCATGGGGTCGACACCAGGGCATGAAGGCGACGGCAACGCCGCGCAAGCCGATCGGCGCGACCTGCTGCACCGGGTGGCCTGCCTCGGCGCGGCCTGCCTGGCCGGGCCGCTGACGCTGGCGCACGGTCAGGGCCAGGGGCCCTTGGTGGCGCATGCCTATGGCCGCACGCAGCTGGTCGACAAGCAGGGCCGGCCGTTCAAGGGCGCGCAGCTGGCCGTGGGCGAGCCACACATCTTCCACTACCCCTACGAGACCACGCCGGTGTTCCTGATGGCGCTGCCGCGCGCGGCCACGGCGGTGCCGTTGAGCGATGGCCAGAAGCACCGCTACGAGTCACTGCCGGGCATCGGCCCACAGCAGCGCATCGTCGCCTACTCGGCCATCTGCGCCCACAAGCTGATGTACCCGACGCCGCAGATCAGCTTCATCAACATCCGCAAGGGCCAGGCCGACGAGCCGGCGCATGTGGTGCACTGCTGCGGCGACAACTCGCGCTACGACCCCACGCAGGGTGGGCGGGTCATCAGCGGGCCGGCGCCGCAGCCGCTGGCGATGATCGCGCTGGAATGGAACGCCGCCAGTGACGAGCTGCACGCCGTCGGCACGCTGGGCGGCGAGATGTTCCAGGCCTTCTTCGAGAAGTACGAGGCCCGGCTGCAGCTGGAGCGCGGCGCCAACGCCCGCAACCGCAGCGCGCAGACCTCGGTGGTGCAGGCGGCCTCGGCCTTCAGCCGCCAGCTGCAGTCCTGCAAGGCCTGAAGGCCCCGCGGCCGTCGGGTTCGCAGGATCGGCCGACGCTCGCTCAATTGCAGAGGAAGGAACGGGCCGCGCGCGTGATCACGTTGAAGGTGGAGCCGGGCGTCGGCCGGCGCACGTAGAACAGGTCGCCGGCGCCGTTGATGCGCGGCTGCGTTTCCAGCGGGTAGGTCTGCGTGCCGCCGACGGCGATCTGTTCGGCCGTGGCGCGCGTGGTGTACTGCATCGCCGCCTTGCCCTCCTGCGGGATGAACGACCAGGCCATGTCGCCCAGATCGTTCATGAAGTAGTCGCTGTTGTAGCTGCTCTTCGTGGTCAGTCGGCGCGTGGTGTCGGTGCGGCGGTCGAACTGCCAGATGCTGGGGCCGCTCTGCCAGGCCAGATCGCCCATGGCGTTCAGACGCAGCGACGTGGAGCCGGAGCCATCGGTCGTGATGCGCCGCACGGCCTGCTGGCGCTGGTCGTACATCCACACGTCGGACTGGTAGTTCGTCAGTGTGATTTCGAGCCAGGCCATGTCGCCCAGGTCGTTGACCAGCGCCGTGCCTGCCCGGGTGCCGGCCGGTCGCGTCAGCAGGTTGGTGGTCACGCCGGTGAGCGGGTCGAAACGGCGCAGCCGGACGAGCTGGTCGGCACCCAACTCGAACCAGAACACCTGGTTGCGGCTGTTGAAGGTTGGCGCACCGAGCCCGCGCGCCTCGGTGGTGATGCGCGTCGCCAGCCCCGTGGCCTTGTCGAAGTACTCGATGTGGTAACCGCCGTCGGCGCAGCCATTGCAGAACGGATACCACACGCCCCAGGCCGCGTTGCCGCTGGCGGCCACCACCGGCGGCTGCACCGCCGGATAGAGGCGCGGCGACGTGGCGATGGGGGTGTAGAACGTGAGCTGGCGCGACGTGCCGGTGGCCGCGTCGAAGTGGTAGATGTTGCTTGTTGGCCAATTGTTGAACTGCAGCCAGACGGCGTCGCCATTGGCGGCCAGCTGGCCGTAGCCGCTGCCGAAACCCGGGAAGCTCAGGTTCACCCGCGTGTGCTGATAGGTGCCGGTGGCGCCTCGGCGCGACTGGAACATCGCGTTGTCGCCGGTGCGTTGCCAGAACAGGTCGCCGCGGTCGTTGGCGCCGAGCAGGTTCTGCACGGATTCGGTGCCGGCGATGTCGGCGATGCCGGCGTGCGCAGGTGCCTGGGCCGTGAACAGCGCGGCCGAGGTGGCCAAAAGGCACAGCAACTTCTTCATGTGATGTCTCCCCCAAAATGACGCGGCGACCGGGCGGCACGACCGGAGCGCGTGCGCCGCAGTGCCGGCTCCGAGCCGCGGATGCTAGGGGGCAATGGCATGGGCCACTGGCAATGCCCGACGGTCGGTCTCAGGTGTATCCGCGTGTGGCGGGCCCAGCGGCTGGCGGGTATTTCGACAGGTATTGACGCGTGTCAATCGCGTATGCCGACGGCCAGTGGCCCAGGGGTTCGCTGGCCCGCTGCCCGAGCCGCCTGGCGCGGCATCGGCGCGGCCGACGGTGCCGCACCGCCCGCATGGGCCGGCGCACGTGGTGCGCTGTTTCGGCGACAACCCACGTCATGACCGCACGCAGGGCGGCAAGGTCATCGGCGGCGCGGCACGGCGCCGCAGCCGCCGGCGATGATCGCGCTGAAGTGGAACGCCGATGGCTGCAGTCTTGAACGGCCTGAGGCCATTGCGGCCGCCCGCCCGCCGTGCCGGGGCATGGCGTACGCTCGCGGCATGCCCCACACCCTGTTGCATCGCTTCCTCCGCCGGGCCGGCGCCCTGGTGCTGGCCGTGGCGGCCTGGCCGTCGATGGCCCAGGGCCTGGCCGTGGCCACCGACAGCGGCCTCGGCGACGCGATGAAGGCGGTGGCGCGCGAGTTCGAGGCCGGACATGCCGGTGTGAGCATCACGCTGCGCGTGGGCGCCGTGGGCGCGCTGCTGGACCAGATCGCGCACGACAGCCCCGCCGACGTGCTGGCCGGCGCCGATGCCGACACCGTGGCGCTGGGCGTGCAGCGGCGGCTGTTGCTGGCAGACCTGCCGGCGCTGTTCGCGTCCAACACCCTGGTGCTGGTGGTGCCGGCCTCGTCCACGCTGCCGGTGCAGCGGCTGTCCGACCTGGCGCGGCCCGAGGTGATGCGCATCGCCATGGGCCGCGAGTCCAGCGTGGCGGCCGGGCGCCACGCGCGCGAGGCCATCAACGCGCAGCGCCTGTGGCCGTCGGTGCAGCGCAAGGTGGTGGTGGTGGACGACGTGCCCGCGGTGCTGGCCCTGGTGGCCAGTGCCGATGTCGAGGCCGGTTTCGTCTACGCCACCGACGCGGCGCAGGCCGCCGGGCGGGTGCGCGTGGTGGAGACGCTGCCCACCGCCACCCCGGTGCGCTACCTGGCCAGCGTGGTGGCCGACACCCGGCAGCCGGCGCTGGCGCGCAAGTTCATCGCCTACCTGCGCAGTGAGCCGGCGCAGGCCGTGTTCAAGCGCTCCGGCTTCGGCGTGCCCTGATCGGGCGTGGGCGGCCGCCGCTCCGCGTGCGGCAGGTTCAATCGCCGATGATCCTGGCGGTGCTCGTCGCGTCGTTGTACATCGGCTCGCCGTAGCGGTCGCGGCCGAAGTCGCGCATCAGGGCCTGCACCTTGTCCGAGGCCAGGTAGTCGCCGAAGCGGCGGGCCGTGGCGGCGCCGGGCGTCGGCTCGGTCAGGTACAAGGTGTGATAGGGGTTGGCCAGCATCGGGCCGCCGCGGAACACGCGCTTCAGTCGGGGCATGTTGCGCTGCTCGGCGATGAAGGTGCTGGAGTCGGTGAGGAAGTAGGCGCCCTCGTCGTTGGCGCGGCGCATGCTGGCCGTCATGAAGTCCTTGGTGACGATCAGGCCCGCGCCGCCCGGCGTGCGGCCGGCGGCCTTCCAGATCTCGTTCTCCTTCTGGTGCGTGCCCGAGTTGTCGCCGCGCGAGACGAACTTCGCGCCGGCATCCTGCAGGCGCCGGAAGGCGTCGGCGGCGTCGCTGGCGATGCCGAGCCGGGCCGGGTCGTCGACGGGGCCGAGGATCCAGAACTCGTTCGAGCCGATCAGCCGCCGGCCCGTGGCCCAGCCGTCGGCCACGGCCTTGCGCTCGGCCGGCGGGGCATGGGCCAGCACCATGTCCACCTTGCGCTCCCGCAGCAGGCGCATGGCCTGGCCCGAGCCGGCCTTGAACCACGACACCGTGGCGTCGTGCGTGCGGGCGAAGTCGGTGGCCAGCACCTCCAGCAGGCCCAGTTCGCCCGGGCTGCCGGTGGCCAGCGAGAACGCGTTGGGGCCGCTGCCCCACACCGCATCGGGCTTGGCGGGCGCGGTGCCTTGGGCCCGCGCCCCGCCCAGGCCCAGCGCCAGGGCCATCGTGAACATCGCGTCGCGGCGCGACAGACTGGAACGCATCGGCATCTCTCCTGCAAAGCCCTGGAGGCTATCCAATCGACGCAGGAAAGTGGATATGTCCGGCCGTGCATAGGCTGAGCGCGCGGGCGCGTGGCCGCGGGCCCGGGTCAGTGCACGGGCAGCCCGTTGAACTCGGTCAGCCGGAAGTCATCGCCCACGCGCACGGCCCGAAGGAACGTCACGTGGTAGGGCGCATGCGGCAGGATGAGGTGCGCGGCCAGCCCTTCCTGGTGTTCGGCGACAGCACGCTGACGGCCTGCAAGCCGATCAGCGACGACGACCTGGCCGACGACCTGGCCGACTGCCAGGACGACCCGGCGCGCCGCAACCGCGTGCTGCCCATCGGCGGCCCGGGCCCGGCGATCACGCCGCGGCAGCAGGGCGAGCGCCTGTTCGAGCTGTTCGGCCGGACGCCGCGCTTCCGCCAGCTGCCGGTCGCGGGATGCTCGACGCCATCATCGGCGTGCTGGGCACCGCCAGTCGGGTGCTGCCTCCGCTCTCGGCCAAGGCAGAACTCGCTCGCATCGGGCGCTATCACGCCACCGAATCCATGCTGGTGCTCGACCCCACCACGGGCCGCTGCGACGCCGCGGCCACGCTATCGACCGGCACCGAGACGCTGTTCGACTTCTATGCGCGCCTGGTGAGCGGTGCCGCCGCACCCGAGCGTGGCGACCACGCGGTGTTCTGACCGACGGCAGCCAGGGCTGGAGCGCGGCGGTTCGCCGCTGGTAGCGGTCGTTCCTTCCGTCCGGAGATCGGCGCGGCGCGGCAGGCGGCAGCCGACGGTGGCGCTGACTGTGGCGGTCGGCTGCGC
>NZ_MWLO01000104.1:0-10600 GCF_002198735.1 Ideonella sp. A 288
GGTGCCGGTGCGGCGGCTGCGGCGGTGTGGCCCGCATGGCCGGCATGGCCGGTGACGACGCGCAGGTACTGCGTGCCGCTGGGCGAGGTGACCAGTTCCATCTGCGTGCCGGCCGCGATGAGGTTCGGATTGGCCAGGCCGCTGAGCTTGGGGTGGTACAGGCGGCGCCACTTGCTGGGGTCGCCGGTGAACCGGGTGGCAATGCCCGAGAAGGTGTCGCCAGGCTGCACGTCGACGACGGTCGGCGCGGCCGGGGTCTGGGCCGTGGCGCCGAACGCGACCAGGGCCAGTGCCGCGGCGGAGTTGCGCAGCCAGACCAGGGCGCCGGCGCCATGCGGCGCGGAGCGGCCCTGGGCGTGTACTTCTTGGAACATCTTTTGCATGGTCGGAGGTTTCCGTTGAAGGGCCCTGCCACGGCAAGGCGAAACGATTGTGCGACGCGGACCGTCGAGGTCGCCCGTACTTTCGTGTAGGGGATGCCCCCTGTTCAGGGGGTGGGAAAGGTAATCATAGCCACGTTGGCGGGCTCGATGAACCCCACGGCATCCTGGCAGCGGCCGGAGCCAGGCGCATAGCGCCAGCTCAAAGGCCCGTCGCCACAACCGACCCGCGTGGCGAAATTGTCACTCGATGTATCGGGGCGGCCGGGGCCAGCGATGGTGCGCGCGGCGGTCAGGCGGCCAGCGGCGGCCCGGCAAGGTCGGGGTCGGGCAGCCCCAGCAGCCGACGCGCCTGGCGACAGGCCTCGGCCGGTCGGGTGACATCGAAGGCCACGCAGCACAGGCCCACCGCCACGGCGCCGGCGATGTTGCGCGGCTGGTCGTCGACGAACACGGCATCGGTCGCCGCCAGGCCGAGCTGCTCGAGGCAGAGCGTGTAGGCGCGCGGGTCGGGCTTGAGCACGCCGGTGTAGGTGGCGTCGACGATGAGCTCCACCTCGCGCAGCAGGGCCATGCGCTCGCGCAGCGCTCGGCCGTAGAACAGGTCGAGTTCGTTGGACAGGATGGCCAGTCGGATGCCTGCGGCCCGCGCCTCGCGCATCAGCGCGGCGGTTTCGGGCCGCAGCACGGCGTCGGGCTCGGCGCCACGGGCGCGTTGCACCAGGGTTTCCATGCGGTCCCAGTCTTCGCCCACCAGGCGGCCGACCTCGCGGGTGCGCTGCAGCCAGTAGTCGCGCTCGGTGAGCTCTCCGGCCTGCATGGCGCGCCACAGCGCGTCGCCGGCGGGATCGAAGGGCCCGCGCCACTGCAGCGTGCCCGCCGGCAGGCCGAGCGCGCGCTCGGTGTCGGCGTGGGTCTCGAACAGTGTGCGGCTGATGACGCCGCCGAAGTCGAGGATCAGCGCCTGCGTCATGGGCGCCCGTCCCCCGCGCGGACCGCGGACCGTGGCGGGGCCCCGGGTCCTCGATCGCGCCCCAGGCGCACCAGGCCCTGCGCCACCCAGCCGTCGAAGACTTCGAGCGCGGCGTCGCAGAAGGCGGCGTCGTTGATGTGCGCGTCGAGCTCGACGCAGCGGGTGGCCGGCGCCACCGCCGCGCGCATCGCGTCGACGAACGTGGCCAGGCCCTCGGGGTCGTGCATCGGTTCGCCGGGCCGGTCCCACTGCTCGATGCCGCGCAGCGGCAGCAGCAGGCAGGTGGGGCCGGTGGCCCGGGCCAGGCGCGCACCGATCTCGGCGGCGATGGCCCGGCGCAGCGGCGCGGCGGAGGTGGCCGAGGCGATCAGCCGGTTGTGCACGTGCACGGCACGCCCCTGCAGCGACGCCGGCACCGGCTGCCAGGCCGGGAAGTCGACCATGTCCACCGCACCGGGCGCCACCAGTTGCGGCGTGCCGGCGCGGCCGGCGCCGGTGAGCCGGTCGGCCCCGGCGGTGACGACCGAGCCACCCAGGTGGTTGGCCAGTTCCTGCAGGCTGAAGTCCATCACCGCCGCGAAACGGCCGGCCGCGGCCAGCGACTCGAAGGCGCGACCGCCCATGCCGGTGGTGTGGAACACCGCCACCTCGCAGCCGCGCGCCTCGAGCGCGGGCTTGAGCCGCACCATGTAGGCCAGGCAGCTCTGCCCCAGCGACGTGATGCCCACCAGCGGCCGGTCGAGCCGGGGCGGCAGCGCCGCGGCGGCGGCGCCGACCACCGCGCCGCAGCCCTGCGCCAGCGCCGAGCGGCACAGGCTGTTCAAGCCGTACAGGCCGCCGGCCCACAACACCATGATCAGGTCGGGCGTGATGCGCTCGGGCGGGATCAGGTGCGAGTAGGCGACGGTCGACACCACCACCTTCGGCACGCCCAGCGGCAGCGCCGCTGCCACGTCGAAGGCCAGGTCGGTGCCCATCGTGCCGCCCAGCGCCAGCAGGCCCTGCACGCGGCCCTCGGCCTGCAGCCGCGCCGCGATCGTGGCGGCGCCGGCGGCCATGGCCGTCATGGCCTGGTGCTCGTCGCCGCAGGCCGCCAGCGCCGGCAGCGCGTGGCCGGCGGCGGCGGCCACCGCGTGGTTGGCGATGTCCACCGGCACGTGCCCGGCGGCCAGCACGCCCACGTCCATCAGCAGCACGCCGGCGCCTTGCGCCTGCAGCCGCTCGCGCATGAAGGCGAGCTCGTCGCTCTTGGTGTCGGCGGTGCCGACCAGCAGGATGGTCGGGCCGGCGCTCATCGCGGGGCGGCCGCCTCGGCCACCTCGGCGAACGCCGCCTCGAGCGCGTCGCACAGGAAGTCGAGCTCGGCGGCGCTGATGACCAGCGGCGGCGAGAGGATCAGGTTGGGCCCCGACACCCGCACCATCAGCCCGCGCCGGTAGGCCGCCCGCGCCACCCGCGCCGGGATGTCGCTGGTCTTGGGCAGCGGCGTGCGCCTGGCCTGGTCGGCCACCATCTCGATGCCCAGCATCAGGCCGTGGCCGCGCACGTCGCCGACGAAATCGTGCCGCTGCACCAGCCCGCGCAGGCGCTGCTGGAAGGGGACGCTGACGCGGGCGACATGGCCCGGGATGTCCTGTGCCACCAGGAGCTTCAGCGTGGCGATGGCCGCGGCCGCCGCCACCGGGTGCGCGCTGTAGGTGTAGCCGTGGGTGATCTGGCCGGCGGCGGTGTCGTCGCGCAGGAAGACGTCGGCCACCTTGTCGCCGATGGCCGTGGCGCCCAGCGGCACATAGCCCGAGCTGATGCCCTTGGCCAGGCACCACAGGTCGGCCTTCACGTCCCACAGCCGCGTGCCGAACATCGCGCCCGTGCGGCCGAAGCCGGTGACCACCTCGTCGGCGATCAGCAGCACGCCGTGGCGGTCGCAGACCTCGCGCACCAGCGGCCAGAAGTTGGCCGGCGGCACGATCACGCCGCCGGCGCCCTGGATGGGCTCGGCGATGAAGGCGGCCACGGTGTCGGGGCCCTGGAAGACGATCTCGCGCTCGAGCTGCGCGGCCACCAGGCGGCCCAGCTCGGCCTCGTCCTGCGGTTCATCCCCAGTGACATAGGCATTGCGATACAGCCAGGGGCTGTCGATGTGGAAGCAGCCCGGCAGCAGCGGCTCGTAGGGCCGGCGGAAGTTGGTGTTGCCGTTGACGCTCATGCCGCCGAAGTGCACGCCGTGGTAGCCCTGCCTCATCGCGATGAACTTGCTGCGGTCTTTCTCGCCGCGCAGCTTGTGGTACTGCCGCGCCAGCTTGAGCGCGCCTTCCACCGCGTCGGAGCCGCCGTTGCTGAACATCACCGCGGCCACGCCGTCGGGCCGCATCAGCTCGACCAGCGCGGCGGACAGCTCGATGGCTCGCGGGTGCGTGGTGCCGCGGAAGGTGTTGAAGAAGGGCAGCTCGTCGAGCTGCGCGACGATGGCGTCGCGCACCGGCTGGCAGCTGTGGCCGAGGTTGCTGCTCCACAGGCCCGCCACGCCGTCGAGCATCTTGTGGCCGTGCACGTCCCACACCCAGCAGCCCTGGCCGCGGGCGATGATGTCGGGCTTGCTGGCCTGCATCGCCTTGGGGTGGGCCATCGGGTGCCACAGGAACTGGGCGTTGTCGCGCAGGAGCGCGTCGGTGTCGTGGGTCATCGGGGGCTCGTCGGTGGGGTTCTGGGGCGATGGGTGCGGTGCGATGGTCAAGCCGATCGGCCCACCACCACCAGCTTCACATCGGTGTAGGCGAGCAGGCCTTCGCTGCCCTGCTCGGAGCCGATGCCGCTGTGCTTCCAGCCGCCGAACGGCGCCTCGGGCTGCGACACGCCGTAGTGGTTGATGCCCACCATGCCGGCCTCGATCTCGTCGGCCAGGCGGTGGCTGGTGTCGAGGTCGCGGGTGAAGGCGTAGGCGCCCAGGCCGTAGGGCAGGGCGTTGGCGCGGTCGATGGCCTCGTCCAGCATGTCGAAGGGGTCGATCAGCGCGATCGGGCCGAAGGGCTCCTGCTGCATGACACGCGAAGTTGGCGGCGCTCCTTCGATCACCGTCGGCTCGAAGAACCAGCCCGGCCGCGCCGCGCGGGCGCCGCCGCACAGGATGCGCGCGCCCTGGTCGCGCGCGTCGGCGACGAAGGCGACCATGTCGTCGAGCCGGCGCGCGTGGGTGAGCGGACCCATCTGCGTGGCCGGGTCGAGGCCCGGGCCCAGGCGCAGCGCGCGGGCGGCCTCGGCGAAGCGCATGGCGAAGTCGGCGCAATGGCGTCGGTGCACGATGAAGCGGATCGGCGACGCGCACACCTGGCCGGCGTTGCGGAACTTGGCCGGCACCGACAGCTTCAGCACCGCCGCGGGGTCGGCGTCCTCGCAGACGATCACCGGCGCATGGCCGCCCAGTTCGGACGTGAAGCGCTTCACCCGCGCCGCGCACAACGCGCCCAGGCGCTGGCCCACCGCCACCGAGCCGGTGAGCGAGGCCTTGCGGATGGCGTCGTGGGCGATCAGCGTCTCGCTGACCAGCGGCGGGTCGCCGCAGACCAGGTTCAATGCCTCGGGTGGCACGCCCGCATCCAGAAAGGCCTGCACGATGAGCAGGCAGGTGCCCGGCGTTTCCTCGGCCGGCTTGATGACCACGCTGCAGCCGGCGGCCAGCGCGCTGCCGAGCTTGCGCGAGGGCAGGTTGGCCGGGAAGTTCCACGGCGTGAAGGCGGCCACCGGGCCGATGGGGTGGCGCGTCACGGTCTGCGACACGATGCCCTCGACGCGTGGCGGGATGGTGCGGCCGTACAGCCGACGTGCCTCTTCGGCCTGGAAGTCGATGATGTCGGCCGACAGCAGCACCTCGCGCGTGGCCTCGGCGCCGGGCTTGCCTTGCTCGAGCGTCAGCACGGTGGCGATCTGCGCCACGCGGTCGCGCATCAGCTGCGCGGCGCGGCGCAGCGTGTCGCAGCGCTGCAGCGCCGACCGGCGGCGCCAGATGGCGAAGCCGCGTGCGGCCGATTCGGCGGCGGCGTGCAACTCGGCCACGCCGGCCAGCGGCAGGTGGCCGAGCACGCTCTCGTCGGCCGGGTTGACCACCGGCCGCGTGCCGCCGCTGGCCTCGGTGAGCCAGTGGCCGGCGACGTGCAGCGCCAGGCGGGGGTAGGCAGGGGTCATCGGGGCGGTGGGTCCTGGGTGTCGACGAAGCGTGCGATCCACTGCCACACGAGGGGCGCGTCCACCGGGCGGGCCAGTTGCGCGCGCCCACGCGCCAGGTCGGCGGCCGGCAGGTGCGGGGCCATCTCGTCGAGCACGTCGTCCATCACGGCGCGGCTGAACTCGGGGTGGTACTGCGTGGTGAAGACGTGCGTGCCGATGGCGCAGGCCCCCACCGGGCAGAACGCATCGCCGCCCAGCACCACGGCCTGCGGTGCCGGCTCGAGCACCTGGTCGACATGGGCGGCGTAGAGCGACAGGTCGGCCTGCGGCGGCTGCATCCAGGGCTGCGGCTGCTGCAGTTGCAGCGGCGCCGTGCCGAAGCGCCCGCCGCCGAGTGACGGGCCGACGCGCCCGCCCAGCGCCTTGGCGATGACCTGGTGCCCGAAGCACAGGCCGACCATCGCGCGGCGCTGCGCATGGCGCTCGCGCACCAACGCCTCGAGCCGGCCGATCCAGGGCCGGTCGTCGTTCACCGACGCCGGGCTGCCGGTGATCACCCAGGCGTCGTGTCCGGCGACGTCGTCGGGCCACTGGCCGTCGCTGACGCGGTAGGTGTCGAAGTGCCAGTCGGGCCGCAAGGGCGACAGCGCGGCCGCCACCTTGGCCCCGTCGTCGGGATGCCGCGCGGCAAAGGCCACGAGCCCTTCGAACGGGGAGAGGATCGCGAGGCGTCGGCGCATGGCCAACGGATGCTAGGCAGCGGCGCGCCGGGGCGCTATCGGTTTTCGGCAATTCGGTGGCCGGGATTGACCCCAACGCCCGGGTGCGGCGCCACGGCCGATACTCGGCCAGGCCCGTCCACGCCACCGCCGTCGCCCGGCCGCCCCGTGCCCTTCGATCCGATCGCCGACGCCTTCAGCCCCGACCACGCGAGCGCACGCCAGCGCTGGCTGGCGCTGGTGGCCGCGCGCGGGCTGGCGGTGGAATCGCACCCGCACCCGCTGCGCGGCCCCGCCGGCGAGGTGCTGGCGGTGGACGTGGTGCGCGACGGCCCCGCCGATGCCGCCAAGGTGCTGCTCACCACCAGCGGCGTGCATGGCGTCGAGGGCCATGCCGGCTGCGGCATCCAGGCCGGTCTGCTGGCCCTGGGCGCGTCGCTGCGCGAGGCCGCCGATGCCGACACCGCCATCGTCCACGTGCATGCCGTCAACCCGCACGGCTTTGCCTTCACCCGGCGGGTGACGCACGAGAACGTCGACCTGAACCGCAACTTCGTCGATTTCGGCCAGCCGCTGCCCGAGCACCCGGACTACGCGGCGATCGAGTCGCTGCTGCTGCCGCCCACCTGGCCGCCCACGCCCGACAACGAGGCCGCGCTGGCCGCGCGGCTGGACGCGATGGGGCCGCGCCGTGCGCAGATGGCCGTCACCCGGGGCCAGCACACGCGCCCGATGGGCCTGTACTACGGCGGCCGCGAGCCCACCTGGAGCCACCGCGTGTTCCGCGAGGTGCTGCGCCGGCACGCCGGCACCTGCCGCCGGCTGGCCTGGATCGACCTGCACACCGGGCTGGGCCCGGCGGGCGTGGGCGAGCGCATTTTCGCCAGCCACGACGCCGGCGCGGCGCTGGCCCGCGCCCGCCGCTGGTGGGGCGAGGGCGTCACCTCGGTGCACACCGGCACCTCGACCAGCATCCCGATGACCGGGCCGATCCAGCAGGCGGTGGACGGCGAATGCCCGCAGGCCGAGTACACCGGCATCTGCCTCGAGTTCGGCACCGTGCCGCTGCCGCAGATGATGGCCGCGCTGCGCGCCGACCACTGGCTGCATGCGCACCCCGAGGCCGACGCCGCGCTGGCGCGGCAGATCCGCCGCGACCTGCGCGACGCCTTCTACACCGACACCGACGCCTGGAAGCGCCAGGTGTGGGCGCAAGGCCTCGACGCCACCCGGCAGGCGCTGCACGGCCTGCGCCAGCCGGGCTGATCGCACCGGGCTGAGCACGCCGGGCGGCGAGCCGACGCCAGCCCTCGGGCCGGCGTCTCGAAATCGGCCTCAACCCTGGCCCCCGGCGTGCCGATAACCCATCGAGGCACGCTTGGCCACCCCCGTCGGCGTGCACGGCCCACGACCCTTTCTTGCCCAGGAAGCCCACGCCCATGAACGCACTCGCCAAGCCCTACCGACTCCTCACCCGCAGCGACATGGACGGCCTGGTCTGTGCCGTTTTGCTCAAGGAAATGGGCATGCTGGGCGACATCGTCTTCCACCATCCCAAGGACGTGCAGGACGGCAAGGTGGCGGTCACCGACCGCGACATCATCACCAACCTGCCCTATGTGCCGGGCTGTGGCATGTGCTTCGACCACCACGCCAGCGAGGCCCAGCGCAACCAGGGCGTGGCCTCGCCCAACTACATCCTGCAGCCCGACGCCAAGTCGGCCGCCCGCGTGGTGTACGACCACTTCGGCGGCAAGGCGCGCTTCCCGCGCGTCAGCGACGCGATGATGGACGCGGTGGACAAGGCCGACTCGGCCGGCTTCAGCCGCGACGACGTGCTGCAGCCGCAGGGCTGGGAACTGCTGTCCTTCCTGATGGACGCGCGCACCGGCCTTGGCCGCTTCCGCGATTTCCGCGTCTCGAACTACCAGCTGATGATGATGCTCATCGACTGCTGCCGCGACATGCCCATCGCCGACATCCTGGCGCTGCCCGACGTGAAGGAGCGCGTGGAACTGTTCTTCGCGCAGCACGAGCTGTTCCGCGCGCAGATCCGCCGCGTGGCGCAGGTGCACGGCAACCTGGTGGTGCTCGACCTGCGGGCCGAGGAGACCATCTACGCCGGCAACCGCTTCGTCGTGTACGCCATGTTCCCGCAGTGCGACATCTCGATGCACGTGATGTGGGGCCGCGAGAAGCTGAACACCGTGTACACCGTGGGCAAGAGCATCTTCGACCGCGGCAATGCGGTGGACGTGGGCACGCTGATGCTGGAACACGGCGGCGGCGGTCACCACGCGGCCGGCACCTGCCAGGGCCCCAACGAGACGGCCGAGGCGATGAAGCAGGTGCTGATCGGCGAGATCCTGCAGCGCTCGCGCGCTGCGCCGGCCGGGGCCGTGGCGGCCTGACGCGCACCGATCCGGGCCCGGGGGCAATCCCCGGGCCGGGGATTGCCGAATCCGGTTAACGCCCGGCAAAGTCGGCTGGGCACACTGCGAGGCTGATGTCCACGTCCGCCGACGCCCTGACCGATCTCGATGCCCACGCGCTGTCGCGGGCCATCCACGCCCGGCAGGTGTCCTGCCGCGAGGTGATGCAGGCCTACCTGGCGCGCATCCACCGGCTCAACCCGCACTTCAACGCCATCGTCAACCTGCGGCCCGACGACGAGCTGCTGGGCCAGGCCGACGCCTGCGACGCCGAACTGGCGCAGGGCCGCTCGCGCGGCTGGATGCACGGCATGCCGCAGGCCATCAAGGACACCGGCAACGCCGTCGGCCTGCCCACCACCTTCGGCAGCCCGCTGCTGAAAGACGCGCTTCCGCGCGACGACAGCATCTTCGTCGCGCGCATGAAGGCCGCCGGCTGCATCGTCATCGGCAAGACCAACATGCCCGAGTTCGGGCTGGGCTCGCACACCTACAACCGGCTGTTCGGCAGCACCGGCAATGCCTGGGATCCGTCGGTCAGCGCCGGTGGCTCCAGCGGCGGCGCGGCGGTGTGCCTGGCGCAGCGCCTGCTGCCGGTGGCCGATGGCTCCGACTTCATGGGCTCGCTGCGCAACCCGGCGTGCTGGAACCATGTCTACGGCCTGCGGCCCAGCCAGGGCCGCGTGCCGGCCTGGCCCAGGCCTGAGTTGTTCGTGAGCCAGTTGGGCACCGACGGCCCGATGGCGCGCACGGTGCGCGACCTCGCCCGGCTGCTGTCCATCCAGGCCGGGTACGACCCCCGGGCCCCGCTGTCCATCGCGCAGGGCCCGCAGGAATTCATCCCCGGGCCCGACGCCAGCCTGCGCGGCGTGCGCATCGCCTGGCTCGGCGACCTGGGCGGGCGCCTGGCCGTCGAGCCCGGCATCCTGCCGGTGTGCGAGGCCGCGCTGCAGACCATGGCGTCGGCCGGTGCCGAGGTCGAACCGCTGGCGCTGGGCTTCGACGCCGAACGCGTGTGGCAGGCCTGGCTGCTGTGGCGCCGCGCGCTGGTGGCGCCGTCGGTGGGTGCGGTGATGGGCGCGCCCGGTGCGCGCGAGCAGATCAAGCCCGAGGCCTTGTGGGAATTCGACCAGGCACAAAGCCTGTCCATCGCCGACTTCATGGCCGCGGCGCAGACCCGCACCGCCTTCCACCAGCACCTGCTCGGCCTGTTCGAGCGCTTCGACGTGCTGGCCCTGCCCGTGGCGCAGGTGTGGCCCTTCCCGATGGCCACCACCTGGCCGCGCGAGGTGGCCGGCCGCCCGATGGACACCTACCACCGCTGGATGGAGGCCACCATCTACGCCACCTTCGCCGGGCTGCCCGCCATCAGCGTGCCTGCCGGCTTCGACCCTGCCGGCCGCTGGCCCATGGGTGTTCAGTTGATCGGCCGCCCGCAGGGCGACGCGGCCCTGCTGCAGGTGGCCGCGGCCCACGAGTTGCTGGTGCCCGAACTGCTGGCGCGCCGCCCGCCGGAGCCCGCCGGCGCGGCCGGGTGTTTGCCCTGATCGGGCCCCTTGTGGCATGCCACCACAATGGCGCATCGGGTGGTGTGCTGTCGTGGCACACCGATTGCAGGTCTCTTCAGTGCATTGTCGAAAGGTCCCCATGAAGGTTCATCGCAGATCGCTCGTGTCGCTGGCGCTGTTGGCTGGTGCGGCGTTGTTCCACACCGGTGCCATGGCCCAGGCCAACGTGCTGCGCATCGTGCCGCACTCCAACCTCGCGGTGCTCGACCCCATCTGGACCACCGCCTACATGAGCCGCAATCACGGCTACATGATCTACGACACGCTGTTCGGCACCGACGAGAACGCCAAGATCAAGCCGCAGATGGTCGAGAGCTGGACCGAAAGCGCCGACCATCGCCTGTGGACCTTCAAGCTGCGCAAGGGC
>NZ_MWLO01000104.1:10667-42065 GCF_002198735.1 Ideonella sp. A 288
ACAAGGCCGTGTACACCAAGTTCGCCAAGTACGTGCCGCGCAGCGAGCCGCCGTCCGGCTCGGCCGGCGGCAAGCGGGTGTACGTCGACCGCGTCGAATGGAACCTGGCGCTCCGCGATGCACAGGCGCAGGTCAATGCCCTGCAGAAGGGCGAGGTCGACATCATCGAGCAGCTCTCGTTCGACCACTACGAATCCGTCAAGACCGACGCCAATGTCCAGTTGCCCAAGGTGGCCAACCTGGGCCTGCAGTACATGGCGCGCTTCAACCACCTGTCCAAGCCATTCGACAACGTCAAGGTGCGGCAGGCCGCGCTGGCGGCGATGACGCAAGAGCCCTTCCTGCGCGCGCAGGTGGGCGTGAAGGAACTGTACAAGTCCTGCCCCAGCATGTTCATCTGCGGCACGCCCTTCGGCAGCACCGCGGGCAGCGACATCCAGGCCAAGAGCAACATGAAGAAGGCCCAGGACCTGCTCAAGGCCAGCGGCTACGACGGCACGCCCATCGTCATCATGAAGCCCACCGACCTGGCCTCGATCCAGAAGCTGCCCGACGTGGCCGCGCAGTTGCTGCGCCAGGCCGGCTTCAAGGTCGACCTGCAGGCGATGGACTGGCAGACCCTGGTCGGCCGCCGCGCCAAGAAGGACGCGCCGGACAAGGGCGGCTGGCACATGTTCCTCACCGCCTGGCAGGCCTTCGACGTGTGGAACCCGATCAGCAACCCGACCATGGACACCCGTGGCGAGAAGAGCACCTGGTTCGGCTGGGCCACCGACGACAAGATGGTCGAGCTTCGCAACCAGTTGATGCGTGCCACCGACGAGGGCGCCAAGAAGAAGCTCGGCGAGGCCATGCACGTGCGCGCCTTCGAGATCGCCACGCATGCGCCGCTGGGTGAGTTCGATGCGCCGATGGCGGCCCGCAAGAACATCAGCGGCTTCTTCGTCACCAACGGCAACATCTACTGGAACCTGAAGAAGAACTAACGCACGCCGTGCGCGGCCGCGGGCGAGTCCCTTTGCCCGCGGCCCACCCGAAGGCCCGATGCTCAACTTCCTCTTCCGCCGCCTGCTGTCGACGATCCCGGTGCTGCTGATCGTGGCGGTGCTGGTGTTCCTGATGCTGCGGCTGACGCCGGGTGATCCCGCCGCCGTGCTGGCGGGTGATGCCGCCAGCACCGAGCAGATCGCCAAGATCCGCACCGGCTTGGGGCTCGATCGGTCGATCCCGGAGCAGTTCGCCATCTGGTTCGGCAACGTCGTCACCGGCGACCTGGGCGAGTCGTTCTACTACAAGACCAAGGTCACCACGCTGATCGGCCAGCGGCTCGAGCCGACGGTGTCGCTGGCGGTGATCACCATCACGCTGGCGGTGCTGGTGGCGGTGCCGCTGGGGGTGCTGGCGGCGTGGCGTTTCGGCAGCTGGCTCGACCGCGGGCTGATGGGCTTTTCGGTGCTGGGCTTCTCGCTGCCGGCCTTCGTGCTGGCCTACGTGCTGATCTGGATCTTCTCGCTCAAGCTGGGCTGGCTGCCGGTGCAGGGCTACCGCCGCATCGCCGACGGCGTGGGGCCGTGGCTGTACCAGCTCATCCTGCCGTCCATCACCCTGTCGGTGATCTACATCGCGCTGATCGCCCGGGTCACCCGCGCGTCGGTGCTCGAGACGCTGGGCGAAGACTACATCCGCACCGCGCGGGCCAAGGGCCTGCCCGAACTGGCGGTGCTGATGCGCCATGCGCTGGCCAACGCCGCGGTGCCCATCATCACCGTCATCGGCATCGGCATCGCGCTGCTGATCGGCGGCGTGGTGGTCACCGAGTCGGTGTACGCCATCCCCGGCCTGGGCCGCCTCACGGTGGACGCGGTGCTGGCGCGCGACTTTCCCACCATCCAGGGCGTGATCCTGCTGTTCTCGTTCATCTACGTGGCGATCAACCTGCTGGTCGATCTGTCCTACGTGTTCTTCGACCCGCGCATCCGGTACTGACAGTGAAGACAGAACCCGTCGATGCCGTGCAGTACGAGGCGCTCTCGGTCGAGGCGCATACCGTCGTCAACCAGCCCAGCGCCTGGGCGCGGGTGCGCAAGAACACCTCGGTGCGCATCGGCGGCGTGGCGCTGCTGCTGCTGGTGCTGGTGGCGCTGCTGGCGCCCTGGATGGGCACGGTCGACCCCACGCTGTTCGACCCCGCCAGCCGCGACCTGCTGCCCGGCAAGACCGGCGAGATCACCACGCTGGAAGGCGAGACGGTCAAGCACCGCTTCCTGATGGGCTCGGACAGCTTCGGCCGTGACATCTACAGCCGCGTCATCTACGGCACCCAGGTGTCGCTGATCGTCGGCCTGGCCACGGCGGTGGTGGCGCTGGCCTTCGGCATCCTGTTCGGCCTGCTGGCCGGCTTCCTGCGCTGGCTGGACGGCCCGCTGATGCGGGTGATGGACGGCGTGATGGCCATCCCCGCCATCCTGATCGCCATCGCGCTGGTGGCCATGTGGCGCGGCAGCCTGCCCACGGTGGTGATCGCCATCGCCATCCCCGAGATCCCGCGCGTCACCCGCCTGGTGCGATCGCTGGTGCTGTCGATCCGCGAAGAGCCGTACGTCGAGGCCGCCATCTCGCTGGGCACGCCCACCTGGCTGATCATGCTGCGCCACATCCTGCCCAACTGCGTGGCCCCGCTGGTGGTGCAGGGCACCTTCATCTGTGCGTCGGGCATCCTGGTCGAGGCCATCCTGTCCTTCCTGGGCGTGGGCCTGCCGCCCGACATCCCCACCTGGGGCAACGTGATGGCCGAGGGCCGGGCGCAGTTCAACGAGTACCCGCACAACATCTTCTTCCCCGGCATCTTCCTGGCGGTCACCGTGCTGGCCGTCAACATCCTCGGCGACGGGCTGCGCGACACGCTCGATCCCAAGATGGCAAAGCGCGTATGACCGCTGACGCGCCCATCCTCGAGGTCCGCAACCTCACCATCGCGCTGCCCAGCGGCGGCGACCGCACGACGGCGGTGAAGAACGTCAGCTTCACCGTCGGCCGCGGCGAGATCCTGTGCCTGGTGGGCGAATCGGGCTCGGGCAAGTCGGTCATCGCGCAGAGCGTGATGGGCCTGCTGCCCAAGTCGCTGCCGGTCAAGGGCGGGCAGATCCTGCTGCAGGGCGAGGACATCACCCACGCGCCGCTGTTCCGCCTTCGCGAACTGCGCGCCACGCGCATGTCGATGATCTTCCAGGAGCCGATGACCGCGCTGAACCCGGTCATGACCTGCGGCGACCAGATCGACGAGGTGCTGGCCCAGCACACCCAGCTGTCGCCCGCCGAGCGCCGCAAGAAGGTGCTCGACATCGTGCGCGAGGTGCTGCTGCCCGACCCCGAGCGCATGGTCGCGTCGTATCCGCACCAGCTCTCGGGCGGCCAGCGCCAGCGCATCATGATCGCGATGGCGCTGGTGCTCGACCCGGTGCTGCTGATCGCCGACGAGCCCACCACCGCGCTCGACGTCACCACCCAGGCGCAGATCCTCAAGCTGGTGCTCGACCTGCAGAAGCGCCACGGCGCCGGCGTGCTGTTCATCACCCACGATTTCGGCGTGGTGGCCGAGGTGGCCCAGCGCGTGGCCGTGCTGCGCCTGGGCGACATGGTGGAGGTGGGCGACAAGCACGACGTGCTGCAGCGCCCCCAGCACGACTACACCCGCATGCTGATCGGTGCCGTGCCCACGCTGCACCTGAAGCAACGCGCGAATGACGCGTCCGCGCCGGTGGTGCTGCGCGTCAAGGGCCTGGAGAAGACCTACCTCGACAAGGGCTGGTTCGGCCCGCACCGCAGCGTGCACGCGGCCAAGGACGTGAACCTCGAGATCCGCCGCGGCCAGACGCTGGGCATCGTCGGCGAATCCGGTTCGGGCAAGTCCACCGTGGCGCGCTGCGTGGTGCGGCTGATCGACCCCTCCGGCGGCCAGGTGGTGCTCGACCCCGACGAGGCCGATGGCGGCGACGACATTGCGATGATGCCGGCCGGGCAGCTTCGGCCGCTGCGCAAGCGGGTGCAGATCGTCTTCCAGGACCCCTACCGCTCGCTCAACCCGCGCCGCACGGTGGCCCAGGCGATGGTCGAGGGCCCGGTGAACTACGGCCTGTCGCATGCCGAGGCCATGGTGCGCGCGAAGCAACTGCTGCAACTGGTGCGCATGGATTCGAGCGCGCTCGACCGCTACCCGCACCAGTTCTCGGGCGGCCAGCGCCAGCGCATCTGCATCGCCCGCGCGCTGATGATGGAGCCCGAACTGCTCATCGCCGACGAGGCCGTGTCGGCGCTCGACGTGTCGGTGCAGGCGCAGGTTCTGCAGCTGTTCGAGGAGATCCGCGGGCGCCTCAACCTGGCCATGCTCTTCATCACGCACGACCTGCGCGTGGCCTCGCAGGTGTGCGATCACCTGGCGGTGATGTCCAAGGGCCAGGTGGTGGAGTACGGCCCGGCGCACCAGGTGTTCGGCGCGCCGCAGCACGAGTACACCCGCGCGCTGTTTGCTGCCGCCCCCGGGCGCGGCTTCGAGTTCGCCGCCTGAGCGCACGGCCGGTGCGATGGACGCCTGGTTCACCGAGCACCACCAGGCCCACCACGGCCACGGTGAGCTGATCGGCGGCCGGCTGGTCAGCGGCTTCGAGTCGCCGGTCCGCGCCGAGCGGGTGAGGGCGGCCTTCGAGGCGGCGGCGCTGGGCGCCGTGCGCTCGCCCGCCGACCATGGCCTGTCGCCGATCCTGGACGTTCACGATGCCGGTTATGTCGGTTTCCTGCAGCGCGCCTGGCGCGACTGGCAGGCCCTCGGCCACCAGCACCCGGCGCTGGGCATGATCTGGCACGCCGGCCTGGGCCGCCCCAGGGTGCTGCCGCGGCACATCGAGGGGCAACTGGGCTTCTACTCGCTCGATGCCGGCTGCGCCATCGTCGCCGGCACCTGGGAGGCGGCCTACTGGAGCGCGCAGTGCGCGCTGTCGGCCACGCAGGCGATCCTGCAGGGCGCCGGCAGCGCGCTGGCCATCTGCCGCCCGCCCGGCCACCATGCCACGGCCGACGCGATGGGCGGCTACTGCTACCTCAACAACGCGGCCATCGCGGCGCAGGCGCTGCGCGCACGCTTCGCGCGGGTGGGCATCGTCGACGTCGACTACCACCACGGCAACGGCACGCAGGCCATCTTCTGGCGCCGCGACGATGTCTTCTTCACCAGCCTGCACGCCGACCCTCACGACGACTACCCCTACTTCAGCGGCCATGCCGACGAGCGCGGCGATGGCCCCGGCACCGGCCACACGCTGAACCTGCCGCTGCCGGCCGGCACGCAGGCGCCGGCCTGGCTGGCGGCGCTGGAGCAGGCCCTCGACGCCACCGTGCAGCGCGGCTGCGAGGCGGTGGTGGTGTCGCTGGGCGTGGACACCTTCGAGCGCGACCCCATCTCCAAGTTCAAGCTCACCGGGGACGACTACCTCGAGATCGGCCGCCGGCTGCGGCGCCTGGTAGTGCCGATGCTCTTCGTCTTCGAGGGCGGCTACGCCACCGACGAGGTGGGCGCCAACGCGGTGTCGGTGCTGGTGGGATACGAGCGCGGGTGAGCGCGGTGGGGACACCCGCGCGGGTCGGCGCACAGCGCATGCACCCGGCGCTGATCCCTGCGCTGCTGGCCGTGTGCTGGGGCCTGAACTGGCCCATCATCAAGATCGTGCTGTCGGTGGTGCCGCCGTTCACGCTGCGCTGGGTGGGCCTGGGGGCAGGCGGTCTGCTGTTGCTCGGATATGCGATGCTGCAGCGACGGCCGCTGTGGCCCACGCAATGGCCCCGGCTCATCGTCGCCGGCCTGCTCAACGTGGCCGGCTTCAACCTGTGCACCGCGTTCGCGCAGTTGTCCACCAGCACCTCGCGCGCCTCGGTGCTCACCTACACCATGCCGATGATCTCGGCGCTGATGGCCTGGGCCCTGCTGGGCGAGCGGCCCGACCGGCGCCGCGCCGCCGCACTGGCGCTGGGCTCAGCCGGCATCGCGCTGCTGGCCTGGCCGGTGGTGCAGCGCCTGCAGGCCGGCGAACTGGATGCGCGCACGCTGCGCGGCCTGGTGATGCCCCTGCTGGCCGCCACCGCCTGGGCGGCGGGCACGGTGTTCACCAAGCGCTGGCCCATCGCCGGCGACCGCGCCGCCAGCACCGGCTGGCAGTTGATGATCGGCGCGCTGTGCGGCGGCATCGGCGCCGCGCTCACCGGCGAGCGCTGGCCCGACACGGTGCCCACCGTCGTGCTGGCCGCGTTGGTCTATCACATCATCGTGGCGACCGCCTTCGCCTACCTGATCTGGTTCGTGCTGCTCGAGCGCTTCAGCGCCACCGTGTCGTCGCTCACCACGCTGATGGTGCCGGTGGTGGGCGTGATCGGCGCCATGGCACTGGTGGGCGACCGACCCAGCGCGCTCGACTGGGCCGGCTTCGTGCTGGTGCTGGGCGGGGCGGCGATGGTGGTGCTGCGCCTGGGGCGGTGAGGTCCCGCGGCTGCCCGCTGCACGACCTCAGGGCTGCTTCATGTAGTTCGGCGATCGTGGCCCGTACAGCAGGCCATTGGGTCGGCCTGCCCCCAGCAGTCGCTGGCTGGCGATGCCTGCGATGGGATGGCTGCGCTCGCTCACGTTGTTGGCGATCTGTTCGATCACTGCCTTGACGAGCAGGCCCACCAGGCCGCCCTGGTTCGATCCCCCCTGTTCGGCACTGGACGCTCGGGCGCTGCCTTCCCACAACATTTGTCCTGACTTGAGGTCCACCAGCTTGGCGTCGAGCACGACGAGCGCTTCACTTTGCACCAGCTTGTAGACCGCGCCATAGCTCTTCACTGCAACGTAGAGCACGGCGTCCGCACCGAAGATTTCGCGCAGCTTGGCCGGTGCGATCTGGTGCGCATCGGCGGCGGTGTGCATGCCATTCGCCTTCAGGGTTTCGTCCACCAGAGACACCGGCAGCACATAGAAGCCCGATTCGGCCAGCGGAAAGCTCAGTTGCGCGAACACGCTGGGCGTGGCCAGCACATCAGGCGTGTCGTTGATCGGCGGCAGCACCAGCAGCGAGGCGGGCCTGGCCTGTTTGAAGGCCGTGTAGTCGCGTGGCGACGGGGGCGTCTGGCAGCCGCCCAGCGCCAGCGCAGCCAGAATCATCAGGACCGTGGCGGCGAGGCGGTCCCAGACCGGCGCCTGGCAGTCGATGCTGAGTTTGATCATTCGCATGCCCTTCAGGACTTGGACGCGGGCTTTGCCGCGCGCTTGAGCAGGAAGTCGATGTAGGCCGCCGACTCCGGAAACAGCTTGCGCTCGGCTTCCAGGTGCCTCAGCGCGTTGGCATCGTCGCCTACCTTGGAGTACAGCAGTGCCAGGTGTCCGTGCAGCCCCGGTGGCGTGGCGGCGCCAGCCTCGAGGGTTCTCTGCGCCTGGGCTTCGAGTTGCTGGATCTGGGCGCCCGGATCCGAGACGTTGCCCTTCAGGTAGTTGTAGAGCGCGGACTGGTATCCGCCCCACTGGTAGATCGGCTTTGTGGGCGTCGCGCAGGCGCTCAGTGTCAAGACCAGCCCCCAGACTGCTGCGCGGCGCAGCGTCGTCGTTGCATGCATCGGGGGCTCCTCAGCGAACCGGCTTCCAGCCGCCCGCATCGATGCCCGCGACCAGGTTGTTGACCGCCTCCCGGATGGCCAGATCGAGGACCTTGCCGCTGAGCGTCGCGTCGTAGCTGGCCGTGCTGCCGAAGCCGAGCACCTCGCGTTCCGACAGGCTGTACTCACCGGCACCTTGCACCGAGAACACGACCTCGGAGGTCAGTGGATTGACGATGTTCAACGTCACCTTGGCGTAGGCCACCTGCGACTTGCCGCGGCCCAGCAGGCCAAACAGTTGCTTGTCCCCCACTTCCTTGCGGCCGAACTCGCTCACAGCACCGGTGACGAGGTAGTCCGCGCCTTTGATCGTCTGCCCAGCGGCCTTGTACTGGGCCTCCTGCTTGCTTTCGTCGAGGTTGTCCCGGTCGAGCACGCTGAAGCGATTGGTCTGCTGCAAGTGCGAGACCAGGATGGTCTTCGACTGCGACCCCAGGCGGTCGACGCCATCCGAAAAGATGCCTCGCTGGTAGGTCGATCGGTTGTCGAACTTGCCCACTGAAATCGGCGCACGTGCGCCACGGTAGGCCGGGGCGGAGGCCGCAGCCACCTTCGCGACCTCGACGGTGCGGGATTGCTCGGTGGTGGCGCACCCGGCCAAGGCCAACGCTGCCGCGGCGATGCAGGCCATCTGGCCGCGTCGAGAATTGAACATGGAATCTCCCTGGTTGGACCGATGTCCGCGCTGCAAGTCAGGTCGGACATTCAGGTTGAAGTTTATGTCGATGCCATCGAATGGCCTTCAGTCAGGCCTGGTGGATGCCGCGGATGACGGGCCTCCTTGGCCTGGATCAATGGTTGATCGAGGAGCGCCTTCGGCATGTCCGGTTTCGCCGAAGGGCTCGGCCGGGCGCGAGGCGCGCAGGCTCACAGCGAGTTCAGGAACCCCAGCAGCAAGGCGTTGACCTCGTCCGCCCGCTCGCGCTGCACCCAGTGGCCGGCGCCGTCGAGCAGGTGGCAGCCGCGCAGGCCCGGCAAGGTCCGCGGGTAGGCCTCGATCTGGGCTTTCGACGCGGGGAACTTCAGCACGCCATCGCGCGTGCCGGCGATGAACATCGACGGCTGGCGCACGGTGCAGCCGCGCCAGGGGCCCATCAACTCGGTGTTGCGGCGCAGGTTGCGGTACCAGTTCAGGCCGCCGCGGAAGCCGGCGCGGCCGAATTCGCCGGCGTAGTGGGCCAGGTCCTGCGCGCTCAGCCAGGGCGGCAGCACGGCCGGGTCCACGGTGTGGTGCAGGAAGCCCTGGCCAGGGGCCAGCACGCCGAAGCTGGTGCCATCGGGCGCGTCGCCCGAGGCGCTGTAGTAGATGCGCCGCAGCGACGCGGCAATGTCCTGCTCGAACTCGGCCTCGGCCACGCCGGGCGCCTGGAAGTACTGCATGTAGAAGGTGGTGATGCCCATCTTCTCGAGCGCGGACAGCAGGTCGACGCGACCCGGCGGGGTGAACGGCACGCTCATGCCGACGACGGCCCGGAAGAGATCGGGCCTCAGCATCGCCGCATGCCAGGCCACCGGCGCGCCCCAGTCGTGGCCCACGATCACGGCCTGGGTCTCGCCCAGGCGCTGCACCAGGTCGACCATGTCGCCCACCAGGTGCAGCAGCGTGTACTGGGCGGGGTCGGCCGGCGCGTCGCTGCCGCCGTAGCCGCGCATGTCGGGTGCCGCGGCACGGTAGCCCGCGGCGGCCACGGCGGCCATCTGGTGCCGCCACGAGTACCAGGATTCTGGCCAGCCGTGGCAGAACAGCACCAGTGGTCCGCGCCCCTGCTCGGCCACGCGCAGACGGATGCCATTGACCGGGTGGTCGGTGAGGGTCGGTTCGGTCATGACGGGCTCCTGCCGGCCGATCCGTGCAGTGCGCGCTCGGCGATGTCGACGATGAATGCGGCCGTGCGTGCGGGGGCCGTGATCGGCAGCATGTGGCCGCCGTCCACCAGGTCGAGCCGCGCCCCCGGCAGGCGGTCGACCAGCCCCTGGCCCTGCGTGGTGGGGTCGAGGACGCGGTCACCGCGCCCGTACAGCACGCCCACCGGCAACTGCATCGTGGGATAGCGCGATTCGATGGTGGGCAGGTCCTGCATCACCGCGGCCAGGTCGGTGGACGCGGCGACGAAATGGCTGGGCCGCACGCCCAGCAGTCCGCCGCCTCGCGTGGCGAAGTCGGAGGGCACGGCCTCGGGGCCGAACACGAGGCCGAGGATCGTGTCGCGCTGGGCGATGGTGGCCGGCAGCGCCACCGTCCAGGCCACCAGGTGGCGCAGCCAGGGCCGGGTGATCGCCAGGCCGCTGAAGGCCGGCGACAGGTCCTTCGGGGTGTGGGTCAGCGGGGCCACCAGGGCCAGTGCCGATACGCGCCCCGGGTGTCGCTGGGCCAGCGCCAGGGCCAGCGCGCCGCCCAGCGAATGGCCGACGACGACCGGGCGCTCGAGTTGCAGGGTGTCGATCAGCGCCGCCATCGCATCGGCCTGCGCGTACAGCGCCCCCGACGCGCCGGGCAGGCGCACCGAGTAGCCCGAGCCGGGGCGGTCCACCGCGATCACCCGGTAGCGCGTGGCCAGCAGGTCGACCACGGCGTAGGTGAAGTGGCACAACTGCCCGGCCAGGCCGTGGATCAGCAGCAGCGGCCGGCCCTGGCCCCGCTCGACCACGTGCAGGCGTGCGCCGGGCACATCGACGAAGCGACCCTGGGGCGGCAGCATGGCTTCCACGCGGCGGGCGGTGGCGAAGGTGAAGAGCCACAGGCCGCCGACGCCGGCGGCCAGGACGATCAGGACGATGAGCAGGGGGTGCATGGGGCGATGGTGTCTGCGGCGGAGGGTCATCTTCGCACCCGGGCCGATCCGGGGCTGTCGCGCAGGGGCCCACGGGCGGACGGGCGCACGGTGCACGGGGGGCCGTTGCCCAGGCCGACTCCGTCGGCACCCTGTGGCACCCGCCGCGGCCCACCCGTGCCATCGCCCCCCCGGCGATGACCGGCATGGGCAGTGACCTCGGCGCCGCCGGCCGAAGCGCGGCCATCGCGGGAATAAGGCATCGCCCCGCTCCGTATAGAGTGATCCCCTCCACCCAGCCAAGGCCCCAATGCGCTTCACACCGTCCGTCCTCGCCCTGCTCCTGGCCACCTCGTCGGCCGCCTGGTCCGCCGACCCGGCGCCGAACGGCATCACGCTGCCCGAGGGCTACAAGGACTGGCGCGTGCTCAGCGTGCACCACCGCTCGGACAACAACACGCTGCGCGCGGTGCTGGGCAACGACGTGGCCGTGAAGGCCGCCCGCGAAGGCAAGACCAACCCGTGGCCCGACGGCACCGTGCTCGGAAAGATGGTCTGGAAGGGCGTCAAGCACGACAAGTGGGAAACCGCCACCGAGCCGGGCCCCTTCGTCCACGCCGAGTTCATGCTCAAGCAAAGCGACAAGTACGCGTCCACCGGGGGCTGGGGCTACGCCCGCTGGCTGGGCAAGGACCAGAAGCCCTACGGCAAGGACGCCGGTTTCGTGCAGGAATGCGTGGGCTGCCACACGCCGGTGAAGGACCGCGACTGGGTCTTCACCCACCCTGTCTCGCTGCCCTGAACAACCGGCCGCACGTTGAGCCTGCCGGGCGGGCCGGTCAGCCGCCGCATGGCGGTGATGCCGGCAGTCTCCGTGAAAGACGTGTCCAGCGCCCGCCGGGCGTCGCTGGACACCAGCCGCTCGACCGCGTCGAGGCGGTAGCTGCCGGCAGAGTGGTTCGGTCGGCCCATGCCGGCGCAGCCGACGGAGGGGGGCGGCGGCGGACTGTGGCACGATGGCGCGCCACGCCATCGGCGCCTGACCACACCATGTCCGACACGTCACCGCCCTCCCTCCCGCCAGCCGCCGAGGCTGCCGGGGCCAGTGCCCTGTACGTCGCCGACGACGGGCTGGCGCGCTGTCCCTGGTGCCAGGCCAGCGCGGCCTACCGGCACTACCACGACGCCGAATGGGGCCACCCGGTCACCGACGACCGAAGGCTGTTCGAGAAGGTCTGCCTCGAAGGCTTCCAGGCCGGGCTGAGCTGGCTCACCATCCTCAACAAGCGCGAGGCCTTTCGCCGCGGCTTCGCCGAGTTCGACGCCGAGCGCGTCGCCGCCTTCGACGCGGCCGACGTGGCGCGCCTGCTGGCCGATGCCGGCATCGTGCGGCACCGCGGCAAGATCGAATCGACGATCAACAACGCCCGCCGCGTGCTCGAACTGCGCCGCGAGTTCGGGTCGATGGCGGCCTACGTGTGGGGCTTCGAGCCGGCGCCGGCCACGCGCCCCGCGCGCATGACGACCGAGGCGCTGCGCGCCATGACCACCTCGCCCGAATCGGTGGCGCTGTCGAAGGACCTGAAGCGCCGCGGCTGGAGCTTCGTCGGCCCGACCACCGTGTACGCCTTCATGCAGGCGATGGGGCTGGTGAACGACCACCTCGACGGCTGCCATGTGCGCGGGCGCGCGCTGCTGGCCAGGGCGCAACTGGCCCTGCCACGGCCGCAGTGACTCGGTTAAAGTCTGATGACACCGGTGCGCCCGCCGGTGCAGATGCGTCGCCGGCCGATCGGCCGAGCCAGACCACGCCAGGAGACTCCGCCATGACGTTCAGCCGCCGTGATTTTCTGCAGGGCTCCGGTGCCGCGCTCGGTGCGTGGGCGCTGTCCGGTGGGCCGGCCCGTGCCGCCACCCACCCGCCTTTCAAGCTCGATGCCGGTGTCTTCTCGCAGAAGGTGCGGGCCGATGGTCCGGCCACCGAGGTGTGGGGCTTCAACGGCTCGGTGCCCGGCCCGGTGCTGCGCTTTGCGCAGGGCGACAAGGTCGACCTGCACGTCGTCAACCACTTGCCCCAGGTGACCACGGTGCACTGGCATGGCCTGCGCGTGCCCAACGACATGGACGGCGTGCCCCACGTCACCCAGCACCCCATCGAGATCGGCGGCAGCTTCGACTACCGCTTCGCGTTGCCCGACGCCGGCACCTATTGGTATCACCCGCACCAGTCCAGCTTCGAGCAGGTGCCGCGCGGCCTGTACGGCGCGTTCATCGTCGAGGAGCCCCGTCCGGTGCAGGTCGACCGCGAGGTGGTGTGGGTGCTGGCCGACTTCAAGCTCGGCGACGACAACAAGCAGGTCGAGGATTTCGGCAAGGTGCTCGATTTCGGCAGCGATGGCCGCCACGGCAACGTCTTCACGATCAATGGCACCGCGGCCGGCCCCGACCGCAAGCTCGAGTTGCGGCCGAACGAGCGCGTGCGGCTGCGGCTGATCAACGCGGCCTCGGCGCGGCTGTTCCGACTCGAGTTCGTCGGCCACGCGCCCTGGGTGGTCAGCTACGACGGCCAGCCGGTGTCGCCGCACCCCATCCCCGACGGCAAGCTGTTCCTCGCGCCCGGGCAGCGCACCGACCTGGTCATCGACGGCAGCGCCGCCCCCGGCGCCACCCACGCGGTGGTCGACCGCCGAGGCACCGGCACCCAGATCGCCAGCATCGCCTACGCCGGCAAGCCGGTGCGGGCACGGCGGCTGGGCCGCCCGGCGGCGATGGCGCCGAACCGCCTCGTCGAGCCGCGGCTGGACAAGGCCACGCGCCACTACCTGATGTTCGATGGCGGCGTGAAGGGCATGCCGGCCATCGCGCAGGTGGACGGCAAGCCGATGAAGGTCGAGGAGATCATGGCCCAGCACGGCATCACCTGGACCATGAACTACACCGCCCAGCACGAGCACGCGATGATGCACGAGCCGCTGTTCCACATGAAGCGCGGCGAGCACGTGGTGCTGCGCATGGTGAACAACACCAATTTCGAGCACCCGATGCACCTGCACGGCCACTTCTTCCGGGTGCTGGCGCACAACGGCAAGCCCAACGCGATGCGCGAGTGGCGCGACACCGTCATCCTCGGCCCGCGCGGCAGTTGCGACATCGCCTTCGTGGCCGACAACGTCGGCGAGTGGATGTTCCACTGCCACATCCTCGACCACGCCGCCGGCGGCATGATGGGCACGGTGGTGGTCGACGACTGACCTGCCCACACCGCGTTCGCCGACGGGCTGCCCTCGGCGTGACAAGGTCGGCCCGCTGGGGCGGATCACCCGGAAGGATCCCCATGGGGGACCCTGCTGCCGCGCCGACCGGCGTCGGCCGGCCTTCGGCGGCCGCGCGGCCTCAGGCGGCCGTGGCCTTGTTGTGCCGGCGCGCCATCAGCCCCGCCACGCCCAGGCCCGCCAGCATCAGCGCCCAGGTGCCGGGTTCGGGCACCGGCGGCGGCGGGTTCTCGAGCACGGTCGCGCCGGCAAAGTTGGCCTGCGACAGGCCGGTGAAGTCGAAGGCCAGCGCGGTGTCGTAGGCCTCGTCGCCGAAGTTCGTCACCCCGATCTCGACCCGGAAGGTGCCGCCGGCGGTGAAGCTGTAGTCGGAGGTGACCCAGCCGCTCGAGCCGCAGCTGCCTTCCAGCGGGTTGCCGGCCCAGCAGAAGCCGTAAGAGCCCGACACGTTCTCGACGCCCAGCGGCGACCAGTTGGTGTTGGTGCCGCCTGGCATGTGGACGATCGGCACGCCGCCGTTCAGCACGGCGTCGAGCTGCTTGTCGGCCTGCTTGTCGACCTGGTCGCTGAGCACCTTGCCGGGCACGTAGTCGCCCGTGCCGTCGCCGTCGGGCGCGTTGCCGCTGCGGGCGGTGAACAGCCAGGCGGCGGTGTTGCCGGTGGCCACGTTGACCAAGCGGGCCCAGGCGTAGTCGTCGAAACCACGACCGTCGGTGGACACGAAATTGAGGCGCAGCTTCAGCGTGTCGTTGACCGACGCGGTGAAGGTGCTCGACAGCACCTTCGAGCCGTTGGTCTCGGTCTCGCCGCCGTCGCCGGGGTTCAGTGCCAGCGGGGGCACCGTGGCCACGCCGTTGAAGGTCGTGACGAAACCGAACTTGGCGTTGCCGGTGGGCGACAGCGGCACGGCGGTCTCGCCGTTGTAGTTGCTGGTGATCAGGCCCGTGGCCCCGGTGGAGGACCAGGTGGCCCCCGCCAGCGACACCTCCACGGCCTGGGCCACGGGTGAAGCCAAGGCGGCGAAGGTGATCAGGGCGAGCGGTGCGTACTGCTTCATGGTGGGTCTCGTGAATGAGGGAGAGAGTCCGGCGGGGCCGAAGGCGCACCTGAATGGCGCACTCCGGCCGCGTTCACGCAATGATAGTTGTCAAGCATCTGAGACGGCTGCGGCAAACCGTCGCCTTCCCCCTGAATGCGCGGGGCGCTCCCCTGGATGGGAGGGGACCCCTCGAATGAGGGGGGATCAGCCCCGGATTCGTTGAGCCCGGCATCCCATGGCCGCGCCCTGCACAGGCCTCAGGGGCTGAGAGGAACTCGAGCGTGCATGATCAAAACTCTCCGACTCTCCGACTCTCAGGGCAGGGGTGGCCCGGCGGTGGGGCCCGGCGGCGCGGCGCCGCGGTCGCGGGCGAAGCCGGCAATGAAGCCGCGGTCGATGCTGTCCTTCCAGCGCCAGGCCCATGCCCCCTGCGCCGCGAACGGGCCCCAGGTGGCGATGGCGCGCCGGTCGCCGGTGGCCAGCAGCGCCAGGAAGCGGCGCTGCGGTGAGTAGGTCTGCGGCGCACCATCGCCCAGGCAGGCGCGCAGGTTGCGTGTCAGCACCGGCCCCATGCGCACGGCGTAGACGCCGGCCTTGGGCAGCGGATCGGCCCACTGTGCGCAATCGCCGACGGCGAACACCGCCGGGTGCGACACCGAGCGCAAGTGGTCGTCGATGCGGATGAAGCCGGTCTCGCTGGCAGCCAGCGTGCTGCGGCCCGGCCAGCGGTGGGCCTGCGCGCCGGTGGCCCACAGCACCAGCCGTTCGGCATCGGCGGGCGACGCGGGCGGCGCCTGCTCGTCGAAGCCCGTGTTGGTGTGCACGGCCGCGCCGGCCGCGGCCAGCACGCCGTGCATCTGGCGCGCGGCGAGGCGCGACATGCCGGGCAGCAGGTCGGGGCTGCGGGTGAGCAGCCGCGCCGTCAACGGCCGGCCGGGGCACAGCGCGGCCAGCCGCGTGCGCACCGCCAGCAGCGACTCGACCCCGGCCGCGCCGCCGCCCACCGCGGTGAGGTCGATGGGGCGGCCCTGCGGCTGCGCCGCCAGGTCGGCCAGCAGGGCCTCCCAGGCGCGGTGCAGGTCGCCCAGCGGCCGAAGCGACAGCACGCGGGCACCGTCGACGGCCGGCGGCCGCAGCGTGGAGCCGATGTTGATCGACACCAGGTCGGCGCCCAGCACCGTGCCGCTGCGCAGCATCAGCATGCGCTGGTCGGCGTCGAAGGCGATCACCTCGTCGGCCACCCAGGTGGCGCCGGCGGCGCGGGACAAGGCCTCGAAATCGATGCAGATCTCGTCGAAGCGGTAGTGCCCGGCCAGCCAGCCCGGCACCATGCCCGAGTAGGGCGCCAGCGCACTGGGCGACACCACGGTGATCGCCACGCCCGGCATCGGCCGTGCCGCGAAGTCGCGCAGCACCTGGGCATGGGCGTGGCCGGCACCGACGAGCAGCAGGCGTTTCATCGGGCGATCATGCCAGCCACCCCGGGGGCAGGTGCGCCAGGTCGGCGGGCTCGTCGATGTCGGCGAGGGGCGCCAGTTCGGTGTGGCGCAGTCCGGCGGCGGCCAGGCGCTCGCGGGTCTGCTGCATCACCTGCGGGGTGCTCCAGGCGATGCCCTCGAACAGCGACGGCGCCGGGCGCCGCAGGCCGACCAGGCCGTAGCCGCCGTCGAGCGCGGGCACGACCACCGCGTCGTGGGTGGCCAGCGCCGCGGCGGCGTGCCGCAGGACGGCCGCGTCGAGCGCGGGCAGGTCGGTGCCCATCAGCAGCACGCACCGGCCTCGGGCCAGGTGGCGGTCGATGGCGCGGGCCATGCGCTGGCCGAGATCGCCCTCGCCCTGCTGGCTGAGCGCCACCTGGCCCGTCGCCGCCAATTCCTGGAAGGCCGGGTGCAGGGCGGCGGGCCGCGCGTCAGATGTGACGTGCGGCGTGGTGTCGGGCGTGGTGCACAGGTCCACCGGCCCGACCGCCGCCGCGCAGGCCTGGGCCACCGTGTGGCGCAGCAGCCGCTCGGCCAGCGCGGCCGCGCCATCACGGCCCAGCGCCGGGATCAGGCGGGTCTTGGCCAGGCCGGGCACCGGGGCCTTGGCCATCACGACGATCGCCACCGCGCCGGTCATCGGTAGGCCCGCGCCAGGGCGTCGGCCGGCGTGCCCAGCCAGTAGCGCAGGCGCAGCCGCCACATCAGCACGATGGTGCGCCAGACGCCGTGCTGTTCCCAGCGGCGGCCCGAGGTGGCCACGCGCAGGCGCAGGCAGGCCGGCGCGCCGTGGCGCTTGAGCCGGCGCGACAGCTCGATGTCCTCCATCAGCGGCTGGTCGGGATAGCCGCCGATCGACGCGAACAGCGCGCGCCGCACGAAGATCGCCTGGTCGCCGGTGGCCATGCCCGTGAGGCGCGAGCGGGCGTTCATCATCCAGGCGATCACCGGGAACATCGCCGATCGGCCCTCGATGCGCACGTCGAAGCGGCCCCAGGAGGCGCCGCGCGCCAGCGCGTCGGCCACCGCCGCCAGCGCATCGGCCGGCAGCCGCGTGTCGGCGTGCAGGAACAGCAGCACCTCGCCGTGTGCCGCCGCGGCGCCGGCGTTCATCTGCCGGGCGCGCCCACGCGGGGCCGCGAGCACCTGGTCTGCGCGGCCGGCGCAGCGCGCCACGGTGTCGTCGCGGCTGCCGCCGTCGACGACGATCACCTCGTGGCCCTGCGCGCGCAGCGCGGCCAGCGCGTCCAGCGTGGCGGCGATGCCGAGGGCCTCGTCGAGCACCGGCACGATGAGGGAGACGCGGGGCGTGCTCATCGGGCGTCGTTGAGCTTCCAGTCGTAGTCGAGGTGCGAGATGGGCACCTGCTGGCCACGCACGCGCTCGCGGTCGGCCGGCGTGTCGGCCAGGCGGTCGGCGTGGCGGGCCAGGAAGGCCGGCAGCGAGGCGATGCCCTGGTGGCCGCGCTTGAAGTCGTCGCCGAACCAGTCGAAGATCTTCGACACCTCGAGCTGGCCGCTGGCCGGGTTGTAGCGGTTGCGGCTGCGGTCGGACAGGAAGCGCGCCGCCTGTTCGTCCAGCTGCGCGCCGAGCCGCTCGGGCACGAAGGCCTCCTCGCGCAGCGCCGGGCAGCCGATCGACGCGCAGTTGACGGCGAAGTGCACCCGCGGGTCGTCGTAGCGGCCGCGGGCGCGCAGCATCTCGTGCTCGATGTCGTCCAGGCTCACCTTGCCGCCCAGCAGCGCGATGAACTTCGGCTTCCAGGGGCTGGACAGCAGGCTGCCCAGGTCCTTGATCGATTCGAGCTTCGGGTAGCGGGTGAGGATCAGCTCTACCGTGAACGCGTTGTAGGCGTTGATCAGGAAGGCCATCTGCTGCGGCGCCGTCCAGCCGTCGAAGGCCGCCTTGGGCACCGCCGACAGCGTGTCGGTGTAGGCCTTCAACGCCGCGCGGTCGGCGGCCATGCCGGCATAGCGCAGCTGCGAGGCCTTGCCGCCACCCAGCACCACGACGTGCTTCTTCAGCAGCGCGGTCCAGGCGGCATGGCCGTGGTCGAAGGGCTGCGGCTGGGCATGCAGGTGGGCCGGCGAGAGCGCCAGCGCCGCCAGGGCCAGCAGCAGGGTGCGCCGAGGTGTGGGGGTGTCAGGGGTCATGGGGGTCTTCATGGGGGTCATCCGCGCTGCCAGTCGTGGAAGCGCGCCACCCAGCGCAGCAGGGCCTGCGGCGCATGGGCGCGCTTCCATTCGCCGGCAGCGTACTTGTTGGCCTCGGCCAGCGTGGGGTAGGTGTGGATGGTGCCGAGGATCTTGTTCAGCCCCAGCCCGTGTTTCATCGCCAGCACGTACTCGGCCAGCAGATCGCCGGCATGCTCGCCGACGATGGTGACGCCCAGGATGCGGTCCTTGCCGGGCACCGTGAGCACCTTGACGAAGCCCTCGGCGGTGCCGTCGGCGATGGCGCGGTCGAGGTCGTCGATGCCGTAGCGGGTGACTTCGTGCGGCACACCCTGCTCGGTGGCCTCGGCCTCCGACAGGCCCACCCGCGCCACCTCGGGCGAGGTGAAGGTGGCCCAGGGGATCACCGAGTAGTCGACCTTGAACGACTTGAAGCGGCCGAACAGCGCGTTCACCGCCGCATACCACGCCTGGTGAGCGGCCGTGTGGGTGAACTGGTAGGGCCCGGCCACGTCGCCGACGGCATAGATGTTGGGGAAGCGCGTGCGCAGCCAGGCGTCGGTGGCGATGGTCTTGCGCGGCGTGAGCGGGATGCCCAGCTCCTGCAGGCCGTAGCCGGTGACGCGCGGGCTGCGGCCGACGGCACACAGCAGCTGGTCGAACTCGATCGCCAGTTCGGTGTCGCCGTGCTTGACGACCAGCCGCTTGACCTCGCCATCGCGCTCGCAGCGCACCGCCTGGTGGCCGGTGAGCAGGGTCACGCCGTCGGCGCGCAGCGCCTCGGCCACCAGCGCCGAGACCTCCACGTCCTCGCGCACCATCACCCGCGGCAGCATCTCCACCTGGGTGACCCGCGAGCCCAGCCGCGCGAAGCTCTGCGCCAGCTCGCAGCCGATGGGCCCGCCGCCCAGCACCACCAGGCGCGGCGGCAGTTCTTTCAGGCCCCACACCGTGTCGGAGGTGAGGCAGCCCACCTCGCGCAGCCCCGGGATCGGCGGCACGAAGGGCTCGGCGCCGGCGGCGATGACGATGCTGCGGGTGCTCAGCGTCTGCACGCCCTGCGGCGTGCTCACCTCCACCGTCCAGGGCGAGGTGATGCGGGCATGGCCCTGCAGCACCTCGACGCCGAGCTTGGTGTAGCGCTCGACCGAGTCGTGCGGCTCGATGTCGGCCACCACGCGCTGCACGCGCGCCATCACTGCGGCGAAGTCGACGCGGCCCGACACGTCGGCGCCGCCCAGCTCGGCCGCGGTGCGCAACTGCTTGGCCAGCTTGGCCGAGCGGATCAGCGCCTTGCTCGGCACGCAGCCGTAGTTGAGGCAGTCGCCGCCCATCTTGTGGCCTTCGACCAGCGTGACCTTGGCCTTCACCGCGGCGGCAATGTAGGCGCTGACGAGGCCGCCCGCACCGGCGCCGATGACCACCAGGTTGCGGTCGTAGCGTGCCGGCCGCGTCCAGCCGGCATACACCTTGCGCCGCTGCAGTGCGTCGACGATGGCCTTGGCCACCAGCGGGAACAGGCCCAGCAGCACGAAGCTGCCCAGCAGCGCCGGCGACAGCACATCCTTCAGGCTCTGGATGCTGGCGAGCTGCGTGCCGGCGTTGACGTACACCGCGGTGCCGGCCAGCATGCCAAGCTGGCTGACGGCGTAGAACCGGCCGGTGCCGATCGGCGTCAGCCCGACCAGCAGGTTGACCAGGAAGAACGGGAACACCGGCACCAGCCGCAACGTCAACAGGTAGAGCCAGCCGTCGCGCGCCATGCCGTCGTTGATGGGCGCGAGCTGCTTGCCGAAGCGCGCCTGCACGCTGTCGCGCAGCAGGTGGCGCGAGACGAGGAAGGCCAGCGTGGCGCCCAGGCTGGACGCGAACGACACCAGCAGCAGCCCCCAGCCCAGGCCGAACATGGCCCCGCCGGCCAGCGTCATCACCGCGGCGCCGGGCAGCGACAGCGCGGCCACGGCCACGTAGATGGCAAAGTAGGTGGCCGCGGTGGTGAGCGGCTGTTGCTGCACCAGGCCGGTGAGCGCATCGCGGCTGGCCTTGAGCTGGTCGAGCGTGAGCAGGCGGCCCAGGTCGTAGTGGCGCCAGCTCAGGGCCACGGCGACGGCCAGCACGGCCAGTGCCACCCACAGCGCGCGCCGCGACGTCGTGCTCACGTCGACGACTCGGCGTGCAGCGCGCCGCCGCAGCTGCTGCCCTGGCCGGCGGTGCAGCCCCAGCAGTGCTCGGCCACGCGGATGGGCGAGCCCTGCGGGTCGTGCGACAGCAACTGCCGCAGGTGGGCGCGCGCCTGGCCGTCGACGCGGGCCGGCAGTTCGAGCATCTGGTTGAAATCGCAGTCGTGCAGTTGGCCCTGCCAGTCGACGCTGATCAGCGAGCGGCACATCACCGTGGCCAGGTTCTCGTCGCGGTGGGCGCCCTTGAGCAGCGTGAGGTAGCTGTTGAACTGGCCCTTGGACACCAGCGTGCTGCCGAAGCGCTGGATGGGCATGTTGGCCAGCGCGTAGAGGTGGTCGAAGACGATGCCGAAGTGCTGGCCCAGTTCGCGCCGGTAATCGGCCTCCAGCGGCGCCTGCGGCGGCGGCAGCGAAGGCCCCTGCGGGTTGTAGACCAGGTTGAGCACCCGCCCGCTGCCCGGCCGCGCATAGCCCAGCGCATTGAGCCGCTGCAGGCCGGCGATGCTGCGGTCGAAGACGCCGTCGCCGCGCTGCCGGTCGACGTTGGCCACCGAGTAGCAGGGCAGCGAGGCCACCACCTCGACGCCCTGCTCGGCCAGGAACTCGGCCAGGTCTTCCTGGTCGGGCTCGGACAGGATGGTCAGGTTGCAGCGGTCGATCACCCTCACGCCCAGCGCCCGGGCGGCCCGCACCAGGCGCCGGAAGTGCGGGTTCAGTTCGGGCGCGCCGCCGGTGAGGTCGAGCGTCTCGATGCCGCGCGCCTGCAGCACCTGCAGCACCAGGTCGATGGTGTCACCGTCCATGGCCTCGGTGCGGTTGGGCCCGGCATTGACGTGGCAGTGCAGGCAGCTCTGGTTGCAGCGGTAGCCCAGGTTGACCTGCAGCGTGCTCAGGCGCTCGCGGCGCAGCGGCGGGAATTCGGTGCGGACGAGCAGGGGGAGGGTGGCGTGCATGGGGTCCTTGCCGGCAGTGGGGCCGAGTATGCGAGTGTGCGGTCCGACGAATGGCCGTGCGCTGCGGGGCATTTCGGGCCAGGTGCGGCGCTGGTTACAGCCGTTCTCCGATTTTTCCGATCCGGGACGGGTGAGCATTGGACCGAAAGTTTTTCGCGCCACCGGTGTAACCATTGGCCTGGCGCGCGCGAATCACTCACCGAACCCTCGCCCCGCGGTGCGTGAACCGCGTCGGGCGCAGGCGACCGCGGAGAATCCACGCCATGCCTCGTCCGACGTGCCTGTGTCCCCTTGTCCTGCTGGCAACGGCCCCTTTGGCCGCTGCCGCGGTGCTCGAACGGTCATGAAAACCAGCGAACTCGTCGCCCTGCTGGCCACCGGTGCCGGCCCCGCCCCGCGCGCCGTGGTGGCCCGGCGCCTGCTTCCCGTGGTGCTGGCGGGCGGGGCGCTGAGTGCCGCGCTGGCCATCGGCGTGCTGGGCCTGGTGCCCGAGCGCATGCTGGCCGGCCAGGCCTTGTGGACCAAGATCGCCTACTCGGCGGCACTGATGCTGGCCGCCGGGTGGCTGGCGTCGCGGCTGGCCCGGCCGGCCGCGCCCACCGGCGCCGCCTGGCGCTGGGTGGCCGCGGTGGTGGCGGTGATGGTGCTGGCCGCGCTGGCCGCGCTGGCCACCATGCCCGGTGCCGAGCGCTTGCGGTCGCTGCTGGGCCATTCGTGGTCGATCTGCCCGTGGACGGTGCTGGCCTTGTCGCTGCCGGCGCTGGCCGGCACGCTGTGGGCGCTGCGCGGCCTGGCCCCCACCCGCCCTCGCGCCGCCGGGGCCGCCGCCGGGCTGCTGGCCGGCGCGGCCGGGGCCTGTGGCTATGCCTGGGCCTGCACCGAAGAGTCCACCGTCTTCGTCGCTGCCTGGTACACGCTGGGCATCGGCCTGACCGCCGCGCTGGGCGCACTGTTGGGGCCGCGCGCACTGCGCTGGTGACCCCCTGGCCCGCGGCGCGCTGTCAGCCCGCTGCAAGAGGCCGCTTCCAATCTGGTCGAGAATCGCCGCACCGGCGACCGGCGCGGCCGGTCTGCCCTTCGCAGGGTTGTTGGTTGACCAAACCCACCCGGATCGTGACCATTGGTGAGAATGTCGGGCACAGGCCGTTCGGTCCGGGCCTGGACACGCGAAAGCTGACGATGAAACGTTTGGATGACTTCCGGCTGCGGATGGGCCGCCATGAGCTGGTGCCCATCATGATCGGCGGCATGGGCGTGGACATCTCGTCCGCCGACCTCGCGCTCGAGGCGGCGCGCCTGGGCGGCGTCGGCCACATCTCCGATGCGATGGTCAAGACCGTCACTGATCGGCGCTACAAGACCAAGTTCGTCAAGGCCAAGCAGGCCATGTACAAGTACGTGCCCGAGACCGACGACAAGTCCAACGTCAAGTTCAACCTCGAGCATCTGGTCGAGGCCACGCGCCTGCACGTCGAAGGCACCATGTCGCGCAAGACCGGCAGCGGGCTGGTGTTCATCAACTGCATGGAAAAGCTGACGATGAACGCGCCGAAGGAGACGCTCAAGGTGCGCATGAGCGCCGCGCTCGACGCCGGCATCGACGGCATCACGCTGGCCGCCGGACTGCACCTGGGCTCGTTCGCGCTGATCGAGGACCACCCGCGTTTCCGCGACGCCAAGCTGGGCATCATCGTCTCGTCGCTGCGCGCCCTGCAGCTGTTCCTCAAGAAGAACAGCCGCCTGAATCGCCTGCCCGACTACATCGTCGTGGAAGGGCCGCTGGCGGGCGGCCACCTGGGCTTCGGCATGGACTGGGCCGAGTACGACCTGGCCACCATCACGACCGAGGTGTTGCAGTACCTGAAGGCCGAGCAGCTCGACATTCCGGTCATCCCGGCCGGCGGCATCTTCACCGGCACCGATGCCGTTCGCTTCATGGAACTGGGCGGCAGCGCGGTGCAGGTGGCCACGCGCTTCACGGTCACCCGCGAATGCGGCCTGCCCGACGACGTGAAGCAGGAGTACTTCAAGGCCGACGAGGACGACATCGAGGTCAACCAGATCTCACCCACCGGCTACCCGATGCGCATGATCAAGTCCAGCCCCGGCATCGGCGACGGCATCCGCCCGAACTGCGAGGCCTACGGCTACCTGCTCGACGCCAACGGCAAGTGCGCCTACGTCACCGCCTACAACCGCGAGGTGTCGGCCCATCCCGGCGCCAAGCGCGTGTCGGTGATGGACAAGACCTGCCTGTGCACGCACATGCGCAACTTCGAGATCTGGACCTGCGGCCAACTGGCCTGGCGGCTGAAGGACACCTCGGTGCGCCAGGGCGACGGCCGCTGGCAGTTGCTCACCGCCGAGCACGTGTTCCAGGACTACCAGTTCAGCACCGAACACCAGATCCGCCTGCCGGCCACCGAAGTGGCACTGGGCGTGGCCTGACGCAGCGCGCCGAGGGCGCCGCCGCGGCAGCGCCGCGGCGCGGTGCTCAGCGCGTGACGGTCAGCAGCGATTTCACCGACACGCCGTTGGCGGTGGCGGTGATGGCGACCGTGGTCGACGAGGTGACGCGAGCGGTCTTCACCGTGAAGCTTCCCGTGCTGGCCCCCGCCGGGATCGTGATGCTGGACGGGACGGCCACCGTCCTCGGCTTGCTGCTGGTGAGCTTGACCACCACGCCGGCCGTGGACGAGGCCTTCACCGTGCCGGTGAGGCTGGTGCCGCCGATCACCGAGGTGCTGGACAGCGTCAGGGCGGTTGGCGTGGGCGGCGCCACCACTGGCACGGTGGCCGTCACCACCAGCGACGCGGTGCTGCCCACAGCCCCGACGTTGTCCACCGGCGTCACGTTGGCGGTGTAGCTGCCGGCGACGGGATAGACATGCGTGACCAGGGGCGTGGCGGTGGTGGCCGCGGTGCCGTCGCCGAAGTTCCAGCGGTAGCTGGCCACGCTGCCATCCGCGTCCCTCGACAGCGAGGCGTCGAGGTACACCGTGAGCGGCGCAGTGGTGCCGGTGCCCAGCTTGAGGCTGCCCACGGGCAACTGGTTGGCCGTGGCAGGATAGTGGAGCAGGGTCTGCGCGGTGTTGCCCAGCACGAAGACCGCGCCGTCCTTGGCCGCGGCCACGTCGACCGCGGCGGCGGCGTCCAGCGTGCTGGCCAGCCAGGCCACGCTGCCATTGGGCAGGTAGCGGGCCGTGGTCGCGCGCAGGGCCATGCCGTCGACCGTCCAGCCCATCCCGGTGGCACCGGCCACGAAGGCGGAACCGTCGCTGCCGAGCGCCAGGTCGTAGGGGGTCTCGTTGGCCGTGGGGTGGTAGTCGGCCGCCCAAGGCGTCGTCAGCACGTTGCCGGCCGCGTCGAGCCGGAGCGTGACCCAATTGGTGGGCGAGGCCGCCACGCCGCTGACCACGATGTTGCGCAGGGCATCCACGCCCACGCGCACGCCCTGCGTGCCCTGCGGGTAGCTGCGCGCGAACAGTGGTGCATAGCTCGCATCATGGGCGGCCACGAACAAGGCCGATCCGGCGGTGCCGGTGCCGATGACTTCGCCCCAGGGGCCCACCGCCAGGCTGGGCGCGTAGTTGCCCGCTGCCGCCGCATGGCGCGTGCTCCACAGGGTGGCCCCGGTGTCTGCCGCATAGGCGTACAGCGACATGCCCGCTGCGCCGGCGCCGCTCACCACCACGTGGTTCGACGGCGTGAGGCGGATCTGCCCCGGCGTTTCGCCGCCGGTGACGGCCAGGCTGTTCTTCGACCAGATCGTGGCACCCGTGGCGCCCGACAGCTTCTCGGCGGTGAAGACCTTGTTCGTTCCGCGGCCCAGCACATAGAGGTCGCCCGCCGCATCGGCCACCCCGGCCACCGCATAGCCGCTGGCGCGCGCCACATGGCGCGACCACAACAGCGTGCCGTCGGAACCGTACTTCAGCACCACCCAGCCGGCCTCCATCACTCCGGTGGGGCCGGCGGTCGTGCCCGAGCCCAGGTTGCTGACCGCGTAGTTGTAGTCGGCGTAGGCGCCGACCACCACCACGGCACCGGCGGCGTCGGTGAACATCGCCGTCGGCCGGACACCCGCGTAACCGGTGGGGAACCAGGTCCGCGACCACTGCAGCACACCGGTCGACGAGAAACGGCTGATCAGCGCGGTGCCGACGTTGGCGTCGAAGGCGTTCGGCGCGGTGACGCCGACCACGTAGGCATTGTCCTGGCCGTCCAGTTCGACGGCCACGCCCGAGGCCCCTGCGGTGGAGCGTTGCCAATCAGGGGTCTGCAGCGCCTGGCCCTGCACGGACGGCAGCGCGAGGACCGCACCTGTGCAGAACAGCACGCGCAGGACGGTCGACTTCAATGTGTTCATTTCGCGGTACTTCCCCGTGGCAAATCGGACTCAACGGCATTTGGAGCGATGGCACGGTAGCACAGGTTCAACGTCCGTCTGCCCCCCCGCCTCGGTGTACCCGATCGGCGGTTCACCTTCGCGGCGATGCTGTTTTCGCAGTCGGTTTGCGGGCCCCTCGACGGGCCCTCGGACCCCCCGTTTTCCCTCTGTGGCAGCGATGGGAACCGTGCCGCGGCGCCACGCGCGGCAAGGGCCGAATGGAGGCCGTCCGGCGCGCCGACGAGACAACGGAACCTGCGGATCCGCGGCAATATGTCGCACGGCCCGAAAGGGTCGATCGGCCGGATCGGTGCCGCTCGGGGTCCGACTCAGCCCTCGCGATCAACGCGCGAGGTCAGTGCGCGAGGTCAGTGCGAGTCACTCAACCCGAAGCCACGGCGCCCGGCCGGTCGGCACCCGAGGCCGTGCGGCGCGACCAGCGGTCCAGACCGAGTTGCACGCGTTCCCACGCGGTGCGGTCAAAGTCGACCGTCGCGAACAGGTTCTCCTTGTCCGGCACGACGAGGCGGGCGGTCTCGGCCAGGCGGTCGAGTTCGGGGCGGAGCGCATCGACGCAGCCGCCCAGGTCATCGAAACGCGGCGCGAGGCGATGGAACAGGATGGCGCGCTGCAGTTCGGAGGCCTTGAAGGAACTGGCCTCGACTGCCCGCACGAAGATGCGGGCTGCGCCGCCGTCGAGGAACTGGACGCAGAACTCCCGCCGCCAACCATCCAGGCCCTGGGCCGGTGTGATCTGCGGGAGTGTGGATTCGATGTGCAGGGTGGCCATGCGGAAACGGGAACGGAGAAGCGGGGAGCTTATCCACTTTCACCGCCTCGCCGCGCCGCTTTGACTCGATCGAAGTGTCTTGTTGCAGCCTGAACCGCCGGTTTCGATCTGCGGCACCGCAAAAGTGCGTGCACGCACGTTCCAGACCCGCATCGAGGGCGGACCGCACGCCCTCGGGGCGGGGACAGCCCGTTCAGTCGCCCCAGCCCGGCGGCGCCACGAAGGCGTGGTATTCGCGCTCGAGCCACTGGGCGAAGCGCAGGCACAACGGGTCGGCGAAGGCCGGGCCGACGATCTGCGCCCCGACCGGCAGGCCCTCGGCCGTCAGGCCCAGCGGGAAGGCCGTGGCCGGCAGGCCGACGATGCCGGGGTAGCCGGCCCAGAACAGCGCGTCGGTGGTGGGTTGGCCGTGGCCGTTCACCGGGATCAGGCGTTCCCAGCGCTCGCCCTGCTGGTTGTGGTGGAAGGCGGGCGTGGTGGCCACCGGGCAGATCAGCAGGTCGTAACGCTCGAAGAACGCGCCCCACTGCCGGCGCAGGTGCTCGCGCCGTTGGTCCAGCTGGTGCCAGTCGCGGTGGCTCAGTGTGCTGCCACGGTACGCGCGGGCGCGGTAGTCCTGCTCGTCGGGGCGCAGGTCGCGGGCCAGCGCCTGCAGGCGACCGTAGTCGGCGTCGCCCAGCTGCGAGCCGGTGGCCGCGCGCAGCAGGTGCAGGTACACATGGTTGGCCTCGGCGCTGTCCACCGGCCGGTCGGTCTCGCTGACCTGCAGGCCGCGGTCGCGCAGGAAGGCGGCCAGGGCGCGCAGCGGCGCGCGCACGCTCTCGTCGACCTCGGCCTGCGCGTCGTCCCACAGCACGGCCACGCGGCAGCGCTGCGGCGGCACGCCGCTGTCGCGCCAGCGCAGCGGCACCCGGCCCATCGGGCCCTGGCTTTCCAGCGGGTGGGCCAGGATGTCCATGGCCAGCGACAGGTCGTAGGCGCTGCGCGCCAGCGGGCCCACCGCGGCGATGTCGAAGGTGTCGGCCACCTCGTCGTCGGCCAGTTGGTGGCCGGCGATCGGCACCACGCCCCACGTGGGCTTGTGGCCGTAGACGCCGCAGTAGTGCGCCGGGTTGCGGATCGAGGCGCCGATGTCGCTGCCCAGTTCCAGCGCCGTGAGCCCGGCGGCCAGCGCGGCGGCCGAGCCACCCGACGAGCCGCCCGGCCCGCGGGCCGTGTCCCAAGGGTTGTTGGTGGTGCCGTACACCGGGTTGAAGGTCTGCCAGTCGGCCAGCGACACCGGCACGTTGGTCTTGCCGAAGACCACCGCGCCGGCGTCGGTGAGCCGTTGCACGGTGACCGCATCGGTCTGGGCGATGTTGTCGCGGAAGGCCTCGAAGCCGAAGGTGGTGGGCAGGCCGGCCACGTTGAACGATTCCTTCACCGTCATCGGCAGCCCGTGCAGCGGGCCCCAGCACTCGCCGCGGGCCAGGGCCTCGTCGGCCTGGCGGGCGCGCCGCAGCGCGCGCTCGGCGTCGCGCACCACCACGGCGTTGAGGGCCGGGCCGTGGCGCTCGACGCGGCCCAGGTAGAGCTGCAACAGTTCGACGGCGGACAGCTCTCGGCGGCGCAGGCGCCGGGCCAGCTCATGGGCGGGCAGGTAGGCCAGGGAACTCATCGGTCGGTCTCCTCGGTTCGAGTCGTGTGTCGCTCAGATGACGCCATAGCCTGATCCCAGGCTCCATCCGTCGGCCCGGTCATGCCCGCAATGCCGGCCGCGGGATCGGGCAGGCGCGTTCGTAGGCGCGTGCCGCGCGCAGCACCAGCGCGTCGCCGAACATCGGCCCGACGATCTGCAGGCCGATCGGCAGGCCGTCGCGGGTCAGGCCGCAGGGGATGGTGCAGGCCGGCTGCTGGGTCAGGTTGAAGGGGTACGAGAACGGCGTCCAGCCCAGCAGCGCCTCGGGCGACATCGCCCCCTGGCCGGCCGGCCGGGCCTCGAAGGCCGGCACCGCCACCGTGGGCGTGATCAGCAGGTCCACGCCCTGCATGAACTGACGCATGTGCGAGCCCAGCGCGCCGCGGCGCAGCGTCAGCTGCTGCACCTCGAGCGCGCTGTAGGCCGAGCCCAGCTGCGCCTCGGCGGCGAAGTCGGGGTCGGCGACGGCCTGCTGTGCCGGCGTCAGCGTGTTCCACACCGTCCACGCGCCGACGAACCACAGGCCGGTGGTGATCTCGAGCGGGTCGTCGAAGCCGGGGTCGGTGGCCTCCACGTCGGCGCCCAGGTCGACCAGCTTGCGCACCGCGCGCTCGCAGGCCTCGGCCACCTCGGGATGCACGTTGCGCGCATAGCCCAGCGTCGGCGACCAGGCCACGCGCAGGCCGCGGATGCCGTGCTCCAGCGTGGCCAGGTAGTCGCTCATGTCGAGTGGCAGCGAGGTCCAGTCGCGCGGGTCGGGGCGCTTGAGCACGTTCATCGCCAGCGCCGCGTCGCCGACGCACATGGTGTGCGGCCCCAGGTGCGACACGGTGCCGAAGGGCGACAGCGGGTAGGCCGGCACCCGGCCGAAGCTGGGCTTGAGGCCGAAGTTGCCGCAGAACGAGGCGGGGATGCGCACGCTGCCGGCGCCGTCGGTGCCCACGCCGATGGGCCCCATGCCGGCGGCCACCGCGGCGGCGGCGCCGCCCGACGAGCCGCCGGGCGTGCGCGACGGGTCCCAGGGGTTGCGGCTGATGCCGGTGAGCGGCGAGTTGGTCTCGCCCTTGCAGCCGAACTCGGGCGTGGTGGTCTTGCCCAGCAGCACGGCGCCGGCCTCGCGCAGCCGGGCGCTGGCCGGGGCATCCACCTCCCAGGCCTGCAGCGGGTCGACCGTGCGGCTGCCGCGGCGGGTGGGCCAGCCCTTGGTCAGGATCAGGTCCTTGATCGACACCGGCACGCCGTCGAGCGGGCCGCACGGCTGCCCCGCCGTCCAGCGCCGCTCGCTGGCGCGTGCCGATTCCAGCGCATCGTCGCCGGCCACCAGGCAGAACGCGTTGAGCGACGGGTTCAGCCGCTCGATGCGGGCCAGCACCGCGCGCGTGGCGTCCACCGGCGACGCGTGGCCGCTGCGGTAGAGCGACAGAAGTTGCGTGGCCGTGCAGTCGGCCAGGTCGGCGGGCAGTGCGTGGGGGTCGTTCATCACGGTCTCCTTCGGATGTCGGCGGGCAGCTTGGTCCACGGCAGGTCGGCCGGGTCCACCGCCATCGGGCCGGCGGCCTTGGCCACCAGCACGCGGCTGGCGATGGGGGTGAAGTCGGCGCGGAAGTGGTTGGAGCTCTTGCAGACGATGATGCGCATGGCCTCGGCGTGGACGCCCACCATGCGCAGCATCTCGCGGTCGAGCAGCTGGGCCTTGCCGCTGACCACGGCCACGCGCACGCCGTCGACGTCGAGGCAGGCGCTCTTGCCCAGCTTGAGCGTCATGCCGGTCATCATCGCGCCCTTCAGCACGCAGCGGCCGTCGGACAGCGCCACCACGGTGCAGCGCGCGTTCACCGGCGGGTCGCTGGGCTGGCCGGTGAAGGTGGGCACCGCGGTGCCCAGCGCCAGGTCGACCGTGGCGCCGACGCCCACGGCATGCGCCCGCTCGGCGGCGACGGGGTCGAACAGCATGCCCAGCGCCACCTGCCCGGGCAGGCGGCGGCCGGCGTCCTGGGCCAGCAGCGCGCGCAGCATGCCGGTGGTGTTGCTGTCGCCGCCGGCGCCGGGGTTGTCCTGCGTGTCGGCGATGACCACTGGCTTGTCCGACTGCGTGGCCAGGGCCAGCGCCTGGGCCACGGCGTCGCGCGCCGACAGCACGTCCAGCGTCCACTGCGTGGGCTCGGCCACGGCCTCGAACAGCGCACGCACCGCGGCCTCGGCCTGCTCGCCGTGGCCCCACACCATCGGCGCGCACTCGGCGAAGTCGGCCGCCGGGAAACCCATGCAGAAGCTCAGCACCGTGCCATGCCGGCGGTCCAGCTCGACCAGCGTGTCGTAGTGCGCCTGCGCGGGCGGCATCCAGGTGCTCTGCGCGTTCAGCGGGATCAGGAAGGGCAGCCGCCGGCACGCCATCGGCTCGCGCCGGCCCAGGGCCAGGCGACGCGCCAGCAACTGCGCGGCCAGTTCGCCGGTGGCGGCCATGTCGATGTGCGGGTAGGTGCGGTACGACACCAGCGCGTCGGCCAGTTCGAGCATGCGGTGTGTGACGTTGGCGTGCAGGTCCAGGCTGGCAACGATGGGCCGGTGCGGCCCGACCACCGCGCGCACGCGGGCCAGCAGTTCGCCTTCGGCGTCGTCAGCGTGCTGGGCCACCGCGGCGCCGTGCAGGTCGAGGTAGACGGCGTCCAGGCCGTGGGCCAGCGCCGCGCGCGCATCGGCCACGATGTCGCCGGCGATGCGCTCGAAGGCGTCGGTGGTGACGTAGGACGAGGGCGTGGCGCCGCCCCAGGCCGAGGGCACCAGGGTCCAGCCGCGCTGGCGCGCGGCGTCGATGAAGCCGCCGATCGGCGCGTTCACGCCGGTCATCGCCTGCTGCATCGCATCGCCGCGGGCATAGGCCGGGAAGGCCTCGCCCGACTGGAAGGCGCGCCAGTCGGCCAGCGACGGGGCGAAGGTGTTGGTCTCGTGCTGGAAGCCGGCGATCAGGATGCGGGGCATGGGCGGGGCCGTGTGGCAGG
>NZ_MWLO01000105.1 GCF_002198735.1 Ideonella sp. A 288
GCACTGGCGGCGGCGGCGGTGGTGGCCGCGGCGGCCGCCGGCGCGGCGGTCGCTGAGCCGGTCGTCCGAGCCGGGCTCTGCGCATCGAGACATCACACGGCCCGGCTAGAATGCCGGGTTTCACTTTTTCGAGTCTTTAGACCTCAGGAGAATTTCATGGCCATTGAACGCACGCTGTCGATCATCAAGCCCGATGCGGTTGCCAAGAACGTGATCGGACAGATCTATGCGCGCTTCGAGGGCGCCGGTCTCAAGATCATTGCAGCCAAGATGGCGCACCTGTCGCGCGGCGAGGCCGAGGCCTTCTACGCCGTCCACAAGGCCCGTCCGTTCTTCAAGGACCTGGTCGAGTTCATGATCTCCGGCCCGGTCATGATCCAGGCGCTCGAAGGTGAGGGCGCCATCGCCAAGAACCGCGAACTGATGGGCGCCACCGACCCGAAGAAGGCCGAGAAGGGCACCATCCGCGCCGATTTCGCCGACAGCATCGACGCCAACGCCGTGCACGGTTCGGACGCTCCCGAGACGGCCGCCGTCGAGGTGAGCTTCTTCTTCCCCGGCATGAACGTTTACAGCCGCTGACCGGCCGGGCTCCCGGAGTGGTCGTGGAGCGCCTCAACCTGCTCGACGTCGATCTCGACGGGCTCGTGGCGTTCTGCGGCGGGCTCGGCGAGAAGCGCTTCCGGGCCGTCCAACTGTTCCGCTGGATCCACCAGAAGGGCGAGCTCGAGTTCGATCGCATGACCGATCTCGCGCGTTCACTGCGCGAGAAACTGGTCGAGGTGGCCGAGGTGAGGCCCCTCACGGTCATCAGCGAGCACGTGTCGGCCGATGGCACGGTCAAGTGGCTGTTCGACGTCGGCCAGGGCAATGCGATCGAAACCGTCTTCATCCCCGAAGACGACCGCGGCACGCTGTGCGTGTCGTCGCAGGCCGGCTGCGCGGTGGGCTGCCGTTTCTGCTCCACCGGCCACCAGGGCTTCAGCCGCAACCTGAGCACCGGCGAGATCGTCGCGCAGTTGTGGCACGCCGAGCACCACCTGCGCGTGCGGCTGGGCCTGAAGGACGGCGAACGCGCCATCGACAACGTGGTGATGATGGGCATGGGCGAGCCGCTGCAGAACTATGCGGCGCTGGTGCCGGCGTTGCGCACCATGCTGGATGACCATGGCTACGGCCTGTCGCGCCGCCGGGTGACGGTGTCCACCTCGGGCATGGTCGGCATGATCGACAAGCTGCGCGACGATTGCCCCGTGGCCTTGGCCGTGTCGCTGCATGCGCCTGACGATGCCCTGCGCGACCAACTCGTTCCACTGAACCGCAAGGATGGCATTGCCGCGCTGATGCAGGCCTGCGTGCGCTACCTCGAGCGCGCGCCGCGCGACTTCATCACCTTCGAGTACTGCATGCTCGACGGCGTGAACGATTCGCCCGAGCAGGCGCGGCAGCTCGTGGATCTGGTGCAGGGCCGCGGGATGGCCGACGCGCCGCGCGTGTCCTGCAAGCTCAACGTCATTCCGTTCAACCCTTTCCCGGCGTCCGGCCTGAAGCGATCGCCGCGCGAGCAGGTGACGGCCTTCGCCAAGGTGCTGCAGGAAGCCGGCATCGTGACCACCATCCGCAAGACCCGCGGCGACGACATCGACGCCGCCTGCGGTCAACTGGCGGGCGAGGTGCAGGACCGCACCCAGGTCCAGGTGCGCATGATGCGTTCGCCCGTGCCCTCGCCACGCAGCCCGCGTGCGGTGCCATGATGCGCGTGCACCGTCGAAACCCTGCCCTGGTCGTGGTCACGGCCTTGCTGGCGGCATTGGCCGGCTGCGCCGCACCCGGACCGGACGGACAAGCGGTCGGTCGCGAGACGGTCACGGCATCCGAGCAAACCGATGCCGACCGCCGCGCACGGGTGCGCCTCGAATTGGCCACGGCCTACTTCTCGCGCGGCCAGCTCGAGACTGCGCTGGACGAACTCAAGCTGTCGCTGGCCGTCAAGCCCGATCAGGCCGAGGCCTACAACCTGCGCGGGCTGGTCTATGCCGCGCTCGGCGATGCCGCGGTGGCCGAGGCCAGTTTCCGCCGGGCGCTGCAGATCAATCCGCGCGATGCCGATGCGATGCACAACTATGGTTGGTTCCTGTGCCAGCAGCAGCGCTTCCCCGAATCGGTGGCGCAGTTCGGTCAGGCGCTCGAGCAGCCGCAGTACCGCGGCGCTGCCCGCACCCTCACGGCCCGTGGCCTGTGCCAGGCGAGGGCCGGCCAGTGGATGGAGGCCGAGGGCTCGCTGATGCGGTCATACGAGCTCGATCCGTCCAATCCGGCCACGGCCATGAACCTGACCGAAGTGCTGTACCGCCGAGCCGAGTACGAGCGCGCGCGGTTCTACATCGGCCGCGTCAACAGCCAGGCGAGCAGCGCCAATGCCCAGACGCTGTGGCTGGCCGCCCGCATCGAGCGCAAGCTGGGCGACATCCCGCGCATGCGCACGCTCGGCGACCAGCTCCGCGCGCGTTTCCCGCAATCGCCGGAAGCGCAGGCCTACGAACGTGGACAGTTCGATGAGTGAACCCGCTGCCACCGCCGACCGCCCCGCCGCTGCCAGAGTGGGCGCGGGTGCCATGCTCCGCTCGGCCCGCCAGGCGCAGGGTTTGCACATTGCGGCCCTGGCGGCATCGATCAAGGTGCCGCAGGCCAAGCTCGAGGCCCTCGAGGCAGAGCGCTATCAGGACCTGCCCGACGCCACCTTCGCGCGGGCCCTCGCCCAGACCGTTTGCCGCGCGCTCAAGATCGACCCGGGGCCTGTGCTTGCCGGCCTGCCGGCCGGCCACACCGATCGGCTGGAGCGGGTCGATGGCGGCCTGAATGCCCCGTTCCGCGAGCGGCCTGGCCACGCCGACCCGATGGACTGGCGCTGGATCAAGCGTCCCAGTTTCTGGGTCGTGGCGTTGCTGCTGGGCGCTGCGGCGGCGGTGTCCTTCCTGCCCATGACATGGTTTCAGTCGATGACCAAGGTGGTGGCCGCCATCGGCGGTCGTTCCGAGTCGGCCGACCCGGCCCGCGGCAATGCCATGCCGGCTGAGCTGCCGGCATCGGCGCTGGCGGGAGCCATCGTCGAACACGCGGACATGCGCACGGCAACGGTCACCACTGCTGCGGGCGATGCCGCGTCGGCGTCGGTGACCGGGCATGCGCCGCCTGCTGCGGTGGTGGTGGCGGCGTCGGTGCCGACCGTGGCGCCGGCTGCGCTCGCGTCGGCCACGCGCATCCGGGCGGTCCAGGCGTCGTGGGTGCAGGTCACCGATTCGCGGGGCCAGGTGCTGTTGTCGCGCGTGCTGGCCGCAGGCGAGGAGATCGGCTTCGACAACGAGCCGCCTCTCAAGCTTCGCATCGGCAATGCCAGTGGCACCGAGGTGCTGCGCAACGGCCAGCCCGTGGATCTGGCACCATCGACGCGCGACAACATCGCCAACCTCGAAATCCGATGAACACGCCCCCCGACGCCGCGCGCCTGCCGATGTCCGACGCCGCCGACGGCGACACGCCGATCATGCCGGCGCACCCTGCGCCGCGCCGATCGCGCCAAGCCCGGGTGACCTGGGGGCAGCGCGTCGTCACCGTGGGAGGCGACGCGCCGGTGCGGGTGCAGTCGATGACCAACACCGACACCGTCGATGCCATCGGCACGGCGATCCAGGTGAAGGAACTGGCGCAGGCCGGCTCCGAATTGGTGCGCATCACGGTGAACACGCCCGAGGCGGCAGAGGCCGTGCCGGCCATCCGCGACCAACTCGACCGCATGGGCATCGACGTGCCCCTGATCGGCGACTTCCATTACAACGGCCACCGCCTGCTCACCGACTTCCCGTCCTGCGCCCAGGCCTTGTCGAAGTACCGCATCAACCCCGGCAATGTCGGCAAGGGCGACAAGCGCGACCGGCAGTTTGCGCTGATGGTGGAAGCGGCCGCCCGGCATGACAAGGCCGTGCGCATCGGCGTCAACTGGGGCAGCCTCGACCAGGAGTTGCTGGCCTCGCTGATGGACCGCAATGCCGGCCGTCGCGTGCCCTGGGATGCGAAGCAGGTGATGTACCAGGCGCTGGTCGAGTCGGCCCTGCAGTCGGCCGACTGGGCGCGCGAGCTCGGGCTCGACCCCAACCAGATCATCATCAGCTGCAAGGTCAGTGGCGTGCAGGACCTGATCACGGTCTACCAGGCCCTGGCCAGCCGCTGCGACTATGCGCTGCACCTGGGCCTCACCGAGGCCGGCATGGGCACCAAGGGCACGGTGGCCTCGGCGGTGTCGCTGGGCCACCTGCTGCAACAGGGCATCGGCGACACGATCCGTGTGTCGCTGACGCCCCAGCCGGGCGAGGCGCGCACGCAGGAGGTGGTGGTCGCGCTCGAGATCCTGCAGGCGCTCGGGCTGCGCAGCTTCAACCCCAGCGTCACGGCCTGTCCGGGCTGCGGCCGCACCACCAGCACCACCTTCCAGGAGCTGGCCAAGCAGATCGACGACCACCTTCGCGCGATGATGCCCTCCTGGCGCGAACGCTACCCCGGCGTCGAGACCATGAAGGTGGCGGTGATGGGCTGCATCGTCAACGGGCCCGGCGAGAGCAAGCATGCCGACATCGGCATCAGCCTGCCCGGCACCGGCGAGGCACCCGCCGCGCCCGTGTACATCGATGGCGAGAAGGCTCTGACGCTGCGTGGCGATGGCATCGCGGCGGACTTCTTCCGCCTCGTCGAGGACTACATCGAACGCCGCTTCGGCAGCGTCACCAGCGGTCATTGACGCTCGCGTCCGCCTCGACCCGTCCGCTTCTCCACTGACTTTCAACGGGCGCCCCTCCGCGCCCGACATCTCATGGCCGAAAAACTCGTTGCCGTCAAAGGCATGAACGACATCCTGCCGCGCGGCGTCCCGCGCAAGGACAAGCTGCCCGATTCCGCCATCTGGCGCTGGTTCGAGCGCACCGTCGACACGGTGATGACCCGCCACGGCTACCATCACTTGATCACGCCCGTGGTCGAGCCCACATCGCTGTTCGTGCGTGGCATCGGAGAGGCCACCGACATCGTCGAGAAGGAGATGTACTCCTGGAAGGACTCGATGAACGGCGACGCGCTCACGCTGCGCCCCGAAATCACCGCCGGCATCGTGCGGGCGATGATCGAGCACAACGCGCTGTACAACGGCCCGCTGCGGGTCTGGTCCATCGGCCCGGTGTTCCGCCACGAGCGGCCGCAGAAGGGCCGCTACCGCCAATTTCACCAGCTCGACGTGGAGGCGCTGGGTTTCCCCGGCCCCGACGTCGATGCCGAGTTGATCCTGATGCTGCGCAGCCTGTGGCTGGCACTCGGCCTCGAGGTCGGCCCCCACGTCCGGCTCGAGCTCAACAGCCTGGGCCAGCCGGCCGAGCGGGCTGCCCACCGAGCGGCGCTGGTGACCTACTTCGAGCAGCATGCCGACCAGCTGGACGAAGACGGCAGGCGTCGCCTGCACACCAACCCGCTGCGCATCCTCGACACCAAGAACCCGGCGATGCAGGCCCTGGTCGAGGCCGCACCCAAGCTGGCCGACCACCTGGGCGAGGCCTCGCGCACGCACCTGGCCGCCGTGTGCGCGGTGCTGGATGCCGCCGGCCTGCCCTACCGCATCAACCCCCGCCTGGTGCGCGGGCTGGACTACTACAACCTCACGGTCTTCGAGTGGGTGACCGACCAGCTGGGTTCCCAGGGCACGGTGTGTGGCGGCGGCCGCTACGACGGCCTCTTCGAGCAGCTCGGTGGCAAGCCCACGCCGGCCATCGGCTTCGGACTCGGCATCGAGCGGCTGCTGCTTCTGTTGCAGGAGATCGGCGTGCCGGTGCCCGATCCCGCACCCGACGCCTATGCCGTGCTGCCCGATGCCGCTGCGCTGCCCCAGGTCCTGGTGGCGCTGGACGCGCTGCGGCGCGCAGGCTTGACGGTGCAGATGTACGCCGCGGGTGCGGGCGGTGGCGCCAGCCTGAAAGCCCAGCTCAAGCGTGCCGATGCCAGCGGAGCCCGGTTCGCGCTGATCTTTGGCGAAGACGAACTCGCGCAGGGCCTGGTCACCCTCAAGCCGCTGCGTGAGGCCGACGCCACGCAGCGAATGCGGCCTCTGGCACAGGTGGCCGATTGGGCGCAGGAACTGCGCAACGCATAATCCCCCTTTCGATACGAACAGTGGCCGACATGGCAAATCAACTCGACCTGCAGGAGCAGGAACAACTCGACGAATTCAAGGCCTTCTGGAAACAGTACGGCAATGCCATCACCTGGGTGGTGACGATTGCGCTGCTGGCCTTTGCCGGCTGGAACGGCTGGAATTGGTGGCAACGCGAGCAGGCCGCCAAGGCTGGTGCGCTTTTCGAGGTGTTGGACACCGCGGCACAGGCTGGCGATGCCGCGAAGACCTCTCAGGTGTTCGACGACCTGAAGGAGCGTCATCCGCGCACGGTCTTCGCGCAGCAGGCTGGTCTGCTGGCGGCCAAGGTTCAATACCAGGCCGGCGCGGTCGACCGCGCGCAGGCCATCCTGGGTTGGGTGGCCGACAAGGGCTCTGAAGACGAATACCGCACGCTGGCACGCTTGCGCCTGGCGGGCGTGTTGATGGACGCCAAGAAGTATGACGAGGCGCTCAAGCAACTCGATGCCGCCACGTCGCCCAGCTTCGCCGCCCTGGTGGCCGACCGCCGCGGTGACGTGTTGCTCGCGCAGGGCAAGCGGGAGGAGGCCAAGGCGGCGTTCGCGGCGTCCTACAAGGGTCTGGACGAGCGGCTCGAGTTCCGGAAGATCGTCGAGGCCAAGCTCACGGCGCTCGGCGTGGCCCCCGCCGCTTCGGGGGCCGCCCCGTGATGGGGGAGGGTGGTCTGCGCACGGCAGCGGTCGTTCTGGCACTGGCGCTCGCCGGCTGTGCGGCCGAAAAGCCGAAGCCGACGCCCCTGGTGCCGTTGACGGCCAAGATTGCGGGTCGGCAGATCTGGAGCGCGCGGGTCGACGGCATCCGCATGCCGCTGAACCTGCCGGTGCGCGATGGCGCGGTGACCGTGGCTGGCGCCGACGGCACGGTGATGGCCCTCGACCTGCAGACCGGGCGCGAGCAATGGCGCGGGCAGGCCGGCGCCAGGCTGTCGGCTGGCGTGGGCACCGACGGGCGGTGGGCCGCGGTGGTCACCGTCGGCAGCGAACTCGTGGTGCTGGAGCGGGGTGTGCGAAAGTGGTCTGCGCGCCTGGATTCGAGCACCATCACCGCGCCCCTGGTGGCCGGTGAGCGGGTCTTCGTGATGGGGGTCGACCGCATCGTCCATGCCTTCGACGCCGTCGACGGTCGCCGCCTGTGGTCGTACTCGCGCACCGGCGAGGCGCTCACGCTGGCGCAGCCCGGCGTCCTCGTGGCCTACAAGGACACGTTGGTCGTGGGACAGGGTGCCTCGCTCGTCGGCATCGATCCCACCAAGGGCAGCGTGCGCTGGGAGACGGCCATCACCTCGCCACGCGGCACCAACGAGGTCGAGCGCCTGAACGACCTGATCGGGCCGGCCCTGCGCCTGGGCGATCTGGTGTGTGCCCGCGCCTTCCAGACTGCGGTGGGCTGCGTGGCCGCCAACAACGCCACATTGAAGTGGAGCCGGCTCGTCGGCGGCCTGCAGGCCCTGGGAGGCGATGCCGACCTGCTGTTCGGCGCCGACGCATCCGACCGCATCACCGCCTGGCGCACGCCCAGCGGCGAGACGGCCTGGACCAACGAGACGCTGCTGTACCGCGGCCTCAGCGGGCCGGCCGTCGCGGGGCGCACCGTGATCTTCGGCGACGCCGAGGGCCAGGTGCATTTCCTCGATCGCCAGACGGGCGAAGCGCTGCTGCGCCAGACCACCGATGGCTCAGCGGTGATCGCGCCGCCCGTGGTGGTGGGCACCACGGTGCTCGTGGCCACGCGCAACGGCGGCATCTTCGCCTTCCGCCCCGAGTGAGCGCCTTGCAGAGTCCGCAAGGCCCCGGGTCGCGCCGATGAAGCCGGTCATCGCGCTGGTCGGCCGCCCCAATGTCGGCAAGTCGACCCTGTTCAACCGGTTGACGAAGAGCCGCGACGCCATCGTCGCCGACTTCGCCGGCCTCACGCGCGACCGCCACTACGGTGACGGCCGGCACGGCCGGCAGGAGTTCATCGCGGTCGACACTGGCGGCTTCGAACCCCAGAAACCCACCGGCGTGGTGGCGATGATGGCGCGCCAGACCAAGCAGGCCGTGGCCGAGGCCGATGTGGTGATCTTCGTCGTCGACGCCCGCACCGGCGTGTCGGGGCAGGACCACGACATCGCGCGCTACCTCCGCACGTCGGGCAAGTTGGTGCTGCTGGCGGTGAACAAGGCCGAGGGCCTGATCGAATCGCCCAAGCTGGCCGAGTTCCACGAACTGGGCATCGGCGAGCCGCACCCGATCTCGGCATCGCATGGCCAGGGCATCCGCAGCCTGCTCGATGCGGCGCTGCAGGCGTTTCCTGAGCCGGCCGAGGACGACGAGGCCGACGACGAGGCCAAGCCGATCCGCCTGGCCGTGGCTGGCCGCCCGAACGCGGGCAAGTCCACGCTCATCAACACCTGGCTGGGCGAGGAGCGCCTGGTGGCCTTCGACCAGCCAGGCACCACGCGCGATGCCATCAGCGTGCCTTTCGAGCAGGGCGGGCAGCGCTTCGAACTGATCGACACGGCGGGCCTGCGCCGCAAGGGCAAGGTGTTCGAGGCGGTCGAGAAGTTCTCGGTTGTCAAGACCTTGCAGGCCATTGCGGATGCCAACGTGGTGGTGCTGCTGATCGACGCCACACAGGGCATCAGCGACCAGGATGCCCACATTGCCGGCTACATCCTGGAGGCCGGTCGCGCCGTCGTCATCGCCGTCAACAAGTGGGAGGCGATCGACACCTACCAGCGCCAGATGCTCGAGCGATCGGTCGAACAGCGCCTGCCCTTCCTGAAGTTCGCCCAGGTGCTGTACATCTCGGCGCTGCAGCGCAAGGGCCTGGGCCCGCTGTGGAAGGCCATCGTCGATGCGCACCGCTCGGCCACCGCCAAGTTGCCCACGCCGGTGCTCACTCGGCTGCTGCAGGAGGCCGTCACGCACCAGGCCCCCAAGCGGTCGGGCATGTCCCGGCCCAAGCTGCGCTATGCGCACCAGGGCGGCATGAACCCGCCGATCGTGGTCATCCACGGCAATGCGCTGGAGCACGTCACCGAGTCCTACAAGCGATTCCTCGAGGCGCGGGTGCGCGAGCACTTCAAGCTGACGGGCACACCACTGCGCATCGAGTTCCGCTCGTCGCGCAATCCGTTCGACGACGCGAAGAATTGAGGACGCCCCGGAACCGAGGGCTTTCCCGGTGTGTTAAGGTCCATCGCTTGTGAACTCTCAACACGGAGCATATCGTGTCAAACAAAGGGCAACTCCTACAAGACCCCTTCCTCAACCTGCTGCGCAAGGAGCATGTTCCGGTCTCGATCTATCTCGTCAATGGCATCAAGCTCCAGGGCCACATCGAGTCGTTCGACCAGTACGTCGTGCTGTTGCGCAACACGGTCACGCAGATGGTCTACAAGCATGCCATCTCCACGGTGGTACCGGGCCGGCCGGTGAACTTCCACGCCAACGAACCGGGCGAGCAGGCCTGAGCCCGCGCCACCGAACGCGACCCGTCGCGGCCCGATCTTGAGTTCCGACGTGAGCGGCCCGCAAGGGTCGTCCGAGGGCGGGCCCTCCCGGGCCGTGCTGGTCGGTGTCGATTTCGGCACGGGACACTCCTTCGACCCCACCCTCGACGAACTGGCGCTGCTGGCGAGTTCGGCGGGGGACGAGACCGTCGCCCGTGTCATCGCGCGTCGCAGCGCGCCCGATGCAGCGTTGTTCATCGGCTCCGGCAAGGCGGACGAGGTCAAGGCCCTGGTAGTGCTGCATGGTGCCGACGGCGTGCTGTTCGACCAGGCTCTGTCGCCGGCCCAGCAGCGCAACCTCGAACGCCACCTGGGCGTGCCCGTGGCCGATCGCACCGCGCTGATCCTCGAGATCTTCGCGCGCCGTGCCAAGAGCCATGAAGGCAAGCTGCAGGTCGAACTGGCCCGGCTGCAATACCTGTCCACCCGGCTGGTGAGGCGTTGGTCTCACCTCGAGCGCCAGCGGGGCGGTGTCGGCCATCGCGGTGGCCCGGGCGAGGCGCAGATCGAACTCGATCGCCGCATGCTGGGTGAGCGCATCAAGACGCTCCGGGCCCGCCTCGAGAAGGTCAAGCGCCAGCGTGGCACGCAGCGCCGCGCCCGCGAGCGCAGCGGTTCGTTCCGCGTCTCGCTCGTCGGCTACACCAACGCAGGCAAGTCGACGCTGTTCAACGCCCTGGTGAAGGCGCAGGCCTATGCCGCCGACCAGCTGTTCGCCACGCTCGACACCACCACCCGGTCGATGTACCTCGAAGCACTGGGCACCAGTGTCTCGCTGTCCGACACCGTGGGCTTCATTCGCGACCTGCCGCACAAGCTGGTAGAGGCCTTCGAGGCCACCTTGCAGGAGGCAGCAGAGGCCGACCTGCTGTTGCATGTGGTCGATGCCAGCAGCCCGGTCTTGCAGGAGCAGCGCGACGAGGTCGAGCGCGTGCTGCAGGAGATCGGCGCCGGCGATGTGCCGCAAGTTCTCGTGTACAACAAGATCGACCGCCTCGATCCGCTGCCTCGGCAGGCGCACGACTGGATCGAACGCAGCCCCGGGCACTGGGTACCTCGTGTGTTCGTTGGAGCGCTGCACGGCCAGGGCCTCGACGTGCTGCGTGGCCTGATTGCGCGGGCGGCGTCTCCCGAGGGCTTGAATCCGCCGCTCTCGGCGCCATCTCCTGACCTGACTCCGGAATCCTCTCTCGGCTCGGCGTTACCATTCCCCCCCTGATGAGCATGCAACCCACTTCCCGCGGCCCGATCGACCCATCCATCCCGCCGCGCGGCTGGATCGCACGCCAGTGGCATCGCCTCTGGATGTCCAATGGGCGAAATGACGGACCACCCGATCTCGACGAGTTGTGGCGAGACTTCAATCGTCGGCTCAGCGGCTTGTTCTCCGGCAAGGGCGGTGGCGGCCCCGGGTCCAACGATGGCGGCAGCAGCGGGGGCGGTGGCGGGGGAGGTGGCCTGCAGCCCGACGCGCGCAGTGCCGGCATCGGCCTCGGCCTGATCGCCCTGGTGGCGGCCATCGTGTGGGGCGGCAGCGGCTTCTTCATCGTGCAGGAAGGCCAGCAGGCCATCATCACCACCTTCGGGCGTTACAGCGCCACGGTGGACGCCGGCTTCCAGTGGCGGTTTCCGTACCCGTTCCAGGCGCATGAGACCGTGTCGGTCACCCAATTGCGCACCGTGGATGTGGGTCGCAACAACGTGGCTCAGACCACGGGGTTGCGCGAATCGTCGATGCTCACCCAGGACGAGAACATCATCGACATCCGTTTCACCGTGCAGTTCAGGCTGAAGGACGCCAAGCTGTACCTGTTCGAGAACCGTGACCCCGACAAGGCCGTCGAGCAGGCCAGCGAATCGGCTGTGCGCGAGATTGTCGGGCGCAGCAAGGTCGATTCGGTGCTCTACGAGCAGCGCGATGCGATCTCCGCGGATTTGGTGAAGTCGATCCAGAACCAGCTCGACCGACTGAAAGCGGGCATCCTCGTGGTCAACGTCAATGTGCAGCATGTGCAGGTGCCCGAACAGGTGCAGGCTGCGTTCAACGACGCCGTCAAGGCCGGTGCCGACCGTGACCGCTTCAAGAACGAGGGTCAGGCTTACGCCAGCGACGTGATCCCCAAGGCCCGCGGCACGGCTGCGCGACTGCGCGAAGAGGCCGACGGCTACGGACAGCGCGTGGTGGCACAGGCCGAGGGTGATGCGCAGCGTTTCCGTGCCGTGCTCACCGAGTACCAGAAGGCCCCCACGGTCACCCGCGACCGGATGTACATCGACACCATGCAGCAGGTCTACTCCAATGTCAGCAAAGTGATGGTCGACAGCCGTGCCGGGTCCAACCTGCTGTACTTGCCGCTCGACAAGTTGCTGCAGCAGCAGGGTGCCACCGCCGCAGTGACGGCTCCCACCCCGCCGAGCAGTTCCGTCCCCGAGAGCCTGGCCACGACCGGCGCCAATGATGCGCGCTCGCGCGACGGTGGTCGCAGCCGCGACCGCGACGGCCGGTGATCGGGGGCACGACATGAATCGAATCGGACTTGCCGTCGCCAGCCTGCTCATCGCGGTGATGCTGGCCACCTCCACCTTGTTCGTCGTCGACCAGCGCCAGGTCGCGGTGGTCTACGCCCTCGGTGAAATCAAGGAAGTCGTGACCGAGCCGGGGCTGAAGTTCAAGCTGCCGCCGCCGTTCCAGAACGTGGTCTTCCTCGACAAGCGCATCCAGACCCTGGACAGCCCCGAAACACGGCCGATCTTCACGGCCGAGAAGAAGAGCCTGATCATCGACTGGCTGATCAAGTGGCGCATCACCGAGCCGAGACAGTTCATCCGCAACAACGGCACCGACCAGCGCACGCTCGAGCCGCGCCTGAGCCCCATCGTGCAGGCGGCGTTCAACGAAGAGATCACCAAGCGCACCGTGCGTGGCGTGTTGTCCGCCGAGCGTGACAAGGTCATGCAGGACGTGCGCAACCGCCTCGTCGACGAGGCCAAGGCCTTCGGCATCGAGATCGTCGACGTGCGCATCAAGCGCGTCGACTTCGTCGCCGACATCACCGACTCGGTGTATCGGCGCATGGAATCCGAGCGCAAGCAGGTGGCCAATGAGTTGCGCTCACAAGGCGCGGCCGAAGGCGAGAAGATTCGTGCCGACGCCGACAAGCAGCGCGAGGTGATCATCGCCGAGGCCTACCGCGATGCGCAAAAGGTCAAGGGCGAGGGCGACGCAAAAGCCTCGGCGCTGTATGCGGATGCGTTTGGACGAGACGCGTCATTCGCGCAGTTCTACCGCAGCCTCGAGGCTTATCGGGCCACCTTCCGCAACCGCAACGACGTGATGGTGCTCGACAGTTCCAGTGACTTTTTCAAGGCCATGCGCGGCGGCTCGTTGGCGCCGTCGCCTGCCCCTGCGGCTGGCAAGCGCTGACGGGTCGGCGGCCGCTCCATGGGCGACCTGATCCCGACCGCCCTGGCGCTGATGCTGGTCATCGAAGGGGTCCTGCCCTTCCTGAGCCCCGGCCTGTGGCGCCAGGTCTTCGAGCGGGCCACGCGCATGAGCGACGGCCAGATCCGGTTCGTCGGGCTGTCGAGCATGCTGGTTGGGCTGCTGCTCCTGCTGGCCTGGAACTGACGGCATCGGCGCCTGCGCGGCGCCCGCTTCTAAGGCGGGCCGCGCCGGAGCCGCCGGTACAATGCCACTTTCAATCCCCGGTGGTTTTCATGTCCTCTGCTTGGCTGCTGCCCGAGCACATTGCCGATGTCTTGCCGGCCGAGGCGCGACACATCGAAGAGCTGCGCCGTGCCTGGCTGGAGATGGCGCGCGGCTATGGTTTCGAGTTGGTCATGCCGCCGATGCTCGAACACCTGGATTCGCTGCTCACGGGCACAGGCCATGAGCTCGACCTGAGGACCTTCAAGCTGGTCGATCAGCTGAGCGGCCGCACGCTGGGCGTGCGTGCCGACAGCACGCCCCAGGTGGCGCGCATCGATGCGCACCTGCTCAATCGCCAGGGCGTCACGCGGCTGTGCTACTGCGGCCCTGTGCTGCACACGCAGCCGCAGGGCCCGCGCGCCAGCCGCGAACCGCTGCAATTGGGCGCCGAGATCTATGGCCACGCCGGGCTGGAAGCCGACCTCGAGGTCCAGGAGCTGGCCCTCGACGGCCTGCGGGCGGCAGGCGTCGCCGGGCCCGTGCTCGACCTGGCCGACGCGCGCGTGCTGCGCGGCGTGATGGCCGGGCAGTCCGTGCCGCAGGCGCAGATGGACGACATCGTCTCCGCTCTGGCCGCCAAAGACCGCGCGCGGCTGCAAGCCCTTGGCGCGGGCCTGTCGGACACGTCTCGTGCCGGCCTGCTGGCCCTGCCCGATCTGTACGGCAATCACGAGATCCTTGCCGTGGCGCGCAGTCGGCTGCCGGGCAGTCCGCTGATCGATGCCGCACTCGCCGACCTGGCCTGGATCGCGCGCCACGTGGCCAAGGCCTATCCCGAGGTGCAGGTCGGGTTCGATCTCTCTGACCTCGGCGGCTACGCCTACTACAGCGGCACCCGCTATGCCGTGTACGCACCGGGCAGCGCCGACGCCGTGCTGCGCGGCGGCCGCTACGACGAAGTGGGGGCGGTGTTCGGTCGCAATCGCCCGGCGGTGGGCTTCAGCACCGATCTGAAGGCGCTGGTGGCCTGCGCCGCGGCGCCGACCCGCCGAACCGCGGTGCGCGCGCCGTGGAGCGAGGATGCCGGCCTGCGGGCGGCCGTCCGCCGCCTGCGAGAGCAGGGCGAGATCGTGGTGTGCGTGCTGCCCGGGCATGAGCACGAGGGAGAAGAGTTCGATTGCGATCGGGAACTGGTCGCGGTCGGTGGTCAATGGGTGCTTCGCTCGCTCTGAGCGTGCGTGGGCCCGATGGAAAGATGGCAAGGCATGAAGACTGAAAACCGGGCCGCAGGCGGCCGCAACGTGGTGGTCGTTGGCACCCAATGGGGCGACGAGGGCAAAGGAAAGGTGGTCGACTGGCTGACCGACCATGCACAAGGGGTGGTGCGCTTCCAGGGCGGTCACAACGCGGGCCACACGCTGGTCATCAAGGGCCGCAAGACCGCGCTGCAGCTCATCCCGTCGGGCATCATGCGCGACGGCGTGCCGTGCTACATCGGCAACGGCGTGGTCGTCGACCCGACGCATCTGCTGGGCGAGATCGAGCGGCTCGAGGCCATCGGTGTCGAGGTGCGCTCTCGGCTCTACATCAGCGAATCGTGCCCGTTGATCCTGCCCTTCCATGTCGAGGTCGACCGCGCCCGCGAGGCACTGCGCGAAACCAGTGGCGCCGGCAAGATCGGCACCACCGGCAAGGGCATCGGCCCGGCCTACGAAGACAAGGTGGCGCGTCGCGCATTGCGGGTCCAGGACCTGAAGCACCCAGAGCGCTTCGCGGCCAAGCTGCGCGAACTGCTGGCGCTGCACAACTTCGCGCTCGGGGGCTACCTGAAGGGCACGGTGCTCGAATTCCAGCCGATCTTCGATCAGGCCATGAAGATGGCCGAGCAGTTGGCGCCAATGATGGCCGACGTGGGCTACCGCGTGCACAACGCCCACCGCGCGGGGGCGAACATCCTGTTCGAGGGCGCGCAGGGCACCCTGCTGGACATCGACCACGGCACCTACCCCTATGTCACCTCCAGCAACTGCGTGGCGGGCAATGCGGCAGCGGGCGCGGGCGTCGGGCCCGACTTGTTGCACTACATCCTGGGCATCACCAAGGCGTACACCACGCGGGTGGGCAGCGGGCCGTTCCCGACCGAACTGCCGATGGACGAGCCGGGCACCGTCGGTCACCACCTGTCCACTGTCGGCCAGGAGCGTGGCACCGTCACGGGCCGGCCGCGTCGCTGTGGCTGGCTCGATGCCGCGGCGCTGAAGCGCTCGGTCATCATCAATGGCATTTCCGGTCTGTGCATCACCAAGCTCGACGTGCTCGACGGACTGGCCGAAATCAAGGTGTGCGTGGGCTACCGCTTGAACGGCAGGCCCATCGACATCCTGCCGCTCGACGCCGACGACATCGCGGCGTGCGAGCCCGTGTTCGAGACCTTCCCCGGTTGGACGGAGACGACCTTCGGCCGCACCGAGTGGGCGCAACTGCCGACCAATGCACGCGCCTATCTGGAGCGTGTGCAGGCCCTGATGGATGTGCCGATCGACATGGTCTCCACCGGCCCCGACCGCGAGCACACCATCGTGCTGCGGCATCCCTACACCCGCTGACAGCGCACCGACGCAGCGCCGACGACAAGGAGACTTTCACATGCTGACCGACGACGGCAAGCACCTCTACGTGTCCTGGGACGAGTACCACATGCTGATCGAGCGCCTGGCGCTCAAGGTGGCCCATTCGGGCTGGGCCTTCGACCAGATCCTGTGCCTGGCCCGCGGCGGCATGCGCCCGGGCGACGTCCTGTCCCGCGTGTTCGACAAGCCATTGGCCATCATGTCGACCAGTTCGTACCGCGCCGAGGCCGGCACGATCCAGGGGCGCCTGGACATGGCCAAGTACATCACGATGCCCAAGGGCGAACTGGCGGGCCGCGTGCTGCTGGTGGACGATCTCGCCGACTCGGGCGTCACGCTCAAGGCGGTGGTCGATCGCCTTCGCGGCGTCCCCGCGATCTCGGAGTTGCGCACCGCGGTGGTCTGGCTCAAGGGGATGTCGACCTACACGCCAGAGTACTTCGTCGAGCACCTGCCGACGAGTCCGTGGATCCACCAGCCGTTCGAAGAGTACGACAACCTTCGGCCGGAAGAACTGGCCAAGAAGTTCGTCATTTGATGGATGTCGGCGCACTCGCCCTGAGGTGCCTCGGCACCCACGGCGCGACTGTCCGCCCCCGGTGCCACGTGGCATCCGGCAATGCGCCCGGCACCGATCCCATTTGCCCGCTCGACGTTCGAGCCGGCACCCGTTCATTGGCGTGGCCCGACAACGAAAAAGGCCGACACTTGCGTGTCGGCCTTTTTACAGTTTTTGGTGCCCAGGAGAGGACTCGAACCTCCACGCCGCTAAGCGCTAGTACCTGAAACTAGTGCGTCTACCAATTCCGCCACCTGGGCAGGTACAGCTTTGGAGTCTAGCATAAACAAAAGCCAATCAGCAAGCGCCGCCCCCCTGGGCGCCGCGCTCATGAGCGAGGTCGAGGGCACGGTCCTGGGACATCGCGACGGTCACGGTTTCGTCCGCCGCGACGACAACGAACCCGACATCTATCTCGCGCCGCAGGAGATGCGCGCCGTGCTGCACCGCGACCGCGTGCGCGTGCGCGTGGTGCGCTACGACCGCAAGGGCCGACCCGAGGGCAGGGTGCTCGACATCATCGAACGCCGCAAGTCGCCCATCATCGGCCGCCTGCTGCACGAGAACGGCGCGTGGGTCGTGGCCCCTGAGGACAGGCGTTATGGACAGGACATCCTGATTCCCAAGAACGCCATCGCCAATGCCGCCGTGGGGCAGGTCGTCGCCATCGAGCTGACCGAGGCGCCGTCGATGTACTCGCAGCCCGTCGGGCGGGTCACCGAGGTGCTCGGGGAGATCGACGACCCGGGCATGGAGATCGAGATTGCCGTGCGCAAGTACGAGGTGCCGCACCGGTTCTCGGCCGAGACGCTGGCGCAGGCAGCGGGCCTGCCCGACCGCATTCGCCCGATCGACAAACGCCATCGCATCGACATCACCGACGTGCCGCTGGTCACCATCGACGGCGAGGATGCGCGCGACTTCGACGATGCGGTCTACAGCGAGCCGTTCCAGCGCGGCCGTGGCAAGGGTGCGTTCAACGGCTGGCGCCTGGTGGTGGCCATCGCCGACGTGAGCCACTACGTGAAGCCCGGCGAGCCGATCGACGACGATGCCTACGAGCGCGCCACGTCGGTGTACTTCCCGCGTCGCGTCATCCCGATGCTGCCCGAGAAGCTGTCCAACGGCCTGTGCTCGCTGAACCCTGATGAAGAGCGCCTGTGCATGGTCTGCGACATGCTGGTCCGCGAGGACGGCGAGATCGAGGCCTACCAGTTCTTCCCGGCGGTGATGCGTTCGCACGCGCGGCTCACCTACACCGAGGTGGCGGCCGTGCTGGCGAACACCCGCGGGGTCGAGGCCCAACGCCGGCGAGACCTGGTGCCGCACCTGCTGCACCTGCACGAGGTGTACCGCGCGCTGCTCAAGCGCCGCAGCCATCGCGGTGCCATCGACTTCGAGACCACCGAGACGCAGATCGTCTGCGACGACAACGGTCGCATCGAGAAGATCGTGCCCCGCACCCGCACCGAGGCGCACCGGCTGATCGAGGAGGCCATGCTGGCCGCCAACGTCTGCTCGGCCGACTTCATCGAGACGCACAAGCACCCCGCGCTTTACCGCGTGCATGAGGGGCCCACGCCCGAGAAGCGCGTGACCCTGCAGAACTACCTGCGCGCGCTCGGCCTGGGGCTGTCGATCAGCGACGATCCTGCACCGTCAGAGATGCAGGCCATCGCCGAGGCCACGAAGGACCGGCCCGATGCGGCGCAGATCCATTCGATGCTCCTGCGCTCGATGCAGCAGGCCATCTACACCGCTACCAACAGCGGCCACTTCGGCCTGGCCTACGAGGCCTACACGCACTTCACCAGCCCGATCCGCCGCTACCCCGACCTGCTGGTGCACCGTGTCATCAAGTCGCTGTTGCTGGGCAAGCGCTACCACCTGGCGCCGGCACCGGCCGGCATGCCCGAGGCGGCACCGCCCACGCGGCGCGCCGGCAAGCCGGTGGCCAAGCCGGGCGGGCAGCACCAGGAAGCCGAGCGCTGGGAGAGCGCCGGTGCGCACTGCAGCGCCAACGAGCGCCGGGCCGACGAGGCCTCACGCGACGTCGAGGCCTGGCTCAAGTGCCGCTTCATGCGCGACCACCTGGGCGAGGAGTACGCCGGCAATGTGACCGCAGTCACCAGTTTCGGCGTGTTCGTCACGCTCGACGAGTTGTATGTCGAGGGGCTGGTCCACATCACCGAACTCGGCGGCGAGTACTTCCGCTACGACGAGACGCGGGCCGAGCTTCGCGGCGAACAGAGCGGCGTGCGCTATGCCGTCGGATCGCGGGTGCGGGTGCAGGTCAGCCGTGTCGACCTGGATGGGCGCAAGATCGACTTTCGCATGGTTCGCGAAGGCGGCGAGGGCGAGCCGCTGCTGGCCAAGGGCCGCAAGTCGGCCTCGGCCGTCGAGGCGCTGAAGGCGGTCAAGGCCCAGGATCGCGAAGTCAAGAAGGGACGGGGCAAGTCGGCGACGGGCCGGGGGGCACCGGCCAAGGCAGGCAAGGGCGCGAGGTCAGGCCGCAGCAGCCGTCGCTGAGTGCATCGCGCCTGGGTCGGCATGCCTCAGGGCATGGGCCGCACCAGGGCCCGGCGTGCCAGCGCCTCGATGAGATCGCCCGCCCGCAGGGCCAGGTCCGGCGGGTGATCGTCGGCTGCGCGGCCATGTGCCCACACCCCCGCGCAGGCCACGTCCATGGACGCGTCAGCGGGTTGTTGTGACCAGAGCCCGCCCAACCATCCTGCCAGCACGTCGCCGGTGCCGGCAGTGGCCAGTCGGGCGCTTCCCGTGGGGTTGATCGCGGTGATCATGCCGGGCGAAGCCAACACGCTGCCCGAGCCCTTGAGCACGACGGTGCACTGCGCCTTCTGAGCCAAGGCTTCTGCATGGCGCAGGCGGTCGGACTGCACTGTGGCCGTGTCGGTGCCTAGCCAGCGGGATGCCTCCAGCGGGTGCGGCGTGGCCACCGTGGCCAGGCCGTGGGAGGCACGAGCCCGAAGCGCTGCCTGCAAGGACGGGGAGATGGCGATGGCGTTCAATGCATCGGCGTCCAGCACCAGCCGCGCGGCATGGTGAACAAGCACCGGCAGGCAATCCGCCACCGCGTCGCCACCGCCACAGCCGCACACCACGGTGGATTGTCCCAGCAGGCCCGGGCGCAGTACGTCGGCAAGCTGGCGAGGCATAAGTTCGGGTCGGCCGGGGTCGGGGGCGGTGTTGCCGTCCAGGCGCGCCAGATAAACGCGTCCGGCACCTGCGGTCAGGGCCGCACGGGCGGCGAGCATCGCGGCACCACCCATGCCCTGGGCGCCGCCGACGACGATGACGTCGCCGAAGCTGCCCTTGTGTTGCGAGTGGCGGCGCAGCACCTGGACCGGTGGGCCGATCAATCGGGCGGTGGCGGCGGCCTCGTTCCCGTCGAGTCCGAGCGTGTCAAGCCAGATGCTGCCGCAGTGATCGCGGCCCTCGGCGGTGAACAGGCCTGGCTTGAGTGTCAGCAGCGACAGCGTGTGCGTGGCCCGCACCGCTTCGTCGCCGAGGCATTGGCCACGGTCGGCGGACAGACCCGAGGGCAGGTCGACGGCCAGCACCGGCGCGCCCGCGGCATTCAGCAGGCGGATGGCTGCGGCGATGTCGCCGGCCGGCGCCCGACTGGCGCCCAGGCCCAGCAGGGCGTCGATGGACAGGTCGAACGACGCCGCATCCGGCAGGTCGCGACCGATCGGAACGCCGGCCTGGAGCGCCTGCGCATGGGCATCGCGGGCGTCGTCGGGCAGGCGCTGCGGGTCGCCCAGCAGGCTGACGCGCACCGATCGACCGGCCTGATGCAGCCACCGGGCCGCCACCAGACCGTCGCCGCCGTTGTTGCCCGGGCCCGCCGCGATCCAGAGTCGTCGCGCATGCGGCGCGACGGCCAGCGCCAGGCGGGCCAGGGCCAAGCCCGCCCTCTGCATCAGCGCATGGGGTGGCAGCGCCTGCAGGGCGGCGCGCTCGATGCCACGGGTGGCCGCTGCGTCGTGAAGTGGCCAGGCCCGGATCGAGGGCAGCACGGCGACGGTGGTGGGGCGCTGGCGCATGCGTCGGGCTTGCGGGTTCGCCGCATGGAGAGGGGTCGTTCGATTGTGCTCTACTGCCCGTGGGCGGCCCACCGGACGGGCCGCTCGCGACCCCCAGGAGATGTCACCCATGAAGCGTTTGTTCGTCGCGGCGCTGGCCGCCTTCGCGCTGGCCGGCACGGTCCAGGCCCAGCAGTTCTTCCGCATCGGCACCGGCGGCACGGCAGGCACCTACTACCCGGTCGGCGGCATGATCGCCAATGCGGTGTCGCAGCCCGGCAAGATCGTCGTCACCGCGCAGGCCAGCAACGGGTCGGTGGCCAACGTCACCGGCATCGCCGGCGGCGCGATGGAGTCGGGCTTCTCGCAGGCCGACGTGGCCAGCTGGGCCTACACCGGCAAGGGCATCTACGAGGGCAAGCCCAATGTGCCCGGCCTGCGCCTGATCGCCAACCTGTACCCTGAGAGCGTTCACCTGGTGGCGCGCAAGGGCTCGGGCATCAAGACCGTGGCCGACCTGAAGGGCAAGCGGGTGGCGCTCGACGAACCGGGCTCGGGCACGCTGGTCAATGCCCGCATCGTCCTGGCTGCCTATGGCCTGAAGGAAGCGGACATCAAGCCCGAGTACGTCAAGCCCAACCAGGCGGGCGACAAGCTCAAGGACGGCGCGCTCGACGCCTTCTTCTTCGTGGGTGGCGCGCCGGCCGGCGCCATTGCCGAACTGGCATCGTCGGGCGCTGGCATCGAGTTGGTGCCGATCGACGGGCCCCAGGCCGATGCCATCCGCCAGAAGGACGGGTTCTTCGCGCCGGACCTGATCGCTGCCGACACCTACAAGGGCGTCGGTGCCGTCAAGACCCTGGCCGTTGGCGCCCAGTGGGTCACCAGCGACAAGGCCGATGCCAACACGGTGTACGAGATCACCAAGGCCCTGTTCGGCGATGCCGCCCAGAAGACGCTGGCCGCCGGCCATGCCAAGGGCAAGTTCATCAACAAGGACAATGCCGTCAAGGGTGCGGGCATCCCGTTCCACCCGGGCGCCGAGCGCTACTACAAGGAAGCCGGCCTGCTGAAGTGACGGCATGACCGCCGCAGCCCTGCCCGACGAGCGCACGCTGCAGGCGCTCGAGCAAAAGTTCGACCCCGAGATGCGCTTCCGGCCGCTGGTGCGGCCGGCCAGCACCCTGGTGGGCGCGTTGCTGATCCTGCTGTCGGCGTTTCATTACTACACGGCGGGGTTCGGGCTGCTGCAGGAGGTCACGCACCGTGGCGTGCACCTGGCCTTCGTGCTGGGCCTGATTTTCCTGGTCTTTCCGCACCGCCAGGCGCTGCTCGAGCGCGCGGCGGTGCACCGCTGGCACTCGCCGGGCGGCGTGCCTTGGTTCGATTGGCTGCTGGCCGTGGCCATCGCCGCCGCGGTGCTGTACATCCCCTGGATCTTCGAGGACCTGGCATTCCGCGTGGGCAACCCCGGCCTGGTGGATGTCGCGATGGGCTCGATCCTGATCGTCGCCCTCCTCGAGGCCACGCGACGCAGCATGGGGTGGCCGCTGCCCATCATTGCCATCCTTTTCATGGGTTATGCATTGGCCGGGCCGGTGTTCCCGGGGCTGCTCCAGCACGCGGGTGCCAGTTGGAGCCAACTGGTCAACCACCAGTACCTCACCAGCCAGGGCATCTACGGCGTGGCCGTGGGCGTGGTGGCCACCTACGTCTTCCACTTCGTGCTGTTCGGCGTGCTGGCCACCCGCATCGGGCTGGGGCAGTTGTTCCTCGACGTGGCCTCCAGCGTGGCCGGTCGCTATGCGGGCGGGCCGGCCAAGGTCAGCGTGTTCGGCTCGGCGATGTTCGGCATGCTGTCGGGTTCGTCGGTGGCCAATGCCGTGACGGTGGGCTCGCTCACCATCCCCGCGATGATCCGGGTGGGCTACCGGCGCGAGTTCGCCGGGGCCGTGGAGGCGGCCTCGTCAACCGGCGGGCAGATCACGCCGCCGGTGCTGGGCGCGGCGGCCTTCCTGATGATCGAGTTCCTGGCCGTGCCCTACAAGACCATCATCGCCGCGGCCGCCATCCCGGCCTTCATGCACTTCTTCGGTGTCTTCATGCAGGTGCATTTCGAGGCGCGGCGCTTCGGCCTGCGCGGCCTCACCGACGAGGAGATGCCGCGGCTGCGCGAATCGTTCCGCGACCGCTGGCCGACGCTGATCCCGCTCGTCCTGCTGGTCAGCGTGCTGGTCAACGGGCGCACGCCCTACATGGCGGCGTTTGCCGGCATCTCGTCCTGCGCCATCGTCGGCCTGGTCACGTCGGCCCGCGGCAACCGCCCCGTGCAGTGGGTGCTTCTGGCCGTGTTGCATGCCGTGCTGCTGGCGCTGGTGTACGGCGGCATCGAGAACGACAGCGTGCGCATCGGCCTGTTCGTGGCGGCGGTGGTGGCCACGCCGCTGTTGTTGCGCGGGTTGCGCATCGAGGGCCGCATCGCGCCGGGGGCCATGGTCGAGGCCTTCGAGACCGGGGCCAAGTACGCGCTGGCCGTCGGTGCCGCAGCGGCGACGGTCGGCCTGGTGATCGGCGTGGTCACGCTCACCGGTGTGGGCTTCAAGCTCAGCAGCATCATCACCGGCGCGGCGCAGGCCGTGGCCGGCGGCGTGGCCGACTGGCTGCCAGCATGGCTGATGTCGCAGCAGTCGCTCGCGCTCACGGTGGCGCTGGTGATGACCGGCCTGGTGTGCATCCTGCTGGGTTGCGGCATCCCCACCACCGCCAACTACATCATCATGGTCACGGTGGCCGCGCCCACACTGGTGCTGATGGGCGTGGAGCCGCTGGTGGCGCACTTCTTCGTCTTCTATTACGGTGTGCTGGCCGACATCACGCCGCCAGTGGCGCTGGCCGCCTATGCGGCCGCGGGCATGGCCGGCAGTGATCCGTTCAAGACCGGCAACATGGCCTTCCGCCTGGGCCTGGCCAAGGCGCTGGTGCCCTTCGTGTTCGTGTTCTCGCCGTCGCTGCTGCTGGTGGCCAAGGGCTTCACGCTGTATGACTTCGTGGTCACCTTCACCGGCTGCATCATCGGCATCACTTTCCTGGCGGCGGCGCTGTCGAAGTTCATGCTGGTCGAGATGCGCCGCTGGGAGCAGGCCGTGGCTGGCTTGGGTGCCGTGCTGATGGTGGCGCCGGGCCTGGTCAGCGGCCTGATCGGTCTGGCGGTGGTGTCGCCGGTGGTGCTGGCGCAGCTGGCACGGCGGCGTGTGCTGTCAGCCTCGCAGCCGGCCCAGGTCTAGGCCCTCGACGTCGATGGCCGGCGCCTTGCCGGCCACCAGGTCGGCCAGCACGCGGGCCGAGCCGCAGCCCAGGGCCCAGCCGCTGGAGCCATGGCCGAGGTTGAGCCACACGCCCGGGGCGCCGCTGGCGCCCAGCACCGGTGGCCCGTCGGGCAGCATCGGCCGCGCGCCCTTCCATTGCTGCACCTGGGCCATCTGGGCGCATCCTGGGTACCAGTCGTCCAGCACCTTGTAGAGGGTGGCCAGGGCGGATTCGCTGGTGCGGTCGAGCCGCCCGCCGAGTTCGGCCCCGCCGGCCACGCGCACCCGCGCGCCGAGCCGGCTGATCGCCACCTTGTAGGCCTCGTCCATCACGCCGGATCTCGGGCCGATGTCGGGGTAGCCCTCGACGATGCGCAGCGGTGCGGTGATCGAGCAGCCGTGCACGGCCGCCAGCGGCAGCCGCAGGCCCAAGGGCGAAAGCAGCGGGGCCGCGCCCATGGCGGCACAGACGATCACCGCGTCGAATTCGTCGGTGCGCGCGGGCTCGGCGGTGTCGCCCGTCGCCTGCAGCGCCCGGTGCACGACCTGCGGCCGCGGGCCGGGCACGATGCGCTGCACGTCGCGCTGGAACTGGAACGCGGCCGACAGCCGCTGCGCCTCGCCGCGCAGCAGGTGCGCGAACTGACGGCAGTTGCCGACTTCGTCGTCGGGCAGGTGCACTGCGGCATGCAAGGGGCTGTCGGCGCCCAGTCCGGGTTCGATGGCACGTGCCTTGGCCGCGTCGATCAGGTGGAAGTTCACGCCCAGCTCGGCGAGCATGCGGATGCTGCCGCGGGCCAGCTTCAGGTCCTTGGGCGACCGCAGCAGCACCATGTAGCCCTGGGCCTGCTCGTAGTCGAGCCGCAGGTCGTGCGCCAGCGCGCGCAGGCGGGCCTGACTGTAGCGGGCCAGGCGGTGCATGCGGCCGCGGTTGGCCTGGAAGCGCGCCGCGCTGCAGGCCCGCCACCAGCGCCACATCCAGCGCCAATGGCTCGGCCCCAAGGGCTGCGACAGGCGCACCGGCGCGTGGGTGGACAGCAGGTGCATCAGCACCTTGGTCGGCATGCCCGGCGCGGCCCAGGGAGTGACATAGCCCGGCGCGACGATGCCGGCATTGGCGAAGCTGGTCTCCTCGGCGACGCTGCTGCGCCGCTCGAACACGGTGACCTGGTGGCCATCGACCGCCAGTTCATAAGCAGTCGTGACGCCGACGATGCCGGCGCCGATCACGGCAATCCGCATGTCAGCCTCGCTCGGCCGCCCGAAGGGGCTGACGCGCCCCTCGGGGGCTGCGAACGCAGTGAGCTTGGGGTCGATTCATGTCAGCTGACCCCGGCGAGTGCCGTTTCGATGGCCAGCGACGCGGACAGCACGGCGTCGTCGCTCATCGCCGGGCCCCAGACCATCAGGCCAACGGGCAGGCCACCATCGATCGGGCAGGGCAGCGAGAGCGCGCAGCCGTCCAGCATGTTCACCGCCGACGGGTTGCGCAACAGCAGCCCATTGGTGGCGAAGAAGCGCTCGTCGCTGGCCAGCAGCGGGGCGATCGCCGGCGCCACCATGGGCAGCGTGGGCGACAGCAGGGCGTCGAAGCCCTCGACCGCGCGCTCGATGCGGGCGATCCAGTCGGCGCGGGCACGGTGCAGGTCGAGGTAGTCGGCGGCGGACATGGCCGCGCCACGGCGGATGCGCAGCGCCACGCGCGGGTCGTACAGCGCCTCGCGCTCGCCGAGGCGCCGGCGATGCCAGGCCCAGCTTTCCGGCGCGGCGAAGCCGCCTTGCGCCATCAGCGAGGACAACTCGGCGAGTGGGGGCAGGTCGATGTCGACAACGTGGGCACCGGCCCGGGCGATGGCGTCGATCGCGCGGTCGATGGCGCCCGCCACCGCCGGTTCCAGGCCATCGAGCATCAACGTGCGCGGCATGGCAAACCGAAACGCGGCCAGCGGCTTGGGCGACAGCCTGGGTGCGCGTCCGGACAACACGCCATGCAGCAGCACCGCGTCGCCGACGCTGCGCGTGATCGCGCAGGCCGTGTCCAGCGTGGTGGACAGCGGGATCGAGCCGTCCAGGGGCGTCAGCCGCTGGGTGTTCTTGAAGCCGACCAGGCCCTGCAGCGCGGCCGGGATGCGGATCGAACCGCCCGTGTCCGACCCCAGCGCGGCGAAGGCCACGCCCAGCGCCACCGACACGGCGCCGCCGGAGGTGGAGCCGCCAGGGATCAGCGCCTCGCCGGGGGGCGACGCCGGGTTCACAGGCGTGCCATGGTGCGGGTTGATGCCGACACCGGAAAAGGCGAATTCGCTCAGGTTGGAGTGGCCCAGCAGCACCGCGCCGGCCTGCCGCAGGCGGGCCACCACCGGGCAGTCGGCCGCGGCGGGCGCGGCGTCGTCCATGGCGCGCGAGGCGCCGGTGGTGGGATGGCCCGCGACATCGAACAGGTCCTTCACCGTCACCGGCATGCCGGCCAGGGGCGGCATCGGCACGCCGGCAGACCTCGCCAGGTCGATGGCCGACGCGGTGGCATGGGACTGCCGGTCGAAGCGGCGGACGAAGACGTGGGTGGCGGCCGGGCCGTCGGCCCGGGACAGGGCGAGGCGGGTGGCATCGGCGGCGGTGACGGCGCCTGATGCTAGAATCTTTGGGTTTATCTGGATGTCCATGCGTTCAAAGCTGTTCACTGCGCGGGACGACAGATCAACCACTCGCGAACCGGCCATCAAGAGGTGTCGTCGGGGGGCTTGCAGCCTCCACGCGATTCGCGCCGGATTCTAGATCCAACCTTCGGAGCAACTCCATGTCAGTCACCATGCGTGAAATGCTGGAAGCGGGCGTCCATTTCGGACACCAGACCCGCTTCTGGAACCCCAAGATGGCCCCCTTCATCTACGGCCATCGCAACAAGATCCACATCATCAACCTCGAGAAGACGCTGCCCAAGTTCGAGGAGGCGATGAAGTTCGTGCGCAACCTCGCATCCAAGCGCGGCACGATCCTGATGGTGGGCACCAAGCGCCAGGCGCGCGACGTCATCGCGATGGAAGCGGCACGCTCCGGCCAGCCCTTCGTCGACCAGCGCTGGCTCGGCGGCATGCTGACCAACTTCAAGACCGTCAAGGGGTCGCTGAAGAAGCTCAAGGACATGCAGGCCACCAAGGAAGCCGGCATGGACACGCTGTCCAAGAAGGAAGCGCTGATGTTCGAGCGCGAGCTGACCAAGCTCGAGAAGGACATCGGCGGCATCCAGGACCTGAGCGCGCTGCCGGACGCCATGTTCGTCATCGACGTCGGCTACCACAAGATCGCGGTCGCCGAAGCCAAGAAGCTGGGCATCCCGGTGATCGGCATCGTCGACACCAACCACTCGCCCGAGGGGATCGACTACATCATCCCGGGCAACGACGACTCGGCCAAGGCGGTGGCGCTGTATGCGCGTGCCGTGGCCGACGCGGTGCTCGAAGGCAAGTCGAACGCCGTCAACGAGGTGGTGCAGGCTGCTGCAGGCACCGATGAATTCGTGGAAGTCAGCGAAGGCGCCTGACGCCTGGCCGACCCCTGGAACGAGGGGCTGATTCAGCCCCTTTTTCGCAAACGTCCGGAGATTTTTGAGATGGCAGCAATCACTGCAAGCATGGTCGGCGAACTTCGCGCCAAGACCGATGCCCCGATGATGGAATGCAAGAAGGCCCTGACCGAGGCCGACGGCGACATGGCGCGCGCCGAAGAGATCCTTCGCGTCAAGCTGGGCAACAAGGCCGGCAAGGCCGCGTCGCGCGTGACGGCCGAAGGCGTGATCGCCATCGCCAGCAACGGCAGCACCGGCGCGATCGTCGAGGTCAACTGCGAGACCGACTTCGTCTCCAAGAACGAGTCCTTCCTCGCCTTCACCAAGGCCTGCGCCGACCTGGTGGCCAGCAGCAACCCGGCCGACGTGGCCGCGCTGTCGGCCCTGCCCCTGGCGCAGGACGGCTTCGGCCCCACGGTCGAGGACGTGCGCAAGGGCCTGATCGGCAAGATCGGCGAGAACATGTCGATCCGCCGCTTCAAGCGTTTCGCCGGTAACGCCAAGCTGGCCACCTACCTGCACGGCACCGGCATCGGCGTGGTCGTCGAGTTCGACGGCAGCGACGTGGCCGCCAAGGACGTGGCCATGCAGATCGCCGCGTCCACCAAGGGCACGCGCGTCCTGGCCATCGACGTCAAGGGCGTGCCGGCCGACCTGATCGAGAACGAGCGCAAGATCGCCGCCGAGAAGGCCGCCGAGAGCGGCAAGCCGGCCGAGATCGTGACCAAGATGGTCGAAGGCGCGGTGCAGAAGTACCTCAAGGAAGTCAGCCTTCTCAACCAGGTCTTCGTCAAGGCCGCCGATGGCAAGCAGACCGTCGAGCAGATGCTCAAGGCCGCCAGTACCGCGGTGACGGGCTTCACGCTCTACGTGGTCGGCGAAGGCATCGAGAAGAAGGTCGACGACTTCGCGGCCGAAGTGGCCGCGCAGGTGGCGGCTGCCAAGGGCCAGTGACACGGAGCGGGCTCACGCCCGCTTCATCACGGGCGCCTCGGCGTCCCTCGAGCCCACTTAAACTCGTCACCTTGCCCACCCTCCCGAGGAGCCCCACTGCATGCCGGCCTACAAGCGCATTCTTCTGAAGCTCTCCGGTGAAGCCTTGATGGGCGACGATGCCTATGGCATCAACCGGGCCACGATCGTGCGCATGGTGCGCGAAGTGCAGGAGGTCACGGCGCTGGGTTGCGAGGTGGCCGTGGTCATCGGCGGGGGCAACATCTTCCGTGGCGTGGCCGGCGGCTCGGTCGGGATGGACCGGGCCACGGCCGACTACATGGGCATGCTGGCCACCGTGATGAACTCGCTGGCGCTGGCCGACACCATGCGGCAGGAAGGCATGACCGCCCGCGTGATGTCGGCCATCAGCATCGAGCAGGTGGTCGAGCCCTACGTGCGGCCCAAGGCCTTGCAGTACCTGGAAGAAGGCAAGGTGGTGGTCTTCGCGGCCGGCACCGGCAACCCGTTTTTCACCACCGACACGGCCGCCGCGCTGCGTGGCGCCGAGATCGGTGCAGAGGTGGTGCTGAAAGCCACCAAGGTCGACGGTGTCTACACCGCCGACCCCAAGAAGGATCCGACGGCCACGCGCTATTCCACCGTGAGCTTCGACGAAGCCATCGCCCGCAACCTGCAGGTGATGGACGCGACCGCCTTTGCGCTGTGTCGCGACCAGAAACTGCCGATCAAGGTGTTCTCGATCGTCAAGCCGGGCGCCCTCAAGCGCGTGGTGCTCGGTGAGGACGAAGGCACGCTCGTCCATGTCTGAGGAACTGATGCCATCATGACCATTGCCGACATCAAGAAAACCGCCGAAACCAAGATGGCCAAGTCCGTCGAGGCCTTCAAGGGCGAGTTGCAGAAGATCCGCACCGGCCGGGCCCATCCGGGCCTGCTCGATCAGGTGCACGTGGACTATTACGGCTCCATGGTGCCGATCAGCCAGGTTGCCAATGTGACCCTGCTCGACGCGCGCACCATCAGCGTCCAGCCCTGGGAAAAGGGCATGGCCCAGAAGATCGAGAAGGCCATCCGCGAAAGCGACCTCGGTCTCAATCCGGCGTCGCAGGGTGATCTCTTGCGCGTGCCCATGCCTGCGCTGACCGAAGAGCGCCGCCGCGATCTGACCAAGGTGGTGCGCCACGCCGGCGAGGAATGCAAGATCGCCGTGCGCAATCTGCGTCGCGACGCCATCGAGCACCTGAAGAAGTTGCTCAAGGACAAGCTGGTCGCCGAGGACGAGGAGCGCCGCGCGCAAGACGACGTGCAGAAGCTCACCGACCGCACCGTTGCCGAGGTCGACAAACTCGTGCACGCCAAGGAAGCCGAGATCCTGGCGGTTTGAGCCCCTGCGGCTCGAACGGCACTGGTCGACTTCCCTCGATGCAATCGCCCGACACCGTGCCACGCCATGTCGCCATCGTGATGGACGGCAACGGGCGTTGGGCTAAGAAGCGCTACCTGCCCCGGTTCTTCGGCCACAAGGCCGGCGTCGACACGCTGGTGCGCGTGATCGACAGTTGCCGCAGCCGTGGCATCCGCTACCTCACGGTGTACGCGTTCTCGTCCGAGAACTGGCGGCGTCCCGAGGACGAGGTGTCCGGCCTGATGGGCCTGGTGATCGTCGCGGTCACCAAGTACCTGGCGAAGTTGGCCGGTGACGGGGTGCGCATCGTCATCATCGGTGACCGCGAGTCGGTGTCCGATCGCCTGCGCAAGGCCTGGGACGAGGCCGAGGCGCTGACCCGCGACAACACGGGCCTCACGCTGTCGGTGGCCTTCAACTACGGTGGACGCTGGGACATCGTCCAGGCCTGCCGGCGCGCTGTGGCCGCGGGCCTGCGCGAAGACCAGATCGACGAGCAGTCGCTGAGCCGCTTCATGGCCACCGCCCACGCACCCGATCCCGACCTGCTGATCCGCACCGGCGGCGAAATGCGCATCAGCAATTTCCTGCTTTGGCAGATGGCCTACACCGAGATGGTGTTCTCCGACTGCCTGTGGCCCGACTTCGGCGAGGCCGAACTCGATCAGGCCCTGGCCTCGTTCGCCGGCCGCGAGCGCCGCTTCGGCGACGTCGGCGCGATGGCCGCGCGCTGACAGGCATCGACATGCTCCTGCCGCGAATCCTCACCGCGCTGGCACTGCTGGCGGTGCTATTGCCGGCCCTGGCGGCCGACAGCCCGTTGCCGTTCCAATGGCTGACGCTCGTGCTGATCGGCGCGGCCGGATGGGAATGGGCCCGTCTGAACCACCCGACGGGTGGGGCGGTTGCGGTGGCCGTCGGCATCGGCCTGGCGCTCGGTTGCTGGGCGGTGTTGGGCCTTCTGACGAACCCTGCCTCGCTCGCGCCGCTGTGGTGGCTGGCGACGCTGGCCTGGGTGGTCGGTGCCGGCGCGGCCTTGCGCGGCGGACCGTCGCGCTGGCCGACGCTGCCGTGGGGCGTCCGCTGGGTGCTGGGCGTGCTGCTGCTGGGCACCGCGTGGCTGGCCATGGTGGGCGCGCATGCCAAGGGCGTGAACTTCCTGCTGTCGGCGATGTGCGTGGTCTGGATGGCCGACATCGCCGCCTACTTCGGTGGCCGCGCCTTCGGCAAGCGCAAGCTGGCCCCGACCATCAGCCCCGGCAAGAGCTGGGCCGGGGTCTACAGCGGCGCCATCGGGGTGGGGCTGCTGGCGGTGGCCTGGCTGATCGCGGATGTGCGCCTGGGCGCGGCCAACCCCAGCCTGTTCACCGTGCTGTGGCACCGCCTGGGTCCGGTGGGTTTCGCGCTGTCGCTGGTCGGCTTGACGGCATTGAGCGTGGTCGGCGATCTGTTCGAGTCGCTGGTCAAGCGCGCCGCCGGCGCCAAGGACTCGAGCCGCCTGCTGCCCGGGCATGGTGGCGTGCTCGACCGCGTCGATGCGTTGCTGCCGGTGCTGCCCGCTGCGATGGCGCTGGCCAGCCTGTGATCCGGGGCCACTCCATGACCCACCGGCAACGCATCTGCATCCTCGGCGCCACCGGCTCGGTCGGGCTGAGCACGCTCGACGTGATCGCCCGCCACCCCGAGCGCTACGAGGTGCTGGCGCTCACCGCCCACCAGCGGGTCGACGCGCTGGTCGAGCTTTGCACTCGCTGGCGGCCGCGCTATGCCGTGCTGGGCACGGCGGCGGATGCGGCGCGGGCGCGCGACCTGCTGCAGGCCGCCGGCGTGACCACGACCGTGCTGCACGGCGACGACGCGCTGGTGCAGATGGCCTCGCACCCGGAGGTCGACGCCGTGATGGCCGCCATCGTCGGCGCCGCGGGCCTGGCCCCGTGCATGGCCGCGGCGCAGGCCGGCAAGCGCCTGATGCTGGCCAACAAGGAGGCGCTCGTCGTCGGTGGGCGCCTGTTCATGGACGCGGTCAAGTGCGGTGGGGCCACGCTGCTGCCGATCGACAGCGAACACTCCGCCATCTTCCAGTGCCTGCCGGACGACCCCGCCGCCTGGGCGGCGCGCATCGATCACATCGTGCTCACCGCCTCGGGCGGGCCGTTCCGCACCCGCGACCCGGCCACCCTCACCGAGGTCACCCCGGAACAGGCCTGCGCGCACCCCAACTGGGTGATGGGCCGCAAGATCTCGGTCGACTCGGCGACGATGATGAACAAGGCCCTCGAGGTCATCGAGGCCCGCTGGCTGTTCGACCTCGAGCCCTCGCGCATCCGCGTTGTGCTGCACCCGCAGAGCATCATCCACTCGATGGTGGTGTGCCGCGACGCGTCGGTGCTGGCGCAACTGGGCACGCCCGACATGCGCGTGCCCATTGCCGTGGGCCTGGCCCATCCGCAGCGCATCGAATCCGGTGCCGAGCGTCTGGATTTCCTGGCGCTCGGGGCGCTGACCTTCGAGGCCCCGGACGACGCGCGTTTCCCGGGCCTGGGCCTGGCCTACGCGGCGCTCCGGGGCCCGGACGGCGCCACCGCCGTGCTCAATGCCGCCAATGAGGTGGCCGTGGCCGCCTTCCTCGACCGCCGCATCCGCTTCACCGACATCCACCGCGTCAACGCCCGCACCATCGACTCGGTGCGGCCCGAGGCTGGCGATGCCTCGTCGGTCGGGGCGCTGCTGGCGCTCGACGGGCGAGCCCGCCGTGCCGCCGAATCCGTCGTGCAGGAGGTCCTCCGATGATCACCACCGTGCTGGCCTTCCTTCTCACGCTGGGCGTGCTCATCGTCGTGCACGAGTACGGCCACTACCGCGTCGCGGTGGCCTGCGGCGTGAAGGTGCTGCGCTTCTCGGTCGGCTTCGGCCGGGTGCTGTGGCGCCGGCAGGCGTCGCCCGATCACACCGAGTTCGTGCTCTGCGCCCTGCCGCTGGGTGGCTATGTGCGCATGCTCGACGAGCGCGAGGGTGACGTGCCTGCGGGCCAGGTCGAGCAGGCTTTCAACCGCCAGTCGCTGTGGAAGCGCACGGCCATCGTGTCGGCCGGCCCGATTGCCAACCTACTGTTGGCCGTGCTGCTGTATGCGGCGGCGCATGGCATCGGCATGGACGAACCCAAGGCGCTGCTCGGCGCGCCGGCGCAGGGCAGCGTGGCCGAATCGGCTGGCATGCGCAGCGGTGATTGGGTGCAGGCCTGGCAGGACCCGCAGGGCGAATGGCACGACGTGCAGTCGATCAGCGACGTGCGCTGGCAACTCACCCAGCACGCCATGAACGGGCAGACGCTGGTGCTGGCGGTCACCGACGCCAAGGGCCATGGCCGGCGCGAGCTTCGCCTGGCGCTCGACGCCATCGACAGTCGCCAGGTCGACGCGACGCTGGTGCGGCGCATCGGCCTGGGCGCACCCTACAGCGAGCCCGTGATCGGCGAAGTGAAGGCCGCCGGACCGGCCGAGTTGGCGGGCCTGCGCAGCGGCGACCGCGTGCTGCTCGTCGATGGCCAACCGGTCACCGACGCCCAGGCCTTGCGCGAACGCATCCGCGCCGCCGGGGCGGCCACGCCCATCGCGCCGATGGCTTGGCAGGTGGAACGCGCCGGCCGCAGGATCGACATCGCGATCACCCCGCGCCTGGCGCGCGACGGTGAGCGCCAGGTCGGGCGCATCGATGCCTTCGTCGGCCAGCCGCCGGCCATGGTCAATGTGCGCCTCGGCCCGATCGATGCGTTGGCCAAGGGCATCGAACGCACCTGGGAGGTGTCGGCGCTGACGGTGCGCATGCTCGGCCGCATGCTCATCGGCGAAGCCTCGGTGCGCAACCTGAGCGGCCCGCTGACCATCGCAGACTACGCCGGCCAGTCGGTCAACCAGGGCCTGGTGTACTACCTGGGTTTCCTGGCCCTGGTGAGCGTCAGCCTGGGCGTGCTGAACCTGCTTCCGCTGCCGATGCTCGACGGTGGGCACCTGATGTATTATCTTTTCGAGGGCCTGACCGGCCGCCCGGTTTCGGACCTGTGGCTCGCGCGCCTCCAGCGCGGCGGCATCGCAGTGCTCCTCGCGATGATGTCCGTGGCCCTCTTCAACGACGTGGCTCGCTTGCTGGGCCTGCACTGACCCATCGATGACCTCCCTCTTTCCGACGACCTTGTTCCGTCCTGCGGCCGCCGTCGTGGCCATTGCCGCGGCACTGGCGCCGATGGTGTCACTGGCCGCCGAGCCCTTCGTGCTGCAGGACATCCGTGTCGAAGGCCTGCAGCGCACGGACCCCGGCACGGTGTTCGCCGCGCTGCCGTTCCGCGTCGGTGAAACCTACACCGACGACAAGGCCGCGGCCGCGCTGCGTGCCTTGTTCGCCACCGGCCTGTTCAAGGACGTGCGCATCGAGATCGACGGCAAGGTGGCCATCGTCATCGTCGAGGAGCGGCCGGTCATCCAGTCGGTCAACTTCGTCGGCCTGAAAGAGTTCGACAAGGACGTGCTGATCAAGTCCTTGCGCGACGCCGGCATCGGCGAGGGCCTGCCCTTCGACAAGGCCCTGGTCGATCGCGCAGAGCAGGAAATCAAACGCCAATACCTGTCGCGCAGCCTGTACGGCGCCGAGGTGGTGACCACCATCACCCCCACCGACCGCAACCGGGTGAACGTCAGCTTCACGATGACCGAGGGCGATGCCGCCAAGATCAAGGAGATCCGCATCGTCGGCACCAAGGCCTTCGGCGAATCGACGCTGAAGGACCTGATGGACCTCACCGCGGGCGGCTGGCTCACCTGGTACACCAAGAACGACCGCTATTCGCGCGCCAAGCTCAATGCCGACCTGGACACCATCCGGGCCTATTACCTGAACCGCGGCTACCTCGAGTTCGCCATCACCTCCACCCAGGTGACGATCTCGCCCGACAAGCAGGACATCTCGATCACCATCACCGTGCAGGAGGGCCAGCCCTACACCGTGACGGCGGTGCGGCTGCAGGGCGAGTATTTCGGCCGCGAGGATCAGTTCCGCAGCCTGGTCACCGTCCGTCCTGGCGAGGCCTATCAGGCCTCGGGCGTGGCCGCCACCGTGAAGGCCTTCACCGACCTGTTCGCCACCTATGGACACGCCTTCGCCCGCGTCGAACCCCGCACCGAGGTCGACCGCGCCACCGGCCAGGTGGCCCTGACGCTGGTGGCCGATCCGCAGCGCCGCGTCTACGTGCGCCGCATCGACGTGGCCGGCAACACCCGCACGCGCGACGAAGTCGTGCGCCGCGAGTTCCGCCAGCTCGAGTCGTCGTGGTACGACGGCGAGCGCATCAAGCTCTCGCGCGACCGTGTCGACCGGCTGGGCTACTTCAAGGAAGTGGCCGTCGAGACCAACGAGGTGGCCAATTCGCCCGACCAGGTCGACCTGGTGGTCAACGTCACCGAAAAGCCCACCGGCAATCTGCAGGTCGGCATGAGCTTTTCCAGCGCCGACCGCCTGGCCTTCTCGGCCTCGGTGCGGCAGGACAACGTGTTCGGCTCGGGCAACTACCTGGGCCTCGAACTCAACACCAGCAAGAACGCCCGCAGTCTGGTGTTCAGCACCATGGACCCGTACTTCACGGTCGATGGCATCTCGCGCAGCATCGACCTGTTCTATCGCACCTCGCGGCCCTACAACAGCCTGGGCGACCAGTACCAGATCTCCAACCCCGGCGGCTCGGTCCGCTTCGGCGTGCCGTTCACCGAGTACGACACCGTCTTCTTCGGCATCGGCCTCGAGCAGACCAACATCGGCGCCACGGCCGGCATCCCGAACCAGTATTTCGACTACCGCTTCCGCTACGGGCCGCGCAGCACGTCGCTGCCGCTGACCATCGGCTGGGCACGCGATCAGCGCGACAGTGCCCTCACGCCCACCGCCGGCCGCTACCAGCGCGTCAACCTCGAATGGAGCGCCGGCGGCGACGTGCGCTACCTGCGGTCCAACCTGCAGTACCAGCAGTTCTTCCCGATCGGCAGCAAGCTCACGCTGGGCTTGAACGCCGAACTGGGCTATGGCAAGGGCCTCGGCGGCCGACCGTATCCGGTGTTCAAGAACTTCTACGGTGGCGGCCTGGGCTCGGTGCGCGTCTTCGAGCAGGGGTCGCTGGGGGTCATCGACCCCACTGGCGCCTACATCGGCGGGGCGAGCAAGTTCAACCTCAACAGCGAGTTGTATTTCCCGGTGCCGGGCACCGGCAACGACAAGTCGCTGCGCATCTTTGCGTTTGCCGACATGGGCAATGTCTGGCGCGAAGGCGAGCGCCTGGACGCCAAGAGCCTGCGCGCCTCGGCCGGCTTCGGCCTGTCCTGGATCTCTCCGGTGGGCCCGCTCAAGCTGAGCTGGGGTACGCCGTTGCGCAGCCAGCCCACGGATAGAATCCAACGCTTCCAATTCCAGATCGGGACCGCGTTCTGATGAAGACCACCTTGTTCAAGTCCGTCGTCCTCGTGGCCTGCTCCCTGGCCGCTGTTGGCGCGTCGGTGGCGCAGGAGTTGAAGATCGGCTACGTCAACAGCGAACGTGTGCTGCGCGAGGCCACGCCTGCCAAGGCCGCCCTGGCGCGGATGGAGTCCGACTTCACCAAGCGCGACAAGGACCTCAACGACCAGGCGGGCCGCCTGAAGGCCGCTGCCGACAAGCTGGAGAAGGACGCCCCGACGCTGTCCGAGGCCGAGCGCAACCGCCGCCAGCGCGACCTGGTCGAGCAGGACCGCGACCTGCAACGCAAGCGCCGTGAGTTCCAGGAAGACCTCAACCAGCGCCGCAACGAAGAAACCGCCGGGCTCGTCGAGCGGGCCAACAAGGTCATCAAGCAGATCTTCGACGCCGAGAAGTACGACCTGATCCTGCAGGACGTCGTGTTCGCCGGCCCGCGCGTCGACATCACCGAGAAGGTGATCAAGGCGTTGAACGCGGCCCCTGCCGCGCGCTGAAGGCCCGTGGCCGTGCCCGCCGAGGTGCGGCTGGCCGACATCGTCGCCGCGCTCGGCGGCACGCTGAGCGGCGATCCCCGGCTGGTCATCGATCGCCTGGCGCCGCTGGAGTCGGCCGATGCCGCCAGCCTGAGCTTCCTGTCCAACCCGCGCTACGCCGCCCAGCTGGGGTCCACGGCGGCGGCGTGCGTGATCGTCTCGCCCGCGATGCGCGAGGCGGCCGTGGCTCGCGGCGCGGCGATCGTCGCCGACGACCCTTACCTCTATTTCGCGCGACTCACCCAGTGGTGGGCGGCTCGGCGGCGCGCGGTCGCCACGCCCGGCATCCACCCCAGCGCGGTGGTCGAAGCCGGGGCACTTGTCGATGCGTCGGCCTCGGTGGGCGCACTGTCCTACGTGGCCAGCGGCGCCATCATCGGCTCAGGGGCTGTGATCGGCAGCCACGCACACATCGGCCCCGGGGCCCAGGTGGGCGAGTGCACGCGCCTGGCCCCCAGGGTGACGCTGGGCGATGCCTGCCGCATCGGCGCGCGTGGCATCGTGCATGGCGGCGTGGTGATCGGCGCCGACGGCTTCGGCTTCGCGCCCACGCAGGGCCGCTGGGAGAAGATCGAGCAACTCGGGGCGGTGCGCATCGGCGACGACGTCGAGATCGGCGCCAACACCTGCATCGACCGTGGTGCCCTAGACGACACGGTGATCGAGGACGGCGTCAAGCTCGACAACCTGATCCAGGTGGGCCACAACGTGCGCATCGGGGCGCACAGCGCCATGGCCGGATGCGTGGGCATCGCCGGCAGCGCGGTCATCGGACGCCATTGCACCGCGGGCGGCGGCGCCATCATCCTCGGCCACCTGCAACTGGTCGACCATGTGCACATCACGGCGGCCACGGTGGTCACCCGGTCGATCCTCAAGCCGGGCCAGTACAGCGGCCTGTTTCCCTTCGACGACAATGCGTCGTGGGAGAAGAATGCCGCCACGCTGAAACAGCTGCACACCCTGCGCGACCGGCTGCGCGCCCTCGAGAAGAAATCATGACCGCACCCGTGCTCGACATCCACAAGATCCTCAAGAAGCTGCCGCACCGGTACCCGATCCTGCTGGTCGACCGGGTGATCGCGCTCGAAAAGGACAAGTCCATCAAGGCGCTGAAGAACGTCACGATCAACGAGCCGTTCTTCACCGGCCATTTTCCGAATCGGCCGGTGATGCCGGGCGTGCTGATGCTCGAAGCGCTGGCGCAGGCCGCCGCGCTGTTGTCGTTCGAGTCGATGGGCGGCGAACTCGACGACGACATGGTGGTGTACTTCGTCGGCATCGACGGCGCGCGCTTCAAGCGTGTGGTCGAGCCCGGCGACCAACTCATCCTCGAAGCCTCCATCGATCGCGTCAAGGGCGGCATCTACAAGTACAAGGCGCGCGCCAGCGTCGACGGCGAGACCGCCGTCGAGGCCGAGCTGATGTGCACGATGCGCCGCGTGACCTGACGGAGCGGGCGATGGCGAAGGTCCATGCCACCGCGATCGTCGACGCGGGTGCGGAATTGGCCGATGACGTCGAGATCGGCCCCTACGCCGTCATCGGTGCGCAGGTGCGCATCGGTGCTGGCAGCGTCGTCGGCGCGCACTGCGTGATCGACGGCCGCACCACCATCGGCCGCGACAACCGCTTCCACCCGTTCAGTTCGATCGGCGGCATGCCGCAGGACATGAGCCACGGCGGCGAAGTCACCGAACTGGTGATCGGCGACCGCAACACGGTGCGCGAGTTCTGCACCTTCAACACTGGCACCTTCAAGGAGCAGGGTGTCACGCGCATCGGCAGCGACAACTGGGTGATGGCCTATGTGCACATCGCCCACGACGTGCAACTGGGCAGCCACACCATCCTGGCCAACAACGCCACGCTGGCCGGCCATGTGCGCGTGGGCGACTGGGCGGTGATCGGCGGGCTGACGGGCGTGCACCAGTTCGTGAAGATCGGCGCGCACGCCATGGTCGGCTTCCAGGGGCACGTCGCCCAGGACGTGGCCCCCTTCATGACGGTGGACGGCAACCCGCTGGCCACCCGTGCGGTGAACGTCACCGGCCTCAAGCGCCGGGATTTCAGCCCCGGGCGGATCGCGCTGATCCGCAGGATGCACAAGCTCATCTTCCGCGACTCGCTCCCGCTGGAACAGGCCCGCGCCCGGATCGAGTCCTTGCGCGGCCAGGGCGACCCCGCGGCCGATGGTGACGTGCAGGTGATGCTGGAATTCCTGGCTGCGTCCACCCGCGGCCTGGTCCGCTGACGCTCGCATGACCGATGCGGCGCCGCGGCTGGCGATGGTCGCCGGCGAGGCCTCCGGCGACCTGCTTGCCGGCCTGTTGCTGCGCGGCGTGCGCGCCCGCTGGCCGGGTAGCCGGTCGATGGGCATCGGCGGGCCTCGCATGGCCGAGCAGGGCTTCGAGGCGTGGTGGCCGCACGAGCGCCTGTCGGTTTTCGGCTATGTCGACGCGCTGGCGCGTCTGCCCGAGTTGCTGCGCATCCGCCGCCATTTGGCGCAGCGCCTGCTGCAAGACCGTCCCTCGGCCTTCATCGGCGTCGACGCGCCGGACTTCAATTTCGGGCTCGAGACCCGTCTGCGCGAGGCGGGCATCAAGACGCTTCATTTCGTCTGCCCGTCGATCTGGGCCTGGCGCCGCGAGCGGGTGCACAAGCTCGCCCGTGCGGCAGATCATGTGCTGTGCCTGTTCCCGTTCGAGCCCGCGCTGCTGCACGCGCACGGCATCGCGGCCACCTTCGTCGGCCACCCGCTGGCCGACGCGATCCCGATCGATCCTCCCCGATCCGCGGCGCGCGTGGCGCTCGGCCTGTCCGACCGCGCGCAGGTCGTGGCCTTGCTGCCCGGCAGCCGCCACAGCGAGATCGCGCAGATCGCGCCACGCATCGCGGCGGCGGCGGCGCTGATGCACGGCCTGCGTCCGCATCTCGACTTCGTGCTGCCCGTGTCGCCCGGGCTGAGGCCGCTGGTGGAGCCCCTGCTGGCCCGACATGCGCCCAGCGTGCCCATCCGCCTGCTCGACGGCCGTTCGCACGAGGCGCTGGCCGCTTGCGACGTGACCCTGATCGCCAGTGGCACCGCCACGCTGGAGGCGGCACTCTTCAAGCGGCCGATGGTCATCACCTACCATCTGGCCTGGCTGAACTGGCAGCGCATGAAGCGCATGAGCTACCAGCCCTGGTTCGGCCTGCCCAACATCCTCTGCCGCGAATTCGTTGTGCCCGAACTCATCCAGGAGGCCGCCACGCCCGAGGCGCTGGCTCGCGATACGCTGGCCTGGCTCGACGACGCGCCCCGCGTGAGCGCATTGCAGCGGCGCTTTCTCGATCTGCACCATCAACTTCGCCAGGACACCGCCCGGCGCGCCACCGATGCCATCGCGCAAGTCCTCGGCGCTTGACCTGCGCACGCTCGGCCCCGGCTGGGATGCACCCGGCCTGGTGGCCGGCGTCGACGAGGCCGGGCGCGGCCCGCTGGCGGGCCCGGTGGTGGCTGCGGCCGTGATCCTGGACGACCTGCATCGCATCGAGGGCTTGGCCGATTCGAAGGCCCTGACGGCCCGCCGCCGAGACCAGCTGTACGACGAGGTCCGCGCCAAGGCGCTGGCTTGCTGCGTCGCCGAGGCCAGCGTCGAGGAGATCGACCGCCTGAACATCCTGCAAGCCACGCTGCTGGCCATGCAGCGTGCGGTGGCCGGCCTGCGGCTGGTGCCCAAGCGGGTGGTGGTCGATGGCAATCGCCTGCCGACCTTGCCGATGCAGGCGGCGGCCGTGGTCAAGGGGGATGCGCGGGTGGCGGCCATCTCGGCCGCATCGATCCTGGCCAAGGTGCACCGTGACCGCCTGTGCGAAGGTCTGCACGACGCGCACCCCGCCTACGGCTTTGCCGTCCACAAGGGCTACCCGACGGCCCAGCACCTGGCGGTGCTGCGGCAGATCGGCCCATGTGTTGCGCACCGTGTGAGTTATGCGCCGGTGCGCGAGGCGCTCGCGTGCAGGACCTCCTCAGACCTGCCGGACGGCATGGCCCGGGCCGTTGGACGCGCACCGTGACCGAACCGGTGCTTGTCAGTTCGCGCGACAACCCGCTGTTGCAGCGCCTGCGCAAGATGGCCCGCGACCCGACGGCCTACCGCCGGCTTGGCGAGGCCTGGCTCGAAGGCGAGCACCTGTGCAGCGCCCTGTGCCAGCACGGCGGCCGGCCGGCGCAGGCGGTGGTGTCCGACTCTGCCTGGCAGCAGCCGGCGCTGCGGGCTCTGGCGGCCTCGGCAGCGCGCATCGTGGTGGTGCCCGATGCCCTGTTCGACTCGGTCAGCACGCTCGGCTCGCCGGGGAGGCTCGGCTTCCTGGTGGCGCTGCCCGTCGGTCAGGCCCTGCGGCCCGATGCCGCCAGCGTCGTGCTCGACCGCGTGCAGGACGCCGGCAACGTCGGCAGCATCCTGCGCAGCGCGGCAGCCTTCGGCGTGGCCCAGGTGCTGGCCCTGCAAGGCACGGCCGGGCTGTGGTCGCCCAAGGTGCTGCGCGCCGGCATGGGTGCGCATTTCGGCCTGCACCTGGTCGAAGGCCTGGACTCCGCCGACCTGTCGGCCCTGGCCGTGCCCTGGATCGGCACCAGCCTGCGCACCGATCGCCTGCTGCCGCAGGCGAAGCTGCCTTGGCCCTGCGCCTGGCTGGTGGGGCACGAAGGGCAGGGCGTCGACGAGGCACTGCTGTCACGCTGCAGCCAAGTGGTGCGCATCCCGCAGCCGGGGGGCGAGGAATCGCTCAACGTCGCCGCCGCCGCCGCGGTCTGCCTCTACGAGTCGCAGCGCCAGCGCGGTTGACCGCGTCGGCGCGGCCCGGCCAGGCTCAGTAGATCAAGCGGTCCGGCCGGATGTCGCGCAGGATGGTGGTGGCGATCTCCTCGATCGACTTGTGCGTCGAACTCAGCCACGACACGCCGTGGCGTCGCATCATGGCTTCGGCCTCGTTCACCTCGTAGCGGCAGTTTTCGATCGACGCGTACTTGCTGCCCTGGCGGCGCTCGTTGCGGATCTGCGAAAGCCGCTCGGGGTCGATGGTCAGGCCGAAGCACTTGCTCAGGTGCTCGTTCACCGACTTGGGCAGCTTGCCGCGCTCGAAGTCCTCGGGCACCAGCGGGTAGTTCGCGGCCTTGATGCCGTGTTGCATGGCCAGGTACAGCGAGGTCGGCGTCTTGCCACAGCGGCTGACGCCGAGCAGGATCACGTCGGCACTGTCCAGGTTGCGCGACGACTGGCCGTCGTCGTGGGCCAGCGAGAAGTTGATGGCCTCGATGCGGTCGTTGTACTCGGAGCTCTTGGCCGCATCGGAAAAGCGCCCGACGCGGTGGTTGCTCTTCATGCCGAACTCCACTTCCAGCGGCTCGACGAAGGCACGGAACATGTCCAGCGCCATGCCCAGGCAGTCGGGCGAGGTGACGATGCTGCGCACCTCGTCGTTCACCAGCGTGATGAAGACGATCGGACGGCAGCCTTCCGCCCGCGCCACCTGGTTGATCTCGCCGACCACCGCGCGGGCCTTCTCGACCGTGTCGATGAAGGGCCGCCGCACATGGCGGGGCTTGGCCGAGAACTGGGCCAGGATGGAATTGCCGAAGGTCTCGGCGGTGATGCCGGTGCCGTCCGATACAAAGAACACGCTTCGATGGGGCATGGGAACTTCCCGTTGCTCGGCCTTCAGCCGATCTTCAGGGATCATAGGCGCATCGTCCGTAGAATCGACGACAACGCGCCCGATGCAGCGACACCCGCGATGACCCCGTTCCGCCCCTCCCCCGATGGCCGCCGTGTGGCGGTGGGGAGCCGTGTCGCTTTCCAGGCCACCCCGGTTTCTCACCATCACGGAGCTTTCCCATGTCAACCCTTCCTCTGGCGACCGCCCTGGTCGTTCCGTTCGAACAACTGAGGATGACCGATGTCGAGGTGGTCGGCGGCAAGAACGCCAGCCTCGGCGAAATGATCAGCCAGCTGGCTGCCTCCGGGGTGCGTGTGCCCGGCGGGTTCGCCACCACGGCCCACGCCTTTCGCGAGTTCCTGCACCACGGTGGTCTCACCGACCGCATCAGCGCGCGCCTGTCGGCGTTGGACACCGATGACGTCAAGGCGCTGGCCCAGGCCGGCGCCGAGATCCGCGGCTGGGTCGTCGACGCGCCGTTCCCGGCCGATTTCGAGGCGGCGGTGCGGCAGTCGTTTGCCGACCTCACCCGCGACAACGCCGACGCCAGCTTCGCCGTGCGCTCGTCGGCCACCGCCGAGGACATGCCGGACGCGTCCTTTGCCGGCCAGCAGGAGACCTTCCTCAACGTGCATGGCATCGACGACGTGCTGCACAAGATGAAGGAGGTGTTTGCCTCGCTCTACAACGACCGCGCCATCAGCTACCGCGTGCACAAGGGCTATGCCCACCACGACGTGGCGCTGTCGGCCGGCGTGCAGCGCATGGTGCGCTCCGACCTCGGTGCCGCCGGCGTGATGTTCACCATCGACACCGAGTCTGGCTTCGAGGACGTGGTCTTCATCACCGCCAGCTACGGCCTGGGCGAGACGGTGGTGCAGGGCGCCGTCAACCCCGACGAGTTCTACGTGCACAAGCCCGGGCTGAAGGCCGGCCGGCTACCGATCATCCGCCGTTCGCTGGGTTCCAAGCTCATCCGCATGGAGTTTGCCAGTGACCAGGACCGCCTGGCCACCGGCCGCCTGGTGCGCACCGTCGACACGCCGCCCGAACTGCGCAACCGCTATTCGCTGGTCGACGCCGACGTCATCGAGCTGGCCCGCTACGCACTCGTCATCGAGCAGCACTACGGCCGCGCGATGGACATCGAGTGGGGCAAAGATGGTGTCGACGGCAAGCTCTACATCCTGCAGGCCCGGCCCGAGACCGTGAAGAGCCAGTCGGCGTCGCAGGTGGAGCACAAGTACCGCCTGAAGGGCAATGCCGGCCGCACGTCCACGCTGCTGGCCGAAGGCCGGGCCATCGGCCAGAAGATCGGCACCGGCCCCGTGCGGCTGGTGCACTCGATCGCCGAGATGGACCGCGTGCAGCCCGGCGATGTGCTGGTCACCGACATGACCGATCCCAACTGGGAGCCGGTGATGAAGCGCGCCTCGGCCATCGTCACCAACCGTGGCGGCCGCACCTGCCATGCGGCCATCATCGCGCGCGAACTGGGCATCCCGGCGGTGGTGGGCTGCGGCGACGCCACCGAGCGACTGGCCGACGGTGCCCTCGTCACCGTGGTGTGCAGCGAGGGCGACACCGGCTTCATCTACGACGGCCTGCTCGAGACCGAGATCTCCGAGGTGCGGCGCGGCGAGATGCCCTACAGCCCGATCAAGATCATGATGAACGTCGGCAACCCGACGCTGGCCTTCGACTTCGCGCAGATCCCGAATTCGGGCGTCGGCCTGGCGCGGCTCGAGTTCATCATCAACAACAACATCGGCGTGCACCCGAAGGCGATCCTCGACTACCCCAACGTCGACCCCGACCTGAAGAAGGCCGTCGAGTCGGTGGCCCGCGGCCACGCGTCGCCGCGCGCGTTCTACGTCGACAAGCTCGTCGAGGGCGTGGCCACCATCGCCGCCGCGTTCTGGCCCAAGACGGTGATCGTGCGGCTGTCCGACTTCAAATCCAACGAGTACCGCAAGCTCATCGGCGGCAAGCGCTACGAGCCGGACGAAGAAAATCCGATGCTGGGCTTCCGCGGCGCGTCGCGCTACATCAGCGGCGACTTCGCCGATGCCTTCGGCATGGAATGCGAAGCCCTCAAGCGCGTGCGCAACGAGATGGGCCTGACGAACGTCGAGATCATGGTGCCCTTCGTGCGCACCGTGCGCCAGGCCGAGCGGGTGACGCAACTGCTGGCTGGCCGTGGCCTGGCGCGTGGCCAGAACGGCCTGCGCCTGATCATGATGTGCGAGGTGCCGAGCAACGCGATCCTGGCCGACCAGTTCCTCGAGTACTTCGACGGCATGTCGATCGGCTCGAACGACCTGACGCAGCTGACGCTGGGCCTGGACCGCGACTCCGGCCTGGCCCAGTTGGCCGAGGACTTCGACGAACGCGACCCCGCCGTCAAGGCGCTGATCTCGCGGGCCATTGCGGCCTGCCGCGCCACCGGCAAGTACATCGGCATCTGCGGACAGGGCCCCAGCGACCACCCCGACTTCGCCGACTGGCTGGCCGCGGAAGGCATCGTGTCCATCTCCCTCAACCCGGACAGCGTGGTGGACACCTGGGTGCGGCTGGCCGGCGCCTGACCGCCTGACGAGGGCCTCGTCACGGCGCCCGGAGCCTTTGGCGATCGGGTGATGCCCCGGGAGGCACGGCGTCCTGGGGCGGTATGCTCGGGCGCCGATGGCTGCCCGACAACCGCCCACAGAACTGATCAGCCGAGTGTTCCGCGACCGGCTGAACCGGCGCTATGCGCTGTTCGCCGTGGCGGTGGTGCTGTTCGTGATCGCACTGGCCTTGCTCGAACGCAGCGGCTGGCCCCGAAGCTGGATCAGTGCCAGCTTCCTGATCGCCACGGTGCTGGTCTATGCCGGCATCGGGCTGGCCAGCCGCACGACCATCGAGGCCGAGTACTACGTGGCAGGCCGGCGCGTGCCGGCGATGTACAACGGCATGGCCACCGCCGCCGACTGGATGTCGGCGGCCTCGTTCATCGGCACGGCGGGCGTGATCTACCTGCAGGGGTTCAGCGGGCTGGCCTACATCCTCGGCTGGACCGGAGGGTTCTGCCTCGTCGCGCTGCTGCTGGCACCGTATCTGCGGCGGTTCGGTCGCTTCACGGTGCCCGATTTCCTCGGCGCCCGCTATGGCGGCCGCATGCCGCGCCTCATCGGTGTGGCGGCCACGGTGCTGGTGAGCTTCGTGTATGTCGTCGTGCAGGTCTACGGCATCGGCCTGATCACCTCGCACCTCACCGGCTTCAATTTCGAGATCGGCATCTTCGTCGGCCTGGGCGGGGTGCTGGTGTGCTCGTTCCTGGGCGGCATGCGCGCCGTCACCTGGACGCAGGTGGCGCAGTACATCGTGCTGATCCTCGCCTACATGGTGCCGGTGCTGTGGCTGAACGTGAACCAGAACGGTTCCTGGGCACCGCTGTTCAGCTACGACAAGCAACTGCAGATCGTCACCGAACGAGAAGCCCAACTGCTCATCGACACCCGGGAGATCGAAGTCCGGCGCATCCTGGAAGGGCGGGCCGTCACCCTGCGAGGCAAGCTGGCCGACCCGTCCGCCGCGCTGACCGAGGAGCGCGCGCAGCTCGAGCGCGAGATCCAGTTGCTCCGGGCGCAGAACACCTCGTCGCTGGGCCTGCAGCAGTTGCAGCGCCGCCTGGAGCGCTTGCCGCGCAATGAATCGGAGGCGCGCGCGCAGTACCAGCGCGAGCTCGACCAGACACTGGTCCAGGCGGCGCCCCTGGCAGGACTGGCTCCCCAGGTGAAGCCCTATCCGGTCGAGGACAGCGTCGAGGCCATTTCCGGCATCGACCGGCGCAACTTCCTGGCGCTGGTGTTCTGCCTGATGCTGGGCACCGCAGCCATGCCGCACGTGCTGATGCGCTACTACACCTCTCCGTCGGTGGCCTCGGCACGCAACTCGGTGGGCTGGTCGCTGTTCTTCATCGCCATGCTTTACCTCAGCGCACCGGCGTTTGCGGTGATGGTGAAGTACGAGGTCTTCACGGAGATCGTCGGCATGCCGTTTGCCGATCTGCCGGCCTGGATCCGGCGCTGGTCCAAGATCGATCCGTCGCAGGTCGGCGTCCAAGACATCAACGGCGATGGCTTCCTGCAACTGGCCGAACTGCGCCTGGGCGGCGACCTCATCGTGCTGGCAGCACCTGAGATCGGTGGGCTGCCCGTGGTGGTGACCTACCTGGTGGCCGCCGGCGGGCTGGCGGCGGCGCTGTCCACGGCCGACGGCCTGCTGCTCACCATTGCCAGCGCGCTGTCCTACGACCTGTACTACCGCGAGATCAATCCGAAGGCTTCGCCGATCCGTCGGGTGATGCTGTCGAAGATGCTGGTGCTGCTGGTCGCGATCATGGCGGCCTGGGCCGCGTCGGCGCGCATGGCCGGCATCCTGCCCTTCGTGACGACCGCCTTTTCGTTGGCGGCTGCGGCCTTCTTCCCGGCGCTGGTGGCGGGCATCTTCTGGCGCCGTGCCAACCGGGCCGGCGCGGTCGCCGGCATGTTCGTGGGCCTGGCGGTGTGCATCGGCTACATCGTGGCCAACCTGCCGGTCGTGCAGCGGGCATGGGGCCTGGCCTCCGGCACGCTGGCGACGCGCTGGTTCAACATCGACCCCATCGCCGCCGGCGTGTTCGGCGTGCCGGCCGGCCTGCTGGCGCTGGTCGTGGTCAGCCTGTTGACCGCGCCACCCGGCCCCGACGAGATGGAATTGCTGCGCCACCTGCGCAGCCCCGAAGCCCAGCCTGGCACCGGCCGGTCGGGCGGTTCGACGCGAAGGCTATAATCGCCGGCTTTTCACCGGACGGTGCATTCCTGTGCCGTCCACTTGCCGCACCGGCGTGTCGACGCTTGCCGGGCGGCTTCCGATCTTCGGAAACCTCAAGGAGCGTTCATGCGTCATTACGAGATCGTGCTCGTGATCCATCCGGATCAAAGCGAGCAGGTTCCAGCCATGCTGGAACGGTACAAAGGCATCGTCACCGCCGCGGGCGGCAAGGTGCATCGGGTCGAGGACTGGGGCCGCCGCCAGATGGCCTACCAGATTCAGAAGCTCGCCAAGGCGCACTATGTGTGCCTGAACATCGAGTGCAGCAAGGAAACCCTGGCTGAGATCGAGACCGGCTTCCGCTTCAACGACGCCGTGTTGCGCCACCTCACCGTGTCGCGACCCAAGGCAGACACCAACCCGTCCGTCATGATGAAGATGGTCGAGAAGGAAGAAGCCCGCAAGTCGAACCAGGAAACCAGCGCCTGACAGACGAACACGCCGCCACGCCCGACCGCGCACCGTCGAACCGGCTGGTTCTGACGGCGCAACTGGTCGAACGAGGTGCCGTGCGATACACCCCCGCCGGCCTTCCGGCCCTCGACCTGATGCTCAAGCACGAGTCGACGGTCACCGAGGACGGCCAGCCCCGCAAGGTCTCGATGGAGATCAAGGCGGTGGCGATCGGGGCGATCACACGGGCCCTCGGCGAGCTGCTTCTTGGAACATCCGCCGGATTCGCCGGGTTCCTCACAGCAGCACGCAACGGACGCGGCCTGTCGTTCCATGTCACGTCGCTCGACACCGATTCACCGCACACCGCAATCTAGATTGAAAGAGGTTCACCATGCCCCCGCCACGTGGTAAAGGTAAGTTCTCCAAGGACCGCAAGCCCAAGCGCAACCAGCAATCGCTGCTGTTCAAGCGCAAGCGCTTCTGCCGCTTCACCGTCGCCAACGTCGAAGAGATCGACTACAAGGACGTCGACACGCTGCGCGACTTCATCGGCGAGAACGGCAAGATCACGCCGGCCCGCCTGACCGGCACGCGCGCGTTCTACCAACGCCAGCTCACCGTGGCCATCAAGCGTGCGCGCTTCCTGGCCCTGGTGCCGTACAGCGACCAGCATCGCGTCTGAAGGAGCCAAGACCATGCAAGTGATCCTGCTCGACAAAGTCGCCAACCTGGGCAACCTGGGTGATGTGGTCAAGGTCAAGGACGGCTACGCCCGCAACTTCCTGATCCCGACCAAGCGCGCCCGTCGCGCCACGGCCGTGGCCATCAAGGAGTTCGAGGGTCGCCGCGCCGAACTCGAGAAGACCGCCGCCGAGAAGCTGGCCGCGGCGCAAGCCGTCGGCGAGAAGCTCGCCGGCAAGACCGTCACCATCGCCCAGAAGGCCGGCGTGGATGGCCGCCTGTTCGGCTCGGTGACCAACTTCGACGTGGCCGAAGGCCTGAAGAAGCTGGGCTTCGACATCCCGAAGGCCAACGTTCGCATGCCGAACGGCCCGCTGAAGACCGTGGGAGAGCACCCGGTCCAGGTGGCGGCGCACACCGACGTGGTGGTCGAGGTCACGGTGCACGTGGTGCCCGAGGCCGACTGATCCACCCGCTGCGCGTTCATCGCGACGAGGGCCGGCTCTGCCGGCCCTTTTTCTTTTCTCCAGCCGCATTTCAACAGCCGGCCCCCCGCTTCTCCACAGGCTTGCCCACAGGCCTGCGGGTGACCCCGATTTATCATCGCCCGGACATGTCAGCAGTCTTCAATCCCCCAGGCGCTCCCACCACCGACGACGAGGTCTCGCGCCTGCGCGTGCCCCCGCATTCCAACGAGGCCGAGCAGAGCGTGCTGGGCGGCCTGCTGATCGACAACCTGGCCTGGGACCGCGCCGGCGACCAGATCACCGACAGCGACTTCTACCGCTTCGAGCACCGCGAGATCTTCATCGCGATCTCGGCCCTGATCGCCGCCAGCAAGCCGGCGGACGTGATCACCGTGTTCGAGCAGTTGCAGAGCACCGGCAAGGCCGAGGCCTGCGGTGGCCTGTCGTACCTCAACGCCCTGGCGCAGAGCGTTCCCAGTGCCGCCAACCTGCGCCGTTATGCCGAGATCGTCCGCGAGCGCGCCATCCTGCGCAAGCTCATCTCGGCCAGCGACGAGATCGCCACCAACGCCTTCAACCCGCAGGGCCGCCCGGTCTCGCAGATCCTGGACGAGGCCGAGGGCCGCATCTTCAAGATCGGCGAGGAAGGCTCGCGCAACAAGCAGGGCTTCATCGGCATCGACCGGCTGACCATGCAGCTGATCGAGCGTGTGACCGAGCTGCACGAGAACGGCGCCGAAGACGTCACCGGCATCCGCACCGGCTTCTACGACATGGACAGCATGACGGCGGGCCTGCAGAAGGGCGACCTGATCATCCTGGCCGCGCGGCCGTCGATGGGCAAGACCGCCTTCGCGCTGAACATCGCCGAGAACGTGGCCGTGCGCGAGGGCCTGCCGGTGTTGGTGTTCTCGATGGAAATGGGCGCCGCGCAGCTGGCCTTGCGGATGGTCGGCTCGCTCGGCCGCATCGACCAGTCGCACCTGCGCACCGGGCGGCTCAAGGACGACGAATGGGGCCGGCTCACCGAGGCCGCCGAGTACCTGAGCAAGGCGCCGATGTACATCGACGAGACGCCGGCGCTGAACCCGGCCGAGCTGCGCGCGCGCTCTCGCCGCATGGCCCGGCAGTTCGGCGGCACGCTCGGCCTGATCGTGGTCGACTACCTGCAGCTGATGAGCGGCACCAGCAAGAGCGACGGCGAGAACCGCGCCACCGAGATCAGCGAGATCTCGCGTGGCCTGAAGGCGCTGGCCAAGGAACTGCAGTGCCCGGTGATCGCGCTGTCGCAGCTCAACCGCAGCGTCGAGACCCGCACCGACAAGCGGCCGATGATGAGCGACCTGCGCGAGTCGGGCGCCATCGAGCAGGACGCCGACATCATCATGTTCATCTACCGCGACGAGTACTACACCAAGGAGCAGTGCAAGGAGCCCGGCATCGCCGAGATCATCATCGGCAAGCAGCGCAACGGGCCGGTGGGCACTGTCAAGCTCACCTTCCTGAAACCGCTGACCAAGTTCGACAACCTGGCGCCGGGCAGCTCTGGCGGCGGGGAATACTGACCGGCCAGCCGACTTGGCAGACGGTCATTCCGGTGCCCTGGGAAGGGCCATTGGACGGGGGTGCGTGAACTGTATATATTCACAGTATGCGCACCGTGCCAATCGTTCCCGTTCCGTCCCAGCCCATGGGAGCGCCGGCCGAGCCGGTCAAGGGACGCGGCACGGGCTGGAACCTGCCCCATCGCTTCGAGCGCGTGCAGCGCGAGCCGGTCGACGACGGCTGGGGCGAGGTCGAGCAGGCCGTGCAGAGCGATGTGGTGCCGCCGCAGACCCAGGTGCTCGAAGAGCGCGTCAAGTCCATCCTGGCCAGCAACGATTCGCCCGACATCGGCTTCGACCTGTCGATCAACCCCTACCGGGGCTGTGAGCATGGGTGCATCTACTGCTACGCGCGCCCCACGCACAGCTACCTGAACCTCTCGCCCGGGCTCGATTTCGAGACCCGCATCGTCGCCAAGGTGAATGCCGCGCAGCGCCTGCGCGAGGCCTTCATGGCGCCGGGCTACGAGCCGCAGATGCTCAACATCGGCTCCGTCACCGACGCCTACCAGCCGGCCGAACGCCGCATGCGCATCACCCGCGGCGTGATCGAGGTGATGAGCGAGTTCTCGCATGGCTTTTCGCTGCTCACCAAGTCGTCGGGTGTCGAGCGCGACCTCGACCTCATCGCGCCGATGGCCGAGCAGCGCCTGGCCGCGGTCTACGTGTCGATCACCACGCTCGATGCCGCGCTGGCGCGGGTGCTCGAACCCCGTGCTGCGTCGCCCGAGCGGCGGCTGCGCACCATCCGCACGCTGGCGCAGGCCGGCGTGCCGGTGGGCGTGAGCGTGTCGCCGGTGATCCCGTTCATCAATGAACCCGAGCTCGAACGCATCCTCGAAGCCGCGCGCGACGCGGGTGCGTCGTCGGCGTTTTCGATCGTGCTGCGCCTGCCCTGGGAGGTGAACCCGCTGTTCCAGCAGTGGCTGCAGCAGCACTTCCCCGAGCGCGCCGATCGGGTGATGGCGCGGGTGCGCGAGATGCGCGGGGGCCGCGACAACGATAGCCAGTTCGGCAGCCGCATGACCGGGCAGGGCATCTGGGCCAGCCTGCTGCGCCAGCGTTTCGACAAGGCCACGCGGCGGTTGGGGCTGCAGAACGACCGTGCGGGACTCGACCTCAGCCGCTTCCGGCGGCCTGCTGTGCGGGGTGATGAGCGGCAGGGCCGCCTGTTCTGACACCGCCCACGGTCGGCGCATCACCGACCGTGGGCGGAGCGTCGATGGCAATGGCCCGGTGCCTGAGCCCCGGGGCCCTGCCGGCTCAGCGGCGCAGCAGCAGTCCGCCGGGCGACCGGCCGGTGCGCCGCACCCCGGCCAGGTGCGTGATCGGGTGGCAGAAGCGGCGCTGCAGGCTCGTGGTCTCTGTCAGCAGGTGGGCGCTGTCCTCGATGGTCTCGGCATGGCGCTGGGCCACCAGGCCCGCCATCTCGATGAGCTTGGCGTTCAGCGTGTCCGTGCCTTGCTGCAGCAGGGTTTGCACGGCCAGGCGGGGTTCGCCGCGCAGCGAGAAGCTCATCGCCTGTTCGGCCATGCCGGTGATCTCGGCGTGGCAGGCGCGGATGGTGGGTTCGAGCACCTCATGGTGTCCGGTGGCCGCCACCAGCATCTCGGTCACGGCCTTCGACACGCAGAAGCGCATGCCGATGTGGCGTCCGACCAGGGCCATGTCCTCGGTGCCCGAGGACACCGGCGGCAGGCGGCTCCACAGTGCCAGCACCACGGTGGCGGCCTCGAGGTCGAAGCCTTCCGCCTCGTAGCTTGCGGCCATCGCGCGCGCCGTGTCGGTGGCGTTCTGCGCATCGCGCCCTTGCAGCGCCAGCAGTGCCGCGGTGGCATCGTCGAATCGCTGCAGGCGGGTCGAGCCGGCATGGCGCTCGGCGTAGCGGCGGATCTGTTCGCGCACCGCGGCCAGGCCCTTGGTGTCTCCGCTGTCGTGGCGCAGCAGCGCCAGCAGCATCAGCGTCAGCGCATCGAAGAGCTTGCTGCGCAGGCCCATGGCCATGGTGCGTTCCAGCATGCGCAAGGCCTCGGCGTGTTCGCCCTGGTAGAACGCCAGGGTGCCGCAGTGCTGCAGGCGCAGCAGGCAGCCCGGGGTCAGCTGCGCCGCATTGCGGTAGGTCAGCAGAGCCTGGCCGAAGTCGCCCTGGTCGACGTGCACCCGGCCCAGCACGTCGTAGGCGTCGGCATGCTGCGGATGGTCGGTCAGCAGGGCTTCGATGGTGCGCCGGGCCGGCACCACTTCGCCGCCCGCCAACTGCGCGCGTGCGATGCCCAGCCGCGCCCAGGGTTGCGCCTTTTCCTTGGCCACGGCCTCGTAGATGCGCCGTGCATCGGACGAGCGGTTCAGCTTGAGCATCAGCTCGGCCGCCACGCGCCCGCAGAACTGCCAGTAGCTCTCGCGCTGGCTGAAGCGGTGGATGCACAGGCGCAGCGCGCGCTCGTTGTCCTGTCGCTCGAGGGCTTCGAAGATGTCCTTGAGCATGCGCTTGCGGCGCCGCGCCTCCATCAGTCGCTCGCCCAGCGAGGCGGCGGTGTAGGGCTTGAGCAGGTAGCTGTCCAGCGCCGATTCGGCGGCCTCGACGATCTTGGCGTAGGTGGCCTCGCCGGTGACCATGATGAACACCGTGGCGTGCGGCAGCAGGTTCTCGCGGCGCAGTTCGTCCAGCAGGTCCTGGCCGGACATGGCCGACGACTCGAAGTGGTAGTCGCACAGCACGATGTCGTAGGGCCGCCGTTCCAGCAGCAGCCGGGCATCGTTCACCCGGCCGGTTTGCTTGATGTGGCCGACCCCCAGGTCGCGCAGCTGAGCCGACATCACGCTGCGCGAGGTCGGGTTGCCGTCGATGACCAGCGCGTGCGCCTGGTCGATGTCGCGGTCGATCAGCATCGGGCGTCCCGCCGCTGGAAGGGGGGCGGCCGCGGGGCGGGCGAGCGATGGAAGGCGAGGAGGGGCATGCGCGGGCCTGGGCGGACTGCAGCGATGCCTTCATATCGGCCCCGCGCGGCGGGGCTTGAGCGCAGGGGCCGCCGGGCCTCTGCGGCGGCGACCTACTTGAACAGGTCCTTGACCCGGTCGGTCCAGCTCTTGGCCGTGGGCGAGTGCTTGTCGCCGCCCTTGCGCAGCGATTCGTCGAGCTCCTTGAACAGCTTGCGCTGGTGCTCGGTGAGCTTGACCGGCGTTTCCACCGAGACGTGGCAGTACAGGTCGCCCGGGTAGCTGGAGCGCAGCCCCTTGATGCCCTTGCCGCGCAGCCGGAAGGTCTTGCCGTGCTGGGTGCCCTCGGGCAGCTCGATCTCGGCCTTGCCGCCGAGGGTGGGCACCTCGATCGAGCCGCCCAGCGCCACCGTCGTCAGCGGCACCGGCACCTTGACGTGCAGGTCGTCGCCGTCGCGCTCGAAGAGGTCGTGCTCCTTGATGCGGATCTCGATGTACAGGTCGCCCGGGGGGCCGCCGTTGGTGCCCGGCTCGCCATTGCCGGCCGAACGGATGCGCATGCCTTCGTTGATGCCGGCGGGGATCTTCACCTCCAGCGTCTTCTGTCGCTTGATCTTGCCGGCGCCGTTGCAGGTGGTGCAGGGCTCGGGGATGATCTTGCCGCTGCCCTGGCAGTGCGGGCAGGTTTGCTGGATGCTGAAGAAGCCCTGGCGGATGTGCACCGTGCCCGAGCCATTGCAGGTGGTGCAGGTCTTGGCACTGGTGCCCGGCTTGGCGCCGGTGCCCTTGCAGGTCTCGCAGTTGTCCCAGGTGGGGATGCGGATCTGCGCGTCCTTGCCGTGGGCGGCTTCCTCGAGCGTGATCTCCATCGCGTAGCTCAGGTCCGAGCCGCGATAGACCTGCTGGCCGCCCCCGCGCCGGGCTCCGGCGGCGCCACCGAAGATGTCGCCGAAGATGTCGCCGAAGGCATCGGCGAAGCTGCCGCCGCCGCCGCCGCCGAACCCGCCCATGCCGGCGTTCGGGTCCACGCCCGCATGGCCGTGCTGGTCGTAGGCCGCCCGCTTCTGCGGGTCGGAAAGCATCTCGTAGGCCTCCTTGGCCTCCTTGAACTTCTCTTCCGACTTCTTGACGTCGTCACCCTGGTGGCGGTCGGGGTGGTGCTTGGCCGCCAGCCGCCGGTAGGCTTTCTTGATGTCGTCGTCGGAGGCGTTCTTGGGGACGCCGAGGATGTCGTAGAAGTCGCGCTTGGCCATGGACTAGCTCTCGAGGATGCGTGGCTCGGCCACCTTGCTTGACCCCCATGCCGGGGCGGTCCGGTCGATGCCGGGCCCCGGGGGTGCTCAGTACCGCTGAATGGAGATCGCCGCGCCGGGCCCCGGGGCAGGGCCCCGGAGGCTCGAACGCGGCGCGAAGACCGGACAGCCCCGAAGGGCTGTGCCGGAGATCACTTCTTGACTTCCTTGAACTCGGCGTCGACCACGTTCTCGTCGGCCGGCTTGGCATCGGCTTTCGGTGCCTCGCCCGCGCCTGGACCCGCGGCGCCACCGGCGGCAGCGGCCTGCTCGGCATAGACCTTCTCGCCCAGCTTCTGGCTGGCGGCCATCAGGGCCTCGGTCTTGGCGTCGAGGGCGGCCTTGTCGTCGCCCTTCAGCGCTTCCTCGGCGTCCTTCAGCGCGGCCTCGATCTTTTCCTTCTCGCCGGCGTCGAGCTTGTCGCCATGCTCGGCCAGGCTCTTCTTCACCGAGTGCACCATCGCGTCGGCCTGGTTGCGGGCCTGCACCAGTTCGAGCTTCTTGGCGTCCTCGGCCGCGTTGAGCTCGGCGTCCTTCACCATCTTCTGGATCTCTTCCTCGGTGAGGCCGGAGTTCGCCTTGATGGTGATCTTGTTTTCCTTGCCGGTGGCCTTGTCCTTGGCGCCGACGTGCAGGATGCCGTTGGCGTCGATGTCGAAGGTGACCTCGATCTGCGGCAGGCCGCGCGGCGACGGCGGGATGCCTTCGAGGTTGAACTCGCCCAGGCTCTTGTTGCCCGTGGCCATCTCGCGCTCGCCCTGGTAGACCTTGATCGTCACGGCCGGCTGGTTGTCGTCGGCGGTGGAGAACACCTGCGAGAACTTGGTCGGGATCGTGGTGTTCTTCTTGATCATCTTGGTCATCACGCCGCCGAGCGTCTCGATGCCCAGGCTCAGCGGGGTGACGTCCAGCAGCAGCACGTCCTTGCGCTCGCCGCCCAGCACCTGGCCCTGGATGGCCGCGCCCACGGCCACGGCCTCGTCCGGGTTGACGTCCTTGCGCGGTTCCTTGCCGAAGAACTCCTTCACCTTCTCCTGCACCTTGGGCATGCGGCTCATGCCACCGACCAGGATCACGTCGTCGATGTCGGTGAGCTTCACGCCGGCATCCTTCACGGCGATCTTGCAGGGTTCGATGGTGCGGGCGATCAGTTCGTCGACCAGCGACTCGAGCTTGGCGCGGGTGAGCTTGATGTTCAGGTGCCGCGGGCCGGTGGCATCGGCCGTGATGTACGGCAGGTTCACGTCGGTCTGCGTGCTGTTGGACAGCTCGATCTTGGCCTTCTCGGCCGCTTCCTTCAGGCGTTGCAGGGCGAGCACGTCCTTGGTCAGGTCGACGCCTTGCTCTTTCTTGAACTCGGTGACGATGTAGTCGATGATGCGCTGGTCGAAGTCTTCGCCGCCCAGGAAGGTGTCGCCGTTGGTCGACAGCACCTCGAACTGCTTTTCACCGTCGACGTCGGCGATCTCGATGATCGAGATGTCGAAGGTGCCGCCGCCCAGGTCGAACACCGCGATCTTGCGATCGCCCTTGCCGTGCTTGTCCAGGCCGAAGGCCAGGGCCGCGGCAGTGGGCTCGTTGATGATGCGCTTGACGTCCAGGCCCGCGATGCGGCCGGCGTCCTTCGTGGCCTGGCGCTGGCTGTCGTTGAAGTACGCGGGCACCGTGATCACGGCCTCGGTGACCTCTTCGCCCAGGTAGTCCTCGGCGGTCTTCTTCATCTTGCGCAGCACCTCGGCGCTGATCTGCGGCGGCGCGAGCTTCTTGCCGCGCACCTCGATCCAGGCGTCGCCGTTGTCGGCGGCCAGGATCTTGTAGGGCATCAGGTCGATGTCCTTCTGCACTTCCTTCTCGGTGAACTTGCGGCCGATCAGGCGCTTGGACGCGTAGACCGTGTTCTTCGGGTTGGTGACCGCCTGGCGCTTGGCCGAGGCGCCCACCAGCACTTCACCGTCTTCCTGGTAGGCGATGATCGACGGCGTGGTGCGCGCACCCTCGCTGTTCTCGATCACCTTGGTGGTGTTGCCTTCCATGATGGCCACGCACGAGTTCGTGGTGCCGAGGTCGATGCCGATGATCTTGCCCATGTGTTGCTCCTGAAGAGGAAATTTGCTTGCGGTCGAGGTGTGGTCCGGGACGGCGGTTTCAAGCCCTGCCGGCCCGAAGCTTGTTCTGGATCACTTGGGCGCCGTCACGGTCACCAACGCTGGCCGCAGCACGCGGTCGGCGATCAGATAACCTTTTTGCAGCACGGTGACCACGGTGTTCGGGTCTTGCTCAGCCGGCACCACGCTGATGGCCTGGTGGTGGTGCGGGTCGAAGCGCGTGCCGGCTGGCGGGGCGATGGGCAGCACCTTGTTGCGCTCGAGTGCCGCATTCAATTGCCGCAACGTGGCGTGCACGCCTTCGAGCACCTGCTCGACCTTGGCCTCGGGCATCGCGATGGCGGCCTCGAGGCTGTCCTTCACCGGCAGCATGCTCTCGGCAAAGGCCTCGATGGAGAACTTGCGCGCCTTCGACACCTCTTCTTCGGCGCGGCGGCGGGTGTTCTCGGCCTCGGCCTTGGCGCGGAGGTAGGCGTCGGCGGCTTCGGCCCGGCGGGCCTCCAGTTCGGCCAGGCGCTGTTCGATGGTCGGCTGCGGCGGGGCAGCTTCGGTGGCCGGCGCGCATTGTCGCTGGCCAGGGCACGC
>NZ_MWLO01000106.1 GCF_002198735.1 Ideonella sp. A 288
GGTTCCGCGCGCCGCGGATCGGCGGCCGGCGCCGGCGGCTGGGCCGACGGCCGGCGCGGCTGAACCACGGTGAGGTCGAAGTCGATGCCTTCCTCGGGCGGTGGCGCAACCGGGGCCGCCGGCGCGGCTGCCGGGGCGGCGGGCGCCTGGGCCTGGGTGCGCTGCCAGGCCACCGTCGGGGCGGCGTCGCCACGGGTCGGGATGGGGCTGCGCCCGGCCAGGGCTTCGCGCAACTCGGCGATCGACTGCGGCCGGTCGGCCGGCCGCGGCGCGAGCATCCAGTCGATGGTTTGCAGGAACGGTGTCGACAGGCCCTTGCCCGCGGCCGACTCGGCCAAGGGCGGCGCGTCGTCGTGCACCATGCGCGCCGTGGCCTGTGCCGGCGGCACGTTGAGCAGCAGGTAGTGCAGCGTGGCGCCCAGCGCGTACAGGTCGGTCCAGGCCCCCTGGCGCAGGCTGCCCGTTTCGCCGTACTGCTCGATCGGCGCATAGCTGGGCTTGAGGATGGCCGTCAGCGTCTGGCTGCGGTCCTTGATGACGTGGCGCGCGGCGCCGAAGTCCAGCAGCATCGGCACCCCGTCGTCGGCAATGACGATGTTGTCGGGCGCGATGTCGCGGTGGAAGACGGCCTCGCGGTGCAGCACGTCCAGCGCGCCGAGCAGCGGCTCCAGCAACTTGCGCAGCCAGGCTTCGTCGGGCGGCGCCGACATGGCCTGGCGCACCTCGCGCAGCGTGCGGCCGCGGTACAGGGGCATCACCATGTAGGCCGTGCCGCGGTCTTCCCAGAAGCGGTGCACCTTGATCAGCGACGGGTGGTCGAAGCGCGCCAGCAGCCGGGCCTCGTTCACGAAGGACCGCAGGCCCAGCGCGAAGGTGTCGGCATGCGTCGGCGACGTGATCGATACATGCAGCGAGGCCGTGCGCGTGGCCAGCGACGAGGGCATGTACTCCTTGATGGCCACCTCGCGCTCGAGCCCGTGGTCCCAGGCCAGGTAGACGATGCCGAAGCCGCCCACCCCGACGACGCGCCGCAGTTCGAACTCGCCCAGCCGCGTCCCCGCCGGCAGGGCATGGCCCGACATGGCGTGGGACGCATCGGCGGAGGACATCCTTCAAAGCTTACCCCACAGCCCCTGAACCGCGGGGCAGCCCCGACCGACGCGAACCTTAGAATCCGGCCGTTGTTCTCGACCCCTCCCGACGGAACGCCACCGAGCCCGCCCGCGTCGGCCGACGGCCGCCGAATCCGAAGTCTGCGCCCCCCCATCACCCGGACATGGTCTCCCGACGATCCCTGGTCGCGCTGTCCTCCCTGCCGCTGATGCCGCACGCCACCGCCCTGGCGCTGGAGGCGCCGGTGGGCGACGTGGTGCTCACCGTCACCGGCAAGGTCTCGACGACCAACCGCAACGGGCGGGCACTGTTCGACATGGCCATGCTCGAGCACATGCCGCAGGCCAGCTACACCACGCGCACGCCGTGGTACGTGGGCCCCCGCCGCTTCACCGGCCCGCTGCTGCGCGACGTGCTGCAGGCGGTCGGCGCCCAGGGCCGCCAACTGCGCGCAACCGCACTCAACGACTACCACGTCGAGATCCCGGTCGAGGATGCCCGGCGCTGGGACGTGATCGTCGCCCGCCTGCTCGACGGCAAGCCGATGACGGTGCGCGACAAGGGGCCGCTGTTCGTGATGTACCCCTTCGATGAGCATGGCGCCCTGCGCAGCCCGCTGTACTTCAGCCGCTGCACCTGGCAGCTGACCTCGATCGAGGTGATGTGAGCACGACAGGCGCCGCCCCCGACACCGTGGCCACGCCACCCGCACCGGCCGCAGCGCCGGCGCCGGGCGTGGTGCCCGAGCGGCGCCTGCGGCGGCGCACGCCCTGGTTCGGCGTCACCGGCCTGGTGCTGCTGGCGGCGCTGATGGCGGCATTCTTCGTGCAGGTGCGGCAGCACGCGCTGCTCGGCGCCAGCGTGCAGGACCAGGACGACTACACGGCCCTCAGCCTGTACCAGCTCGAGGTGGAGTACCTGCGGCTGCGCGAGGCCATGCGCCCTGCCGGCGGGGCCGACACCGAGCCGAACGGCAGCCTTCAACTGCGCTACGACATCTTCATCAGCCGCGTCGGCCTGCTCGACACCGTGCGTTCGCGCCGCCTGCTGGCCGGCATCGGCGCCGGGCCCGAGACGGTGCGGGCCATCGAGTCCTTCGTCACCCGGGCCGACGTGTACCTGGGTGCCGACGCGCGCGCGCCTCTCAGCCCGGCGGCGGCCGACGCGCTGCGGACCGAGCTCGACCGGCTGGGCGAACCCATTCACCAGCTGATGCTCGACGTGTCGCACGTCGTGGCGGGCCAGATCACCACGCGCCGCGACCAGGTGCGGCAGCACAACCAGGCGGGGCTGGCCCTCACGGCCTTCCTGTCGGCGATGGTGCTGGCCTTTGCCGGCATCGCCTTGCACCAGATGCGCAAGCTCGAGTTGCGGCGCCGGCGGCTCGAGGTGCTGGCCGACGAGTTGCGCGACGCACGGGCCATCGCCGAGGCCGCCAGCGCCGCCAAGAGCGCGTTCCTCGCCGACATGAGCCACGAGCTGCGCACGCCGTTGCACGGCCTGCTGGGCATGCTGTCACTGACGGCCGAGGCGCCGCGCGACGCCAGGGCGCCACAGTGGCTGGCCACCGCGGGTGAAAGCGGCAGCCACCTGCAGCGCCTGCTCGACGACATGCTCGACCTGTCCAAGCTCGAGTCCGGCACGCTGGCGCTGGCGCCGCAGCCGGTGCGGCTGGAGGCGCTGGTGCGCGAGGTCTGCGCGTTGATGCGGCCGGCGGCAGAGGCCAAGCAGCTGACCTTCGACATCGCCGTGCAGCCCACGCTGCCCGTCCATGTCCTGCTCGACCCGACGCGAACCAAGCAGGTGCTGTTCAACCTGCTGCACAACGCGATCAAGTATTCCGACGTCGGCACGGTGACGATGCGCTGCCGCCGTGTCGGTGACGACGACCCCCAGCCGCAGATCGAGTTCGAGGTCGGCGACAACGGCATCGGCATGAGCGCCGTCTCGCTGACACAGCTGTTCCAGCGCTTCTCGCGCGGGGATATCCCGCAGGTCCGCCGGCAGGGCGGCACGGGGCTGGGCCTGGCCATCTCGCGCAATCTGGCCCAGCTGATGGGCGGGGAGTTGGTGGTGCGCAGCACCCCCGGCTCGGGCAGCGTGTTCACCTTCCGCTGCCCGCTGGCCGAGGCCAGCGAGCCGAGCGCGGACCTTGCCATGCCAGCGCGGCTGGACCGCTGCCTCGAGGTGCTGATCGCCGAGGATCACCCGATCAACCGCATGTACCTGGGCGCGCTGCTCGAACGCATGGGCCACCGGCCGCGACAAGCCGTCAATGGCCTGGAGGCGGTGCAGGCCGCGCGTGCACAGCACTTCGACCTGGTGCTGATGGACGTGCACATGCCGGTGATGGACGGCGTGGCCGCGGCCGAAGCCATCCGCGCGCTGCCGACAGCGCAGGCGACGCCGCGCATCGTGGCCTTGACGGCCGATGTGTTCGCCGACACCCGCCAGCGCTGCCTGCGGGTGGGCATCGACGAGGTCGTCACCAAGCCGGTCAGCGCGGCGTCGCTCGGCGAACTGCTGCGGCGCCACTTCGGCGTGGCCGCCGAGCCGCCCGCCGGGCTGGCGCCGCCGCCGCCCCAGGCCGGCCAGCCGGTGCTGATCGACCGCACCGCCCAGGCCGACGTGCGCCAGGCCATGGGTGCGCAGCACAGCCGCTCGGTGTACGCCGCATTGTTCGAGCAGGCCTCGTCGGCCGGCGTGGCCATGCGCGAGGCCATGCGCGCTGCCGATGTCGAGGGCTTGCGGCGCGAGGCGCATGCGGTCGAGGGGGCCTCGCTCAACCTGGGCCTGCCGGCGCTGGCCGAGGTGGCCGCGGTGCTCAGCAGCGAAGCCCACGCCATGGCCGCGCCCCAGCTGGCGCTGGCCGTGCAGCGCTTCGACGAGATGGTGCAGGCCACGCGCGCGCTGTGCGCGGCCGAGGGGCTGCTGGACGGCTGACAGGCCTGGGCGCCCGCTGCGCCGGGGGGATCAGACCACCACGGGTTCCGGCTCCAGCCGGATGCCGAAGCGGCCGTAGACGCTTTCCTGGATGGCGCGGGCCAGCGTCACCACCTCGGCGCCGGTGGCGCCACCGTGGTTCACCAGCACCAGGGCCTGCTTGTCGTAGACGCCGGCGTGGCCCACACGCTTGCCCTTCCAGCCACAGGCATCGATCAGCCAGCCGGCGGCCAGCTTGCAGCTGCCGTCGGCCAGCGGGTAATGCACGATGTGCGGGTCGCGGGCGATGATGTCGCGGCACTGTTCGGCCGACACCACCGGGTTCTTGAAGAAGCTGCCGGCATTGCCGATCTGCGCCGGGTCGGGCAGCTTGTCGCGGCGGATGGCGCACACCCAGTCGAAGATCGTGCGCGCATCCGGGTGCGGGTTGCCGGTGTCGGCCATGCGGCGCTCGAGGTCGAGGTAGCCCAGCACCGGGGTCCACGGGCGCGGCAGCCGCAAGCGCACCCGGGTGATCAGGCTCTTGCCGGCCAGGCCACCGAAGCCGCCGTGCTTGAACACGCTGTCGCGGTAGCCGAAGGCGCAGGCGCGGGCGTCGAGCGTGACGCCGCGGCCGGTGACCAGGTCCACCGCGTCCAGCGAGTCGAAGCGGTCGGCCAGTTCCAGCCCGTAGGCGCCGATGTTCTGCACCGGCGACGCACCGACGGTGCCCGGGATCAATGCCAGGTTTTCCAGCCCCGGCCAGCCCTGGTCCAGGGTCCAGGCCACGGCCTCGTGCCAGTTCTCGCCGGCGCCGAACTCGACGATCCAGGCGTCGGGCCGCTCCTCGACCAGCCGGCGGCCGGTCACCTCCACCCGCAGCACGACGGCCTCGGGGTCGCGCGTGAGCACCAGGTTGCTGCCGCCGCCCAGCACCAGCTTGGGCAGGCGGCCCAGATCGGGGTGGTCGAGCACTCGCCGCACGTCGGCGTCGCCGCGCACCCGCACCAGCGCCCGGGCCACGGCCGGCAGCCCGAAGGTGTTGAGCTCGCGCAGGCTGACGCCCTGCTCGATCTCCAGCGGGTGCGCCGGCGGGTGGGCCGGGATGCGGGTCTGGGAGGTCATGCGTCGATTCTGGCGCATGGCCTGCCGGTCTGTGGGTGCATGATGCACAGTCGACCCGCCAGCGCCAGCGGGCTATCGCCCACGCACCCCGCGTGGCAGAATTTTGGCCAGCCCCCATCCGCCCACCATGCCCAGCTTCGACGTCGTCCTCGAACCCAACCTGGTCGAACTGCGCAACGCGGTCGACCAGAGCAACAAGGAAATCGGCACCCGCTTCGATTTCAAGGGCTCGTCCGCCCACATCGACAGCATCGAGAACAGCAAGCAGGACCGCCTGCTGCACCTGCTGGCCGACAGCGATTTCCAGATCGGCCAGGTGCGCGACATCCTGCTGGCCAAGCTGAGCAAGCGCGGGGTCGATGCGCGCTTCCTCGACTTCACCGGCAAGCCCGAGAAGATGGGCGGCGACAAGATGCGCCTGTCGGTGCCCATCAAGATGGGCATCGACGCCGACACCGCCAAGAAGATCCAGACCACCGTCAAGCAGAGCAAGCTGAAGGTGCAGGCCGCCATCCAGGGCGACAGCGTGCGCATCACCGGCGGCAAGCGCGACGACCTGCAGGCGGCCATCGCGCTGCTGCGCAAGTCGGTCGAGGACATGCCGCTGGCCTTCGACAACTTCCGCGACTGAACGCACCGGCATGCGACGCCCCCTCGCGCTGATGCTGTGCTGGGGCGCGTGCCTGGCGGCGCAGGCCCAGAGCGTCACGCTGTCGGGCAGCCTGGGCTCGTCCAAGGCCTTGCTGGTGATCGACGGCCAGCCGCACACGGTGGCCGTGGGCGCCAGCGTCAAGGGCGTCACGCTGAGGCGCCTGGGCGACGGCGAGGCCGAGGTCGAGGTGGGCGGCAAGCGCGCCACCCTGCGCCTGGGCGCCCCCATCCGGCTGGGCGGCGACAGCGGCGGCGCCCCGGGCGGCAGCGAGATCGTCATCGCGGCCGGACCGGGCGGGCACTTCACCTCGGCCGGCACGATCAACGGCAAGGCGGTGCAGTTCATGGTCGACACCGGCGCCACCAGCATCGCGCTCAGCCAGAGCGAGGCCAACCGCATCGGCCTCGATTGGCAGCGCGGCCGGCGCGGGCTGTCGCACACCGCGGGCGGCACCGTGCCCATCCACTCGGTCAACCTCACCTCGGTGAAAGTGGGCAGCGTCGAGGTCTTCAACGTCGATGCCGTCATCGTGCCCGCCGAGATGCCGATGGTGCTGCTGGGCAACAGCTTCCTCAGCCGCTTCTCGATGCGCCGCGACAGCGACGTGATGCGGCTGGAACGGCGGTGAGCACCGCGCGTGCCGCGCCGGTTGAGCGGTTGCGCTGACAGCAATCAGCCTGGTGTGCCCGGTGGGCATGCGCCGAGCGTCGGCCGTCAGCGCTGCGGCGGCTTCGACTGCCAGAACGCCAGCACCGCCACCACGCCCATCGCCGCCAGCACCAGCACCACCTCGCGGTAGCCCGGCACGGCCAGCAGCAGCCAGGCGGTGAGCAGCGGCGCCGCCGCGCGCGACAAGAGCCCGATGCCCGACATGGCGCCGCCGATGCGGCCGACGTGGGTGCGGCCGAAGTACTGCGGCACCAGCCCGCCGCGCACGATGGTGACCAGCCCGTTGGACATGCCGAACAGCAGCGCGAACAGCAGCAGCGCCGGCATCGAGCGGCTGAGCGCGAACAGCACCATCGACACCGGCAGCCCGGTGAGCACCAGGGCGCCCACGCGGCGCAGCGGCCACGAGCGGCCCAGCCACACGTAGAGCAGCCGGCCGGCCACCTGCGCCGGGCCGACGGTCATCAGCACCGTCAGCGCATCGGCCTCGCCCACGCCCTTGGAGGCGAACACCGGCATCACGTGCGCCCACAGTGCCGCCTGCACGAAGGCGTGCAGCATGAAGCACAGCGTCAGCCCCCAGAACGCGCCGGTGCGCAGGGCCTCGTGAAGCGAGGCATCGTCCTGCGCGTCGGCGGCATGCGGCGAGGCCACCAGCGCGGGGCCGCGCAGCGCCCAGGCGTGCAGCGGCGCCACCAGCAGCAGCACCCCGCCGATGACCGCCAGGGCAGGGCGCCAACCCAGGCCGGCCTGCAGCGCGGCAATGGCCGGGAACGACAGTGTGCTGGCGAAGCCGCCCACCAGCGTGAGCATCGTGATGCCGTGCTGGTAGCGCAGCGGGTAGCGCTTGGTCAGCACGTTGAAGGCCGGTTCGTACAGCGTGCACGCCATGGCCGCCCCCAGCACCAGCCACACCGCATACAGCATCCACGGCGCGCTGACCTGCGACCAGGCGACGAAGCCAGCGCCGGCCGCCGCCGAACCCCAGGCCATGACGGACCGCCCGTGGCCGGCGTCGATGGCCGCGCCGGCGGCGTAGGTGGCCGCGCCCCACACGGCCAGGCCGAGCGTGAACGCCCCCATCAGCGTGGGCTTGTCCCAACCCAGTTCGCGCTGCATCGGCAGCACGAAGGACGAGAAGGCGTAGTACAGCGTCGCCCAGCTCAGGATCTGCCCGACCGCCAGCGCCGACACCGTTGCGCCGTAACCGGGCCCGCGTTCATCCATCGCGGGCATCATACTGAGCAGCCCGCGGGACCAGGCAACGTGGCAGAGCCACATTGGCTCGAGCGCTCTACACGGGGGCCGGCCTTGTCGCCGCAGGGACAAGGCGGCAGCGAACGGTCGTGCTAAAAAGTACGATTCCGCATCCACCCATCGACCCAGCCGGAGACATCGTCGCCATGGACCTGAACTTCACCGCGGAAGAACTCGCCTTCCGCGCCGAGATCCGACAGTGGGTGGCCGAGAACCTGCCCAAGGACATCAGCCACAAGGTGCTGAATGCGCTGCGCCTGTCGCGCGACGACCTGCAGCGCTGGGCCAGGATCCTGGGCGCCAAGGGCTGGCTCGGCTACCACTGGCCCACCCAGTTCGGTGGCCCCGGCTGGTCGGCCGTGCAGCGTCACCTGTTCGAGGAAGAGTGCGCGCTGGCCGGCTCGCCGCGCATCGTGCCCTTCGGGCCGGTGATGGTGGCGCCGGTGATCATGGCCTTCGGCAACGCCGAGCAGCAGAAGCGCTTCCTGCCCGGCATTGCGTCGGGCGAGGTGTGGTGGAGCCAGGGCTACAGCGAACCCGGCTCGGGCTCGGACCTGGCCTCGGTGAAGACGCGCGCCGAACGCCAGGGCGACACCTACATCGTCAACGGCCAGAAGACCTGGACCACGCTCGGCCAGTTCGGCGAGTGGATCTTCTGCCTGGTGCGCACCAGCAACGAAGGCAAGCCGCAGACCGGCATCTCGTTCCTGCTGGTCGACATGAAGGCGCCCGGCGTCACCGTGCGGCCGATCATCACGATGGACGGCGAGCACGAGGTCAACGAGGTCTTCTTCGACAACGTCGTGGTGCCCGCCGAGAACCTCATCGGCGAAGAGAACAAGGGCTGGACCTACGCCAAGTTCCTGCTCGCCCACGAGCGCACCGGCATCGCCGACGTCAACCGCGCCAAGCGCGAGCTCGAGCGGGTCAAGCGCATCGCCAAGGCCGAGGGCCTGTTCGACGATGTGCGCTTCCGCGACCAGATCGCGCTGCTCGAGGTGGATATCGTCGCGCTCGAGATGCTGGTGCTGCGCGTGCTGTCGGCCGTCAAGAGCGGCAAGCAGACGCTGGACATCGCCGGCCTGCTGAAGATACGCGGCAGCGAGATCCAGCAGCGCTACACCGAGCTGATGATGCTGGCCGCCGGCCCGTTCAGCATGCCCTACCAGCACGAGGCGATGGAAGCCGGCTGGCAGGGCGACTTCGCCGGCGCGGCGGTCTGTGCGCCGCTGGCGGGCACCTACTTCAACATGCGCAAGACGACGATCTACGGTGGCTCGAACGAAGTGCAGCGCAACATCGTCTCGCAAACCGTGCTCGGCAGCTGAGGGAACACAGCCATGGATTTCGACTTCACAGACGATCAGGTCTCGCTGCGCGACGCGGTGGCCCGCTGGGTGGACAAGGGCTTCGACTTCTCCCGCCGCCATGCGCTGGCCAAGGCCGGCGGCCACACGCGGGCGGTGTACGGTGAACTGGCCGAGCTGGGCCTCACTGGCCTGGCCGTGCCCGAGGCCCACGGCGGCATGGGCTTCGGCGCCATCGAGGCCATGGTGGTGATGGAAGAGCTGGGCCGCGGCCTGGTCAACGCCCCCTACGCCTCGGGCGCGCTGGTGACACCGGTGCTGCTGGCGGCCGCGCCGGCCGAGCTGCAGGCGGCCTGGCTGCCGAAGGTGGCCTCGGCCGAGGCGCTGGTGGTGCTGGCGCACCTGGAGCGCGGCGCACACTACCGCCTCAGCCAGGTCGGCACGGCAGCGGTGCACAACGCCGGCGGCTGGACGCTCACCGGCCAGAAGAGCATCGTGCCCGCCGCCGACGAGGCCGATGCCTTCGTCGTGCCCGCGCGCATCGACGGCGACCTCGCGGCCAAGAGCGGCATCGGCCTGTTCCTGGTGGAGCGCGGCGCGGCCGGCACGACCGTCAAGGGCTACCCCACCCAGGACGGCGGCCGCGCCGGCGAGCTGATGCTGGCGGGCGCGCCGGCCACGCTGATCACCGACAACGGCTACGACGTGCTGGAGCAGGCCGTGGACGTGGGCATCGCCGCCACCTGTGCCGAGGCCGTGGGCCTGATGGACCGCCTGATGGCCATCACCGTGGACTACATGAACACGCGCAAGCAGTTCGGCACCACGCTGTCCACCTTCCAGGCGCTGCGCCACCGCATCGCCGACGTGAAGATGCAGGTGGAGCTGGGCCGCTCGATGAGCTACTTCGCCAGCCTCAAGCTCGGCGAGGCGCCGGCCCCGCGGCGCCGCGCGCTGTCGCAGGCCAAGGTGCAGCTGGGCCAGAGCATGCGCTTCGTCGGCCAGCAGTGCACCCAGCTGCACGGCGGCATCGGCGTCACCGACGAGTACATCGGCAGCCACTACTTCAAGCGGCTGACCATGCTCGAGATGACCTACGGCGACACCCTGCACCACCTGGGCGAGGTGTCGGCACGCATGCAGGACACTGCGGGCGTCTTCGCCTGATCGGCGGGGGCGCCACGACCCCAGGTTCTCCGATGTTCCCCGGCGCCATCACCGACGTGGCCGGCCTGAAGGTCGGCCACTTCACCGACCCGCGGCGGCCCACCGGCTGCACCGTGCTGCTGTGCGAGCAGGGCGCCACCGCCGGCGTCGACGTGCGCGGTGCCGCGCCGGGCACGCGCGAGACCGACCTGCTCGACCCGCGCAACGTCATCGAACAGGTGCATGCGGTGCTGCTCACCGGCGGCAGCGCCTTCGGCCTGGCGGCGGCCGACGGCGTGATGCGCTGGCTCGAGGCGCGCGGCCACGGCGTGCCCGTGGGCCCGGTGCGCGTGCCCATCGTGCCGGCGGCGGTGCTGTTCGATCTGTGGGTGGGCGACCCCTCGGTGCGTCCCGATGCCGCCGCCGGCTTCGCGGCCTGCGAGGCGGCCACCGCGTCGCATCCGATGCAGGGCAGCGTCGGCGCCGGGGCCGGCGCCACGGTGGGCAAGCTGTTCGGCATCGAGCGCGCGATGAAGGGCGGCATCGGCACCGCGTCGATGCGCGTGGGCGCGGTCACCGTGGCCGCGCTGGTGGCCGTCAACGCCATCGGCGACGTCGTCGACCCGACCACCGGGCGCGTGCTGGCCGGTGCGCTGGCCGACGATCGCCGCACGCCGCTGGACACGATGGCCGCGCTGTGCGACGGCCAGTTGCCGGCCGCATTGATGGCCGGCATGGCCACCACCATCGGCGTGGTGGCCACCGATGCCGCACTCACCAAGGCCCAGGCCGCCAAGCTGGCCTCGATGGCCCACGACGGGCTGGCGCGCAGCATCAACCCGGTGCACACCCAGTCCGACGGCGACACGCTGTTCGCCTTGGCCACCGGCGGCAGCGGACGGCCCGGCCACCTCACCGTGCTGGGCGCGCTGGCCGCGGAAGTGACGGCCCGGGCGGTGCTCAACGCGGTGCGCGCCGCGCATGGCCTCACCCAGCCCCGGATTCCCGCCGCGCGCGACCTCGGCTGGGTCTGACGGGGTCGGCACCACGCGGTCCGTGGCAGCTGCAATACACCGGCAGGCGGTGGGCCGGTGCGGTGACAATGCGGCCATCGCGCCCACTGCAGACCACGATGGGCGCCCGCGACCGACGACACCTGCCCATGCCGCCACCGCCCGATCCCCTCGACCCCGCCGCGTCGCTGCCGGGGCTCGACGACGCAGGTGTTCAAGCCCAGGTCGATGCGGCACGGGTGCGGGCCGTGCACGACGCGGCCCCCAAGCCGCTGGTCGCCAGCCTCGGCTTCACTGCACTGGCGATGGCCCTCCTCTATGGCCATGCACCGATCGCCCTGCTGGTGGGCTGGGTGGCGTGGCGGGTCGTCTGGACGATGGTCCGGCTCGCCAGCATCGCGGCCTATCGACGCGACCCCGACGCGGCGCGCCGCAGCCGGCACTGGTCGCGCGTGTTCATCGGCCTGATGGCCCCTGACGCTCTGAACTGGGCGGCCCTGCCGATCCTGTTCATGCCCTACGTCGAGGCGCAGGGCGACCTGATGCTCTTCGCCAGCGCCGTGGGCGTCACCGCCGTCGGCGCCTTCACCACCTGGCATCACCGCGGGGCGGGCATCGCCTTCATCGCACTGGTGACCTTGCCGGTGTCGATCGACCAGTTGCTGTTCCACGACCGCATCGGCCTGTACTGCGGCCTCTCGCTCTGGCTGTACTTCGGCCTGCTGGTCAACGAGGTGATCCGCGCCCAGGTGCAGTTGGACGAGACCATGCGGCTGCGCTTCGGCTATGCCCGGCTGGCAGACCAGCGGCGCCAGGCGCTCGACCTGGCCGAGGCCAGCAGCGTGGCCAAGACCCGCTTCCTGGCGGCCGTCAGCCACGAGATCCGCACGCCGCTCAACGGCGTGGTGGGCATGGCCCACCTGTTGCGCGACACCGCCGACCCGGCCCAGCGCGCCCATCGGCTGGAGGTGCTGAACCACAGCGCGCAGCACCTGCAGACCATCGTCGACGACCTCATCGACATGGCCCGGCTCGATGTCGGCCGGCTCGAGCTGCACAACGAACCGGTGGCGCCGGCCACGCTGGTGCGCGACGTCACCGACCTGCTGAGGCCCGATGCGCAGGCCAAGCGCCTGGCGCTCGAACTCCAGCTGGCCCCCGACCTGCCGGCCTGGGTGATGGTCGATGCCGGACGCGTGCGTCAGGTGTTGTTCAACCTGGTCGGCAATGCCGTCAAGTTCACCCGCCAGGGGCGCATCGTGGTCACGCTCGCACCGACCGTCGAAGGGCTGAGGCTGCAGGTCATCGACACCGGTGACGGCATCCCCGCCGACAGCCTGGAACGGGTGTTCGACGCCTTCGAGCAGGCCGGGCCCGGCGCCGCGGCACGGCGTGCCGGGGCGGGGCTGGGCCTGACCATCTCGCGCCAGCTGGCCCGCGCGATGGGGGGCGACGTGCGCTGCAGTTCCATCGTCGGCGTGGGCACCACCTTCGAGTTCGACCTGGCCGCGCCGCCCTGCCCCGCACCGCCCGAGCCCACCACGCCGGCGGTGGTGGACAGCCGCTGGCGCGGGCGCGTGCTGGTGGCCGACGACAACCCGGTCAATGCCCTGGTGGCCGAAGGCATGCTCGAGCGACTGGGCCTGGATGTCGAGGTGGCCAACGACGGCGCGCAAGCGCTGGCCCTGCTGGCCGCACAGCCTTTCGACGCGGTGCTGATGGACTGCCTGATGCCCGGCATCGACGGCTACGAGGCCACGCGACGCTGGCGGGTCGAGGAACAACGGCAAGGCCTGCCGCCGACGCCCATCGTGGCGCTGACGGCCAATGCCGTGGCCGGTGACCGAGACACCTGCCTGGCCGCCGGCATGAGCGACTACATTGCCAAGCCGTTCTCGCTCGAACAGCTGGTCGAGGTGCTGGCCCGCCACCTGCCGGGACTGCGCCGCGTCGACGAGCGTGCCGGCCGGCGCGACCGCAGCATCTGAAACGTCCCGAGGAACCCCTTGCCAGCCACTTCACCGCAGGCGATTGCCCGCATCCTTTTCGACCAGGGCTTCGGCACCCGGCGGCTGTGCGAAGGCATGGTGCTGGGCGGCACGGTCAGCGTCGACGGCCGCGTCATCGACGACCCGGGCGAGCCCTTCGTCGCCGAGGGCCTGGCCATCGTGGTCGACGGCCAGCCCTGGCACTGCCACGCGCAGGCCCTGGTGATGCTGCACAAGCCCACCGGCTACGAGTGCTCGCAGAAACCCAAGCACTGGCCCAGCGTGATGCTGCTGCTGCCGCCGCCGCTGCGCCGGCGCGGGCTGCAGCCGGTGGGCCGGCTCGACCAGGACACCACCGGCCTGCTGCTGTTCACCGACGACGGCGCGCTGATCCACCGCCTCACCAGCCCGAAGCAGCACGTGCCCAAGGTCTACGAGATCGGCACCGACCGGCCGGTCGAGCCGCGCCAGGTCGAGCGCCTGCTGGCCGGCGTGGTGCTGGACGACGACCCCGAGCCGGTGCGCGCCGAGGGCTGCGAGCCCACCGGCGAGCGCTCGCTGCGCCTGACGCTGGTGCAGGGCAAGTACCACCAGGTCAAGCGCATGGTGGCCGCCGTGGGCAACCACGTGGTGTCGCTGCACCGCGGCAGCTTCGGCGCGCTGGTGCTGCCCGACACCCTGGCGCCGGGCCAGTGGGCCTGGGTCGACGGCCTCGAGGCCATCGTCTCGGGCAAGGGTGGTTCTGACACCGTGCCCGACCCCCACGGCGGGCGGCCGGCTTCGGCCGGCCTCGGGGCGCCCTGAGCACCCCGATAATCGATCGCATGCGGGTCTTTCGCGGCTTCCACCACCCTGGCCTGGCCAGTGCCTGTGCACTGACCATCGGCAACTTCGACGGCGTGCACCGCGGCCACCAGGCCATGCTGGCGCTGCTGACCAACGAGGCCCGCCACCGCGGCGTCACCAGCTGCGTGATGACCTTCGAGCCGCACCCGCGCGACTACTTCGCGCGCCGCAGCGGGCAGCCCGATGCCGCGCCGCTGCGCATCGCCACGCTCAGGGACAAGCTCTCCGAGCTCGAGCGCTGCGGCATCGATCAGGTGGTGGTGCTGCGCTTCGACGCCCGCTTCGCCGGCCAGTCTCCGCAGGCCTTCGTCGACGACGTGCTGGTGGCCGGCCTGCGGGCGCGCTACGTGCTCGTCGGCGACGACTTCCGCTTCGGCGCCCGGCGGGCCGGCGACTACGCCATGCTCGACGCCGCCGGGCAGACCGCCGGCTTCGACGTGGCGCGGATGCTGAGCTACGAGGTGCACGGCCTGCGCGTGTCCAGTTCGGCGGTGCGCGACGCCCTGGCCGCCGGCGACATGGCCCGCACGGCCACGCTGCTGGGCCGGCCGTACAGCATCAGCGGCCACGTGGTGCATGGCCGCAAGCTCGGCCGCGAGCTGGGCTTCCGCACCTTGAACCTGGCCTTCGGCCACCCGCGACCGGCGGCCCAGGGCATCTTCGTCGTGCGCGTCGAAGGCCTGGGCGGTCGAACGCTGGCCGGGGTGGCCAGCCTGGGCGTGCGGCCCACGGTGGAAGATGCCGGCCGCGTGCTGCTCGAGGTGCACTGCCTCGACTGGCCGGATGGCCTGGGCGCCGAGGCCGGCTATGGCCAGGTCGTGCGGGTCGAACTGCTGCACAAGCTGCACGACGAGCGCCGCTACGACTCGCTCGACGCGCTGCGCGAGGGCATCGCCCGCGACACCGCCGACGCACGCGACTGGTTCGCTCGCCGAGCTGGGGGCTGACGTCTCGCCGCCGGCGGCGGCTCAAAACCGCCAGGCCAGCCCGCCGCTCACGCCCCAGTTGGTGCGCCGGCGCGTCAGCGGGCTGTCCACCGCCGGGCCCTGCAGCACATTGGCGCCGACGCTCGCCAGACCGATCCAGCGGGGGCTCAGCTCGGCGCGCAGGCCGGCGTTGACGGCAACATCGCGCAGGCCGGCACCGGGCTCGTACACCGGATGCCCCGAGCTCAGGCTCTGCGACGGCGTGATGCCGAAGTAGCTTTGCTGGTAGCGGCGATTGGCCCAGGTGGTGCCCACGCCCACGGTGGACTGCAGCGTGGGCGACAGACGCCACTCGTGGCTGATGCCCAGGTCCACCAGCGCACCACCGCCGCGTCCGAGCAGATCGGGGCTGACGCCGGCGGCGAGTCGCCAGCCGTCGTCGAAGCGCTTCACGGCGGACAGCCGCAACCGGACGGTCGGCCGCAGGTCGGGCAAGCCGGCCAGCGCCGGGTCGACGTCGGCGTCGCGACCACCATCCATGCGCGCCGACAGCGACACGCGCAGGTTGCCGCGCTCGACGAGTTCGGCCGTCAGGCCACGGTCGATCTCTTCGTTGCGCCGCGAGACGAAGCCGCTGGTGGTGGTGATCGTGAAGCGCCCGTAGCGCAGGAAGAGGCCTGGCGTCGCCCGAACCTTGGTGTCGGCGGCGCCCAGGTAGGTCGGGCCTTGGTGCACGATGAGGCCGACCGCGCCTTCCCAGTGCGCAGGCTCGGTCGGCACCGCGCTCTCGGCGAACGCCGTCGGCGCCACCAGGGCGCAGGCCAGGGCAAGGGACAGTCGCATGGATGGGCTTCAGTAGAATCCGGTCCATGGCATTGTGCGGGTTTATCCTGAATCACCTGTTGCGCGGGCGCGGACATGCCGCCACGCGACGCCAGACCACGCGCGACCGAATTCACCGCAGGGTCGTCTGACGCCGCCTGCGCCGCGCGCGCCGTTCCGCGCGCCGGCACCCGTTCCACCTCCTGCGACCGACGCGCCGACACAACCTCTGGCGCGACCTGCCATGACCGAATCGACCGCCCCCGATTACCGCAGCACGCTCAACCTGCCCGACACCCCCTTCCCGATGCGCGGCGACCTGCCCAAGCGCGAACCGGGCTGGGTGAAAGACTGGAACGAGAACGGTCTTTACAAGAAGTTGCGCGACGCCCGCTGCCACGCGCCGAAGTTCATCCTGCACGACGGCCCGCCCTACGCCAACGGCCAGATCCACATGGGCCACGCCGTCAACAAGGTGCTCAAGGACATGATCGTCAAGGCGCGGCAACTGGCCGGCTTCGACGCCCAGTACGTGCCCGGCTGGGACTGCCACGGCCTGCCGATCGAGAACGCGATCGAGAAGAAGCACGGCCGCGGCCTCAGCCGCGACGACATGCAGGCCCGCAGCCGGGCCTACGCCACCGAGCAGATCGCGCTGCAGATGGGCGACTTCAAGCGCCTGGGCGTGCTGGGCGACTGGGACCACCGCTATGCCACGATGGACCCCGCCAACGAGGCCGGCGAGATCCGCGCCTTCAAGCGCGTCATCGAGCGCGGCTTCGTCTACCGCGGCTTGAAGCCCGTCTACTGGTGCTTCGACTGCGGCAGTTCGCTGGCCGAATTCGAGATCGAGTACGCCGACAAGAAGAGCCAGACGCTCGACGTCGGCTTCCTGTGCGACGAGCCCGACCGCCTGGCCGCCGCCTTCGGCCTGCCCGGGCTGGACAAGGACGCCTTCGCGGTGATCTGGACCACCACCGCCTGGACCATCCCCGCCAACCAGGCGCTCAACCTGAACCCGGCGCTCGAGTACGCGCTGGTCGACACCGAGCGCGGCCTGCTGGTGCTGGCCGCGTCGCTGGTCGACAAGTGCCTGGCCCGCTACGGCCTGGCCGGCACGGTGCTCGCCACCACGCTGGGCGACAAGCTCGGCGGCCTGAACTTCCGCCACCCGCTGGCCCATGTGGACGCGGGTTATGATCGCCTGTCGCCGGTGTACCTGGCCGACTACGCCACCGCCGACGACGGCACGGGCCTGGTGCACTCGTCGCCGGCCTATGGCCTGGACGACTTCAACTCCTGTGTCAGCCACGGGATGAAGGTCGACGACATCCTGAACCCGGTGCAGGGCAACGGCAGCTACGCGGCCGACTTCCCGCTGTTCGGTGGCCTGAACATCTGGAAGGCCGTGCCGGTGATCCTGGACGCGCTCAAGGGCGCCGGCCGGCTGTTCAGCACCGAGACCATCACCCACAGCTACCCGCACTGCTGGCGCCACAAGAGCCCGGTGATCTACCGCGCCGCGGCGCAGTGGTTCGTGCGCATGGACGAGGGCGAGGGCGTGTTCACCCGCGACAAGGCGCCGCGCACGCTGCGGCAGATGGCGCTGGAGGCGATCGACGGGAACCCCGAGTCGGGGCAAGCCCCGACGGGCTTCTATCCCGAGAACGGCCGCGCCCGCCTGCGCGACATGATCGCCAACCGGCCCGACTGGTGCATCAGCCGCCAGCGCAGCTGGGGCGTGCCGCTGCCCTTCTTCCTGCACAAGGACACCGGCGAGCTGCACCCGCGCACGATGGACATCCTCGACCAGGCGGCCACCATCGTCGAGCAGGGCGGCATCGAGGCCTGGAGCCGCGTCACCACCGAAGACATCCTGGGCCCGCAGGAGGCGCCGCACTACACCAAGAGCAGCGACATCCTCGAGGTGTGGTTCGACTCCGGCTCCACCTTCTGGCACGTGCTGCGCGGCACCCACCCCGACGGCCACCACGCCGAAGGCCCCGAGGCCGACCTCTACCTCGAAGGCCACGACCAGCACCGCGGCTGGTTCCACAGCTCGCTGCTGCTGGCCTGCGCGCTGTACGGCCGGGCGCCTTACCGCGGCCTGCTCACCCACGGCTTCACGGTGGACAGCCAGGGCCGCAAGATGAGCAAGAGCCAGGGCAACGGCATCGAGCCGCAGGCCGTGAGCCAGAAGCTCGGGGCCGAGATCATCCGGCTGTGGGTGGCGTCCAGCGACTACTCGGGCGACATCGCCGGCGACGACAAGATCCTCGCCCGCGTGGTGGACGGCTACCGCCGCATCCGCAACACGCTGCGCTTCCTGCTGGCCAACACCAGCGACTTCGACCCGGCCACCGATGCCGTGCCGCAGCCGCAGATGCTCGAGATCGACCGCTGGGCGCTGGCCCGCGCAGCGCAGGTGCAGGGCGAGATCCTGGCGCACTACGAGGTCTACGAGTTCCACCCGGTGGTGGCCAAGCTGGGCATCTTCTGCTCCGAAGACCTGGGCGCGTTCTACCTCGACGTGCTGAAGGACCGGCTCTACACAACCGCGCCCAAGAGCCTGGCCAGGCGCAGCGCGCAGACCGCGCTGTGGCAGATCACCCACGCGATGCTGCGCTGGATGGCGCCCTTCCTCAGCTTCACCGCCGAGGAGGCCTGGCAGGTGTTCGACGGCAAGGGCCAGTCGATCTTCACCGAGACCTACTGGGACTTCGCACCGTCCGACGACACCCTGCTGGCCAAGTGGGCGCGCGTGCGCGAGGTGCGCGAGGCCGTCAACAAGGCCATCGAGGACGTGCGCAGCGCCGGTGGCGTCGGGTCGTCGCTGCAGGCCACGGTGGCGCTGACCGCGCCGGCCGACCTGCATGCGGTGCTGGCCTCGCTGGGCGAGGACCTGAAGTTCGTGCTCATCGCCTCGGCCGCCACGCTGGCCGAGGGGGCCGAGTTCACTGTGGCCGTCACGCCATCCACCGCCACCAAGTGCGAGCGCTGCTGGCACTACCGAGACGACGTCGGCATCGACCCCGCGCACCCGACGATCTGCGGCCGCTGCGCCAGCAACCTGCACGGCAGCGGCGAAATCCGCGCCGTGGCGTGATGGCCCGGTCGGCGTCGAACGCGGCGCCCGGCCTGGCCGTCTGGCTGGGCCTGGCGGTGGCGGTCATCCTGCTCGACCAGTTGACCAAGACCCTGGTGCTGGGCGAGTTCCGCCTCGGCGACAGCCGCACCATCACCTCGTACTTCAACCTCGTGCGGGCGCACAACACCGGCGCGGCCTTCTCGTTCCTGGCCGGGGCCTCGGGCTGGCAGCGCTGGTTCTTCGTCGGCCTGGGCGCGGTGGCGTCGGTGTTCATCGTGTGGATGCTGCGCGCCCACCCCACGCAGCGCCTGTTCTGCTTCGCGATCAGCCTGATCCTGGGCGGCGCGGTGGGCAACGTGATCGACCGGCTGCTGCACGGCTACGTCGTCGACTTCCTGCAGTTCCACTGGGACTTCCTGTCGCCGATGTTCCATGGCGGCTACTTCCCGGCCTTCAACGTGGCCGACAGCGCCATCACCGCGGGCGCCATCGGCCTGATCATCGACGAGCTGCGCCGGGTGCGGCGCAGCTGACACCGCCCGAAGGCCGCCGATGCCCCTGATGCAGGCCTTGCTCAGCGCGCGAGACCTGGGGCGCCTGCAGACCATCGCCTCGGTGTTCGTGCGCCATGGCTTCGGCGACATGGTGCACCGACTGGGCTGGACCGACGCGCTGCGCAAGGCCGGCCACACGCTCAACCTGGACCACGCCGCCGACCTGGCGCAGCTGACGCCGCCCGAGCAGGTGCGCAGCGCGCTCGAGGAACTGGGGCCCACCTTCGTCAAGCTCGGCCAACTGATGGCCGGCCGCGCCGACCTGTTCGGCCCCGAGTGGATCGCGCAGTTCGAGCGCCTGCACAGCGGCGCCCCGGCGGTGGCCCCGGCCGCGCTGCGGGCGCAGCTCACCGCCGACCTGGGCGCGCCACCCGAGCAGGTGTTCGCGCAGTGGGACGACACGCCGTTGGCCGCGGCCTCCATCGCCCAGGTGCACGCGGCCACGCTGGCCGACGGCACCGAGGTCGTCGTCAAGGTGCGACGCCCCGGCATCGCCGCGACGATCGAGGCCGACCTGCGCCTGCTCGAGCGCCTGGCCGGGGCCGCGCTGCGGCAATGGCCCGAGCTGGAACCCTATCGCCCGATCGACCTGGCGCGGCAGCTCGGCCGCTCGCTGCGCCGAGAGCTGAACCTGGCCACCGAGTGCCGCCATGCCGAGCGCATCGCACTGGCCTTTGCCGACCAGCCCGAGATCGTCATCCCGCGCGTCTACTGGGACTGGACGCACGAGCGCGTGAACGTGCAGCAGCGCATCCGCGGCGTGCCCGCCGAAGACACCGCCGCCATCGACGCCAGCAGCCTCGACCGCCACGTCATCGCCACCCGCGGCGCCCGGGCGGTGCTGCAGATGATCGTGCGCGACGGCTTCTTCCACGCCGACCCGCACGCCGGCAACCTGTTCTTCCTGCCGGGCAACCGCATCGCCTTCGTCGACTTCGGCATGGTCGGCAGAGTGACACCCGAACGACGCGACCAACTGCTGCGCCTGATGCTGGGCCTGGTGCAGCGTGACGCGCCGGCCGTGGCCGAGGTGCTGATCGATTGGGCCGCCGACGACGACCCGGTCGACGACACCGCGCTGCTGGGCGAGATCGACGCCTTCGTCGACCAGTACCACGGCGTGCCGCTGGCCCGGCTGAGCCTGGCCGACATGCTGGGCGACGTGACCACCCTGCTGCGCGCGCACCGGCTGGCGCTGCCGCCCGACCTGGCGCTGCTGATCAAGACCTTCGTCACGCTCGAAGGCCTGGGCCGCGGGCTCGACCCCGGCTTCCACATGGCCGAAGAGGCCCTGCCGCAACTGCGCGAGGCCCTGCACGCGCGCTACCAGCCGCGCGCGCTGGCGCAGCGTGGCTGGGCCACGTTGAGCCGCACCGCCGACCTGCTGGGCCAGCTGCCGCGCGACCTGTCGCGCCTGCTGCGCACCGCACGCCGCGGCCGCATCCAGGTGCAGGTGGATGTGGCCGACCTGCGGCCGGTGGTCGACCAGCTCGACCGCGCCGCGCAGCGCATCGCGGTGGGGCTGGTGGTGGCGGCGCTGATCGTCGGCTCGTCGATCGTGATGACCGTGGGTGGCGGGCCCACGCTGCTGGGCCTGCCGGCCTTCGGCCTGCTGGGCTTCGTCGGCGCCACGGCGGGCGCGCTGTGGCTGATGCTCGGCGGCCGTGGCCGCCGGTGACGGCGCGCAACACCCGGCCGCCGCAGCGTTCAGGGCGAACACGGGTGGACGCTGCCGGGCAGGGCCACTAGGCTGCCGGCCATGACCGATGAGTCCCGCGCGCCCGACCCACCACCGCCCCCCGACCGATCGACCGCCACCGACACCGACCCAGCCGCTGCCCTGCCGGCCGCCTTTGCCATCCGCCTGCGCCCGCTGGCACCATCGGCCCCATTCCGGTGGCTGGCCCTGGGCTGGCGCGATTTCGCGCGCAGCCCCCTGATCGGCCTGTTCTACGGCGCCTGCTTCATGACCATGGGCTGGGCGCTGATCAAGGTCTACGAACACGCGCCGGCCTGGGTGCTGGCGCTGTCGGCCGGCTTCCTGCTGTCGGGGCCCTTCCTGTGCCTGGGCCTGTACCAGAGCAGCCGGCGGCTCGAGCGCGGCGAGAAGCCCGACTTCGGCGATTCGCTGCTGGCCTGGGACCAGCGCACCGCCGCGCTCGGCATCTTCGGCTTCGTGCTGCTGGTGCTCGAGATGCTGTGGGGCCGCGCGTCGCTGGTGGTGTTCGCGGTCAGCTTCGACGGCATGCCCGACTTCAAGGGCTCGCTGCTGGCCCTGCTCGACCCCGAGAACATCAACTTCATCGTCGCCTACGTGCTGGTGGGCGGTGTCTTCGCCGGGCTGATCTATTCCGTCAGCGTGGTCTCGATCCCGATGATCCTCGACCAGCAGACCGACGCCATCACCGCCGGGCTGACCAGCATTCGGCTGGTCCTCACCCAGCCCGGCGTGATGCTGCTGTGGGGGGCGCTGATCACCGGGCTGGTGGTGCTGGCCATGATCCCCTGGTTCACCGGGCTGCTGGTGGTGGGCCCGGTGATCGGCCACGCCTCGTGGCATGCCTACCGCGAGGCCGTCGACAGCCCGGTCGCCCCACCCCCATGACCGCGTCATCCTCGCGCTACCATCCCAAGGGTTAGACCGCGCCGTTCGCGCGTCTTGGAGTCCAGGCGCGTCCAGCCATGCTCGATTTCGACGATCTACAACACTACGACTGGCTGCACGTGCCGACGTGGGTGTTCGATGTCGAGCGCCTGGCGGTGGTGTGGGCCAATGCCGCCGGGCTGCAGTTCTGGCAGGCCGGCGACATGGACGAGCTGTGCCAGCGCGACTTCAGCGACGCCTCGCCCGCGGTGATCGCGCGGCTCGAGGCCGCGATGCAGCAGCATGCACAGGGCCGCCTCGTGCGCGAGCCCTGGACGCTGTACCCGCACGACGAGCCGATGACCTCGGTGCTGCTGTCCCGCGGCATCCGGCTGCCCGACGGGCGGCAGGCCATCCTGTTCGCTTCGGAACCACTGGCCGCCAGCTACGACGCCGGCATGCTGCGCGGCATCGAGGCCATCCGCCACACGCCCGTGCGCGTGGCGCTGCACCGCGTCGACGGCGGGCCGGCGCTGATGCGCAACCCGGCCGCGGTGGCCGCCTTCGGGCCGGTGGAGGGCGATGACGGCGACGACCGTTTCAGCGACCTGTTCGACGACGTGGCACTGGCCGTGGCCATCGTCGACACCGTGCGCCAGGCGCGCCCCCATGCCGGCGACGCGTTGCTGCGCACGCGGCAGGGGCCGCGCTGGCACGCCATCGACGCGCGCGCGGTGCGCGACCCGGTCACCGGCAGCGCGATGCTGCAGTTCAATGCCCGCGACATCAGCGACCTGAAGGCGGCGCTGGCCGCGCTCGAATCCGCCCGCGACGCGGCCGAGGCCGCCAATCGCGCCAAGAGCAGCTTCCTGGCCAACATGAGCCACGAGATCCGCACGCCGATGAACGGCGTCATCGGCCTGACGCAGTTGCTGCTGGACACGCCGCTGCAGCCGCGCCAGCGGCAGTTCGTCGAGCTGGCGCTGGGCTCGGCCAAGGGGCTGATGCAGATCATCGACGACATCCTCGACCTGTCGAAGATCGAGGCCGGCAAGTTCACGCTGCACCCGCAGCCGATGTCGCTGCGCGAGACGCTGGCGCAGTCGCTGGCCCCGCTGCAGGTGCAGGCCGCCACCCGCGCCCTGCGCTTCGATTGGCAGGCCGCCGACGACGTGCCCGACCGCGTGGTGGCCGACGGCCCGCGCTGGCGGCAGATCGTGCTGAACCTGGCCGGCAATGCGCTGAAGTTCACCGAGCAGGGCAGCGTGCGCGTGCTGCTCGAACGCCGTGCCAGCGACCAGCACCAGCTGCTGCTGGCCTGCAGCGTGCTCGACACCGGCATCGGCATGACGCCCGAACAGGTGCGCCAGATCTTCGACCCCTTCACCCAGGCCGACGACAGCGTCACCCGCCGCTACGGCGGCACCGGGCTGGGCCTGTCCATCGTGCAGCGGCTGGTGCAGCTGATGGGCGGGCACATCGAGGTCGAGAGCGACCCCGGCACCGGCAGCTGCTTCCGCTTCGTGGTGCCGGTGGCCCTGCCGGCGGCCGGCTGACCCGGCGGCTGCGGACCTCGTTCGGGTCAACCGTAGGGCGCCGAAGTAGTTGCTCTGACGCGTGCGCCCCGACACGGATTTAGGGACAGGCGGCGCCACCGAGGGCTCGAAGATGCTGCCCGAGTTGCTGAGACTGGCCTACGTGCGCGCCAGTGTTGTTGCCCACGCGCAGACTTTTCCATCGCGACTGGATTGTCAGGAAGCGGCCTCTCGTCGGTACCGGCACCCGGCCACAAGTGGACGCTCACGACTGTCGGTTCTAGGGGAACTGGCGAACCCATCCTGTCAGATGTCCAGCCTCACACGCCGGGTCGATGCAATTGGCGTTACGCCGACCGGGGCGAGAGGAAGAGGGCGCGGCTTCCGAGCACGGCGTGGGCGGGGCGAATTGGGCCTCAGTGCGACCAGGACCCGTAGTTTGGCGTTCAGCGCCAGCAACCTCCTGGCTCGCGCAATTAGACCATTCGCAGCTTGTCCAACACTGTCGACTTGACCTGCCGCATCTCCAGCGTTTTGCAGACTTGGCTCACGACATTGTGCGCCGCATTGGTATCGCCCTGATGTTTCAACCAGCGCGCAACGTTTTCGGCGTACTGCAGATACTCAACGTGCCCGAGCGTCGCAGCAGCTGAGTCGCAATCGGCAAGCAGGGCCTGTGAGAGCAGCCGCCGGGCGTCTTCAACGCAACCCGGCACATCGTCGATGCACGGCACCCCATTGCGAATCGACAGGACTTTGCCCGACCGTCGAAGTGGCATGCCCAGAGCCACGCGAGCATGCGTGCCTAACGCGAGATGCGGTCTCCGGTCCAGCACTTCACGCAGGGTGTTGTTGGCGGAGTCCAGCACGCGCGTTCCGTCGAAAGCCAGCACGCGCCCCACATCGTCGGTGAATACGTCCTGCGCCAGAAACTCCTCCTCGCGGCCACGAGGAGGCGCAACGCGCACGTCCAGTGGCGGCGACACCACGTCTTCGCCGTCGGCTAGGCGGAGGCAGGCCTGCAGACGGTAGCGCCCGGGCTCGGCGAGGAGCCAGCCGCTAAGTGCGGCACCGACGAAGACTGGTGCGTACATCGACTCGGCAGGCGCCAGTGTCTTTGGGCTAGACATCCGGTAGGCCGCTGCATAGGGCTGCCAGCGGCGAGAGGCCGCCATGCCGCGCCTGACCACCAGGGTCAGTTTAGTCCCATCGAGGAGCACATCATCCGGAAGCTGCAAGGGCTCGGTGGAGACATTCTTCAGTTTGATCTCTAGCATCGCCGGCTCGAGGAACTCCAATGCTGGCTGCGCACGGTTTAAACGCAACGACAAGACAAGCCGAGGCCGGGATAACACCGAGGCCGCCTCGAAGCCGTGGTGGTCAAACCAAGCGGCATTCCCGGTCCGCACGAACCGTCGCGGCGCGTGACGCAGAAACTGCAACTCCGGGTCGCTGAAACGGAAGCGGAACGTCCGGAAGAAGGCCGCCTCGCCGTGCCGCACGTCACGCACGTCGTCGTTCATGAAGCTGCGGTCCTCGGGATCATCCGCCAGCTGCATCCACGGCGTATTCGAACTCTTCTCCGACGCATGGGCGAGATTGAAGGCGTGGCCCGTCTCGTGGCAGGCAACCACGAAGCGCATGCGCGCCACCCAAGCCACGCGATCCGGATCGCCCGTCGGCGCTTGTGAGATGAACGACTGCGTAAACACCGCAGTGCCCTGTCGCTGAGCCGCACCGATGCAGTCGAACATGATGCCGCCCAGCCCGACCCCACTCTCGTGCAGCGCGGCGTGGAAGATCCATAGCGCTCCCTGCGGAATGTCGGCAAAGCGTTTATGCATGGCGTCATGCATCTCCGTGTTGCTCCAACGCCCATCCGCACCACTGAGCGCCAGTGCAGCATGGTCGGGTATCGTCGACGCCTTGATGTCAAAGCCGGCGCGCTCGAACACGCGGACAAGGGTCAACTCCTCGGCGGGTAGATTGGCGGGATGGTTCCGGTGGTCGTGGGTGCCGATGCCCAGGCAAGGCTCCGCATCGTCGGTCGAGTCGAACTTGAATTCGGCTGAGTCAAAGCTCGCAGAGACAAACTCGAAGCTGCACTTAAGCGCAGGACCACCACTGTCCTCGAAGACCACGGTTGCCGTCGCACCCGTTGTCGCCGGTTCATGGATGGCAATATGGACCGCTAGGTACTGCGGCATCGCGTCCGTCGGGTCGCGATAGAAGATCGCGCCCGTCCAGTAGGCGATGACGGCGGGATCTGCAGCGGCGACGACCTCCTGCGTCTGCAGGCGCGCAACCCAGTGAAGCTGGTGCTCCAGGCCGCTGATGAGCACCCCACTGGCCAACATCTGAGGGTATTCGCCATCGACATCCAGCCTAAGTTCGCCGCGAAGCGATTGAGACTGAACTGCTTCGCCCGGCGGAAAGTGGTACAGCCCGCTGTGCTGTCGTGACCCCTTAGTCGGCAACCCGGTTGTCGACGGGTTGCTAAGGTGCGTAGCCTCATCCACGTTGGTCTCCCTCCAATGTCCCTCGACCGAAGCGCCGGAGCGGAAGGCACTCACGGTGCCGTAGCGCCGAATGTGCCAAGCATCGGAGGAAGTGTCGAGATCCAGTGGACCAGTTCGCTGGTGCTCTCGAAACCGGTCTTGGCGCGGATGTTCATCACCTGCGTGCGCACCGTGTTGAGCCTGCGGCCGTGCTCCTCGGCAATGTCGTGCGGGCGCTGTCCGTTGCACAGGCGGACGAGCACCAGTTCCTCCATGCGGGACAGTCCGTGGTCGCGCGCAAAGGCGTAGATCGACAACGGCTCGCAGATGCGTTCGCGAGAGAGTGTCAGCAGTGCACGCGCATGCTGCCGGGACTCACCTGAAACCGAGCGCGACTGATCGACACCTGCACCGGCGTCGCCCTGGCTTCCCGCGATGCGCACAACGGCCACGCCAAGGCGCTCACGCTTGCCGCCGAGCACGAGCATCTTGCGGTGGCCTCTCGCCAGCACGGCGTCCAGCGCGCCGCTGAGCCGTGGCTGCTCGTGCGCATCCACCGCGACCAGCCTGCTGCCGGAGCGCCGGAGCCCCCGGCCAAGCGCCAGGTGGCGTTCGGCGATCGGATTGCAGTAGATGACCTCGTGATCGGCGTTGACCAGGACTATGCCGTAGTCGGTTTCGGCGAGGGCATGGAGACCCCAGGCGGAATCACCTGGGGAACTGGGGTCTGCTTTCATAGGTACGCTCCAGAAGGACTGACCGAATTGCCGCGTATCGTCGCGACATCGATCAATCTAGTGAGCGTTCCCACACGAACTGCACACACTCCAATTTCGGCAATCAGGACAAGAAGTGCACGACCCAGCCTCCTTCGAGGCACGGCCGCAAGACACGCCCGGCGACGCCTGGTCGAAGCAGAGGCTTGGGGCTCAATCGGCCGGCTGGCCGTGCGATCTGGGCGTTTGGGCTCATCGGCAGCATCTCCGTCCGGCGGAACCATCAAAGGTTCCAGTACGCCGCAGATTGCTTTCGCGGCACCGGCAGGTCATCACCAGCTTGCATGTTGCGCAGCGTGAGACCTTCCTTTTCAATGCGGACCCCACCTTCAGTCTCCGCCGCCGGCCGGCAACGGCAGGTCCGGCGGGTCAGGGGTGATTTTCTCTAGCGACCGGCGTCGTGTACGGCGCGCAACGCCGATCCGATGGCACACTCGCTACAAGTGCCCAGAACGGATCCGGCAACCTCTAACCAACTTTGTGTAGGTGTTGAATGAACAACGAAGTCACTGGCACAGCGCAGAATTCGGCCGGAACCGGCGACGGACCTGTCCTGAAGGCCGCCGAAATGATCCACTTCGATGAAGCCGCCCTCGCCAAAGGCAGCGACGCGGCGATCCAACAACTGATCGCGGAGTTTCGGGGTCTCGCCCAGGCCGACCCGAACCTCACGAAGATCAAATTGCGCGTGCGACCGCGCGATGACTTGTCAAACGCCGATGCAGAGGCTCAGGTCGACGCACGCATCGAGTCGCTGCGCAAGGGGCTGGAGGCCGCAGGGCTCGCATCCGGCGAATTCCGGCTCGTGGCCGCAGTCTGATCCACCTGCGCATGCGCGAGGAGGCAGCCATCGACTTGCCCGCGTTCGATGAAGTCGAGTTCGAGCGCAGATCCTTGCAGTGCTGGCGCGACTGGAAGGGGGGCGAGTTGATGGCCGCTTGCGCCGAGGGACTCACCGGCACTCCTGCGGATCGCCCTGCAGTGGCCTACTGGTCAGGGATTTGCAGCTTCATGCATGAGCGGGCCGATGCGCTGGCCTGGCTGGACGTGGCGCATGCCGGTTGCTCCGCTGATGGCGCAGCGCTTCCACTACGCCTGCGCGCCGCGGCCGCCGGCGTGGTGGTTTGTGTGCTGGACGTGAGTGCACAGCGGGATGTGGCCTCATGGTGCGAGCGCGCGCGGGAGTTCGACCGGCTCCCGCCGGGTACCCCGGCGGCCCAGGCAGGTCTCTGGCGGCACCTCGCCCGCGTCTGCGCCGGTCTGCTCAGCGATCAGGACACGCCCGACATGCAGGCTTCGGCACAGTGGCTGCACACTGAGCTGGGGCCGCTCCGCACGGCGCTGAACCGTCATGAGCGGCTGATCGCCGCACAGGTGCTGCTCAACTATCACCTGGCCAGCCAGCAGTACGACCGCTTCGACAGCCTGCGTGTCAACGTTGAGCATCCGGCGCTGTTCGACGAGGCGGCGCCCCTTCTGCGCGCACGTTGGCTGTACACCTATGGCTTCGTCAAGTACCACGCCGGCGAGTCCGACGACGCCGAACCCTACTGGGTCCGTGCGGCCGCAGTCTCTCAGCAGCATAGCCTGTCAGTCACTGCGCTCGTTACGGCGCTCGCCCAATTGCGCCTTGAAGTCGATCGCGGCAACCTGGTCCAGGCCACAGCCATTGAGGCGACGATCGACGACCGCTCCGGCGCGGGCCGCGAATCGCAGCTGGCGCTTCTTCATCAGATGCGGGCCCGCCTCAAGATGTTGGAACAGCTGCCGGGCATAGCCAAGACCCTGCTGGACCAGGCTATCGCCACGGCAATGGGGGCCGGCGCCACAAAGACCGAGTGCGCTGCATACGACGCGGACATGGTGCAGGTGCTGATTGCGCTGGAGCGGATCGAGGAAGCGTCGATGCGGGCGGCGAGCCTCACGGAAGTCCACCACGGCCGCAACGGCGAGATCTTCCGCTGCCTGCACCTGCTGATCGAGGCTTGGAGATTGCGCACGGAGGACCTTCAGGGCAGCCGGCGTGCATTGTCTGCTGGCCTGCGGCTGGTGCAGCAGCTCAACTTCCGGATGTTCTTCCGCCTGCAGCCCGGTTTCGCGGCCGGGCTCTGCGCGTTGGCACTCAGCTGGAACATTGAGCGCGTCTTCGTCCTGGAGATCATCGGTCGCCGCAAGCTGGCGGCGCCACCCAATGCGGACCACCACTGGCCGTGGCGATTCTGGGAACAGATGCTCGGCTCCACCGAGTCGCGGATCGACGGCAAGCGCCAGACCGCGGGCAGCACGAGGATGCCGTCCAAGCCCGTGGAACTGCACCGCCTGCTTTGCTGCCAGACGGACATGTCGATGCCGATGATGCGCGCCGCTGCCGCGTTGTGGCCCGACGATGCCGAGGGCGACACGGACCGCACCTTCGAGCTGCGCAGAAAGGTCGAGGAGAACATTGCGCGACTGCGGACCCGGCTGGGCGCCCACGCCACCGTCGAGGTCAGCGAAGGCGTAGTCAGGCTCAATGCGGCCTGCTCGAATTCCGATGTGCGCAGTCGCCGCCTGCTGATCCACCAACTGCAAGTGATGGCACTGCGCACTGCCGGCCTGCCGCCGGGGGCCGTGCTGCACGGCATCGCGGAAGCCACAACCTTGATCATCTCGATCCGGGAACTCAGCGGCGGCACTCTCATGCCGGGCGTGGAAGGTGTCGCCTGGGTGAACGATCAACGAAGCGAGTGCGAAAGGGATGGCAGTTTCAAGTGCGAAGTGCAACGCCTGGGTTAATGAACTGAGGATGATGGTTTGTGGGAGCTGGCCAGGGTCTG
>NZ_MWLO01000107.1 GCF_002198735.1 Ideonella sp. A 288
GCTGCGGCTGCTGCGCCGGTGCACCAGCACCGTGTACTGGTCGTAGACCTGCACCACCTCGTCGCCGGTCTTGCCCTGCTGGCCGATGCCGCAGACGCGGCAGCCCTTCTCGCGCAGGCGCAGCACCAGCGGCGCGAAGTCCGAGTCGGACGAGGCGATGACCACCACGTCGGGCCGCTCGGCGATGGCCAGGTCGATGGCGTCGACGGCCATCGCGATGTCGGTGGAATTCTTGCCGGCCGAGATGTTGACGATCGGCCGGATCGAATGCGCCTTGAACAGCGCGCGGTGCTGCAGCGCCGCCTCGGCGGTGCAGTAGGCCCGCCGCACATGCACCGCACCGTGCACCTCGCGCACATGCTCCACGGCCTGGGCCATCACGTCGGGCGACAGGTTGTCCGCGTCGATGAGCAGCATCACCTTCTTCACGTCGTTCATGCCAGTCTCCAGGCCAGGGTCTCGCCGCCGCGCAGCGGCTTGAGCTGCGCGTCGCCGAAGGGCACGCTGTCGGGCGGCGTCCAGGCCTCGCGCTTCAGGGTGACCGTGCCGCGGTTGCGCGGCAGGCCGTAGAAGGCGGGGCCGTGCACGCTGGCAAAGCCCTCGAGCTTGTCCAGCGCGCCCGCGGCCTCGAAGGCCTCGGCATACAGCTCGAGCGCGCTCATCGCGGTGAAGCAGCCGGCGCCGCAGACCGAGGCCTCCTTCATCACCGATGCGTGCGGCGCGCTGTCGGTGCCGAGGAAGAACTTCGCGCTGCCCGAGGTGGCCGCGACGACCAGCGCCTGGCGGTGCACCTCGCGCTTGAGCACCGGCAGGCAGTAGTAGTGCGGCCGCAGCCCGCCCTGGAAGAGGGCGTTGCGGTTGTACAGCAGGTGGTGCGCGGTGACGGTGGCCGCGGTGTGTGCGTCGGCCTCGGCCACGTACTGCGCGGCCTCCTTCGTCGTGATGTGCTCGAACACCACCTTCAACTCGGGGAAGTCGCGCCGCAACGGCTGCATCACCTGGTCGATGAAGACCGCCTCGCGGTCGAACAGGTCGACCGCCGGGTCGGTGACCTCGCCATGCACCAGCAGCAGCAGGCCCTCGCGCTGCATGGCCTCGAGCGCCGGGTAGGTCTTGCGCAGGTCGGTGACGCCGGCGTCGCTGTGGGTGGTGGCGCCGGCCGGGTAGAGCTTGAGCGCCACCACGCCGGCCGCCTTGGCGCGGGCGATCTCGTCGGGCGCGGTGTGGTCGGTGAGGTACAGCGTCATCAGCGGCGTGAAATCGGCGCGCGCCGGCAGCGCGTCGAGGATGCGCTGGCGATAGGCCACGGCGGCCGCGGCGGTGGTGACCGGCGGCCGCAGGTTGGGCATGACGATCGCGCGGGCGAACTGCCGCGCGGTGTGCGGCAGCACGGCGGCCATCGCGGCGCCATCGCGCAGGTGCAGGTGCCAGTCGTCGGGGCGGGTGATCGTGAGCGTGGAGACCATGGGGCGATTCTGGCATCCGAGGGGAAAGCCCCCCGCTCCGATCCCGGCGGCCCGCGCTCAGTGTTCCTTGCTCAGTGGTCCAAGCTCAGCGCCCGCCGCTCACGCCAGGCGCTGCCACAGGCGCCGCGCCAGCGACACCAGCGCGCGGTCGCTGCCCGCCGGCCCCAGCAGCGACAGGCCGATCGGCGCCTCACTGGCGCCCGGCCACGGCAGGCTCACCTGCGGCAGCCCGGCCAGGCCCGCCACGCAGGTGATGGCCATGGTGCGCAGCCGCACCGCATCGACCTGCGCGGGGTCGGCGTCGCGCCGGGGCGCCAGGCTGGCCGCCGAGGGCAACAGCGCCACGCCGTCGGCACCCAGCCAGGCGCGCACGCGGCCTCGGATGGCCCGGACCTCGGCGTCGGCGCGCGCCGACGTTTCGGCGTCGATGCCGCTGGCGATGGCAAAGCGCCCGGCGATCGCCGGCCCGAAGGTGGGCCGGTGCCGCGTGATCCAGTCGCCGTGGGCGAGCCAGGCCTCGCGGGCACTGTGGGTCGCGTACACCGTGCGCCAGCGCTCCAGCGCATCGCCGGCCGCCACCTCGCTGCGTTGGGGCGACGTGCCGACCAGGGCCGAAAGGTGGGCCAGGGCCGCCGCCAGCGGCGCCTGGAACGGCGCCTCGGCCAGCTGCCACGCATCGGCAGGGCACAGCAGGTGCACCGGCTGCCAGCCGCTGGGCGGCAGCAGCACGTCGGCGACGCGCTCGAAGACCTCGCCGTCATCGGCCAGCCAGGTGACCGTGTCGTACGACGGGCTCAGCGGCACCAGGCCGGCCCGCGGCAGCAAGTCGTGCGTGGTGCGCAGTCCCCACAGACCGCAGTAGCTGGCCGGCACACGCGTGGAGCCGCCGGTGTCGGTGCCCAGGGCGAAGTCGACCAGCCGCGCCGCCGCCGCGGCCGCCGAGCCGCTGGACGAGCCGCCGGTGACGCGGTCGATGGCACGCCGATTGAGCGGCGCGCCGTGGTGGTGGTTGTCGCCGTGCAGGCTGTAGGCCAGCTCGTCGGTGATCACCTTGCCGGCCAGCGTGGCCCCGGCGTCGAGCAGGGTCTGCACGGTGGGATTCGTGGCCGCGGCCGGGCCATGAGTGGCCTGCCAGGTGGGGTTGCCGGCGCCGGTGACATGGCCGGCGACATCGAACAGGTCCTTGGCCGCGAAGCGCAGGCCGGCCAGCGGGCCGGACGGTGCCCCGGGCACGATGAAGCGGCCATGTGGCACCCAGGCGCCGACGCGGTCGTCGATGTCGAAGGCCGGCGCCTCCGCGCGGGCCACATCGATGGGCGCCGCGCTCATGCGAACCACGCTGGGTGGTCCTGCGCCAGTGCGGCGACATGGTCGCAGATGGCCCCGGGGGTGGTGGCCCACACCTGCCCGCCGTCGCGCGCCGCGGCCACGCGCTGCAGCGCGCGGCGCAGGTGGCGCAGGCGGTAGGGCTGGCCGACGATGTAGGGGTGCAGCGCGATGCCCATCACCAGCGGCTGGGTGCGCGACTGCTCGAGCATCTCGTCGAGCTGGTCGACGATGAGCTGCGCGAAATCCTTGCAGTCCATCTGGCGGGTCACGATCATCGGGATGTCGTTGAGCTCCTGCGGGTAGGGCACGGCCCACAGCGGGGCGCCGCTGCGCGTGCGCATCGGCATCGGCTGGTCGTCGTGGCACCAGTTCAGTGTGTAGCGGTAGCCGGTCTCGGCCAGCAGGTCGGGCGTGACGCGGCTCTCCGAGATCCACGGCGACAGCCAGCCGGCCGGCGCCTGGCCGCCCGCGGCCTGCAGGCGCTCGCGGCAGCCCAGCAGCAGCGCGCGCTCGTCGGCCTCGGCCATGTCGCCCTGGCGCTCGGCGTTGGTGTGGCCGTGACCGACCAGTTCGTCGCCGCGCGCGATGCAGGCGGCCACCAGTTCGGGGGCGTGGTCGCAGAGCACGGTGTTGATGAGCGCGGCGGCCGGCAGGCCCAGCTGATCGAAGAGCTCGAGGCAGCGCCAGGCACCGACCCGGTTGCCGTACTCGCGCCACGCGTGGTTCAGCACGTCGGGCTCGGGCGAGGCCGGGCCGAGGCGCGCGCCCAGGCCCTCGCCGAAGGCGAAGTGCTCGAGGTTGAAGCCCAGGTACACCGCCAGCCCGGCGCCGCCGGGCCAGCGGTAGTCGGGCCGCCGGGTGATGGGCCGGTAGTCGAACCGGCCATGGTCGGGCAGCGCACCGCGGTAGGGCGTGGTCATCGTCGCGCCTTCACAGGGTGGCCAGTCCGGCGCGCACCATCAGCCATTCGGCGCTGTCGTTCCAAACCTCCATGCGGGTGATCAGGCCATGCCGCACCACATAGCGGTCGACGTAGCGGTTGCCTTCGAAGGCCGTGCCGTCGGGCCACTCGCCGTACAGGCTGCCCAGGCTGTAGACCACGGTCTCGTCCTCGGTGCCGCCAGCCACGGTCTCGGTGCGTTCCACACGCTTCTTCACCCAGCGGTAGCGCCCCGCGTTGAAGGCCGCACACTCGGCCGGGTCGCTCATCGCCCGGCCACCGGTGAAGCGGATGCGCAGGTCGGGCGCCACCAGGGTGCGCGCGGCGTCGGGGTCCGGGATCATGAGCAGGCGCAGGTACTCGTCGACCACCGCGGCGGCCTTGCACTCGGGTGGGGCGGCGGTGGCGCGGCGGCTGTCGTCGGGCATCGGGTCTCCTGGGGTCGGCACCGCGCCGGGGCGCCGGCGCATCGTCGACGTGAGCAATCGGCGTGCCGACGTCCGACGCGGGCCGGCCAGGCGGACGCAAGACGGACCACGGCGACCAGCGGCCCGCACACAGTGGTTTCGGCCGAGAACTTTGCGGGCAAACCCTTATCCAGCGCGACGCCTGTTCGGCAGTTCATGTGCCCTGTGCATGACCCCATGCTACGTAGAACCGACAAGCTGCGCATGCTTCTTGCCTCCCTATACTCGCCCACGCTTTGCACCGGCCATCCTGGTGCATCGCGTGCAACAGGCCCCACCCGGCCAGCCTCGATGAACCGATCCACCACCCTGGTTCGTTCGCCGGCAGCGGGCCGAGAGCCATCACAGACCAACCGGAGTTGCTGCTTATGAATCACATCACTGCCAAGGCCCTGCTGACCAGCGTTTGCACCACAGCGGTGCTCGGCCTGGCGGCACTGCCCGCCCAAGCGGGCAAGACCATCGAAGCCATCAAGGCCCGCGGCCAGCTGGTCTGCGGTGTCAACGTCGGTCTGGCGGGCTTCTCCGCCGCCGACAGCCAGGGCAACTGGTCCGGTCTCGACGTCGACGTCTGCAAGGCCATCGCCGCGGCCCTGGTCGGCGACGCCACCAAGGTGAAGTACGTGCCGCTGGGCGCGCAGCAGCGCTTCACCGCACTGCAGTCGGGCGAGATCGACATCCTGTCGCGCAACACCACCTGGACGCTCACCCGCGACGCCTCGCTGGGCATGCACTTCACCAACACCACCTACTACGATGGCCAGGGCTTCATGGTGCCGTCCAAGGGCAAGGTCAAGAGCGCCAAGCAGCTGAAGGGCGCCACCGTCTGCGTGCAGTCGGGCACCACCACCGAGAAGAACCTCACCGACTTCTCGCGCGCCAACAAGCTCGACATCAAGCCCGTGGTGTTCGAGAAGGTCGAGGCCGCCACCGGCGCCTACTTCGCCGGCCGCTGCCAGGCCTACACCACCGACGCGTCGGGCCTGGCCTCGGTGCGCAACAAGGAAGCCAAGAACCCGGCCGACCACCTGATCCTGCCCGAGCTGATCTCGAAGGAGCCGCTCGGCCCGAGCGTGCGCCGCGGCGACGACGAGTTCTATGCCATCGCCAAGTGGGTGATCTTTGCGCTGATCGAGGCCGAGGAGTACGGCATCACGCAGGCCAACGTCGACCAGCAGAAGACCAGCACCGACCCGGTGGTGGGCCGCATCCTGGGCACCGCCGAAGACACCGGCAAGCTGCTCGGCCTGGACAAGGAATGGGCCGCCCGCGCCATCAAGGCCGTGGGCAACTATGGCGAGATCTTCGAGCGCAACGTCGGCCCGAAGTCGCCGCTGGGCCTGCCGCGTGGCGTGAACAACCTCTGGAACAAGGGCGGCATCATGTACGCCCCGCCGGTGCGCTGATCGCACGCCACCCTTCGGCCTGAGCCCGGAGCCGCGCCCTCACCCCGATGGTGCGGCTCCAGACTCCCCTCCCCCTGATTCCTCTGCAGCCGCCACCGTGGCAGGTTGAAGGAGCGAAGCCATGACGGCACGAGCCGCCCCCCCCAAGAGACGCGACTGGTCGCTGCGCAGCCGTGCCGTGCGCGGCGTGCTGTACCAGGTGCTGGCCCTCGGCCTGATCGTGATGGCCGTCTGGTTCCTCGCGCACAACACGCTCGAGAACATGCGCGTGCGCGGCATCCAGAGCGGCTTCGACTTCCTGACCAGCCCGGCCGGCTTCGACATCGGCGAGCTGATGATCCCGTACGAGTCGGTCGACCCGTACTGGCGGGCCTTCCTGGTCGGCATCGTCAACACGCTGCGCGTGGCCATCATCGGCATCGTGCTCACCACGGTGCTGGGCACGCTGCTGGGCATCGGCCGCTTCTCCAACAACGCGCTGGTGCGCGGGCTGTGCTATGCCTACGTCGAGCTGTTCCGCAACATCCCGGTGCTGCTGCAACTGCTGGTGTGGTACCTGCTGCTCACCGAGTGGCTGCCCGATCCGGGCGAGCCGCTGTCGCTGTTCGGCCTGTTCTACCTGAGCAAGGGCGGCCTCAACTACCCGGTGCCGGTGTGGGGCCTGGGCCAGGGGCTGGCGGCCATCGGCATGCTGGTGGGCGCGGGCCTCGCATGGGGCTGGGCCTGGCAGGCGCGCAAGCTGTTCGAGCAGACCGGCCAGGTGCGGCCGGTGCTGCTGCCGGCCATCGCGCTGATCCTGGTCTGTGGCGTCGCCGGCTGGGCCCTCGGCGGCGCGCCAGCGGCCTGGAACATCCCCAAGCCGGCCGATGTGTCGGTGGAGGGCGGCAGCGCGCTGACGCCCGAGTTCATCTCGGTGCTGATGGGGCTGGTGTTCTACACCTCCGCCTTCGTGGCCGAGGTGGTGCGCGCGGGCATCCAGTCGGTGCCCCGCGGGCAGTCCGAGGCCTCGGGCGCGCTGGGCCTGTCCAAGGGCAACCAGATGCGCCTGGTGGTGCTGCCGCAGGCACTGCGCGTGATCATCCCGCCGATCACCAATCAGTACCTCAACCTGACCAAGAATTCGTCGCTGGCGGTGGCCATCGGCTACCCCGACCTGGTGTCCATCTCCAACACCGCGATCAACCAGACCGGGCGCGCGGTGGAGTGCATCGCGATCATCATGCTGGTGTACCTGACCACCTCGCTGGCCACCTCGGGCCTGATGAACTGGTACAACCAGCGCGCGGCGATCAAGGAGCGGTGAGTGGCCACGACCCAATCGACCTTCCAGCCGATCGCTCCGCGACCGGCCCCCATCCGCACCGAGGGCCTGGTGCCCTGGGTGCGCCACAATCTGTTCGGCAACCTGCCCAGCGCCGTCGTCACGCTGGCCCTGCTGGCCCTGGCCTTGTGGGTGCTGCCCGGCCTGGTGAACTGGGGCATCACCAAGGCGGTGTTCGCCGCCAACGCCGACCAGTGCCAGGCCGCTCGCGGCATCGGCGCCTGCTGGGGTGTCGTGAACGAGAAGTTCCGCATCATCATCTTCGGCCGCTACCCCTTCGACCAGCAATGGCGCCCCGAAGTGGCCACGATCGCGCTGGTGGCGCTGCTGGTGGCGAGCTGCGTTCGCAGCTTCTGGAAGCCCTGGCTGGTGCTGCTGTGGGTGGCCGTGCTGGCGCTGTTCTTCGTGCTGATGAAGGGCGGCGTGATGGGCCTGTCGCCGGTCGAGACCGACCGCTGGGGCGGCCTGCCGCTGACCATCATGCTGGCCACGCTGTCGATCGTCTTCGCCTTCCCGCTGTCGGTGGCGGTGGCGCTGGGCCGGCGCAGCAAGATGCCGGCGATCAAGACCATCTGCGTGATCTACGTCGAGCTGATCCGCGGCGTGCCGCTGATCAGCGTGCTGTTCATGGCCAGCTTCATGTTCCCGCTGTTCATGCCGCCGGGCACCAGCATCGACGTGCTGCTGCGCGTGCTGGTGGGCATCACGCTGTTCGCTGCGGCCTACATGGCCGAGATCGTGCGCGGCGGCCTGCAGGCCATCCCCAAGGGCCAGCAGGAAGCGGCCGACACGCTGGGACTCACCTACTGGCAGGCCCAGCGCAAGATCATCCTGCCGCAGGCGCTGGCGCTGGTGGTGCCGGGCGTCATGAACAACTTCATCTCGATCTTCAAGGACACCTCGCTGGTGACCATCGTCAGCCTCTACGAGCTGACCGGCGCGATGGGCCTGGCGCTCAACTCCGACAGCAACTGGCGGCCGTTCAAGATCGAGGCCTACCTGTTCATCGCGGCCATCTACTTTGCGTTCTGCTTCTCGATGTCCCGCTACAGCCTGTGGATCGAGAAGCGGCTGTCGTTGAGCAAAAACCGTTGACCGTCGAAGGAATCGAACACATGTCTGACGCCATCATCACCTTCGACAAGGTCAACAAGTGGTACGGCAACAACTTCCACGTGTTGCGCGACATCGACCTGTCGGTCGCCAAGGGCGAGCGCATCGTCATCTGCGGGCCTTCGGGCTCGGGCAAGTCCACGCTGATCCGCTGCATCAACCGGCTCGAAGAGCATCAACAGGGCACGCTGAAGGTCGACGGCGTCGAGCTCACCGATGACGTGAAGGCCATCGAGGCCATCCGCAAGAACGTCGGCATGGTGTTCCAGCAGTTCAACCTGTTCCCTCACCTCACGGTGCTGGAGAACCTGACGCTGGCGCCGATGTGGGTGGGCAAGATGCCCAAGAAAGACGCCGAGGAGCGCGCGATGCAGCAGCTCAAGCGGGTGCGCATCGCCGAGCAGGCGAGCAAGTACCCGCTGCAGTTGTCGGGCGGCCAGCAGCAGCGCGTGGCCATCGCCCGGGCGCTGTGCCTCACGCCCAAGATCATGCTGTTCGACGAGCCCACCTCGGCACTCGACCCCGAGATGATCAAGGAAGTGCTCGACGTGATGATCGAACTGGCCAACGGCGGCATCACCATGCTGTGCGTCACCCACGAGATGGGCTTCGCCAAGGCGGTGGCCAACCGCGTGATCTTCATGGACCAGGGCCAGATCGTAGAGCAGAACGAGCCGCACGCGTTCTTCGACAACCCGCAGAGCGACCGCACCAAGGACTTCCTGTCGAAGATCCTGGGGCACTGACGGTCCTGCCGTCGGGGTGAGCCTCCCGGCCCGGCGGACCGGCGAGCGACCGGGTCGAGTCGCATCGGGCCGCCTCGCACCCCCGGCGGCCCCGACCGCCGGACGACTTTCGACCGCCGGTTGCGACATGACCATCAGTCATGGCCTCGCTGAAGCCGTCGACCTAAGCTCGCGGCCACGGAGGTACCCCTCATGGCTGCGATGACACCCGACGAGATGAAGGCCTTCCAGGCCCTGTTCCAGGAGGCCGCCCAGACACTGCCCCAACGGGTGCTGGGCGGGCGCCAGCTGGTGTGGAAGCAGGGCGCGTTCGCGTCCGCGATTCAGACGCTGCGCGCCGCGAAGCATGCGCTGGAGGACGAGATCGGCCGCGCCCCGCTGGGCGGCGGCAGCGCGCCGGCCTGGCAGCCTGCGAAGCCCTCGCAGCACGGCCGCAGCGGCGTGGTGATGGGTGCCCACCGCCAGACGAACAAGGGCCCGGGCGGCCTGCTGTCGGACCTGGCGACCGCCGCCAAGCGCCAGGGCGTGCACACCGACGGCCTGGCGCTGCTGATCGAAGGCGCCAAGTCCGGTGTCGAACTGCGCTCGCTCGACCCGAGCAAGGTGCTGCCCACCGGCGACGTCGGCTTCTACCCCGACCTCGAGCCGCAGCAGGAGTTCGCGATCAAGGCCTTCGCCGACATCCTGAAATCCAGCGGTGTGTTCGACGAGGCCATGGTGGGCAGCGCGTCCGAGATGGCCACCGAAATCGCCGGCTGCCTGCCGATCCTGGGCGCGGTGACGAACCTCGGCTCGGGCGTGGTCAACGGCATCAAGGCTGCCAGCCGGGCCTGGGACATCCGCAAGCTCGACAAGATGGCGGTGATCGTGACGCCCGGCAACCCGACCGCGGCCCTCGGCGCGGTGCGCGTGCTGTACGAGCGCAAGCGCACCGAGTTCGCGCTGATCGCCGCGATGGACGGCGCCGCTGGCGGGATGCAGCTCACGGGCCTGTTCGTCGACCTGGGCGCGGCCACTGGGCCGGCGCTGGGCATCGCCAAGGCGGCGCTCAAGCTGGCCCATGCGATCTTCCTGTCGCTGCGCAACTTCCACGACTTCCGCAAGGCCAACAAGGTGCTGCTGGCCAACGGGCCGTTCGACGCCAGCCTCGTCGGCGCCTGCCCCATCCTCGGCTGCTACCTGATCACCGAGGCCGAGGACAGCACGCTGATGGCCTTCCTCGGCGCCGGCACCCTGCCCCCCAACTGGATCGACCTGGTGGCGCAGCGCAAGAACGACATCGAGACCCTGGTGCGCTTGGCCAACCTGTGCCAGCGCGAGGCGCCGTTCGCGCTGCGCGGCTACGAGAACCGCTTCGGCGCGCCGGCGCCCAGGCTGAAGGGTGAGCATTTCCTAGACTTCCGCATGCACAAGGGCGCGCAGCGCGCCGCGCACGAGGCCAACATGATTCTGAAGCGCGACCCGCGCGGCCTGCGCTTCTTCAGCAAGCACCTGCTGTCACGCATCGGCCTCTGACGGTATCTGCGCAGCTGCCGGCGCGTGCCGCCGCCGCACCAGCCGCCCGAGCGCGTGCACCGCGTCGTCGACGAAGGTGAAGACCACCGGGATCACCAGCAGGCTGAGGAAGGTGCTGGTGATCAGTCCGCCGATCACGACGATGGCCATCGGCGCGCGAAAGCTCGGGTCGGCGCCGAAGCCCAGCGCGATCGGCAGCATGCCGGCGCCCATGGCCAGCGTGGTCATCACGATCGGGCGCGCGCGCTTCATGCACGCATCGATCAGCGCGTCCCAGCGCGACAGGCCGTGGTCGCGGCGGGCCATCACCACGTAGTCCACCAGCAGGATCGAGTTCTTGGTGGCGATGCCCATCAGCATGATCATGCCGATCATCGACGGCATCGACAGCGCCGTGCCGGTGAGGTAAAGCGCCAGGAACGCGCCCGGCAACGACAGCACCAGCGCGGCCAGGATGGTGACCGGCTGCACGAAGTCCTTGAACAGCAGCACCAGCACCGCGTAGATGCACAGCACGCCGGCGGCCATCGCCAGGCCGAAGCCGCTGAACAGGTCGGCCATGGCCTCGGCATCGCCGACGGCGGCGCGGCTGACGCCCGGCGGCAGGTTGGCGACGGCCGGCAGCGCCAGCGCGCGCTGCTCCACCTCGCCCAGCGGCACGCCGTTGAGCTCGACCTCGAAGCTGACGTTGCGGCGCCGGTCGAAGCGGTCGAGCTGCGCCGGACCGGACTCGAGGCTCAGCGTGGCGACATTGCCCAGGCGCACCGGACCGCGCGCGCCCGGCACCGGCAGGCGCGCCAGCAGGTCGAGGTCGCCGCGCGCCTCGGCCGGCAGCCGCACCACCATCGGCACCTGGCGTAGCGGCAGGTTGAGCTTGGCCAGCCCGGCGTCGAAGTCGCCGGCGGTGGCGATGCGCAGCGTGTCGGCAATGGCCGCCGAGGTGACGCCCTGGTCGGCCATGCGCGCGTCGTCGGGCCGCACGATCAACTCCGGCCGCTGCAGCCCGGCCGAGGACGTGACGGCGCCGATGCCGGGGATGGTGCGCAGCTCACGCTCCACCTGCACGGCGTGGCTGGCCAGCACGCGGCCGTCGTCGCCCGACAGCATCAGCACGAACTTCTCCGACGAGGCGCCCAGCCCCACGCGCAGACGGGCGCCCGGCACCGCGGTCAGGGCCTCGCGAAGCTGGGCCTCGATGGCCTGCTTGGTCAGGCCCGGCCGGTCGCGTCGATGCGTCATGTTGATGGTGAGCACGGCCTTGCGCACGTCGCCCAGGCCCTTGGCCGCGAAGGGGTCGGCGCCCGAGCTGCCGCCGCCGATGGCGGTGTAGACCATCAGCACGTTGGGGTTGGCCTGGACCACCTGGCGGGCGGCCTCGGCCACGCTGCGCGTCTGCGCCAGCGTCGAGCCCGGCGCCAGCGTCACGTGCACCTGGGTCTGCGACAGGTCGTCCGGCGGGATGAAGCCGGTGGACAGCAGCGGCACCAGCGCGAACGAGCCGACGAAGAAGGCCGCGGTGGCCACCACCGTCCACCACCGGTGGCGCAGGCAGGCCGCCGCCCACCGTCCGTACCACTGCAGCCAGCGCGGCACCACCTCGGCCTGCGGCAGCGCATGCAGCAGGTAGGCGGCCATCATCGGCGTGAGCAGTCGCGCCACCGCCAGCGAGGCGAACACCGCGATCGCCGCCGTCCAGCCGAACTGCACGAAGAAGCGGCCGACGATGCCGCTCATGAAGGCTGTGGGCAGGAACACCGCGATCAGCGTGAAGGTGGTGGCGATGACGGCCATGCCGATCTCGTCGGCCGCCTCCATCGCCGCGACGAAGGGCGTCTTGCCGGCGCGCAGGTGGCGCATGATGTTCTCGATCTCGACGATGGCGTCGTCCACCAGGATGCCCACCACCAGCGACAGCGAGATCAGCGTCACGCCGTTGAGTGTGAAGCCCAGCAGCCACATCGCCGCGAAGGTGGGGATGGCCGACAGCGGCAGCGCTGCCGCCGCCACCAGCGTGGCCCGCCAGTCGCGCAGGAACAGCCACACCACCAGCACCGCCAGCACGGCACCCTCGAGCATCAGCATCATCGAGCCGTCGAAGCCCTCCTTCACCGGGTCGATGAAGTTGAAGGCCTCGGTGACGGTGATGTCCGGATGCCTCAACTTCATCGCGGCGATGGCCTCGCGCACCCCTTGCGCCACGTCCAGCTCGCCGGCGCCGCGGCTTCGGGTGATCTCAAAGGCCACCACTGGCTGGCCGTTGAGCTGCGCCAGCGAGCGCGGCTCGGCCACCGTGTCCATCACCGAGGCCACCTGGTCCAGGCGGATGCGGCGGCCGTCGCCCAGCGCGATCTCGAGGTGGCGCAGCTCGTCGGCCGAGGCCACGGTGCCGATCAGGCGCATCGACTGCTCGGCGCCGCCCACGTCGGCGCGGCCGCCCGAGGCGTCTTGCTGCACCTGGCGCAGCTGGCGCGAGATGTCGGCGGCGCTGGCGTTGAGCGCCAGCAGCCGGGCCGGGTCGAGCTCGATGCGCACCTCGCGCGTGACGCCGCCCACCCGCGTGACCGCGCCCACGCCGCGCACCGCCAGCAGCGCACGCGAGACTTCCTGGTCGACGAACCAGCTCAGGCCTTCGTCGTCCATGCGCGACGAGGCCACGGTGTACGTGAGGATCGGCGAGCCGGCCAGGTCGGACCGGTCGACCACCGGGTCGCGCAGGTCGCCCGGCAGGTCGCTGCGCACGCGCGAGACGGCCGAACGCACGTCGTCCATCGCCTCCTGCACCGGCTTCTCGAGCTGGAACTCGGCGGTGATCAGCACCATGCCGTCGGTGATGGTGGTGTACAGGTGCTTGAGGCCCTGCACGGTGGCGATCGAGTTCTCGATCTTGCGCGCCACCTCGGTCTCGAGCTGGCCCGGCGCAGCGCCCGGCAGCGAGGCCGTGACGATGACCATCGGCAGGTCGACGTCGGGGAAGTTCTGCACCTTCATCGCGCGGAAGGCCAGCAGGCCCGCCAGCGTGAGCAGCATGAACAGCAGGATCGCCGGGATCGGGTTGCGGATCGACCAGGCGGAGACGTTCATGGCGCCGCCTTGCCCGCGGCGACGACCTTGACCAGGTCACCGTCGGCCAGGAAGGCCGCGCCCGAGGCCACCACGCGGGCGTCGGCGGCCAGCCCGGCCGTCAGCTCCACCTGGTCGCCGTTGCGGCGTCCGACGGTCACCTTGGTCAGCGTGACGCGCTGGTCGGCGCCCACGCGCATGACGCTGGCGTAGCCGTCGCGCAGCACCACCGCGGTCTGCGGCAGCGTGAGGCCCGAAGCCCGGCCGACGTCGATCTCGCCGCGCGCGAACATGCCCGGCCGCGCATCGCTGCCGGGCTGCAGGTCGACCAGCACCTGGCCGTTGCGCGTCTGCGCGTCCACCGTGGGCGCCACCACGCGCACCGTGCCCTTGCCCACCTGGCCCGAGGGCGTGGTCAGCGTGGCCGGCATGCCGGGCTTCACCCGCGCCAGGTCGGCGGCCGGCACCTCGGCGCGCCATTCGAGCCGGCCGCGGCGGATCAGCCGGAACAGCTCCTGCCCCGGCTGCGCCACGGCGCCTTCGAGCGCGGTGCGGGCCGAGACGATGCCGTCGTCGGGGGCGACGATGCGGGCCTGCGCCAGCCGCAACCGGTCAGCGGCCAGGCGCGCCTCGAACGAGGCCACGCGGGCCTTCGCGGTCTGTTCGGCGGTGAGGATCTGGGCCGTCTGCTGCAGGCTCAGCACCCCGGTGGGGGCCAGCTCGCGCGCGCGATCGGCGTTGCCCGTGGCCTCGGCCAGCACGGCCTTGGCCTCGACCAGCCCGGCGCGGGTCTGCGCCATGTCGGCCTCGAGCATGTCGGTGGACAGGCGCGCGAGCAACTGGCCGCGCCTGACCGTGTCGCCCACCTGCGCGGCCACCTCGACCAGCCGCCAGCCGCTGGCCTCGGCGCCGACCACCACCTCCTGCCAGGCCGCGATGCTGCCCGAGGCCGACAGGCGCAGCGGCCACTCGACCCGCTGCGGCGAGACGACGGTGACGGTGAGCGCAGGCCGGACCGCCGCGGCCGACGCCGCCTGGCCGTGGGCCAGGGGCCATGCCGCCAACAGGCCGCCGAGGGCCAGCAGGGTGCGCGCGATCCGCGGGGGCCACGTTCGCGCCGCGCCGGGGGTCAGACTCGTCATCGGGATTCCTGAACTCAAACAGGCCCGGCACGCCGCACGACCTGCCGGGCCATCGCGCCAGCCCGGGAGGGCAGGCGCACGGCGCGACCCGTCGCCCGCGCACCGCGCCGACCGGGGAGCGGCGATCTTGCCATGCCGTGGCAGCCAGGGCGCCCGCGCCACCATGTCCCGCGCGCCTGCCGGCGGGTGGCGCCCGGCCATTCCCCTCTTCTACGCAGGGTGGCGAATCGACAGGCCTGGGCAGACGGACGTCATCCTGCGAAAGTTGCGCGTTCGCCGACGCCACACCCACCCCCGAGGAGATCGATCATGAAGCACCTGCTTGCCGCCGTCGCCACCGCCGCCACCCTGCTGGCCGCACCCGCAGCGCATGCCGACCTGGTGCGGTATGCCGCCCTGCTGGCGCCCGAAGTGGCCGGCGCCACCGGCAGCGGGTTCGTGACGGTCGACTACGACACCGTCGCCAACACCCTGCTGATCCAGGCCAGCTGGAGCGGGCTGACCGGCGTCACCACGGTGTCGCACATCCACTGCTGCACTGCGGTCGCCGAGACCGCCACGGTGGGCGTGGCCGTGACGCCGGGCACCTTGCCCGGATTCCCCGGCGTGGGCAGCAGCACCCCGGGCGTCTCTGAGGGCAGCTACACCTCGCCCCTGATCGACCTCAACCTCGCCTCGTCGTTCACGGCCGCGTTCGTCAACAACTTCGCCGGCGGTGTCCTGGGCAATGCCGACGACGCACTGATCGCCGGCTTCAACTCCGGCAAGGCCTACTTCAACATCCACAGCGACCGTTTCCCGGCGGGCGAGATCCGCGGCTTCCTGCAGGTCCCCGAGCCCTCGAGCCTGGCCCTGGTGCTGATGCCACTGCTGGCGCTCGGCGCGACGGCCCGCCGCCGCAAGCAGGCCTGAGGCCGCGCGCCCCCGGGGCCGGCGCGGGCGCCGGCCCTATTCGCGCCCCAGTTCCATCAGCAGGCGGCTGACAAGGTAAAGGCGCGGCACGATGGTGTCGAGTTCGATGTACTCGTCGCGGGCGTGGTAGCCCGCCCCGGGCAGGCCCAGGCTCTCGAGCACGGCCGCCTTGCCCGATCGCCCGGCAAAGCCGGCATCGGTGCCGCCGCCGGTGATCGGGTGCAGTGCCAGCTTGCGGCCATCGAGTTCGGCGTAGATGGCCTGCGCCCGCTTGGCGATGGCGGTGGTGCGTGCGTCCCCCACGAACGGCGGACGGCCGATGTCGAGCTTCAGGCTCACCTCGGTGTCGGGCACGCGCTTGGACTCGGCCACCTTGGCGCGCAGCGCGTCGAGCAGCTTGTCCGCCGCATCGCCGCGGGTCAGGCGCACGTCGGCGCCGGCGGTGGCCAGCTCGGGGATCTGGTTGCGGGTCTTGCCGGTGTCGAAGGTGGTCCAGTTGAGCTGGGCGCCGGGCACTCCCTTGGCCACGTCCTGCGTCTGCAGCACCTGGTGGGCCAGCTCGACCAGCGCGTTGCGCCCGAGCTGCGGCGCGGCGCCGGCGTGCGCGGCGCGGCCCTTCACCTGCATCGTCGCGGTGGCGGTGCCGGCGGCATTGAGCAGCACGCCTTCGCCCTGCGGCGTGGTGGTGGCCGCGGTCGGCTCGAACGACAGCACGGTGTCGTGCTCGGCGCCCAGCGCCGCGATCATCTCGCCCGAGCCGGGTGAGCCCGATTCCTCGTCGCCGTTGAACATCAGCGTGAGCTGGGCATAGTCGCGCCAGCCCGACCGGTGCAGCAGCTCCACCGCATGCAGGATGAGGGCCACGCCGGCCTTGTCGTCGGCGATGCCGGGCCCGTAGAGCCGATTGCCGTCCTGCTTGATCGGCTGGCTGGTGATCGTGCCCGGCCAGTACACGGTGTCGAGGTGGCCGATGAGCATGAAGCGGCGCTTGCCGCTGCCGCTGAAGCGCGCCACCAGCACGTCGCTGTTGCCGGCCGTGGTCTTGCGACGCTCGACCGTGGCCCCCAGGGCCTTCAGGCGGCGCTCGACGTCGTCGGCCATCAGCGCCAGGCCCTTCGCGTCCATCGTGCCGGACTCGATGGCCACCATCTCGCGCAGGGTGGCCACCAGGGCCGGCTGGGCCGCGCGGGCGGCGGCCAGCAGCGTGTCGTCGGCCGCCACGGCCGGTGCGGGCAAGGCCGCCAGGGCCGACAGGGTCAGGGCGAGGCAGGCGGTGCGTGGGCTCATCGAGGGGGGTGCTCCGGGTCGGCGAAAGGGCCAACCCGCAGTCTGCGCCGACGGCGATCGGCGGGCCAGCGGGGCTTCCCGAACCGCTTGCTCAGGCCACCACCGAGCCCATGCCTTGCGAAGTTCCCGAGGACCGCTCGCTGTCGAGCAGGCGCTGCACCTGCTCGATCGGCAGGGGCCTGCCGAACAGGAAGCCCTGCATCTCGCCGCAGTGGATGCCGCGGAAGAAGTCGGCCTGGGCCTCGGTCTCCACGCCCTCGGCCACCACGATGATGCCCAGCGCCCGGGCCAGCTCGGTGATGGAGCGTGCCACGGCGCGGTCGCGCGCATTGGTGGCGATGTCGGTGACGAAGCTGCGGTCGATCTTCAGGTAGTCCACCGCGAAATGGCGCAGGTAGTTGAGCGCCGAGTAGCCGGTGCCGAAGTCGTCGATGGCGATGCGCACGCCGAGCGCCTTGAGCGCCTCGATGGTGGCACGGGCCGGGTCGGGCTGGCCGATCAGCAGCGATTCGGTCAGCTCGAGCTCGACCAGCGCTGGCGGCACGCCGCTGTCGGACAGCACGCGCTCGACCATCGGCACGAAGCCCGGGGACTGGAACTGCACCGACGACACGTTGACCGACACCCGCAGCGCCGGCACGCCCGCATCCAGCCAGCGGCGGATCTGCGTGCAGGCGCTGCGCAGCACCCACTCGCCGACGATGGTCATCATGCCGGTGTCTTCCATCACGCCGATGAACTCGCCCGGCAGCACCAGGCCGCGCGAGGGGCTGTGCCAGCGCATCAGCGCCTCCAGCGCCACCACGCGCTGGGTGGCCGTGTCGAGCCGCGGCTGGTAGTGCAGGCTGAACTCGCCCTCGCGGAAGCCCTTCTGCAGGTCGGTCTCGAGCGTCAGCCGCTGCATGGCGCGGCGGTTCATCTCGGCGCGATAGAAGGCATGCGTGCCGCGGCCGGCATCCTTGGCGCTGTACATCGCGGCGTCGGCGTTCTTCAGCACCGTGTCGGCGTCTTCTCCGTCGCCGGGGTAGACGGCAATGCCGATGGTCGCGCCGACGACGAGTTCGTGCTCGTGCACACGCACCGGCCGGGCCACCGCCTCGAGGATGCGCCGCGCCACGTGGGTGGCGTCCTCTGGTGCCTCGATGTGCGCGAGGATGGCGGTGAACTCGTCACCGCCCATGCGGAACAGCAGGTCGCTGTCCCGCAGGCAACCGCGGATGCGGGCGGACACCGCCTTGAGCAGCGCATCGCCGGCATCGTGGCCTAGGCTGTCGTTGACGATCTTGAAGCGGTCGAGGTCGATGAACATCAGCGCGCCGGTGTGGCCGTGCCGGGTCGAGGCCGAGATGGCCTCGCTCAGGCGTTCGGCGAAGTAGGCGCGGTTGGGCAGGCCGGTGAGGGCGTCGTGGTAGGCCTGGTGCCGCACCTCTTCCTCGCGCGCAGCGCGCTCGCGCTCCTGCCGGGAGATGATGCCATCGGCCTTGCGCACGACCATGAACAGGAACAGGTAGAGCGTCGACAGCGCGCCCACCACTGCCGCGGCCACCTGCCACTGCGCGGTGGACTGGCGTTGCAGCAGGTCGGTCACGTCGGAGTACACCTCGACGACGCCTTCGGCGGCACCGCCCGGCGTCGGCCGCAGCGGCACGTAGGAGGCGATCAGGTTGCGCTTGTTGAGCACGCCCTCGAAGGCATCGAACCGTTCGCGGTAGGTGATGTGGCTGGCCACGGTGCCCGACAGTGCAGCGCGGAAGCCGTCGTTGTCGCGCTTGTTCTCGCCGATCTGGCCTTCGTCGGACGAGAACACCGTGAGGCCGTCGACGTTGTAGACCTTGATCTTGGCCACGCTCAGGCCACTGACCCGGGTCAGCACGTCGGTGCGCAGGGCCGCCAGGCGGGGGTCGGCCAGCAGATCGGCGCGGGTGCGCCCGACCGAACCGATGACAAAGTCCCCGTACTGGCCCCACAGCGTGTTGGCCAGGGCGCGAGTGAGGTCGGCATTGGCCCGGCCCTCATGGTCGACCAGGTGCCGCTCGGTGAGCGTCCGGTAGACCCCGATCAGGACGATGGTCACCAGCACCAGGCCCACCAAGCTGGTGATCGAGAAATACCGTGTGAGCCGGAACGGCGGGCTTCGCCGCATCGGGCCAGGCGACAACCCCGGATGTGCAGCCATGGGCGCTTCCATAGGGAACGATCCAGGTGTATCGGACAGTTCGCAGGCTATCTGAAGGCCCCACCTGCACTTCTAGACATAGGTCAAGCCCACGCCACGGGCAGCGTGCTGGATTGCCGCCGCGGGCGTGAAATCGGCGGATTGCTTATGCTCCGCATCCCATCCCCCAAAACACCCGAGGAGACCCGATGAAGCGTTCCACCACCGCACTCGCCGCCGTCCTGAGCCTGGCGGCTCTGGCCGCCGGCTGCACGTCGATGGGCCAGTCGTCCACGATGTCGTTCTTCGTCACCAGTGTCGGCTCGGGCAAGGGCGCCGACCTGGGGGGCCTGGAAGGCGCCGACGCGCACTGCAACACGCTGGCCAAGTCCGCTGGATCGCCGCTGGCGAACTGGCGCGCCTACCTCAGCACCACCGCCCCCGGCGGCGACGCCGGCGTCAATGCCCGCGACCGCATCGGCAAGGGCCCGTGGGTCAACGCCAAGGGCGAGGTCATCGCCCGCAACCCGGACGACCTGCACTCGGCATCGGCCAACCTCACCAAGCAGACCGCGCTGACCGAGAAGGGCGCCGTGGTCAGCGGTCGGGGCGACACGGTCAACACGCACGACATCCTCACCGGCTCCGACCCGTCGGGCAACTACTCCACCGCCGGCGGCGACACCACCTGCGGCAACTGGACCAAGAGCGGCGAGGGCTCGGCCATCGTCGGCCACCACGACCGCATCGGCCTGAAGGACAGCTGGCACATGAAGTCGTGGAACTCCTCGCACGGCTCGCGCGGGTGCAGCCAGGACGCGCTGAAGTCCTCGGGCGGCGCCGGCCTGTTCTACTGCTTCGCCGCCAACTGACGCCCACGCCGGCCGCTGCCCGGCGGCCGGCTCTGCCGGCAGTGGGCGCGGCGGTCGGTCAATGGCGCGAGAACAAGTCGCGCAGCTTGCACAGCGTGGTCGTGATGTCGAAGCGCGTGTCGGGCAAGGCCTCGCCGGCCAGGACGGCCGACAGCGCGCGCTGCGGGTCGGTCTCGCCGGTGAGCAGCACCTGGGCGCCCCAGCCCGCCATGTGGCGCTTGAAGCCGTCGCCCGCGCTGGCCGCCACCATCACCTCGACACCGTGCAGCGGGTGCGGCCCGTCGTCCCTGAAGTGATGCGGCAGTTGCTGCTCGCTGAGCATCAACGGCGTGGCCGGCGGCACCGGGGTGCCCGGCTGGCAGTCGAACAGCAGCCAGTGCCGGGCCTGGCCCGCATGGCCGCTGACCTGGGTGGCGTCGGCGTTGACAGCGATGGCGATCTTCATGGCGGCTCGATGGACTGGGTGGGGCCACCACCGCGGTGATGGCCGTGTCGGGGCGATCGTCCGGCACGAAGCAACAAGCGGTCCATGGGCCATGCGACGCGGGCCGCAGGGCCACATAGAACACTGAGCGCGGCGGGCGGCTTACGGGGGGCGAACCCGACGCGCGCGGCGCCGAGGTGGGTCTGGCGAGCGCCCACAGACCGTCCGTGGCCGGGCCGATTGTTCGGAAGACGACAAGGTTTGGCGGCCGCGGGGCGCCGGGCGGAGTGCCGAGCCCGATGACGGCAGACCGGGCCGCCAGCGTCCGCCCGCCCTCTGCCGGCGCCGCCGCAGCGGCATCGGTCCGCGGTGGCACTTGTCGGGTACGGCGATTGCATTCCACCGGCCATGGCCACGATCCACTTCTACGAAAAGCCCGGCTGCGCCGGCAACGCCCGCCAGCGCGCGCTGCTGCAGGCCGCCGGCCACACGCTGGTCCGCCGCGACCTGCTCAGCGAACCCTGGACGGCCGAGTCGCTGCTCGGCTTCCTGGCACCGCTGCCGGTGCCGCGCTGGTTCAACCTGGCGGCGCCGCGCATCAAGAACGGCGAGGTGGTGCCGGATCGGCTGGACGCCGCTCAGGCACTGTCGGCGCTGCTCGCCGAACCGCTGCTGATCCGCCGACCGCTGATGCAGCGCGAGGACGGCGCGCGGCTGGTCGGCTTCGACGTGGCGGAGGTCGAGCGCTTCGTCGGCCTGCAGGCCCCGGCGGGCACGGCGGCGTCGCTGGAGGGCTGCGCCGCGGCGCCGGGCACCACCTGCGGCACCGAAGCCCCCGGCCAGGCGTGAGCGCCGTCAGCGGACGCGACAGCCCGCTGCTGGCCTCACGGACCCGAACGACGCGAGAGCCGCCAGGTGGTGGCCACGCCGGCCGCCACCGACGACAGGAAGGTCAGCAGGAAGCTGCTGCCCACGGCGACGAGTACCCAGGTCACCCAGGCCGCGCCCAATGCGCAGGCCGCGGCGGCGACGCGCCGCTGGTGCGCGGGCGCCGTCCACCAGGGCAGCGCGACGAACAGCGCCGCCCCCAGCGCGCCGGCCACGGCGAACGCGGCCTGCTCTGCCGGGCGGTACCACGCGGCCCCGCACTGGCCCGACACCATCAGCTCGGGCGGGCACAGCCGATCCAGCAGTGACAGCAGCAGCACGACGAACAGCACCGCCGCCAGGTACCCGATGCCCGCCACCGGCGCGGTGAGCACCCAGCGCAGCGCGGTCAACGCGGACCGAGGTGGTGCCTGCCACCGACGATGGGCACCCACGCCAGACCGGGCTGCGGCAGCGGTCGGCTGCTAGCCGCACTGCCCCACGAACCCGCACGCGGTGCAGAACTCGCAACCGTCCTTGTGGATCAGCGTGGAGTTGCCGCACTCGGGGCAGGGCTTGCCGGCCATCGGGGCGATGCTGCCGCCACCGTTGCCGGCCTTCAGCGCCGGCGAGGCCAGGATGCCCATCTCGCGCAGCGGCAGGCCCTGTTCGTCGAGCACGCCGAGCATCGCGTAGCGGTGGATCACCAGCCGTGCGATGTAGGCCACGGTGCTGGGCCACACCTGCTGGCGCCGCTCGCCGGGCACCGGCGCCATGAAGTGGCCCAGCGGCTCGCCGACGTTGAGCAGCTTGCGCAGCTTCATGCCGATCCAGGCCGGGTCGAGCACACGCATGTCGAGCGACAGCAGCCGCGCCAGGCCATCGAGCGCACGCGGGTAGTTGCCCGAGAAGCCGATGGCGCACGGACGCGTCACATGGCTGCCATCGGGCGCCGGCAGCGACACCTCCTTCAGCGTGACGGTGAAGGATTCGCCGGTGGCGGCGTTGTCCACGTCCACCGCCCAGGCCAGCGTGCCCGAGGTGCCGGTGCGCGGCTCCTCGCGGCTGAACATGGCGTCGATCACCGGCGCCGGGCCGCCTTCCTGCAGCGCGCCCAGCTGCTCGCAGCGCCAGCGGATGACGGCCGCGGTGGCGGCCACCACGCCGGGGAAGAGCCGGCGTTCGCCGTGCGGCGGCATCGGCATCTCGAAGGCGCGCTCCTCGGCCACGGTGGCCAGCGCGTCGAGCTTGAGCTTCAGCCATGAAGCGTCGTTGGTGCGCATGTCCATCGACAGCGTCTTGGCCAGCGCGCCCAGGCCGCGCGGCTGCTCGGCGCCGTTGACCCACACCTCGAAGGGCAGCGTCTTCGAGAACAGGCCCAGGCCCGGCCCGGCCTCGGCCGGCATCTCGCCGACGAACAGCGAGAAATCGCCGTGCGGGTGCTGGATCATGAAGCTCCAGGCCGAGTTGCCGCCGGGCATCTCGGGCCGGCTGGGCCAGCGCAGCGAGGCCAGCACCGGCGCGGGCAGGCGGTCGACCCGCAGGCGCTGGTTGGCGCCGTCGGCGGTCAGCGGCGAGGGCTGCACCACCACTGCCGGCGCGGCGTCGACGCTGAGCACCGAGCCCAGCACGCTGTTGGGCCGGTAGGTGGCCAGGCCCTTCAGCCCCGCGGCCCAGGCCTGGTGGTACAGGCCCTGGAACTCGGCGTAGGGGTAGTCGGCCGGCACGTTGACGGTCTTGCTGATCGAGGTGTCGATGAAGGGCGCCACGGCGGCCACCATCGCCGCGTGCGCTTCGGCGCTCATCTCGAGCGCGGTGACGAAGGCGTCGGTGAGCGGGGCCTGCTCGCCCTTCAGGTGGCGATAAAGGCGCCAGGCGCGGTCTTCGACGGCATAGTGCTTGAAGCTGCCGTCGGCCTCGCGCTTCTTGCGGGTGTAGGTCCAGCTGAAGGCGGGCTCGATGCCGTTGCTGGCGTTGTCGGCGAAGGCCAGGCTGATGGTGCCGGTGGGCGCGATCGACAGCAGGTGCGAGTTGCGCAGGCCCTGCGTGCGGATCTTGTCCTTCAGCGGCTGCGGCAGGCGCGTGGCGAAGCTGCCGAAAGCGGCCGACCCATTGCCCTTGGCTTCCGCGCCGGTACCGGGCCGGCGCGAGCGCCCCGACAGGTACAGGTCGGCATTGAACAGCGGGAACGAGCCGCGCTCTCGCGCCAGGTCGGCCGACGCGTCGTAGGCGGCGTCGCGCATCACCGCGGAGATGTGCCGCGCCATGGCGCGCGCCTCTTCGGTGTCGTAGCGCAGGCCCAGCATCACCAGGGCATCGCCCAGGCCGGTGAAGCCCAGGCCGATGCGGCGCTTGGTGCGCGCCTCTTCCTGCTGCTGCGGCAGCGGCCAGACGGTGACGTCGAGCACGTTGTCCAGCATGCGCACCGCCACCTTGGCCACCTCGGCGAAGCCGGCCTCGTCGAACGCGGCATCGCCTTCGAAAGGCCGCTGCACGAAGTGCGTGAGGTCGATGCTGCCGAGGCAGCAGCAGCCGTAGGGGGGCAGCGGCTGTTCGGCACACGGGTTGGTGGCCGTGATGGTCTCGCAGTAGCCGAGGTTGTTGTCGTTGTTGATGCGGTCGAGGAAGAGCACGCCGGGCTCGGCATGGTCGTAGGTGCTGCGCATGATCTGGTCCCACAGCTCGCGCGCGCGCAGCTTGCGGTAGACCCACAGGCCGTCGCCGCGGCGCCAGGCGCCGTCGGCCTTTTGCGACGGGCCGGGCTCGGCCTTGTGCACGAGTTCGACCTCGCCGTCGGCTTCGACCGCGCGCATGAACTCGTCGGTGACGCCGACCGAGATGTTGAAGTTCTTCAGGTCGCCCTGGTCCTTGGCGCGGATGAAGGCTTCGACGTCGGGGTGGTCGCAGCGCAGCACGCCCATCTGCGCGCCGCGCCGGCTGCCGGCGGATTCAACCGTCTCGCAGCTGCGGTCGAACACGCGCATGTAACTCACCGGGCCGGAGGCGTGGCTTTGCGTGGCGCCCACCCAGGCGCCCTGCGGCCGGATGCGCGAGAAGTCGTAGCCCACCCCGCCGCCGCGGCGCATGGTCTCGGCGGCCTCGGTGAGCGCGGTGTAGATGCCGGGGAAGCCGTCGTCGGGCACCGAGATGGAATCGCCCACCGGCTGCACGAAGCAGTTGATCAGCGTGGCCGCCAGGCCCGTGCCGGCGGCCGAGTTGATGCGGCCGGCGGGCACGAAGCCGCGGCGCTGGGCGTCGAGGAAGCGGGCCTCCCAGGCGGCGCGCTGGTCGTCGGCCTCGGCCTCGGCCAGCGCCCGGGCGACGCGGCGGCGCACGTCGTCGAGCGTGAGCTCGTCGCCCTTGGCGTACTTTTCGGCCAGCACCTCGGCGCTGATGGGTTGCTCGGCCAGATCGGCCAGCTGGCGGGACACGGGATCGGCGATGGGTTCGTTGCTCATGGGCGGCAAGGCGCGCTGCGCCGGAAAAATGGGGGTGGAAATCGGGGCGTGCGGACCGGTCGGATCAGGGGCCAAGGGATGGCCCCATCGCAGGCTGAGGGTTTATACAGTATCCTTGGCGATCTGGGGCAATCCCCCTCTTTGATTCGGAACAGGGAAATTTGCAATGGCCAAAGACGAGGTCAAGACCCGCATCGAAGCCGACGGCCTGCGCTACCGCAGCAAGGCCCCGGGGTCGCCCTTCGCGCCCGCGGGCGCCTTCGGAGGCTCGACCATGTCGTGCTTCCTGTGCGGCAAGCATCGCCCGCGCTCGCTGCTGAAGACACGCAAGTTGCTGGGCAAGGCCCAGACCGTGTGCGCGCCCTCGTGCAAGGAAGCCGGGCAGTCCGTCGGCCCTTGACGGCACAGGCCCCGGTCGACCTGCCCTGAGCAGCCTGCCGTGACCCCAACGGCGGTCGACACGCCCCCCGGCGTGGGTCATCCGGCGCCTGCCGCCGATCCGTTCTCCTCCCTCAACGCCGCCCAGCGCCAGGCCGTCGGCCACGGCCACGGGCCCCTGCTCGTGATCGCCGGTGCGGGCACCGGCAAGACCATGACGCTGGCCGCCCGCGTGGCGCAACTGGTGCTGGATGGTGCCGACCCGCAGCGCCTGCTGCTGATCACCTTCTCGCGCCGCGCGGCGCACGACATGCAGCGCCGCGCCGGCCGCCTGCTGCACCAGGCGCTGGGCCTGCGCGCCACGCAGTCGCCACCGGTGCTGCCCTGGGCCGGCACCTTCCACGCCATCGGTGCGCGCCTGCTGCGCGAGTACGCGGCGCCACTGGGCCTGTCGCCGCAGTTCACCGTGCTCGACCGCGCCGATGCCGAAGACCTGATGGGCCTGGCCAGGCAGGCCCAGGGCCTGGCCGCCACCACGCGGCGCTTCCCGCTCAAGGGCACCTGCCTGGGCATCTACTCGCGCTGCGTGAACAGCCAGTCGCCGCTGGACGAGGTGCTGCGCCAGCAGTACCCCTGGTGCGCCGACTGGTCGCGCGAGCTGCAGGGGCTGTTCCGCGCCTACGTGGCCGACAAGCTGGCCCAGCACTGCCTCGACTTCGACGACCTGCTGCTGGGCTGGGCCGGTATGCTGGCCGACCCGGCGCTGGCCGCGCACGTGGGCGCGCGCTTCGACCATGTGCTGGTCGACGAGTACCAGGACACCAACCGCGTGCAGGCCGCCATCCTGCACGCCCTCAAGCCCGACGGCCGAGGCCTCACGGTGGTGGGCGACGATGCGCAGTCGATCTACAGCTTCCGGGCCGCCGAGGTGCGCAACATCCTCGACTTCGCCGGCCGCTTCAACCCACCGGCGCGGGTGGTGGCCCTGGAGCAGAACTACCGCTCCACCGCGCCGATCCTGGCGGCCAGCAACGCCGTCATCGCCCTCAGCGCCGAGCGCCACGCCAAAACGCTGTGGTCGGCGCGCGAGTCGTCGGCAAGGCCGCGCCTGGTCAGCGTGGTCGACGAGATGGCCCAGGCCGCCTGGGTGGCCGATGAGGTGCTGGCCCAGCGCGAAGAGGGCGTGCCGCTGCGGCAGCAGGCGGTGCTGTTCCGCACCGGCCACCATGCAGCGGCGCTGGAGCTCGAGCTGGTGCGGCGGCGCATCCCGTTCGTCAAGTACGGCGGCCTCAAGTTCCTCGAGGCCGCGCATGTGAAGGACGTGCTGTCGGTGCTGCGCTGGGCCGAGAACCCGCGCAGCCGGCTGGCGGGCTTCCGCGTCTCGCAACTGGTGCCGGGCATGGGCCCGGCGGCCGCGCGGCGCCTGCTCGACGCGATGGACGCGGCCGCCGACCCGGCCGCGGCGCTGCAGGCCTTCGCGCCGCCCGCCGCGGCGGCGGCGGACTGGTCGGCGCTCACCGCGCTGATGCGAACCTTGACTGGCGCGCTCGCCCTCTGGCCGGCCGACCTGGACGCGGCGCTGGGCTGGTACCGGCCACACCTGCAGCGGCTGCACGAGGACGACGCCGCCGTGCGCCAGGCCGATCTCGACCAGCTGCTGCGCCTGGCGACCGGCCAATCGTCGCGCGAGCGCTTCCTGACCGAGCTGACGCTCGACCCGCCCGAGGCCACCAGCGACGAATCGGGCGTGCCGCACCGCGACGAAGACTACCTGATCCTGTCGACCATCCACTCGGCCAAGGGCCAGGAATGGTCGGCCGTCACCGTGCTGAACGTGATCGACGGCTGCCTGCCGGCCGACCTGTCCACCGGCAGCGCGGCCGAGATCGAGGAGGAGCGCCGCCTGCTGTACGTGGCCATGACGCGCGCAAAGCACCGGCTGAACCTGATGGTGCCGCAGCGCTTCCATGTCACCCAGCAGCGCAAGCTGGGCGACCGACACCTCTACGGCGGCCTGTCGCGCTTCATCCCGCCCGCGGTGGCCGAGTTGTTCGAGGCGGTGGGGCCGGCGGCCACGCGGCCCGGGCCGGCCGCCGCCGACCTGCCCGTGCCCGCGTTCGACCTGGCCGGGCAACTGCGGGCGGCCTGGGACTGACCGCGCCGCTCTGCGGGCACCAGCCGCAAGCCCCCGGCCCCCACCGGGACGCGAGGGCGATCGCGGTCAGAGTTGCTGGCCGTTGTACTGGCCAGACTTCAGCTCGATGGTCTGGGTACCGCCGTCCTTCACGGCACCGGTCGACTTGACCATCACGCCCTTGCCCACGATCAGCCAGGTGAGCGTGCTGGTGTTGTCGGGCAGGCTCGTCATGCGGTAGCGGCAGGTGTCGAAGCGCTTGCCGTTGGACAGCGTGATCGACTCCTTGGTCTCGAAGGTGTAGCGGTTGGAGCCGGTCGCAGACGTGCTGCCGGGCACCGGCGTGAAGATCGTCGTCGTGAACGCCTCGGTCTTGGTCAGGCTTTCGCCCACCTTCAGGGTGAACTCGGTGTTCAGCGTGGCCGGGTTGTAGACGATCTTGCTCTTCGACGAGCCCAGCGACGGGATGCCCGGCACCGAGAAGGTCTGCGTCGATTCGATGTTGCTGCCCAGCGTGCGGGTCAGGCCGTTGGTGGCCGCCTGCTCGAAGGTGCGGACTTCGGTGGTGGTGGTGACCGGGAAGCCCTCGATCGTGTTCGTGCCCGAGGTGGTGGACTTCACCTCGATGGCCGACTGGCCTTCGAACGTGCCGGGGCCGAGGATCACGCTCTGCACCGTCTGGTCGCCGGTGATGACGCCGGTGTAGGTGTACACGAGCTCGACCCTGAAGCCAGTGGGCAGGCTCGCCGCCGCCGGATCGATGCACTCGTTCAGGCTGCCGTTGACCGGCGGGTCTTCGACACAGAGACTCGGCGACACCTGGCAGGTGTAATCCGACATCTTGCCGAAGCTCTGGATGTTGTTGCTGGTGAAGGCGCCGAGCGCATAGACCGTGCCGTCGGTGGACACGCCGAGGTAGGTTTTGGTGCGGTCGTAGTAGCGCAGCGTGTAGGTCACGCCGCCGGACGTGAGCGACTGGTTGGCCGGCCCAGCCGGGAACAGCGCCGGGTACTGCTGCTCGGCCCAGTTGAGCAACTGGGTCACGTTGATCGTGCCGAGCACCGCCTGCGCGCGCCGACGGGCGTCAGCGCCGGGCAGTGCGGAGGGCTGGGCCGTCGCCGCGGCACTGGCCAGCGGATGGGCGGTGGGGCTGCTGTCGCCTCCGCCACAGCCGCCAAGCAGCACGGCCAGGGCCGAAGCGGCGGCGAGAGAGGTCAAACGGATCGGGTTCATGGGGCTTCCCTGCTGGACTGGTCGATGGATTCGATGCGCCAGCGAACCGCTCGGCGCATCGTCATCGAAGATAGCAGAGCACCCCACCCGATCGGCTGTGCCAGGCCGTCACCATCGCGCCGACGTCATCTGTCCTCGCGATAAATAGTACACATGGTCCTCGATCTGCAGGCTTCGGTCGGTCCACAGGTTGAAGAGGTCGCCTGGCGCGCCCGGGGCCGGCGCGATCGTCGGACGGCTGCGCAGTGTCCGCGCCTGCAGGTCGACTTCGAAGCGGTGCAGCCCGTCCGCCGGGGTGTCCTTCGGTGGCGACAACAGCCACATCGGCAGCGCGATGCGGGCGACGCCGGTGCGGATGAACAGGTTCAGCCCATGGGGCGAGCCACTGAGCGCGGTGAAGCTGCCACGCTCGCCGATCACCAGGCTGTTCAGCTCGCGCGGTCGGGCCGGGTTGGCGACGTCGAACAAGGCCACCTTGATCCCGCCCAGGATGCCTCGGTCGGACGCATCGGAGCCGACGCCCAGCAGCAGCCCGCCCGGCAGAGGGAACAGGTGGGACGAGAAGCCGGGCATCTCCAGTTCGCCGACGGTCTTGGGGTCGGTGGGGTCGGACATGTCCAGCACGTACAGCGGATCGGTCAAGCGGAAGGTGACCACGTAGCCCCGGTCGCCCAGCAGCCTCACGCCGTGCACCTGTTCGCCGGCCTTGCCCAGCAGGGCCGGCCGCTGTGCGTTCGGCAGCTTGCCGACGATCTGCAGGCTGCGATCGGACGCCCGCTCGCGCAGCACGCTGAGCGTGGCCGGCGATGGCGGGCCGGGGTCGGGCGCGGCGGTGGTTCCCGGTGCGCCGCCCCCTCCGAACGCGGCCAGCATGAACCACCCGGTCTCGCCGGTGAAGCTGAGCACGCGCAGGTCACCGTTCCATTCGCTCATGCGATAGGACTTGAGGGAGGGGTCCCAGCCGAGGTGACCCTCGACCTCGCCGGAGCCGCGGTAGTCGATGGCCTGCGGGCCGATGGCGAACTTGTGGATGTCGGTGGTGGTGCGCGGGTCGTAGCGGATCAGCCCGTTCACCGCCACCGGCTGCTCGTACTGGGTGGTGGCCAGGTAGAGCGACTGCGTCGACATGTACACCGCCTCGGTGCCGCCCAGGAAGCATCGGCTGGTGCGCGCCATCGTCGGCGACCGCAGGTCGAACACCGTGACGGTGGTGACGGTGACACCCAGCGAGGCGTTCCTGGGCTGCACCAGGCAGTCGGTCTCGGTCACCAGCGGCTGCGGTGGCGCCGTGCCGATGCGCACTTTCGGCAGCAGGTCGGCGGACCGCAGCGAGTCCAGGGCCGCCTCGCGCTCGGCCGCGGTGGCCGTCAGCGGCAGGACCTCGTAGGGCACCAGCGGGGCATGCTGCGTGACGACCATCAGCGAATCGCCGATCTGGCGGCTGCCGACCAGCCAGCCATCGATCAGCACCCGCTGCGCCAGCGAGGGCCGGGCCGGATCGGCCAGGTCGAACAGGTCGAGCCGGACGCGTGAACTGACTTCGCCCGGTGGCGGCAGGTTCTCGGCCGTCAGCACGCAGTCGGCGGCCGGGTTGCCGTAGCAGCCCAGGGCATAGGCCCGGAACAGGGCGCCGAGCACGACCAGGCGGCGGGCGCCCTCGGCCAGCAGCAGGCCCTGGGTCGTCGAACTGAGGTCGCCCTCCAGCGGCAGGCGCAGGCTGGACACGGCTTCCAGCGATCCGTCGGCACGGCGTCGGTGCACCTTCAGCTGGGTCGGGTCCTGCCCTGCCGGCGCCGGCGTGAAGACGTCGAGCGTGTACAGGTGGGTGCCATCGCTCTTGATGAAGTCGTCTTCCTCGACCCCCTGCTCCTGCAGGGTGGTGCCCGAGCGCTCCGGGGCGGCCGCATCGGCGAGGGGCGCGCCAGCGGGGGGCGCACCGGCGACCGAGGTCACCACGCCCGGCACGCCCGACACGCCAAACAGCAGCGACAGGTCGGCCTGGGGATGCGCCAGCCGGGCATCGCGGCGGGCGCGCAGCTTGGTCTTGACCTGCGCCAGCCATTCACCGGGCTGGGAGGCCTGCAGCGCCTGGGCGGTGGGGACCGTGGGCCCGGGCGCGGGGGTCGACGACTCGCCACCGCCACAGCCCACCAGCCCCCACACGGCGCCGGCCAGCACCAGGCACCGGCCGCGATTGCCTACATTCGGCGTCATGACGCCCTCCTTGTGTTTCGATTCAATGCGTGGGAAAATATCCCACACGTCGACAGACCCGTCAAGCCCCGCCGCATGAGTGCCCATTCCGCCACCGTCCTGCACGCCGTGCTCGGCGTGCTGAAGCCCGCGGTGCGGCTGCTGCTGCGGCACGGCATCACCTACCCTGCATTCGCCACGGCACTGAAGCGCGTGTTCCTCGACGCGGCGCAGGCCGAACTGGCCAGCCGCGGCATGCCGGCCACCGACAGCGCGATCACCCTGCTGTGCGGCGTGCACCGGCGCGACGTGCGCACGCTGACGCGCGGCTCCGAGCGCGCCGCGTCACCGGCGCGCGAGCCGCTGAGCCTGGCCACCCAGGTGGTGGCGCGCTGGTTGCACGAGCCCGGTTTCGTCGAGCCCGACGGCCTGCCCCGGCCGCTGCCACGCAGCGGCGATGGCGCCAGCTTCGACGACCTCGTCGCCGCCCTCAGCCGCGACGTGCGCCCCCGTGCGGTGCTCGACGAACTCAAGCGCCTGGGCGTGGTCACCGAGGACGAGTCCACCGTCACGCTGCGGCCCGGCGGTTTCGCGCCGCGCCAGGGCTTCGACGAGATGGCCACGCTGTTCGCCGACAACCTGCACGACCACCTGGCCGCGGCCGCCGCCAACCTGCAGGGCGATCGCAACTTCCTCGAGCAGTCGGTGTTCGTCGATCAGATCACCGAGGCCTCGGCGGCGCGGCTGCACACGGTGTCGGCGCAGGCCTGGCAGCAGGCCTTCCAGACGCTGATGGGCGAGGCCCAGCGGCGTTTCGACACCGATGCCGCCGAGGCCCCGCCCGACGAGCGACGCCACCGGGCGCGCGTCGGCATCTACTTCTTCAGCGACAGGGAGTCCTGAGCCGTGAACCGTCCCCCGTTCCGCCGTTCCTCCACGCCCAGGCTGGCCCTCGTGATGGCCGCGCTGGCGGCCTGCCTGTCGGGCTGCGGGCCGGGCACCGGCGGCACCGGCACCGGCGAATCGCCTGCAGACCTGGCGGTGTTCGGCGCCAGCTCGGTCAACCTGTGCACCGCCGCGTTCGCGGATCAACTGGCCTGCGGCGCCCTGCAACCCGGCACGGCCGACTCGCCGGTGGGCGACGGCACGCGCACGGTCGTCTACGCCGACACCTCGCGGGCCAACGCGGTCGAGGTCGACCTGCGGGGCCAGACGCTGCGGCTGCGTGAGCGCTGCCAGGGCCTCGACTTCGTCGGCCAGTGGGGTGTGGCCGCCCCCAACGATGCGCGCTTCTTCGGCAGCTACAGCGCCCCCGGCTCGGCCGAGCGGGTGCTCGCCAGCCTGACGGTGCAGGCCGTGCCGGGCGGTGACGGTGCCCAGTTGTCGGTGCTGCTGCGCGACCTGGCCGGACGCACCGTGCTGGGCCCGCTGACGCTGCAGCGCATCACCGGGCCGCTGTCGATGCCGACGGACTGCCCCTGAAGCCCGGGCACGGCCGACGCCGGACGGGACGACCACCCGGCCGGCGTCAGGTGACGGTGCCGCTCAGCCGCGCCGGGTGCCCAGCCAGGTGCCGCCGAGCACGGCCGCCAGGCCCACGCCGTGCCACACGGTGAGGGCCTCGCCCAGCAGCAGCACCGAGAACGCCACCCCGAAGATCGGCACCCAGTACACGTACAGCGAGACGTGCGCCACGCCCAGCACCGACAGTGCCCGGTTCCACACCAGCGCACCTGCCGCCGTGGCCAGCAAGCCCGAGGCCACCAGCATCGCCACCAGGCCGGGCGTCACGGTGGCGCCGGGCAGCACCAGCGGATCGCCCGCCACCAGCACATGCAAGGCCAGCAGCAGCGTGCCGGCCAGGTTGACGGCCCAGCTCACCGTGCCCGAGTCGAGCCCGCCCGCGCGGCGGTCGGCCAGCCGCTGCACCATCACGCCGCCGGCCACCCAGGTGGCCACCGCGCCCAGCACCAGCAGGTCGCCCAGGCCGCCGGAGCCCAGCAGGGCGCCGGGCCGGTTCAGGATCACCAGCGCCACGCCGCCGAAGCCCAGCGCCACGCCGGCCAGGCGCAGCCCGGTCACCGGCACGCGCAGCGTCAGGGCCGCCAGCAGCGACGACAGCAACGGGTTCAGCGCCATGATCAGCGCGGCGTTGGAAGCTGTCGTGCGCCGCATGCCCTGCATCAGGAACACCTGGTTGGCATAGACCATCACCGCCCCGCACAGGGCCAGCATCGCCCACTGCCGCGCCTCGAGCCGCGGCCAACGCCGCGCCGCCGTCCAGGTGACGGCCGACAGCAGCGCGCAGGCCGCGAGCATGCGCCACAGCGACGTGCCCATCGGCCCGAACACCGGCAGCAGCAGCTTCATCACCGGCAGGTTCAGGCCCCAGGCGGCCATGGTGGCCAGCAGCAGGCCGCGCGGGCCCACCGGCCCGACGCGGAAGGACCGTGTGATCACAGGCGGGCCCGACGGCCCGGGCTCGTTCATCGGCACCGCCTCAGGGCGGCCTTGCCGGGCACACGGCGCGCACGGGCGCCAACGGGTGGCTTGTCGGGGCTCATGCGCCGCGCCAGGCCGCGGCCAATCGGCTTGCCCTCGCCCCGACCTCGGCCGGCGCGTCGCCGGGCCGGTACAGCGTGGAGCCGATGCCGGCGCCGGAGGCCCCGGCGGCGCGCCAGGCCGGCAGTTGCTCGGCGCCGACACCCCCCACCGGCAGCAGCGGCACGCCGTCGGGCAGCACCGCGCGCAGCGCCTGCAGCACGGCCGGCGACAGCATCTCGGCCGGGAAGAGCTTGAGCCCGGTGGCCCCGGCGGCCAGCGCCGCAAAGGCTTCGGTGGGCGTGGCCACGCCGGGCAGGCAGACCATGCCCAGGCGCACGGCCTCGGCGATCACCGCGGCATCGGTGTGCGGCGAGACCACCAGCCGGCCACCGGCAGCATGCACCTCGCGCACCTGGGCCGGCTGCAGCACGGTGCCGGCGCCCACCAGCGCGGCCGGATGGGCCTGGGCCAGCGCCGCGATGCTGTCCAGCGGGTGCGGCGAATTGAGCGGCACCTCCAGCATCGACCAGCCGGCCGCCACCAGCGCCCGGCCCACCGGCAGCGCCTCGGGCGGCGTCAGGCCACGCAGGATGGCCACCAGCGGCAGCACCTGCAGGGCGACCTCGAGGCGATCGCGGGGGGTGGTCATCGGGCCATTGTCGCGGCGCCGGTGCGGCGCACGGCGCTCAGGGGGTCATCGCGGCGGCCAGCGCGGACAGCCCCTGCCACGACGCCTCCTGCGCGTCCACCACCGTGGCCTGCACGCCGCGGTGCGCCAGTGCGCGGCCGTAGCGCAGCGCCAGTGCATCGCTGCCCACCAGCACCACGGCCAGGCCGGGCGCGACGGCGCGGGCGCGCAGCTCCTCGCCGATCACCAGGCCCGACAGCAGGCTGGCCAGGGCCTCGGGTGGCCGCCGGTCGAACAGCCCCAGCGTGCGCACGCCGAACAGGTGGTGCAGCAGGCCGCCCGGCTGCTGCGCCCGCGCCACGCCCTCGTCGAAGGCCTCGGGCACGAGCGGCCCGTCGGCCTCGGGCAGGCCGCGCGCCAGGATCGAGTGCTGGCGGAACAGCGCATAGCACTCGCCCGTCATGTGCGTGGCGAAGTCGACCACGTGGCCGTCCCGCACCGTCACCCACTTGCTGTGCGTGCCGGGCAGCAGCACGGTGGCATCGCGCTGCTGCAATCGATGCAGGGCACCGAAGATCTGCACCTCCTCGCCGCGCATCACGTCGGGCCGGCCGTCGCGGTCGACCGACAGCCCCGGCACGATGGCCAGGCGCCCGGGCCGCAGCCAGTGCAGGTGCGCGGCCAGGTCGGGCAGCGCCGCCGGGCAGGCCACGTAGGGCGCCTCGGCCCAGCCCTGGCGGCTGCCGACCATGCCCGCCATCAGGCCGGGCAGGTCGGGCCAGCGCTGCAGCCAGTCGCCGAAGGTCTGGTCGAACACGGCCGGCCAGCCGCCGGCCGGCACGGTGAGCAGGCCGCGCGGCGCGGCGCGCTCGTCGAGCACCCCGCCCTGCGCGTCCAGCAGCGCCCCGCGCAGCGACGAGGTGCCCCAGTCGACGGCGAGCCAGCGGGGGGCAATCGGCAAAGGTGTCATGGCAAGGGAGGGTGCCGGGGCATTGTGGCGGCACACTGCGGCCCATGGCCAGCCACGACCCCCACCGAGCCGACGACGCGCCTGGCGCGCTCCCACCGGACGCCGCCGACGCGGCGGCCGAGCTCGGCCCCACGCTGCGCCCGTTGGGCGCCGACGAGGCCGACGCCGCCTCGGCCCTGGTGCAGGCCGGCTTCGACCACCTGGTGGCGTCCACCTGGTCGGCCGAGGCCTGCGTGCGCTTCCACCACGAGACCTCGCCGGCGGCGCTGCGCGAGGCCCTGGCCACACCGGCCCTGGCCCTGGGCGCGTTCGACGCCGGGGTCTTGCTCGGGGTGTTGCTGATGCGCCAGCCGGTGCGGCTGGACCTGCTCTTCGTCGATCCGACCGCGCTGCGACGCGGCATCGCGCGGCGGATGTGGGAGCAGGCACGGCAGCAACTGGAGGCGCGCTTCCCGCAGGTGACAACGGTCGAGCTCAATGCCACGCGGCCGGCGCTGCCGTTCTACCGCTCGGTGGGCTTCGTGCCGATCTCGCGCGAGTTCGAGCGCGGCGGCTGCCGCGCCACGCGCATGGCCTGCTGGCTGCCCGGCCGCGCACTGGGCGCCGAACTGTGAAGCGGCGTGCCGCCGCGTCGCCCGGCCGCGTGCCCCTGTCGCCGGCCCGCATCGCGCGGCTGGCCTGGGCCGCACCGACCACGCTGATCGGCCTGCTGGCCGCGGTGCCGATGTGGGGGCTGGGCGCGCGCGGGCGCCTCGTCGACGGCGTGCTCGAGCTCAGCGCGCGGCGCCCGGGCGCCGCGCTGCGGGCGCTGGCGCGCCACCTGCCCTTCGAGGCCATCACGCTGGGGCACGTGGTGCTGGCCGTCGATGCGCGGGCCATGCGCCGCTGGCGCATGCACGAACGCGTCCACGTGCGGCAGGCCGAACGCTGGGGCCCGCTGTTCGTGCCGCTGTACCTCGGCGCCAGCGCGCTGTGCTGGCTGCGCGGGCGCGACGCCTACCGCGACAACCCCTTCGAACGCGAGGCCTTTGCCGTCGAGGACCGCCGCAGCATCCGGGAATCCTGAACGGATACCGGCCCTGCGACAACCCGTCGCGGGTGAATCAGCAGGCGCGCACGCACACCGCTCTGCGACACTCGATCGACCCCCTCAACGCACGCGCCGACGATGCCCGCGATCCCCATCCCACGCTTCGATCAGTTCTACCGCTACGCCGAACTGACGCGCCTGCTGCAGGACTACGCCGACGCCCGACCCGACCTGATCGCCCTGAGCTCGCTGGGCAAGAGCCACGAGGGCCGCGAGATCTGGCTGGTCACCGTGACCAACACCGCCACCGGCGCCGACACCGACAAGCCCGGGTTCTGGATCGACGGCAACATCCACGCCGGCGAGCTGACGTCCAGCACCGCCTGCCTGTACTGGCTGCACCAGCTGGTGCTGGGGCACCGTTTCGACGACCGCATCACGCAGTTGCTGGACACCCGCGTCGTCTACATCTGTCCGCGCCTGAACCCCGATGGCGCCGAGCTGGCCATGGCCGACCGGCCCCGCCACATCCGCTCGTCGACCCGGCCCTATCCGTGGGACGAGGACCCGGTGGAAGGCCTCACCGTCGAGGACGTCGACGGCGATGGCCGCGTCCTTTACATGCGAATCCCCGACCCGCACGGCCCCTGGAAGTGCCATGTCGACGAGCCGCGGCTGATGGTGCCGCGCGAGCCCGGCGAGTTCGGCGGCCAGTACTACCGCGTGATGCCCGAGGGCACGCTCACGCAGTACGACGGCCTGCAGATCCAGGTGAACCCGAACCGCGAGGGCCTGGACCTGAACCGCAACTTCCCGGCCTACTGGCGGCAGGAGTTCGAGCAGACCGGCGCCGGGCCCTACCCCACCAGCGAGCCCGAGGTGCGGGCCATGGTCGACTTCATCGTCAGGCACCCGAACATCGGCGCCGGCGTCAGCTTCCACACGCACTCGGGCGTGATCCTGCGGCCCATGGGCACGCAGAGCGACGACGACATGACGCCCGAGGACCTGTGGATCTACAAGCGCCTGTCGGCGCTGGGCGAGAAGCTCACCGGCTACCCCGCCATCAGCATCTACCACGACTTCAAATATCACCCGAAGGAAGTGATCACCGGCACCCAGGACTGGATGTACGAGCACCTGGGCTCGCTGTTCTGGACGGTGGAGATCTGGGCCCCCAACAAGGAGGCCGGCATCACCGACTACGACTGGATCCACTGGTACCGCGAGCACCCGGTCGAGGACGACCTGAAGCTGCTGAAGTGGAGCGACGAGCAGTGCGGCGGCCAGGCCCACGTCGACTGGTACCCTGTGGTGCACCCGCAGCTCGGCCGGGTGGAGTTCGGCGGCTGGGACCGCCTGAACTTCTGGCGCAACCCGCCGGTGCACCTGCGCGAGCGCGAGGTGGCCCGCTTCCCGGCCTGGCTGACGACGCTGGGCCTGAGCCTGCCCAAGCTCGAGGTGCTGCGCACCGAGGTGCGCGCGCTGGGCCCCGACACCTGGCGCGTGCGCTTCGCGGTGGCCAACGCCGGCTACCTGCCCTCGCACATCACGAAGCGCGCGCTCGAGCGCAAGACGGCGCGCGGCGTGGTATTCGAGATGCACCTGCCGCCCGGCGTGAGCCTGGTCAGCGGCACCGCGCGCATCGTCGGCCCGCAGCTCGACGGCCATGCGCCGAAGAGTTCGCTGCAGGCCTTCCTGCCCAACCGCCAGGTGACGGCCGACCGCGCCGTGGCCGAGTGGGTGGTGCGCGCGCCGCACGGCACCCGCATCGCGCTGACCGCCTCGGCCGACCGCGCCGGCACGGTGCGCACCGAGATCAGCCTCGACTGAAGGCCCGTGGGGGTCAGTCGCGCCGCAGCATCCAGCGGCGCCGGGCCACCAGCACCACCAGGCCCAGCGCCAGCAGCCATTCGGCGCGGGGCTCGGGCACCGGCGACGGCGGCGTGACGGGGTCGACGACCAGCGGCCGCACGCCCGTGCCGGGGTCGCCGAAACCGGCACCCAGCGTGGGCACCGCCGAGACCATCGGCCACCAGGGTGCCGGGTCGGCCGCCGCGGCCACCACCGACGGCATGGTCGGCGCCGCCGTCTGGCCGATGAAGCTGGTGGGCGCCTCCACCGCGGGCACCACGGGCGGCGGCGCTGCGGCCACCACGGCCGGGTCGGTCAGCACGCCGCCGGCCGGCGAGACTTCGAGCACCGGCACGCCAGCGCCGCCGGGCGTGCCGCCACCGCCGCCCCGGGCGGCCATGGCCGGCGCCGGGGCCTGCCGCACGATGCGCGAAACATTGCGGCACACCGTGGGCACCAGGATGCAGTGGCCGCTCTCGCAGTAGACCAGGCCGCGCTCCTGCATGGCGTCGGTCCAGCCCGCGCGGCTGACGGTGCGGCAGACCTGGCCGTTGGCGAAGTGCATGTCGCGGATGTCGGCGCCATAGGTGGCCTTGCCGACCAGCGCATCGCGGCGGATCGAGACGATCTCGTCGTAGGCCCTGCGGCCCATGCGCGCCTTGAGCCGCTCGCGCACCGGGCGGGGGATGTCGGTGTAGCGGTCGACCGCCGCCACCACGTCGCCCATGAACGGCCGGTGCCCCGGCCTGTCCCAGGAGCAATCGGGCGTGACCGCGGAGGCGGCCACCAACAGGGAGGCAAAGGCGAGCGACATCGACAGGCAGCTTACTACGGCTACTAACGGTGCCGGACATCCGGCACGCCTCCCGACTGTACCAACCGGCGACCCGCCCCGCGAGGCGCCACCCCCGCGAACGCAGGACGGAGCGACGTGCGCGATGTCACGTGAGGTCTCAGGACAACACCCGCCGCAGCGCCTGCCGCAGCCGGTCGGACTCGATCGGCTTGGTGACGAAGTCGTTCATGCCGATGGCCAGGGCCCGCTCGCGCTCGGACACCAGCGCCGCGGCAGTGAGCGCGATCACCGGCAATCGGCGGGCATCCCAGCGTTCGCGCAATCGGCGCGTGGCCTCGTAGCCGCTCATCCCGGGCATCTGCACGTCCATCAGCACGGCGTCGAAAGGCCGCCCTTCGGCCACGCTGCGCTCGACCGCCTCGATGGCCTGCGCACCGTCCTCGGCCTGGGCCACGACGATGCCCCACTGCTCGAGCAGCGCCACGCCGATCATCATGTTGACGGCGTTGTCCTCGACCAGCAGCACGTGCGCGCCGCGCAGCGCGTCGTGGTCGAGCGCCCCGTGGGTGGAGGCCGCCTCCTCGGCCGAGACCGGTGGCAGCGGCAGCTCGGCGTGGAAGCAGCTGCCGCGGCCGGCCTGGCTGTCCAGGCCCACGGTGCCACCCATCAGGTGGGCCAGCTCGCGGCAGATCGACAGGCCCAGCCCGGTGCCACCGAAGCGCCGGGTGATGGACTCGTCGGCCTGCGTGAAAGGCTTGAACAGCCGCGCCTGGGTGGCCGCATCGATGCCGGGCCCGGTGTCGCAGACCTCGAAGCGGATGCGGTCGCCGTCGAGGCAGCGGGCGCTCAGGCTGACGCGGCCCTGCGGCGTGAACTTCAGTGCGTTGTGCAGGTAGTTGGCCAGGATCTGGCGCACCCGCAACGCGTCGCCCTGCACCAGCTCGGGCAGGTGCGGGTCGAGCGCCATCTCGAAGGCCAGGTCGTGGCTGTGTGCCAGCGAGGCATAGGCGCGGTGCAGCGAATGCAGCAGGGCCGGTAGGTCGAAGGGCGCGCTGTCCACCTCGAGACGGCCGGCCTCGATCTTGGACAGGTCGAGGATGTCGGAGATGATCATCGACAGGGTCTCGGCGCTGTCGCCGATCTGTTCGAGGTACTGGTGCATGCGCTCGGGTTCGACGCCGGGCTGGCGGGCCAGCCGGGCCAGGCCCACCAGGCCGTTGAGCGGCGTGCGGATCTCGTGGCTGGTGTTGGCCAGGAAGGCGCTTTTGGCGCGGTTGGCGGCTTCGGCGGCGTCGCGGGCGCGGGCCAGTTCGGCCTCGGCCTGGCGCTGGGCGGTCACGTCCTCGGCGATCCAGATCGTGCCGCCCGACGACGGGTGCTGCGGATCGATGGCCTTGGCTCGCATGCGCGCCAGGAAGGTGCTGCCGTCGCAGCGGCGCGCGATGCGCTCGATCTCGACCTGCTCGCCGTGGCGCAGCGCCGGGCCCAGTTCGGCGCCCACCGCTTCGTAGTCGGCATCGCTGGACCACACCACCCGCGCCGACTGGCCCACCAGCTGCCCGGGTGGCCAGCCGTACATCTGCTCGAAGCGTGGGTTGACCATCACGAAGCGGCGCTGGCGGGTGTGCGCCAGCCCCACCGACGCGTTGGCCATGATGGCCTCGCGCTCGATGCGGTCGCGGTTGGCCTCGGACATGTCGCGCGCGTTGATCACGAGATAGGGCCGACCCTCGCGGATGAAGCGCGACGCCGACACCAGCATCGGCAGGCGGTGGCCGTCGCGGTGCACGAAGCTCACCGCCACGTCGGTCACCGAATCGCTCTGCGTCAGCGCGGCCACCAGGCGCTCGCGGTCTTCCAGCGAGCCCCAGATGCCCAGCTCGTGGGCGGTGCGGCCGATCACCTGGCCGGCCTCGTAGCCGGCCAGCCGCGTGAAGCTCTCGTTGACCATCTCGTAGCGGCCGGTGTCCAGGTCGGTGAGCGTGATGACATCGGGGCTCATCGACACCACCTGGCGCAGCAGCTGCTCGGACCGCTGCTGCGCGGCCGCTGCGGCGTGCTGGGCCGTCTCGTCGATGAAGATCGACAGCGTGGCCGGCTGGTTGCCGATGTCGGCGCGCACCCCGGTGGCCTTGACCACCAGGGCACGGCCGTCTCGCGTGACCAGGCGATAGGTGGCCAGCGGCAAGGCCTCGCCCAGCGGCAGGTCGGTGAGTGGCGCCATGCGGCGATCGAACTCGGCCTTGTCGCCGGAGGCGTTGAGCATGTGCAGGGGCAGGCCCGCCATGCCGTCGCCCACGTCGAAGCCGAACAAGGTGGCCGCGGCCTCGTTGGCGTCGATGATGGTGCCGCGGTGGTGCAGCACCATGGGCGTGGGGGTGCGGCGGAACAGGTCGCGGTAGCGCAGCTCGGTGTCGATGAGGGCCTCGCGCGCACGGTGCTCTGCGGTGACATCGCGGGCCACGCCCCAATAACCGGTGAACTGGCGGGCAGCATCGAAGCGCGGCTCGCCGCTGATCAGCAGACGCTGCTCCGGCACGCCGGGCCGGCGCCACCACATCGGGGCGTCGCGCACCGGTTCGCGGGCCTGCATCTGGGCGCGCAGGCGATCGCCCACCCCGGGCTCGAACTGCAGATGCGGGCTGTCCCAGGGCGCGACCTGGCTGCGCAGTTCGAGTGGCATGAACTCGGCCGAGACGCTGCGGCGCGAGACATGGCAGATGCGCAACTGCTCGTCGGTTTCCCAGTAGGCCGCGGCGGCGATGCCGAGCAGGTCGCGGAAGCGCTCCTCGCGCTCGCGCGATTCGCGCACATGGGCCCGCACCAGCGCCGCCAGCATCAACCCGGCACCGGCGCCGAACAGGATCGCCGCCCACTGCACCGCCGTGCGCGCCAGCAGCGGCGCATGACCCGGCCCGACGAAGGCCGGCACCAGGCCCGTCGCCTCGGCCAGGCCGAATCCGCCCACCAGGACCAGCGAAGCCAGCGTGGCGACCACGGCATCGCGTCGGCGGGCCACCGTGCAGGTCATGCAGCACAGCACGCCCAGGAAGTACAGGCCCGGCGTGCGCAGGCCCCAACCGGTGGTCAGCCCTGCCGAACCGATGACGGCCAGCGTCAACAGCAGCAGGGGCAGCATCACCGCCTGCGCGCGCGGCAGGCTCAGGCGCATCGCGAGCAGGCTGGCCACGCCGATCACGCCGTACGCCGCCATCAAGGCGCCGCGCACGGCCGGGCTCAGCGTGGCGGTGGCCAGCGCCAGGTTGAAGGCGGCCACCACCGACCCTGCCGCGGCGAACCCGAAGACCGCGCGCAGCGTGGCGGCAATCAGGAGCCGGGGGTTGGACGGGATCGGCGACATGGGCGAAGGCCTGGCGAAGCGGCAGTGTCGCAGCAAGTGCCTGGGCTGTGGGCGGCGGCAAGGCTGGGTCGGCGGCGCCGGGGACCGCCCCTGCCGGGCGCCAGATCAGGTTGGCGGCCGGGCGGCAGCCAGTTCGCGCCGGGTGGCCTGGGCGACAGCGCGCGCCGCGCTGGCGAAATCGTTGCCCGACGAGGCATACAGCACCGCACGTGATGAGTTGACGATGATCGGCCCGGTGGTGCGCCCGCCTTCGGCGCGCCAGCCGCCGCGCACGGTGGACGCCGCATCGCCACCCTGCGCGCCGACGCCGGGGATCAGCAGCGGCAGCGTCGGCGCCAGCGCGCGCACCTGGGCGATCTCCTCGGGGAAGGTGGCACCGACCACCAGGCCCAGCCGCCCGCTGCGGTTCCAGTCGCCCGCGGCCAGCCGGGCGATGCGCTCGAAGACGCGCTCGCCGCCCTCCAGCCGCTGCGCCTGCAGGTCGCTGCCGCCGGGGTTGGACGTGCGGCACAGCAGGATCAGGCCCTTGCCGTCGTGGCGAAGGTAGGGCTCGATCGAGTCGAAGCCCATGAAGGGCGACAGCGTCACCGCATCGGCCTGGTAGCGCACGAAGGCCTCGCGGGCGTACTGCTCGGCGGTGGCGCCGATGTCGCCGCGCTTGGCGTCGAGGATCACCGGCACGCCCGGCGCCACGCGGCGGATGTGGGCCATCAGCTGCTCGAGCTGCGCCTCGGCGCGGTGCGCGGCAAAGTAGGCGATCTGCGGCTTGAAGGCGATCACCAGGTCCTTGGTGGCGTCGACGATGGCGGCGCAAAAATCGAAGATGCGGTCGGCATCGCCCTTCCACGCCCCGGGGAACTTCGACGGCTCGGGGTCGAGCCCCACGCACAGCATCGAGTCGTGCAGGCGCTCGGCATCGGCGAGCATGTCATTGAAGTTCATGATGGGGCGCTCGGGGCTGGGGCGGTGGCGCCATTCTGCCCGCGCACAATGCGGGCTCTCCGGCCGACCACCGCCCGCACCATGACCGTCCAGCTGAAGAAGCCCCCCGCGTCGTCGACCCCGTTGCGCGCGCTCACGGCCGCCGAACTGCCCGATGCCCTGGCCGCAGCCCCACCCGCCACGCGGCGCTGGCTCGAGGCCACCGGCTTTCGCGCCGCGCCGCACACCCATGCGCTGGTGCCCGCCGCCGATGGCGGCCTGGCCGAGGTGTGGGCGGGCCTGGGCCAGGCCGGCGATGTGCACCAGCTGTCGTCGCTGCCGATGGCCCTGCCCCAGGGCAGCTACCGGCTGGCCGCCGACGGCGCTGCGGTCGATGCCGAGGCCGCGGCGCTGTCGTGGCGCCTGGGCAGCTACGCCTTCGACCGCTACCGCCCACGCACGCGCGCCCCGGCCACGCTGGTGCTGAGCCCGTCGGACGGCGCGCGCCGCGGGCTGCAGATGGCCGACGCGGTGGCCCTGACCCGCGACCTGGTCAACACCCCGGCCGAGGCCCTGGGCCCGGCCGAGCTGGCCGAGGCGGTGCAGGCGCTGGCCCGCACGCACGGTGCCAAGCTGCGGCAGGTGCGCGGCGAGGCGCTGCTGAAGGCCGGCTTCCCGTCGGTGCACGCGGTGGGCCGCGCGTCCACGCGCGAGCCGCGCCTGATCGAGCTGAACTGGGGCCGGCCCGGCGACCCGCGGCTGGTGCTGGTCGGCAAGGGCGTGTGCTTCGACACCGGCGGCCTGGACATCAAGACCGCCGACGGCATGCGCCAGATGAAGAAGGACATGGGCGGCGCGGCCCATGCGCTGGCGCTGGCCGGCCTGGTGATGGCGCGCGCGCTGCCGGTGCGTCTGCAACTGCTGATCCCGGCGGTGGACAACGCCATCGCCGGCAACGCCTACCGGCCGGGCGACGTGTTCCGCACCCGCGCCGGGCTGCACATCGAGATCGGCAACACCGATGCCGAGGGCCGCGTGGTGCTGTGCGACGCGCTGGCCTATGGCGCCGAGGGCGGGCCCGACCTGATGGTCGACCTGGCCACGCTCACCGGCGCCGCGCGCGTGGCGCTGGGGCCGCAGCTGCCGGCGCTGTTCTCCAACCGCTTCGAGATGGCGCGCGAGCTGATGGACCTGGGCCTGCGCCTGGGCGACCCGCTGTGGCACCTGCCGCTGTGGCGCGACTACCGGCCCGGCATCGAAAGCAGCATCGGCGACATCGTCAACACCGGCCGCAATGCGCACGGCGGGGCGATCAATGCCGCCCTCTTCCTCGACCACTTCGTGCCCGAAGCCACGCCCTGGCTGCACATCGATCTGTTCGCCTGGAACGACACCGCCCGCCCCGGCCGCCCGGTGGGCGGCGAGGCCCAATCGCTGCGCGCGCTGCTGGCCTTCTTCGAGCGGCGCTACGGCCGGGGCTGAACCGACCTGCCCGTCGACCATTCGAAACCACGGGTCGGGTTTGGGCTCGTAGCAGAGGTTCTGCGTGCAGTGGGGCTGGACAGTGTCCTGACCTTTGGGCGCTGAGGCGGCAAAGCCGCGGCCGGGCAGGCCGCAGCACGCGACCTCCGGCGGTCGGCGCTGCGCGCCGACTTCCCACCGCCGATCGGGCCGTCAGCCCCGGCGTCCACTTTGCTCCGCGCACTGCGTGCGCTGCGCACGGCGCCGCCGAGTCAGTTCACGAGG
>NZ_MWLO01000108.1 GCF_002198735.1 Ideonella sp. A 288
CGCTGACCGCGGCGCGCCGGCCGCATCCCCGGCCGGCAAGGGCCCGGCGCGCCTGTCGGCCACGCCCTTGCCCCGGCCCACCAAGGCGCGCACGCCGCGTCGCCAGACCCTCGGAAGGACCCCCACATGAACACCGAATCTCGCCTGCTCGTCTTCGGGCTGGACCGTCGCGACAGCGCTGCCGACGTGTTGCTGGTGCTGGGCCGCTGCGGAGAGCCGCGGCTGGACCTGTGCGACGTTCCCGGCGCCGATGACCAGGTTTTCGCGGTGGTGCACCTGCACCCTGATCCGACCCTGGCCCGGCGCCTGGCCCAGCGGGTGAACGACTGCCGCCTGCACGGCCGGCGCCTGCAGGCCTGGGTGCCGGCGATGCCATGGAACTGACGCGTCCTGTCTCAGGCCGATCGACCATCCCCACCTACAGGAGCTGAATCCATGCATTCCGACCTGCAACAGGAATGGCTGCAGAACCACACCTTCGATGAGCTGATGCCCGGCCAGGGGGTCACCGTGCCTCGCACGCTGACCGACGCCGATATCGCCGGCTTCGCCGCCGTCTCGGGCGACCTCAATCCCACCCACCTGGACGACGACTACGCCCGCGGCGAAGGGCTGCGCGGCAAGACCGCGCACGGCATGTGGAGCGGCGCGATGGTCTCCACGGTGCTGGGCACGGTGTTCCCGGGCCCAGGCACCGTCTACATCGAGCAGCACATGCGCTTCGTGGCGCCGGCTTCCGCCGGCGACCGGCTTGAGATCGCGCTGCGCGTCACCTCCAAGGACCCCGCCACCTTGCAGGTCACGCTCGACTGCGTGGTGCGCCGCTGCGACGGCGCCGAGCTGATGGTGGGCGTGGCCATCGTCAGGGCGCCACTGCGCAAGCAGCGCGTGCCGCGGGCCAGCGGCCTGCGCTGGCACGTGTTCGACGCGGCCGCGGGCCTGCAGAGCCTGCTCGACCGCGCCGCGCTGCACGCCCGAGTGCGCTGCGCCGTCGTCCACCCCTGCGACGTGGAATCGCTGCGCGGCGCCCTCGATGCCGCGGAGCGGGGCTTGTTCACGCCGCTGATCGTGGCGCCACGCGAGCGCCTGCTGGCCCTGGCCGGCGAGGCCGGGCTGGACCTGGGCTCGGCCGAGATCGTCGACGTGCCGCACAGCGTGGCCGCCGCCGAGCGCGCCGCCGCGCTGGCCGCCGCCGGCGAGGTGCAGGCGCTGATGAAGGGCAGCCTGCACACCGACGAGCTGATGAAGGCGGTGCTGTCGCGCCCCGAACTGCGCACCAAGCGGCGGCTGTCGCATGTGTTCCGGTTCGACGTGCCGATGTACCACAAGCCCCTGCTCGTCACCGACGCGGCGCTGAACATCGCGCCCACGCTGGACGAGAAGGTGCACATCGTGCAGAACGCCATCGACCTGGCGCGCGTTCTGGGCTGCGAGCGCCCCAAAGTGGCGGTGCTGGCCGCGGTGGAGGGCGTGAACCCGAAGATGCAGTGCACCGTCGACGCGGCGGCGCTGTGCAAGATGGCCGACCGGGGGCAGATCACCGGGGGCATCGTCGACGGCCCGCTGGCCTTCGACAACGCCATCTCGGCGGCTGCCGCCCAGACCAAGGGCATCTACTCGCAGGTGGCTGGCGATCCCGACATCCTGGTCGTGCCCGACCTGGTGTCGGGCAACATCCTGGCCAAGCAGCTGGAGTACCTGGCCGGCGCCATGGGCAGCGGCGTGGTGCTGGGGGCGCGGGTGCCGATCGCGCTGACCAGCCGCGCCGACGGCGCCACCGCGCGCCTGGCCTCGGCCGCGCTGGCCGTGCTGCTGGCCCACAGCTACCGCACCCGGCCGCTGTGAGCCTGGGCCGCGGCGCCCGCTCGCCACCTGGCGGCGCGGGCCCGGCCCGCTGCCGGGCGGCGCCTAGCCGGTGCGCATCGGGTCGTTCAGCCGCGGCACGCGCACCTCGCAGACGATGCCCTGCGGCTCACGCTCCAGCCACTGCACCCGGCCGCCGAGCAGCTTGGCGCGCTTGCGCACGCCACCCAGCCCGAGGCCGTGCGACCAGGCCTGGGGCTGGCGGCCACCGCCATCGTCGGCGATGCGCAGCAGCAGCTCGCCGCCCTCGTAGGTGATGTCGATCTCGACCCGTGTGGCCCCGGCGTGGGCGATGACGTTGTTGACCAGTTCGCGCAGGATGCGTGTCAGGCCCGACCACTGCACCACGGTGAGCAGCACGTCGTGGTCGGCGTTGAAGCTCCAGTCCAGGTCGCTGCGGCTGGCCGCCAGGCGCTGGGCGATGTCGGCCTTCCACTCGGCCGCGGCATGCGACAGCGGGTGGTCGACGGTGGCCAGGCCGCGGGTCAGCGTCTTCAGGTCCTGCAGCGTGTGGCGCACGTACTCTTCCATCTCGGCGTCGGGCGCCTTGTACATCAGCGTCAGCAGGCGTGCGCCGATGTCGTCGTGCAGGTCCTGCGCCAGACGCATGCGCTCTTCGCTGCGGCCGAGTTCGACGGCGCGGTCGTAGGCGACGGCGCTGCGCAACTGCTGCAGCACGCGGTCGGTCAGGCGGGCGTCCTCGCGGGTGAACATGCGACGCCCGCGCCGCGCATAGCGCAGCAGCAGCACCATGTCGTCCCCGGCGGCCATGCCGGGCATGCGCGGCATGGGCACGGTGAGCGTCGAGCCGTGGGCCGACACCTGGCTGCCTGCCACCGACTGGCGTTCCGACCGCACCTCCAGCGGATCGAACAGTTCCTGCAGCAAGCGGGCCACGTGCTCGGTCGACTGGTTGGGGGTGGCTTCGAGGGCGCGTGCGGCGCGATACAGGCTCTCGAAAGTGCGTTCCGCCGTGGCGACGCCGGTGCCACTGAGGTGGTTGAGCATCCACTGCCGTGCCGCCGCGTAGAGCCCCAGCGACACGAACAGCGCCAGCGCCAGCGAGGCAAACTGCCCGAGCGCAAAGACGGTGATGAACAGCAGATCGAGCGACGTGGCCACGGTGCTCAGGCCGGCGAGCATGGCGAACTCGCGCATCACGTGCTGCGACCGCGCCAGGAAGGGCACCAACAGCAGCAGCGACGCGAAGAACACATACCAGATCACCGATCCGATGGAGGCGATCAACTGCTGCGACTGCCCCTGGCGGTCTGCCAGGGCGATGGCCACCGTCAGCAGGCCCAGCGTGCCGGTGCCGGCCACGCAAAGGCGTCGCAGCACCAGCGACACCGGGTGCGGCCAGCGCCGGTGCGACCAGGTCAGTGCGCCCCACGAGGCGATGCCGAAGCCGATGAGCAAGGCCTGGGTCCACCACCAGGCCAGCGGCACGCCGCCGGAGGCCGACGCGGCGGCAAAGCCGGCAGCCAGCGCCCAGCCGAATCCGGACACCGCGCGGTGGTGTCGCACCGCATGGGGATGGATGAGGCTGACGTGCAGCACGGCGGCGCCCGTGAACAGATCGCAGGCCGTGCGCAGGGGCAGGTCGACCGCGGCGAAGCCGGCGGGCCATCCCAGGCCAGGCAGGGATTCCATCGCGATCATCAGCAGGCTGCAGGAGTGGCACCATGCCATTGCCGCGTACAGCAGGGTGCCCGTGGTCGGCCGCGACAGCAGGAACACCGCCCCGACCAGGTACAGCAGCAGCGACAGTGCGCTGAGCAGCCAGAACGTGGTGCCCAGGCCGGCAAAGCCGCGCGGCGTCGGCGCCAGGTCCAGCGACGCCCCGTCGCTGAACTCGAGGCGCACCAACGGGGCCTCCATCATGCCCGCCAGTGTGTCCTGCAGGTGCGCCACGCGGGACCGAACGCCGTCGTCGACGATCCAGCGCGGCGTGCGCTGCAGCATCGAAGCATTCGCGTCCAGCCTCTCGGACGACCCTGCCGTCAGCGTGGCCAGGCGCCGATCACCCCAGCGAGCGAGGTCGGCCTGGCCGGCAGCGACCAGTTCGATGCCCTGCGCACCCGTGGCGCGCAGCGTCACATCCAGGTGGGGGGCCTGCGAAATGCCCCGAAGCACCACGAACAGGCCGATGCAGCCGGCCAGGGCCAGGGCCATCAGCGCCCGCAGGCGCCAGCCCATCCAGTCGGCCGGCGCATTGGCCTGCCACCAGCTTGCCACGCCGTCGGTCGCGCGCACCACGGACGGTCAGTGACAGGCGGCCGGGACGACGACGCGATCGCCGCCGGCCGTCAGACCAGGCCGTGCTTGGTGGCCAGCACCGCGGCCTCGGCGCGGCTGGACACGTTGAGCTTCTTGTAGATGGACTTGATGTGGTCGTTGACGGTGAACCACTTGATGCCCATCAGCCCCGCGATCTCCTTGATCGTGAAGCCCTTGCTCAGGTAGGTGAGCACCTCGCTCTCGCGCGGCGTGAGGCGGTCGTGCTCGGGCGGGCGCTCGATGGGCACCGGCCGGCTGCCGCCGACGAAGTCGGTCGGCATGGCGAAACCCGAATCGGCCGACAGTCCGGCCCCCTTCGTGCCGTGGCGGAAGTGGCCGAGCAGGCGCCGCGCAATGGCCGGCGACAGTGGCGGCTGGCCGCGCACGATCTTCTGCAGTTCCTCGACCAGCACCTCGAAGCGGTCTTCCTTGAGCAGGTAGCCGTCGGCGCCGCATTGCAGTGCCGGGAACAGGTGCTCGTCGTCGGAGTACAGCGTGGTGACCACCTTGGTGGCCGGGTACTGGCCCAGTTCGGCCAGCAGTTCCATGCCGTTGCCGTCGGGCAGTTCGAGGTCGACCAGGATCAGCTTGAACGGGTCGACGCCGTGCAGGCCGCTGGGCCCGCCGGTGAGGCTGATCTGGGCGCGGGCGGCTTCCAGGTCACCGGCCTCGGTGATGGCGATCGTGTCGCTGAAGCTTTCGCGCACGACGCGGCAGAGGAAGCCTCTGGCGACCGGATTGTCTTCGAGTATCAGGACCTTCACGGCCATGTCGCGCACCCCCGCTGCTCAGGCGCCGATGCTAGCGCAGAGCGCCTCGCAGGAGGTCCTTCCGTTGAAGGACGCCGCCTGCCGGGCGCGCCCGGGCCTACTCGTTGACCATCACCACCTTGCCCAGCACCTGCCGGCTGCCCATGCGGGCGTAGGCCGCGTGCAGCTGGCTCATCGGCAATTGCTGGTCGATCACCGGCCGGATCTTGCCTTCGGCATACCACTGTGCCAATTGCCCCAGCCCGGCGGCGCTGGCCTGGGGCTCGCGCCGCACGAAGTCGCCCCAGAACACGCCGACGATCGACGCGCCCTTGAGCAGCGTGAGGTTCAAAGGCAGTGCCGGGATGGCGCCGCCGGCGAAGCCGATGACCAGGTAGCGGCCCCGCCAGGCGATCGAGCGGAAGGCCGGCTCGGCCAGGTCGCCGCCCACCGGGTCGTAGACGACATCGGGGCCCTGGCCGTGGGTCAGGGCCTTGAGCGCATCGCGCAGGTTCTCGGTGCCGTAGTTGATGGTGGCGTCGGCGCCGATGCTGCGGCACAGCGCGCACTTCTCGTCGGTGGACGCCGCCGCGATCACCTTGGCCCCCATGGCCTTGGCGATCTGCACCGCGGCGGTGCCCACGCCGCCGGCGGCGCCGAGCACCAGCACCGTCTCGCCGGCCTTCAGCGCCGCGCGGTCGACCAGTGCGTGGTGCGAGGTGCCGTAGGTCAGGGCGAAGGCCGCGCCGTGCTCGAGCGCGAAGCCGTCGGGCAGCGGAATCAGCTTGTCGGCGCGGACGATGGCGTGCGTGCCGAACCCGCCGGTGCCGCCCATCGCCGCCACGCGGTCGCCGGGCTTGAACCCGGTGACGCCGTCGCCGACGGCCTCCACAGTGCCGGCGAACTCGGAGCCGGGCACGAAGGGCAGGGGCGGCTTGAACTGGTACTTGTTCTGGACGATGAGGATGTCGGGGAAGTTCAGGCTGGCGGCGCGGATGGCCAGCCGCACCTCGCCTGGGCCTGGCGCGGGCGTGGGCAGTTCGGCCCAGCGCAGGGCGTCGACGCCGATCGGGTTGTCGCAGATCCAGGCATGCATGGGGAGGTTCCCGTTCAGACAAAACCGGGATGATAGGCATGCGGGTCCGGCCCTCCCGTCGCGCCGGCGACGCCTGCCTACAATGCCCTCCACATGCACATCCTGATCGCCAACGACGACGGCTACCTGGCCCCCGGGCTCGCGGCGTTGGTGGAGGCCATGCGCGGCCTCGGGGAGATCGACGTCATCGCCCCCGAGCGCAATGCCAGCGGCACCTCCAATGCGCTGACGCTCGACCGGCCACTGCAGGTGTTCGAGGCGCGCGGTGGTGCGCAGGCGGGCTTTCGCGTCGTCAACGGCACTCCGTCGGACTGCGTGCACGTCGCGCTCACCGGCCTGCTCGGTTACCGGCCCGATCTGGTGGTCTCGGGCATCAACCAGGGTGCCAACATGGGCGACGACACCCTGTACTCGGGCACTGTCGCCGCGGCGATGGAGGGACACCTGTTCGGCATCCCGGCCATTGCCTTCTCGCAGACTGAGAAGGGCTGGACCCATCTCGACGCCGCCGCCCGCACGGCGCGTGCCATCGTCGAGCGCGTGCTGGCCGACGGCCTCGACGGCCCGCCCTGGCTGCTGAACGTGAACATGCCCAACCGGCCCGATGCCGACCGCCTGCCCTGGCAGGTCACCCGCCTGGGACGGCGGCACGCCAGCGAGGGCGTGATCCAGCAGACCAACCCCCGCGGCGACCCGATCTACTGGATCGGGCCCGCCGGCGAAGCCCGCGACGCCGGCGACGGCACCGATTTCTGCGCCACCGCGGGCGGCTGCGTGTCCATCACGCCGCTGCAGGTGGACCTGACCGACCACGCCGGCCTGGCCCACTGGGGCGGCCGCCTGGCCGCGCCGCGAGGAGGGACCGGATGAGCGAGCCGCGGCCGGATCGCACCGCGCGGTTTCCCCTCGCGCTGGAACGACTCGGCACCGAGGCCGCGACGTCACCGGCCCGCGAACCGCTCCGACCACAACGCCTGCTGCGCGAAGCCGCGCAGGATGCCGCGCGCCACGTGGCGCCCACCGGTGTCGGGCTCGACTCGGCCCTGGTGCGGCACCGCATGGTCGAGCGGCTGCGCGCCGAGGGGGTCTGTGGCGAGGCCGTGCTCACCGCCATGGCCGCCGTGCCGCGCCACCTGTTCGTCGATTCGGCCCTGGCCATCCAGGCCTACGAGGACACCAGCCTGCCCATCGGGCATGGCCAGACGATCTCGAAGCCTTCGGTGGTGGCGCGCATGCTCGGCCTGCTGTTCGAAGGCGAGTCCGCCCGCCGACTTGGCCACCTGGGCCGCACGCTCGAGATTGGCACGGGCTGCGGCTACCAGGCGGCGCTGCTGGCGCGCCTGGCGCCCGAGGTGGTCACCATCGAGCGCCTGGCGGCCCTGTTCGACCGGGCGCGCGACCGCCTGGCCACGATGGATCTGGCGCACATGACGGTGCGGCACGGTGACGGCATGCTGGGGCTGCCGCAGCGGGCCCCTTACCAGAGCATCGTGGCCGCGGCCGGTGGCGACGAGTTGCCCGACGCGTGGCTGGACCAACTGGCCATTGGCGGGCGACTGGTCGCGCCGATGCGGCAGGCCGGCGGCAACGCGCAGGTGCTGATGGTGGTCGACAAGGGGCCGGGTGGCAAAGTGCGGCAACGGGCCCATGATGGCGTGTTGTTCGTCCCCCTAAAATCGGGTGCAGCATGATCCGGCAACGAGGCTGTCCTTGACGATGTTTGCTCCCAGGTGGTGGATTTCCGTGCTGCTGTCGGCTTGGCTGGCAGGCTGTTCGACCTCCAAGTCGCAGGCGCCGGTGGTCGAGCGCAGCGTGTCGGGTCGGCCGTCCAGCCAGGGCCAGGCGCCGGCGGCCACGCCGCCAGGCAATCAGGTGGCCCAGGACAGCGGGCAACGGCCTCCACCGGGCGCCGAGAACGCCGGCAAACCGGGTTACTACAGCGTCAAGCCCGGCGACACCCTCATCCGGATCGGCCTGGACAACGGCCAGAACTGGCGCGACATCGTGCGCTGGAACGGCATCGACAACCCGAACCTGATCGAGGTCGGGCAGGTGTTGCGGGTGGTACCGCCCAGCACCGACGCCGCGGCGGTGGCCGCCAGGGGGGCGCCTGCGGCACGCGCCGAGGCCAGGCCGCTGGAGGCCAAGCCGCCTGCCGCAGCCGCGTCGGCGCCGTCGGCGTCACCGACAGCCGCCAATGGGGTGGCGTCGTTGCCGCCCAGTCCTGTTGCAGCCGCATCGGCCGCAACGCCAGCACCTGCCGCGTCGCCCGCCAGCACGGTGGCGGCGCCCACCGAGCCTGCGGCGCGGGACGTGGATGACGGGGTCCAATGGTTGTGGCCGGCCAGCGGCCCGGTGGGTGGCAGTTTCGAGGAAGGCCGCAGCAAGGGCCTGGCCATCCTGGGCAAGGCGGGCGATCCGGTGCTCGCTGCGGCCGATGGTCGCGTGGTCTACGCCGGTTCGGGCCTGCGGGGGTATGGCAACCTCGTCATCGTCAAGCACAACAGCACCTACCTGACAGCCTATGCCCACAACCAGGCGCTGCTGGTCAAGGAAGATCAGCCGGTGCGGCGCGGCCAGAAGATCGCCGAGATGGGCTCGACCGACGCCGAGCGGGTGCAGCTGCACTTCGAGATCCGGCGCCAGGGCAAGCCGATCGACCCAGCGCGGCTGCTGCCAGCGCGTTGAGGCGCCTGTCCGGCGCGACGCCGGACCTGCCGTCTTCCCTTCGTGTTTCCGATCATTCCCGGCCGGGAAGGGCGCGCTAGCATGCGGCGCTCGCGCCTGAAGGGCGCCCACTGGAGACACCTCACCATGAAGTCGCTATCCCTTGTCGTGGCCTTGTCCATGGCGGTCCTGGCCGAGCCCGCGTTGGCGCAATCGCAGGGCGTCGCCAAGAACGAGATCGTGCTCGGCTCCATCCAGGACCTGTCCGGACCGCTGGCCGGCTTCGGCAAGCAGGCCCGCCTGGGCATGCTGCTGCGCGTCGACGAACTCAACGAACAAGGCGGCGTGCATGGCCGCAAGATCAAGCTGCTGATCGAGGACTCGGGCTACGACCCGAAGCGCGCCGTGCTGGCGGCGCAGAAGCTGGTCAACCAGGACAAGATCTTCCTGATGGCGGGCCACATCGGTACGGCGCAGAACAATGCTGCCATGCCGGTGCAGTTCGAGAAGAACGTCATCAACTTCCTGCCGATCACCGCGGCGCGCGAGATGTACGAGCCCTTCCACAAGCTCAAGTACTCCTTCGCCGCCACCTACTTCGACCAGATCCGCCTGGCCCTGCCGAAGATGGTCAAGGACAAGGGCGCGAAGAAGGTGTGCACGATCTACCAGGACGATGAGTTCGGTCTGGAGGTGGTGCGCGGCGCCGAGGCCGCAATGAAGGTCGTCGGCGGTGACCTGGCCGAGAAGACCAGCTACAAGCGCGGCGCCACAGATTTCTCGTCGCAGGTGGCCAAGATGAAAGCGGCCGGTTGCGACCTGGTCGTGCTCGGCACCATCATCCGGGAGACCATCGGCACCATCGCCGAATCGCGCAAGACCGGCTTCAACCCGATCTTCCTCGGCTCGAGCGCCAGCTACACCGATCTGATCCACAAGCTGGGCGGCAAGCCGATGGACGGTCTGTACGCCACGATGACGGTGCAGCAGCCCTACCTGGACGAGGCCTCGCAGCCGATCCGCTTCTGGGCCAACAAGTACAAGACCAAGTTCAACGAAGACCCGACCGTGTTCTCGGTGTACGGCTACAGCATCATCGACCTGTTCATCCGTGCGGCGCAGAAGGCCGGCCCGACGCTGACCACCGAGAGCTTCATCAAGGCCATGGACACGATGGTCGTGCCGCCGGACATCTTCGGAAGCGCCGAGTTCACCTTCGGCCCGCAGAAGCGCCTGGGCAGCAACATGTCGCGCCTGTCGCAGATACAGGACGGCCGCTGGAAGCCGATCAGCGAGTACATCAAGCCCTGAGGCTGAGAGTCTCTCGATCATGCCCGCTCATCACGCCAGAAGTCGCCCGCTCGTCGTTGCAAATGCTCGCCATAGCCCGAGCTATGGCTGTGCTTTGCGCCTAGATCGGACACCTTCTGGCGCGCCGCTCGGTCACGCTCGATAGACCCTCAGCCTCTGATCCTGCGGCAACCTCGTCGCGCGGCCGGATAATCCTGCCGCATGACGACACAGCAAGAATGGCTTCGGGTCGAGTCGCTCGACATCGAGGCCCAGGGCGTGGCCCACAACGCCGAGGGCAAGGTGGTCTTCATCGAAGGCGCCTTGCCTGGCGAGGAAGTTCAGGCCCAGGTCTCCCGCCGCAAGAACCAATGGGAGCAGGGCACCCTCACCGCGATGCGGCGCGAGAGCCCGCTGCGGGTGAGGCCGGGCTGCCCGCATTTCGGGCTTCACGCCGGCGCCTGTGGCGGCTGCAAGATGCAGCACCTGGACGCGTCGGCGCAGGTGGCGATCAAGCAGCGCGTGCTCGAGGACAACCTGCAGCACCTGGCCAAGGTGCGGCCCGAGCGCATGCTGCGGCCCATCGAAGGCCCGACCTGGGGCTATCGCTACCGCGCACGCCTGTCGGTGCGAAACGTGCCCCGCAAGGGCACGGTGCTGGTGGGCTTCCACGAGCGCAAGAGCCGCTACGTGGCCGACATGTCCAGTTGCACCGTGCTGCCTCGCAAGGTGAGCGACATGCTGATGCCGCTGCGCGCGCTGATCGGTTCGATGGATCAGCGTGATCGCCTGCCCCAGATCGAACTGGCCATCGGTGAACGCAGCGACCAGGCCGTCATCGCGCTGGTGCTGCGGCACCTCGAGCCGCTCACCGACGCCGACCTGGCGCGGTTGAGGGCGTTCGGCGCCGATCACGGCGTGCAGTGGTGGCTGCAGCCCAAGGGGCCGGACACGGTGCACCTGCTGGACGAGGGCGGGCCGGAACTCGCCTACTCGCTGCCGGAGTTCGGCCTGCTGATGCCATTTCGGCCGACCGACTTCACCCAGGTCAACCACCACATCAACAGCGTGCTGGTCGGGCGCGCGGTGCGGCTGCTCGATCCACGCTCCGACGAGCGCGTGATCGACTGGTTCTGCGGCCTGGGCAACTTCACGCTGCCCATCGCCACCCGGGCCCGCGCGGTGCTGGGCATCGAGGGCAGCGAGGTGCTGGTGCAGCGCTCGCGCGACAACGCGCTGCGCAATGGCCTGGGCGATCGGGCCAGCTTTGTGGCGCGGAACCTGTTCGAGTTCGGGCCGGACGACCTGGTGGCCTATGGGCCAGCCGACAAGTGGCTGGTCGACCCGCCGCGCGAGGGCGCATTTGCCCTGGCCAAGGCGCTGGCCGACCTGCACGCAGCGCCGGTGTCGGGGTGGGCGCCGCCGAAGCGCATCGTCTACGTGAGTTGCAACCCGGCCACGCTGGCGCGCGACGCCGGCCTGCTGGTGCATCAGGCCGGCTACCGCTGTGTGCTGGCCGGTGCGGTGAACATGTTCCCGCACACGGCCCATGTGGAGAGCATGGCGGTGTTCGAACGCGCCGAGACGGCCTGACTGACCACGCGGCATACCGGCTACGGCCGATCGCCCATGAAAAAGGCCCCGCGAGCGGGGCCTTGTCGTTGGCGGGACGGGCGGTCGGTCAGTCGCGCTCGCCGCCGAAGATGCCCAGCAGCGCCAGCAGGCTCTGGAAGATGTTGTACAGGTCCAGGTACACCGCGAGGGTGGCGCTGATGTAGTTGGTCTCGCCGCCATCGATGATGCGCTTCAAGTCGTACAGCAGGAAGGCGCTGAACACCATGATGGCCATCACCGCGATCGTGATCATCAGGGCACTCGACTGCAGGAAGATGTTCACGATGCCGGCCAACAGCAGCACGATGGCACCGACGAACAGGAACTTGCCCATGTTGCTGAGGTCGCGCTTGATCACGCTGGCCAGCGTGGCCATGGCAAAGAACACCGCCGCCGTGCCGCCGAAGGCGGTCATGATCAGCGAACTGCCGTTCTTGAAGCCCAGCACCATGGCCAGCATGCGCGACAGCATCAGGCCCATGAAGAACGTGAAGGCGAGCAGCACGTAGACGCCGGTCGACGAGTGCTTGGTCTTTTCGACCGCATACATCAGGCCGAAAGCGCCAGCCAGGAACACGATCGCGCTCATGCCTGCGCCCATCGCCGCGGTGATGCCCGTGGACACGCCCACCCAGGCGCCGAGCACCGTGGGCACCAGCGACACGGCCAGCAGCCAGTAGGTGTTGCGCAGCACACGGTTGCGGTCGACGGTGGACGTGCCAACGTAGCCGGAGAAACTGTCGATGCGTTGTTCGCTCATGAAACCTCCTGTCGTGCGTTCGGGGACGGACCTTCGATCCCAGCCGATGATTCTAAGTTCCGGCGGGATGAACTGCAGTGGAGGCGATGAATCGCCTCGGTGACCTGCGGCACACTAGGGCATTGACCTCCAACCTGGACCCCGACCCATGAAGACCAAACCCGTTCTCACCCTGGAAGACGTCCGCGCCATGGCACAGGCTGCCGAGCGCGAGGCCGTGACGCAGGGCTGGGCCGTCACCATCGCCATCGTCGATGACGGCGGGCATCTGCTGTGGCTGCAGCGACTCGATGGTGCGGCGCCCATCTCGGCCCAGATCGCCCCGGCGAAGGCGCGGACCGCTGCCGTCGGCCGCCGCGAGAGCAAGGTCTATGAGGACGTGATCAACCAGGGGCGTTACTCGTTCCTCAGTGCGCCGACGCTGGAGGGCATGCTCGAAGGCGGCGTGCCGGTGCTGGTCGACGGCCAGTGCATCGGCGCCGTCGGCGTCAGCGGCGTGAAGTCGACCGAGGACGCCCAGGTGGCGCGCGCCGGCATCGCGGCTCTGGCACACTGAGCCGCCCTCGCCACGCAGACCCGACCGAGACCCCAGGCGCGGCGCCTGGGGCCGACAGGCGGCTATACTCTGCAGGTTTACCCGCCACCCACGCAGCCTAGCGGAACACCGAGCAAGTTTCCCCCACCGGATCACCGTTGTCGCGGGGTCACCGCGCGCGGCGCCGGGTGTGCGTGACTTCCGGAGCCAATCCCTTGCTGCCAGTCCTGCCCCCCGCCCTCCTTGCACTCGCAGACGGCACGGTCTTCCAGGGCAATTCGATCGGCGCTGCCGGTCAGACGGTCGGAGAAGTGGTGTTCAACACCGCGCTCACCGGCTACCAGGAAATCCTCACCGACCCGAGCTATTGCCGGCAGATCGTCACGCTGACGTATCCGCACATCGGCAGCTATGGCGTCAACGTGGAGGATGTCGAAGCCTCGAAGGTCCATGCCGCCGGCCTGATCGTCAAGGACGTTCCGTCCCGCATGTCCAACTTCCGCGCCCACCTCACGCTGCCGCAGTATTTGCAGCGCGAGGGCACGGTGGCCATCGCCGGCATCGACACCCGCCGCCTGACCCGCGTGCTGCGCTCCGGCGGCGCACAGAACGGTTGTATCGTCACCTTTGCGCCCGGCGCCGTGGTGAGCCCTGCCGACATCGACGCCGCCATCGCCAGTGCGAAGGCGGCGCCCAGCATGGCCGGCCAGGATCTCGCCCAGGTGGTGAGCGTGACCGAGCCGTATGCCTGGTCCGAGACCGAATGGACGCTCGGGCAGGGTTACGGACAACTCGGCGACGCGCGATTCCATGTCGTCGCGTTCGACTTCGGCGTCAAGCGCAACATCCTTCGCATGCTGGCCAGCCGCGGCTGCCGGGTCACCGTGGTGCCGGCGCGCACCTCGGCCACCGAGGTGCTGAAGCTCCGGCCCGACGGCGTCTTCCTGAGCAATGGGCCGGGCGACCCCGAACCCTGCGATTACGCGATCGCTGCGGCGCGCACGCTCATCGACAGCGGCGTCCCGACCTTCGGCATCTGCCTGGGTCACCAGATCATGGCGCTGGCGTCGGGAGCAAAGACCTTCAAGATGAAGTTCGGCCACCACGGCGCCAACCACCCGGTGAAGGATCTCGACAGCGGCCGCGTCTCGATCACCAGCCAGAACCACGGCTTCGCGGTGGACGAGAAGACGCTGCCGGCCAACCTTCGCCCCACCCACGTGAGCCTGTTCGACGGCACGCTGCAGGGCCTGGCCCGCACCGACAAGCCGGCCTTCTGCTTCCAGGGCCACCCCGAGGCCTCGCCCGGGCCGCACGACATTGCCTATCTGTTCGACCGTTTCACCGCGCTGATGGCCCAAGCGGAGAAGACCCATGCCTAAGCGCACCGACCTGAAGACCATCCTCATCATCGGTGCCGGCCCGATCGTCATCGGGCAGGCCTGCGAGTTCGACTATTCCGGGGCCCAGGCCTGCAAGGCACTGCGGCAAGAGGGCTACAAGGTCGTGCTGGTCAACAGCAACCCGGCGACCATCATGACCGACCCCGAGATGGCCGATGTCACCTACATCGAGCCCATCACCTGGCGCGTGGTCGAGAAGATCATCGCCAAGGAGCGGCCGGACGCGATCCTGCCCACCATGGGTGGACAAACCGCGCTGAACTGCGCGCTCGACCTGCATCGGCACGGTGTGCTCGAGAAGTACGGCGTCGAGATGATCGGGGCCAACGAGCATGCGATCGAGAAGGCCGAAGACCGCATGAAGTTCAAGGACGCGATGACGTCCATCGGCCTGGATTCGGCCAAGAGCGGCATCGCGCATTCGATGGACGAGGCACTGGCGGTGCAGAAGCGCATCCAGGCCGACATCGGCGGCACGGGCTTCCCGATGGTCATCCGCCCCAGCTTCACGATGGGCGGCACCGGCGGCGGCATCGCCTACAACCCCGACGAGTTCGAAGAGATCTGCAAGCGCGGCCTCGACCTGTCGCCAACCAAGGAACTGCTCATCGAGGAGAGTCTGATCGGCTGGAAGGAGTTCGAGATGGAAGTCGTGCGCGACCGCGCCGACAACTGCATCATCGTGTGCAGCATCGAGAACCTCGACCCGATGGGCATCCACACGGGCGATTCGATCACCGTGGCGCCGGCGCAGACGCTCACCGACAAGGAATACCAGCTGCTGCGCAACGCGTCGATCGCGATCCTGCGAGAGATCGGCGTCGACACCGGCGGTTCCAACGTTCAGTTCTCCATCAACCCGGCCGACGGGCGCATGGTGGTGATCGAGATGAACCCGCGCGTGTCGCGTTCGTCGGCGCTGGCATCGAAGGCCACCGGCTTCCCGATCGCCAAGATCGCCGCCAAGCTGGCGGTGGGCTACACGCTCGACGAACTGCGCAACGACATCACCGGTGGCGCCACACCGGCAAGCTTCGAGCCCAGCATCGACTACGTTGTCACCAAGATCCCGCGCTTCGCCTTCGAGAAGTTCCGCGAAGCCGACCCGCACCTGACCACGCAGATGAAGTCCGTGGGCGAGGTGATGGCCATCGGCCGCACCTTCCAGGAAAGCCTGCAGAAGGCCTTGCGCGGCCTCGAGACCGGCATCGACGGGCTGAGCGAGCGCGAGCACGAGCGCGAGGAGATCATCGAGGCCATCGGCAACGCCGGCCCGGAGCGCCTGCTGTACGTGGCCGATGCCTTCCGCATCGGCATGTCGTTGGACGAGATCTTCGACGAGACGGCCATCGACCCGTGGTTCCTGGCCCAGATCGAGGAGATCGTCGTCACCGAGGCCCAGTTGAAGGCGCGCACGCTGGACAGCCTGTCTGCAGCCGAACTGCGTTACGTGAAGCAGAAGGGCTTCTCCGACCGCCGCCTGGGCACGCTGATGGGCACCCACCAGCACGAGGTGCGCAAGGCGCGCCATGCGCTGGGTGTGCGCCCGGTCTACAAGCGGGTGGACACCTGCGCGGCCGAGTTCGCCACGCAGACCGCCTACATGTACTCGTGCTACGAGACGGCCGATGGCGAGTGCGAGGCCGAGCCCACGGACCGCAGGAAGATCATGGTGCTGGGCGGCGGGCCCAACCGCATCGGGCAGGGCATCGAATTCGACTACTGCTGCGTCCATGCCGCCCTCGCGTTGCGCGAGGATGGTTACGAGACCATCATGGTCAACTGCAACCCGGAAACGGTGTCGACCGACTACGACACCAGCGACCGCCTGTATTTCGAGCCGGTGACGCTGGAAGACGTGCTCGAGATCGTCGACAAGGAAAAGCCGGTCGGCGTGATCGTGCAGTACGGGGGGCAGACGCCGCTGAAGCTGGCGCTCGACCTCGAGCGCTACGGTGTGCCGATCATCGGCACCTCGCCCGATTCGATCGACATCGCCGAAGACCGCGAGCGCTTCCAGAAGCTGCTTCATGAATTGGGATTGCGCCAGCCACCCAATCGAACGGCACGCACCGAAGAGGCGGCGCTGAAGCTCGCCCAGGAGATCGGCTATCCATTGGTGGTGCGGCCCAGCTATGTGCTGGGCGGCCGCGCGATGGAGATCGTGCACGGCGACAAGGACCTCGAGCGCTACATGCGCGAGGCGGTGCGCGTCTCCGAGAAGTCGCCGGTGCTGCTCGACCGGTTCCTCGACGACGCGATCGAGGTCGACGTCGACTGCATCAGCGACGGCCACGACGTGATGATCGGCGGCATCATGGAGCACATCGAGCAGGCCGGCGTGCATTCCGGCGACTCGGCATGCTCGCTGCCGCCGTATTCGCTGCCGGCCGCGCTGCAGGACGAACTGCGGCGCCAGGCCACGCTGATGGCCCGCGCGCTGAAGGTGGTCGGCCTGATGAACACGCAGTTCGCGATCCAGGGCGAGGGCGACAAGGCCGTGGTCTACGTGCTCGAGGTGAATCCGCGCGCATCGCGCACGGTGCCCTACGTCAGCAAAGCCACGGGCCAGCAACTGGCCAAGATCGCGGCCCGCTGCATGGCCGGCCAGAAGCTCGCCGACCAGGTCGGCATGGACGGCAAGCCGCCGCGGGAGGTCGTCCCGCCGTACTTCAGCATCAAGGAAGCGGTGTTCCCGTTCAACAAGTTCCCCGGTGTGGACCCGATCCTCGGCCCCGAAATGCGCTCCACCGGCGAGGTGATGGGTGCAGGGCGCACGTTTGGCGAGGCCATGTTGAAGAGCCAGCTGGGCGCAGGCTCGCAGCTGCCGCGCCAGGGCACCGTGGTCATCACCGTGAAGAACGGCGACAAGGCCCGTGCCGTCAAGGTGGCCGGTGACCTGGTCGACCTGGGCTTCAGCGTCGTGGCCACCAAGGGCACGGCCGCGGCCATCGCCGCCGCGGGCGTGCCGGTGAAGGTGGTCAACAAGGTCAAGGATGGCCGGCCGCACATCGTCGACATGCTCAAGGCCGGCGAGATTCAGTTGGTGTTCACCACGGTCGACGAAACCCGCACGGCAATCGCCGATTCGCGCAACATCCGAACCGCGGCGCTGGCCAACCGGGTGACCTACTACACCACGATGGCCGGCTGCGAGGCAGCCACCGAAGCGATGAAGCACCAGGACGGCATCACCGTCCACTCGCTGCAGGAACTGCACGCCGAACTGCACTGAAGCGAAGCTTCAGTGCAGACTAACTTGTACGCAAGTTAGGTCGGAACTAAACTCGCGCCCACTGCGTCCGCCGCTGGTGCCGTACCGAGGCCCTGGCGGCGGTTTCTTTTTTCAGCTCATCTCTTGTCGTTGACCATGGCCACCATTCCCCTCACCAAGCGCGGCGCCGAGAAGCTGAAGGACGAACTTCAGCGGCTCAAGAGCGTCGAACGCCACGCCGTCATCAAGGCGATCGCCGAAGCACGTGCCCAGGGCGACCTCTCCGAGAACGCCGAGTACGACGCCGCCAAGGACAAGCAGGGCTTCATCGAGGGGCGCATCCTCGAGATCGAGAGCAAGCTCGCGGCGGCCCAGGTGATCGATCCCGCGTCGGTGGATGCCGGTGGCCGCGTGGTGTTCGGCGCCACTGTCGACCTCGAGGACGAATCGGCTGGCCAGGAGGTGACCTACCAGATCGTCGGCGACGACGAGGCCGACCTGAAGCAGGGGCTCATCTCGATCAGCTCGCCGATCGCGCGCGCACTGATCGGCAAGGAGGCCGGCGACGTGGCCGAGGTGCAGGCCCCCGGCGGCGTCAAGCGCTACGAGATCGTCGAGGTCCGCTACCTCTGATGGCAGGCGCGGATCCGGGCATGTCATCGGGGGCCGACAGCCAGCCCGGACTGGTCGAGCGCCTGCGGCGGATCCTGCCGGCGGCCTGGGCCGGCATGCTGCTGTGCGTGGCGGGCATCGCCGCGCCGGCGGCGTTCGCCACCCAGACCCGGCCCGACGCCGGGCGCCTGGTGGGCCACCTGTTCACCCGCGAAGCCTGGACGAGCGTGGTGCTGGCGCTGCTGTTGCTGGCCATCGAGCGCCGGCGTGCCCGCGACGCGGCCGAGGCCGGGCAGGGGTCCGTGCTCTCGACCGAGATGCTGCTGGTGCTGGGGGCAGTGTTCTGCACCGTGGCCGGCTACTTTGGCGTGCAACCGCTGATGGCGGCGGCGCGCGAGGGGCAGGGCACATTCAGCTTTGGCCAGTTGCACCTGATCAGCACGGCCTTCTTTGCCGTGAAGATCGCCTTGGTGGCGCTGCTCGCTTGGCGAGCCACGCACGCATCCCGTTGAGCGCGGGCCGGTGGGTCGGCCCGCCGGGCGCAGGTCAGGCGGTCAGCCGACGGCCTTCTTCTTGATGCTGGTCACGCGGCGCTTGGCGCGCTTGATTTCGCCGCCAGCGGCCACGCGCTGGTTGCCGAGCACGGTGAGCTTCTTGACCTGCGGCCGGTGGTTGGGGCTCTTGGAGAACTTCAGGATCTTGACCACGCGCGGGCCGGCCATGCGGTCCTCTCGCTCGGCACGTTCCTTTTCCGGCTTCGGCCGCCACAGCACCAGCAACTTGCCGATGTGCTGCACCGGGGCCGCGTCGAGTTGCTCGGCCAGCGCGGCCAGCGCGGCCTCACGGTCGACCCGGGAATCCGAGAACATCCGCACCTTGATCAGGCCATGGGCCTTCAGGGCGGTGTCCACCTCCTTCACCACCGCAGGGGTCAGGCCATCGGAGCCGATCAGCACAACCGGGTCGAGGTGATGGGCTTCGCCGCGCTGTTGCTTGCGCTCGGCGGGTGTCAGGAAGATGGCAGGCATCCTCGTATTATCGCCCGGACATGAAATTCAAGACAAAAAGCAAGAAGGTCAACAAGGCCTGGCTGACCGATCACATGAACGACCCGTATGTGAAACTGGCACAACGGGAGGGGTTTCGCGCGCGTGCCGCCTACAAGCTGAAGGAGATCGACGAGACCCTGGGCCTGTTCAAGCCCGGCCAGGTGGTGGTCGATCTGGGTTCGGCGCCTGGCGCCTGGAGCCAGTACCTGCGGCGCAAGTTCGCGCCGAAGTCGGCCGGCACCGGCGGCGCGGCCGTGGGCGAGCTCGACGGCGTGATCATCGGGCTGGACATCCTGCCGATGGAGCCGATCGAGGGCGTGCACTTCATTCACGGCGATTTCCGCGAAGAGGCGGTGGCGGCCCAACTGCACGCCGCCCTTGGCGACCGGGTCGTCGACGTGGTGGTCTCGGACATGGCGCCCAACCTGACGGGCATCGAGGCGACTGACGCGGCCCGCATGGCGCACCTCATCGAACTGGCCATGGAGTTTGCCGTGGCACACCTCAAGCCGGGTGGCACCTTGGTCACCAAGGTGTTCCATGGCAGCGGCTATAGCCAGCTCGTCGAGCAATACCGCAAGACCTTTCGGGTGGTCAAGCCGATCAAGCCAAAGGCCTCTCGCGACAAGTCGGCGGAGACCTTTCTCGTCGGCATCGGCCTGAGGAATGCCTGATTTGCCTTGCACGTTCGCTTGCGATGGGTCGAATTCGCCCCGAAATCCCTTGTTTCAACAGCGGTCCGGTCCCAGTGGTGCAGGGCTTGACTCCCGTAGAATGCCCCCCATGTACCGTGCGACCGTGTGGCTGATGGGCGGCATCCCGCGCCCGATCACCGGTCTGGACTGGCTAAAGGAGCCGCGGTGAACAATCAATGGTTCTCGAAGGTCGCTGTCTGGCTGGTGATTGCACTCGTGCTGTTCACCGTGTTCAAGCAGTTCGACCGGACGGTGGCGCAAGGCTCGCAGATCGGCTATTCCGACTTCCTCGAAGAAGTGCGGGCCAAGCGGATCAAGGCGGTCACGCTGCAGGAGGGCAATGGCGGCACCGAGATCATCGCGATCACGACCGACGACAAGCGCATCCGATCGACTGCCACCTACCTCGACCGGGGTCTGGTGGGCGACCTGATCAACAGCGGCGTCAAGTTCGACGTCAAGCCGCGTGAGGAGCCTTCGCTGCTGGTCAGCCTGCTCATCAGCTGGGGCCCGATGCTGCTGCTCATCGGCGTCTGGGTGTACTTCATGCGCCAGATGCAGGGGGGCGGCAAGGGCGGCGCCTTCAGTTTCGGCAAGAGCAAGGCGCGCATGCTCGACGAGGCCAATAACTCGACCACCTTCGCCGATGTCGCCGGTTGCGACGAGGCCAAGGAAGAGGTCAAGGAACTGGTCGACTTCCTGAAGGACCCGCAGAAGTTCCAGAAGCTGGGCGGTCGCATTCCGCGCGGCGTGCTGTTGGTCGGCCCCCCCGGCACCGGCAAGACGCTGCTGGCGAAGGCCATTGCGGGTGAGGCCAAGGTGCCGTTCTTCAGCATCTCGGGTTCCGACTTCGTCGAAATGTTCGTCGGCGTGGGCGCGGCCCGCGTGCGCGACATGTTCGAGCAGGCCAAGAAGAGCGCGCCCTGCATCATCTTCATCGACGAAATCGACGCCGTCGGCCGCCACCGTGGTGCCGGCCTGGGCGGCGGCAACGACGAGCGCGAGCAGACGCTGAACCAGATGCTCGTCGAGATGGACGGCTTCGAGACCAACCTCGGCGTCATCGTGATGGCGGCCACCAACCGGCCCGACATCCTCGACCCGGCGCTGCTGCGTCCCGGCCGCTTCGACCGCCAGGTCTATGTCACCCTGCCCGACGTGCGTGGCCGCGAGCAGATCCTCAACGTGCACATGCGCAAGGTGCCGGTGGGGCAGGACATCCGTGCCGACATCCTGGCCCGTGGCACCCCCGGTTTCTCGGGCGCCGATCTGGCCAACCTGGTCAACGAGGCGGCCCTCTTCGCCGCGCGCCGCAACGGCCGCGTCGTCGAGATGGTCGACTTCGAGAAGGCCAAGGACAAGATCATGATGGGCCCCGAGCGGAAGTCCATGGTCATGCCCGAGGACGAGCGCCGCAACACCGCCTACCACGAGGCCGGCCATGCGCTCGTGGCGCGACTGATGCCCAAGACCGACCCGGTGCACAAGGTCACCGTGATCCCCCGTGGCCGCGCCCTGGGCGTGACGATGCAGTTGCCCGAGGGTGACCGCTACAGCATGGACAAGGAGCGCATGCTGTCGACGATTTCGGTGCTGTTCGGTGGGCGCATCGCCGAAGAGGTGTTCATGCACCAGATGACCACCGGCGCCAGCAACGACTTCGAGCGCGCCACCCAGATCGCCCGCGACATGGTCACCCGCTACGGCATGACCGACGAACTGGGGCCGATGGTCTATGCCGAGAACGAGGGCGAAGTGTTCCTCGGCCGTTCGGTGACCAAGACGACCAACATGTCCGAAGAGACGATGCGCAAGGTCGACTCGGTGATCCGCCGCATCATCGACGAGCAGTACAGCACCGCCCGTAAGCTGATCGAGGACAACCAGGACAAGATGCACGCGATGGCCAAGGCGCTGCTCGAATGGGAAACCATCGACGCCGACCAGATCGACGACATCATGAACGGCAAGCCGCCGCGGCCGCCGAAGGATTGGACGCCGCCGACCTCGCGCCCCAGTGGCCCGAGCGGTCCGGTCAACACCGACGGCGCACCGGTCACCGCGGCCTGAAACTTTCTTCGCGATCCACTGAAAGGGGCCCTCGGGCCCCTTTCTTCTGGGTCTGTGCGGCCGCTGGCCGCCAGCGCGACCGCGCTGTGCGAGCTGTCGGTCCGGTGCCCATCACGCCTGGCGCGCCAAGCGGTCGTATCGCCCGCGGCCGTGGCATTCGAACGTTTCGAGACGTTCCAGCCTTCGAATTGCCTGGCCTCGGCAGGGACAATGCCGGCGAAGTTTGGGGCGCTGTTCGAGGCACCCCGGGGATCCAGGAAGGAACACCGCACATGACACGACAGTATTTCGGCACGGATGGCATTCGAGGTGCCGTCGGTCAGTCTCCGATCACCCCTGACTTCATGCTCCGACTCGGCCACGCCGTGGGTCGGGTGCTGCGGCGGCAGTCGGAGCGGCCCTCGGTGCTGATCGGCAAGGACACGCGCCGATCGGGCTACATGATCGAGTCCTCGCTCGAGGCAGGGCTGGCGTCGGCGGGGGTCGACACCCTGTTGACGGGGCCCCTTCCCACGCCGGGCGTCGCCTACCTCACCCGGGCGCTGCGCCTGGACTTGGGCGTCGTGATCAGCGCGTCGCACAACGACTACCACGACAACGGCGTCAAGTTCTTCTCGGCCAAGGGCGAGAAGCTGCCGGACGATTGGGAACTGGCGGTCGAAGCCGAGTTGGACCAGGCGCCGAAGTGGGTCGACGCGGCATCGCTGGGCAGGGCCCGCCGCATCGACGATGCCCGTGGCCGTTACATCGAGTTCTGCAAGAGCACGATCGGCAACGACCTGTCGTTGCGCGGCATGAAGATCGTGGTCGATGCGGCGCACGGCGCGGCTTATCACGTGGCGCCAGACGTCTTCCACGAACTCGGCGCCGAGGTCGTGACCATCGGCTGCAGCCCGGACGGCATCAACATCAACGATGGCGTCGGTGCCACAGCGCCAAAGGCCGTGGTCGAGGCCGTGGCACGGCATGGGGCGGACTACGGCGTGGCGCTCGATGGCGATGCGGACCGGTTGCAACTCGTCGACCGAACCGGTCGGCTGTTCAACGGCGACGAACTGCTCTATGCGATGGTGGTCGACCGTCTGTCACAAGGCCAGGCGGTGCCCGGCGCCGTCGGCACCCTGATGACCAACATGGCCGTTGAGCTGGCCCTGAAGGCCCGCGGCGTGCAGTTCGTCCGCGCCAAGGTGGGCGACCGTTACGTGCTGGAAGAGCTGTCGGCCCGCGGCTGGCTGTTGGGCGGTGAAGGCTCCGGGCACCTGCTGGCGCTGGACAAGCACACCACTGGCGATGGCATCGTCAGTGCGCTGCAGGTGCTGCAGGCGGTGCAGCGTGCTGGCACGTCGCTGGCCGGCATGCTCGAAGGCGTGACGCTGTTCCCACAGGCCTTGATCAACGTCCGACTCAAGGAAATGGGCGACTGGCGCCAGAACCGACGCCTGGTCGGCGAAGCCACCGAGGTGGAGGCCGAACTGGCCGATCGTGGGCGGGTGCTGATCCGTGCGTCGGGCACCGAACCCGTGCTGCGGGTCATGGTCGAGGCCCAGGACGGCCCGCTGGGGCGACGGCTGGCCGAGCGGCTGGCTTCGGCAGCGCAGGCCTGATCCTTCCGCGGCTCGCGGTCGTGGCGGCCCGGCCTGTCATGCGATGCATGACAGGCTTTCACGCATTTGTCACATACAGTCCCTAGAGTGCGGACCCGAGGCGATTCAACGCCCTGGCACGCCCCACTTCGAGAGACTCTTGATGACATCGACGACCTTCCGCGCGGCACTGCTGCTGGCTGCATTCTTGCCCGCCTCGGGCCAGGCTCAAGACGTGACTGGCGCAGGGGCATCCTTTCCCGCTCCCGTGTACGCCAAGTGGGCTGACGCGTATCACAAGGCCAATGGTGCCCGCATCAACTACCAGTCGATCGGGTCAGGTGCCGGGATCAAGCAGATCCGATCCAAGACCGTGGACTTCGGTGCCTCGGATGCGCCGATTCGCGACGATGAACTCGCCAAGGACGGTCTGATCCAGTTCCCCACGGTGATCGGCGGGGTGGTGCCGGTGGTCAACATCGCGGGCATCGCGCCTGGGCAGATCAAGCTCACCGGGCAGGTGCTGGGCGACATCTACCTGGGCAAGATCACGAAGTGGAACGACCCGGCGCT
>NZ_MWLO01000109.1 GCF_002198735.1 Ideonella sp. A 288
CTGCAGCGCACCGGCCCGACGGCCGGTGGCCGGGCCGGTGCGCTGCAGGCCTCGCGCCTGCGCGGCCGGCCCTACGGCTCGCGCCGCGGCGACCCACGCGGCGGCGCCCGTCTGCACCTGATCGACACGCTGCGCGCCGCGGCGCCGTGGCAGGGCCTCCGCCGGCGCGAAGGCGCGGCGGCGGAGGATGCTGCTGACAGCGGCCCGCGGGCGACGTTGCGCGTGCTGGTGCGGCGCGACGATTTCCACATCGGCCGCTTCCGCCAGCGCCGCGAGACCACCACGCTGTTCGTTGTCGACGCCTCGGGTTCGGCCGCGCTGCACCGGCTGGCCGAGGCCAAGGGTGCCGTGGAACTGCTGCTGGCCGATTGCTACGTGCGCCGCGACAAGGTGGCGTTGATGGCCTTTCGCGGCCAGGCCGGTGGCGGCACCGAGCTGCTGCTGCCGCCGACGCGCTCGCTGGTGCGCGCCAAGCGCTGCCTGGCGGCGCTGCCCGGCGGCGGCGGCACGCCGCTGGCGTCGGCGCTCGACGCCGCGCGTGAACTCACCGAAGAGGTGGCCCGCCGCGGCGGCACGCCGCTGGCGGTGTTCCTGACCGACGGCCGCGCCAACATCGCCCGCGACGGCGGCAGCGGACGCGAGCGCGCCACGGCCGACGCGATGCTGGCGGCCCGGCGCTGGCAGGGCTCGGGCGTCGGCGCGCTGTGGCTGGACACCGCACCGCAGCCCCAAGCCCAGGCGCAGCAACTGGCGCTGGCGATGGGCGCGCGCTACCTGCCGCTTCCGCACGCCGACGCGCAGCAGATGTCGCGCGCGGTGCAGGCGCTGCGCTGACCGGCGCCGGGCCGACCGGCGTCCAGCCGCTCACACCAGCGCGCGCTCGATCTCCGAGAAGCTGGTGGCGATCGGCGTCACCGCCACCGGCTGGCCCAGCTGGCGCTCGATCTGGGCGCGCGAGATGACGCCACGCACCCGGCGCGGCGTGGCGACCTCGGCGCGCTGCACCACCAGCAGGTGGTCGCGCCCGAAGCGCTTCAAGGTGGCGATCATGTTGCCGACCGACGCCGTGCGCAGGTCGTCGAAGTCGATGGCGTCGAGCATGGTCAGGGCGGTCATCACGTCGGCCACGCACAACTCGTCATAACGCGCACCGCGCTCATGCACCAGGCGCATCGGATGGTCGCCGCGCAGGTCGGTGGCGGTGATCAGGCCCTCGATCGACGGCATGTCGGTGACCACGAAGAGCATGCGCACGCCCTGGTAGATCATCATCTGCTCGGCCTGGCCCAAGGAGATGGACGGGTGCACGGTGGCGGCCTTCACCTGGGTCAGGTCGGTCATCACGGCCACCGCCGGCGAATCCAGCGTCACCGGCTGGTGGTGCCAGGGTTGGGCCTGGGCGATCGACACGCCCGGCTCGAGGCGGAAAGTGGTCAATGCGGCATCGCGGTTCATCGGGGCCTCCTGTTCGGCGTCGCGCCGTGTCGGTGGATGGTGGACCGCACCTTACGCCGGTCGTGCGCACCTGACCAGGGGCTGCCACCCTGCGGATGGCAGGGACATCGGGCGGTCAGCGCCGCCGTGGCGCCGGCCGGCCGGCCGGGCCCGCGGCCGGGTTCGCGGCCAATCGGTCGGCCGATGGGTCGACCGATGGGTCGGCCGATGCGCCGCAGGCCGCCCCGGCCAGGGCCGGGCGCACGGCCTCGGCTACCACCCCGGCCACCAGTTCCGCGATCGGCCCGGGGGCCTCTTCGTGGGCCAGGTGGCCCAGCCCCGGCAGGTGCTGTGCACGCGCGCCCGGCACGCGCCGGGCCACCCGCTCGGCCTGTGCCGGCGGCACGGTGGTGTCGGCGGCGCCGGCCAGCAGCCGCAGCGGGCAGCGCAGCGCCGGCAGGTCATGCTGCAGGGCCTGCAGGTTCCAGTTCGACATCATCGCCAGCACGCCGGCCACATGGCCCGGGTTGCGCAGCAGCCGCGCATAGAGCGCCACGCCCTCGTCGTCGATCTGCGAGCCGGTGCTGCCGATCAACCGGCGCACCGAGCGCGGGTCGCGCGCCCGCCAGGCCGCCAGGTGCGGCACCAGCCGGCTGCGCGCCAGCAGGCGGGCCATCGGCGCATAGGCCACGCCGGCCAGGCCTTCGAAGGGCAGCAGCGCGGCGTTCAGGCCGATCAGCACACGCCCGGCCCAGGCCTGGTCGAGCGCCAGCCGCAGCATCAGGGCCGCGCCGGCCGAGTGGCCCAGCACGGCCTGCGGTGCCACGTGCAACTCGGCCAGCAGCGCCGACAGCGCCGCGGCCATGCCCGGCAGCGAGCATTGCCCATCGGGCAGCGGCGCGCTGAAGCCGTGGCCGGGCAGGTCGGGCATCAGCACCTCGAAGCGCTGCGCCAGCAGCGGTGCCAGCTTGCGCCAGCTGTGCGTGGATGCGCCGGTGCCGTGCAGCAGCAGCACGGTCGGCCCTTCGCCCAGGCGCTGCACATGCCAGCGCTGGCCGGCAGCCTTCACGAAGTGGCTGGCCTCGCGCAACGGCCAGTCGCGCCCGTCGCGGGCCCACACCAGGGGCGCGCTCACCGCGGTGCCTCGGGCCCGGCGCGGCGCGCCCGCGCGGGTGGCCGTCCGGGCTGCCGGCTCGTGCCGGGCCATCGGCGCGACGGCTCCACAGGCCGGAGAGGACGGTCAGCCATGCCGGCATTGTTGCGCAGGCTGGGCCGTCTTCGATGCCGCTGCAGCAAGGCGCGCCGCAGGCACCGTCGCTATCATCGATGCATCCCATTTGCCCGGCGCCTGCATGTCCATTGCCCTGTCCCAGCGCCTGCGTGACGCGACGCGAACGCTGCATACGGAGGTGGAACGGTCCGGCCTGATGCGCCGCCTGCTGCGCGGCGAGATCGAGCGCCGCACCTATTGCCAGTTGCTGCGCAACCTGCACGCCATCTACACCAGCCTGGAAGACGGCCTGGCCCGCCACGTCGACCATCCTCGCCTGGCCGAGCTGCCGCTGGCGCCCCTGGCCCGCCGCGACGCGCTGCAGGCCGACCTGGTGAGCCTGCATGGTGCCGACTGGGCCGACGAACTGCCGCTGGTGCCCGCCGCGCAAGCCTATGCCGACCACCTGCGCGCACTGGCCGACGAGCGCCCGCAGGCCCTGGCGGCGCACGCCTACGTGCGCTACCTGGGCGACCTGAACGGTGGACAGGTGCTGATGCGCATCGTCGCCAAGGGCCTGCAGTTGCCGCCCGGCGACGGCGTGAGCTTCTACGACTTCGGCCCGGCCGCCGCGGTGACCGAACTGGTGCAGGGGTTTCGCGCCGGGCTCGAGCAGCAGGCCGACGACGAGGCGGCGGCGCAGGCGCTGGTGCAGGAAGCCTGCGACGGCTTCGCCCGCCACAAGGACCTGTTCGAGCAGATCGCGGCGCCGTAGCCGCCCCGCGGCAGGCCTCCGGGCCCGCCGACGCCGGTCAGGCCTCGCGCGGCCCGGTGAAATCGCGGATCTGGCTGTACAGCGCCGTGGCCCGCTGGGTGGAGGCTTCCAGCTCTTCGAGCAGCCGGGCCACCGGTGTGCCCACCGAGCCGTCGGCGATGTCCATGGCCGCCAGGCTGGCGTTGGTGAGGATGGCGCCGATCACGGCGTCGGCCGTTCGGGTCGGCTCGCCGCTGGCCAGGCGCTGGCGCTGGCCATGCGCGGCCACGAGCATGGTCTGCTCGAGGTGCTGGCGTGCCGCAGCCGCGCGCTTGGTGTCGCTCATGTCGAAGAGCATCATCATCGTGCCCAGCGGCATGCCGTCGCGCCCGGGCACCACCTCGGCGCGCACCGACACCGGCAGGTCGTTGCCGTCGTCGCGCACCAGCGATGTCTCGCCGCGCCAGGGCGGCTGGCCCGCCCGCAGTGACGCCAAGGCGTGGCGCAGCGCCGCCGGCTCGGAGAACAGCGACGCCATCTCGGACAGGGTGGACTGGTCGGCCAGTGCGCGGCCGGTGAGCCGCGTGAAGGCGTCGTTGCAGAACAGCAGCCGACCCTGCGCGTCGGCGATGACCACCGGCTCGCCCGACCCCTGCACCGTGGCCCGGATGCCGGTGAGCTGGTGCTCGGCGATGAGCAGCCGCACAGCATGCACCTGCACGATGATGTCCACCAGCGCGGCGCCGATGGCCCGGCCCAGTGCGAGGTCGGCGCTGGTCCAGGGCAGCGCGGTGCCGCGCACGATCTCGGACCAGGCCGCGAACGAGCGACGCGGCGACAGCTCGAGCGGGTCGTCGTTCACCATCGGCTTGGACGGGTCGCCGGCCCAGGTGACGGTGAGCAGTTGTTCCTTGCGGAACCACATCAGGTAGTCGGGCCGCGCGGTGGCCAGCCTGACGGCCAACACGCCGCTGGCCGTGGGGGTGAGCGAATCGAGCGCCGGGTGGGCCTTCGACACCGACGAGCAGCTGAACAGGCCGTCGTCGTTCTGGCCGTCCACCCACTGCAGCAGCTGGCGCAGTTCGGGCGTCGACGGCACCTCGCCGGAGGTGAGGATCTCGCCGTCGTTGAACAGCGCCGCGCCGGTGGCTTCCAGCGGCTGCAGCAGCGTGCGCGGGTTGCGCAGCAGCGCCAGGCGCCAGTCGCCCTCGGTGGACGTGGCCTCGATCAGCCGCTGCTCGAGCCGGCGCACCAGCACCGCCACCTGCGCGTGGGCGTAGTTCTCGATGGCGGCGATGCGGGTGGACACCACCTCGGCCAGCAGGTCGCAGGCCGCGCGCACCGACAGCCGCAGGTTGCGTGGCGTGTAGTGGTGGGCCGCCACCAGGCCCCACAGCCGGCCTTCGCGCACCAGCGACACCACCACCGTGGCGGTGACGCCCATGTTCTTCAGGTACTGCAGGTGAAGCGGCGACATACTGCGCAGGTAGCACATCGACATGTCGAGCTCGTGCTCGTCACCCGGTGCGCGCGCCGGCTGCAGCGGCGACGGCTGGTAGTGCACGTCCACCAGCACCCGCACCCGGTTGCGCAGGTACAGCTCGCGGGCGCGCTGAGGGATGTCGGTGGCCGGGTAGTGGTGGCCCAGCAGCGAGTCGAGCCGGGGGTCGCGCGCCTCGGCGATGATCTTGCCGTGGCCGTCGGCGTCGAACTTGTAGATCATGACCCGGTCGTGGCCGGTCAGGTCGCGGAAGCACTGAGCCGCGGCGTCGGCCAGCACGCCGATGCTGGCCGCGTTGCTGAAGCGCTGCACGGCGGTGCCCACCAGCTGCATCAGCGTGTCGTGCGGCAGGTCGACGGTGGCGATGTCGGCCGGCGCCGCCGGCTCGAGCTCGACCACCAGGCGCCCCGGGCGCAGCCGGTGCAGCGCGCCTTCGAACTGGCGCCGTCGGCTGCCGGCGCCGGTGTGCACCCGAAGCGGCACCGGATCGGCCAAGTCGGCGTCGGTGGCCAAGCGGCGCAACTGGAGCCCGAGGTCGCCGCCCAGTTCGTCCAGGCCCATGCCGCCCAGTTGCGGCGCGGCCAGGCCCATCAGCGCCGAGGCGTTGGCCGTGGCCTGCAAGACGGTCATGTCGGGCTCGGCCAGCACCAGCAGCAGCCCGTGCGGCTGCACCGAGCCGGCGAGGTGGATGAGCTCGCGCTCGCAATTGGTGAGGTCGGCCTGGCCGAAGGCGGGGCTGTCCGTCACATCGGCGTCAGTTCAGCAGGTTGGGGGCTGCGTTGCCGCTGCCGGGGCCGCCGACGCCCAGGCGATGGTGGCGCAGTCGCAGCCAGAGGTTCTCGGGGCTGATGCCCAGCAGCTTGGCGGCCAGCAGGGGGTCACCGTCGACGCGCGCCAGGGCACTGTCCAGCAGGTGGCGCTCGGCCAGGTCGCTGGCTTCCTGCATCAACTCGGGCAAGGTGGCCAGGCCCATCTGCGCGGCCAGGCGGTCGATGGCGGCGGCCAGATCGCCCACCTGCGGGGGCACGTCGGCCAGCCGGGTGTCGATGCGGCGCAGCGTGAGGCCGATGCATTCCTGGTCGCCCTCGGCCAGCAGCGCGGCCGAGATCTCGAGCTCACCGACCCGGCGCTGCTCGGCAATGCCGTGGCGTCGCGCGTCGGACAACAGGGCGGGAAGGCGCTGCTGGCGGTCGTCCAGCAGATCGGCCAAGGCCTGACCCAGCACGGCCGCCTCGCCCGAGCGCTGGCACAGCGACACGAAGGCCGGGTTGGCCATCAACAGTCGGCCGCTGGCGTCGGCAATGGCCAGCGCGTCGGGTGTGCGCTCGACGAAGTCGGCCAGCCGCACCGCCTCGCCCGCCGCCGCGGCGCCGGATTCCATGGTGCGGGCGCGCACCAGCAGCAGCATGTGGTCTTCGGCGCGTAAGGGGGTGGCCGACAGCTCGATGAGCGAGGGCAGCGTGTCGCCGTCGCAGTCGAGGGGCGCGCGCATCTCGGCCGGCCGGCCGGTGGCGCGGGCCATGATGAGCAGTTCCTGCACGCCGGGACGGGCGGCCGGCGCCACGCCGTCGGGCACGCCGCGGCCCACCAGCGCCTCGCTGGCGCAGCCGAACAGCACGCCGGCGGCGCGGTTGGCATCGACGATGCGCAGGCTCTGCGCATCCACCACCAGCACGGCATCGGTGGCCACCTGGAACAGCAAGCGGTAGCGCGATTCGCTCTGGCGCTGGCGCCAGTAGTCGCGCTCGAGTTCGCGCTGGGTGTCGATGAAGCGCTGCTGGATGGCGGCCACGGCCCGCAGGTCGCGCCCCACGGCCAGCACCGGGCCGTCGCGGCCCAGCCGGATGGCGGCGTAGGCCACCGGCACGTCGGGCCCGCCCTGGCCGGCGTGGCTCACCTCGCGCCGCCGGGTGACGCCGGCGCTGTTCACTTCGGACAGCAGTTGCTCGATCTTGCGCTGGGTGTCGCCGGTGACGGTGTCGGCCCAGCGCTGGCCCACCCAGCCGGCGGCCGCGCCGGTGATGGGGTCTTTGCCCACCGCGACATTGCGGATCACGCCGGTGGAGTCGATGACCAGCGCGATGTCGCTGGCGATCGAGACGAAGGTGCGGGCCAGTTCCGGCGCGAGGTCGGACAGAGCGCCCAGGTCGGGCGGCTCGGCCGGCCCCGGGGCTGGGCCCTCAGGTGCTTGGCTCACGCGGCATCTCCACGACAGCGCTTCGATTGCACCACGGTGTGGTCGACCTTCCAGAGGCAAGAGGAACGGATGACCACATTAGCACACGACCCGGTCCGGCAGGTTGACATTTGCCACATGCCCGAGCGGGGCGGCTCACCTGGGGGGCGGACTGTCGCGCCTGGAGGCAGAACCTGGTTGTCAGTTTAGCCTGACACTCGTACTATCAGCAAATGTTGACGATTCCTGTTGCGGTCGCCCGCACCGCCACCGAGCCGGGCCCTCACACCACGGGCCCGATCGGGCCGGGTGCCGTCGACCGCGGGCCGGCGGCGCGCGGGCCGGTCGAACCCGCTGGCCGACCCCACGCGGTGGTCATCGGCAGCGGCTTCGGCGGCCTGGCCGCCGCGGTGCGCCTGCTGGTGCGCGGCTGGCGCGTCACCGTGCTGGAGCAGCTCGACGCGCCGGGCGGCAGGGCCTACGTGTTCCGGCAGGACGGCTTCACCTTCGATGCCGGGCCCACTGTCATCACCGCCCCCTTCCTGCTGGAAGAGTTGTGGGCGCTGGCCGGCCGTCGCCTGGCCGATGACGTGACGATCAAGCCGGTGTCGCCGTTCTACCGCATCCGCTTCGACGACGGCTACACCATGGACTACAGCGGCGACCCGAAGGCCATGCGCGCCGAGGTGGCCCGCCTGTCGCCCGGCGACGTGTCCGGCTACGAGCGCTTCATGGCCATGAGCGAGGCGATCTACAAGGTCGGTTTCGAGCAGCTCGCCCACGTGCCCTTCGACCGCTGGACCGACATGGCCCGCGTCGGGCCGCAGTTGCTCAAGCTGCAGGGCTTTCGCACCGTTTACGGCATGGCCGCACGCCACGTGCGCGACGAGCGGCTTCGCATGGCGCTGACTTTCCATTCGCTGCTGGTCGGCGGCAACCCCTTTGCCACCACCTCGGTGTACAGCCTGATCTCGCACCTCGAGCGGCGCTACGGCGTGCACTGCGCCATCGGCGGCACCGGTGCGCTGGTCACCGGCCTGGTGCGCCTGATCGAAAGCCTGGGCGGCGTGGTTCGCTGCAAGGCCCCGGTGGAGCAGATCCTGGTCGAGCGCGGCGCGGCCTGTGGCGTGCGGCTGGCCGATGGCGAGGTGCTGCGCGCGCAGGCGGTGGTGTCCAACGCCGATTCGGCCAACACCTACCGCCGCCTGCTGGCGCCCGAGCACCGCCGCACCTGGACCGACAAGCGGGTGGAGCGCGCCAAGTACTCGATGAGTCTGTTCGTCTGGTACTTCGGCGTGCAGGGCCAGTACCCGGACGTGGCCCACCACACCATCGCGCTGGGCCCGCGCTACCGCGAGCTGCTGCACGACATCTTCGAGCGCAAGGTGGTGGCCGACGATTTCAGCCTCTACCTGCACCGCCCCACGGCCAGCGACCCCTCGGTGGCGCCGCCCGGCTGCGACGCCTTCTACGTGCTGGCGCCGGTGCCCCACCTGCAGAGCGGCACCGACTGGGCGGCCCGGGCCGAGCCCTTCCGCCAGGCCATCGAGAAGCGGCTCGAATCGACGCTGCTGCCCGGCCTGGGCGCGCGGGTGATCAGCTCGCGCCTGCTCACGCCGGTGGACTTCGAGCAACGCCTGGGGTCCTACCTGGGCGCGGCCTTCGGCATGGCGCCGCTGCTCACGCAGAGCGCATGGTTCCGGCCGCACAACCGCAGCGAAGACGTCGAGCGCCTGTACCTGGTCGGCGCCGGCACCCACCCGGGTGCCGGGCTGCCCGGCGTGCTGTCGTCCGCGCGCATCCTGGACACCGTGGTACCCCACGGCAGCGAGGTGAAGGCATGACCCTGGCCGCACTGGACGACATGGCGGCCTGCCGCCGCCGCCTGCAACACGGCTCGCGCACCTTCCTGGCCGCGTCCTACCTGCTGCCTCGCTCGGTGCGCGACCCGGCCTGCGCGCTGTATGCCTTCTGCCGCCAGGCCGACGACGAGGTCGATCAGCAGGTCGACGGCCACAACAGCCCGGCCGTGGCCGGCATGCTGCGCAGCGACGAGGCGGTGGCCGCGCTGCGCCGGCGCCTGGCGCACGTGTACGCCGGCACGCCGGGCCCGCACAGCGCCGACCGCGCGCTGGCCTGGGTGGTGCAGCAGTTCGCGATCCCCCAGGCGCTGCCGCTGGCCTTGATCGAGGGCTTCGAGTGGGACGCTCAGGAACGGCGCTACGACACGCTGGCCGACCTGCACGACTACGCCGCCCGCGTGGCCGGCTCGGTGGGCGCGATGATGTCGCTGCTGATGGGCGTGCGCAGCGAAAGCGGCCTGGCCCGCGCCTGCGACCTGGGCGTGGCGATGCAGCTGTCCAACATCGCGCGCGACGTGGGCGAAGACGCGCGCCAGGGCCGCCTGTACCTGCCGCGCGATTGGCTGCGCGAGGTCGGCATCGACCCCGACGACTGGCTGGCCCGGCCGCGCCACAGCCCGGCGCTGGCCATCGTGGTGCAGCGCCTGCTGGACGCGGCCGATGCGCTTTATCACCGTGTCGACGCTGGCATCGCCGAACTGCCCGGCCCCTGCCGCCCCGGCATCCATGCCGCCCGCACGCTGTACGCGGCCATCGGACACCAGGTGGCGCGCAACGGCCTAGATCCGCTGGCCGGCCGTGCCAGCGTGCCCGGCCCGCGCAAGGCCCGGCTGCTGGTGCAGGCCACCGTGCGCGCGCGGCTGGGCCCGGCCTTCGACACCGTGGCCCGGGCCGAGCCGCCGCTGGCGGCCACGCGCTACCTGGTGGATGCCGCCGCCGGCACGCTGGCCCCGCCCGCGGCGCCCACCGGCCTGGAGGCGCGCGCACTGTGGCTCTACGACCTGTTCGACCGGCTGGCCCGCATGGACAGCGCCAGCGCGGCCCGCCGCCTGCAGACCTGACCTGGGCCGGACCGATCGGGTGGGCCGCGATGCCCGACGTGCCGCTCATCGCGCTGGAGATCGTGCTCGGCTTCCTGGTGCCGATCGCCTGGGGCGTGTGGGAACTGGTGCAGCTGAAGCGCGACAAGCGGCGAACCGAGGCGCGCGAGCGGGAGGAGCCACCGACGACGCCGGATTGAGGCACTGCTTCGTCGGGGCTGCCGTCCGCGATGTCGTCTTTGGGCTCGTTGCCGCCTTGCCCGCTCTGCCGAAATGCCGTCGTTCGAGGATCAGAGCGAGAGCGTCGCGCCGGGCTGCGTGTTCTGCGCCATGTCTCCCACTGCTGGCCACCCGGTGGCCTCGGCCGCGCGCCGCAGCCGAAGGGGTTTGTGCGTACAGCGATCAGTCGCAACGACAGCAACGAGCTCACCCACGACGGCCGGCGCTTACCCAGCCCGGCGCGGCATGCGGAAGGGCAGCAGGGCCTGCACCCAGGGGGCGCGAAAGCGGTCCAGCGACAGGCTCTCGTGCACGGTGGTGGCCGGCTGGCCCAGCCAGCGGGCGGTGAGCAGCGAGCGGGCGTAGAACGGTGTGTCTTCCAGCGTGCGGCAGTGCGGCGCCTGACCGGCATCGCACCGAGCGTGGCGCGCCACGCGCCAAGCGCTGGTCGGCAGGTGGACGCGGGGCAGTGGCGCCTCGGGCGTGCGGGCCACCGGGCCGTCGTCGAACAGGCAGGCCAGCGCGCCAGCGCTGCCATCGCGGCGGCGCGTGTCGTACTGCACCAGGCAGCGGCCATCGGGCAGGGTGGTGCGCGACCAGTCCCAGCCGTGGAAGGCCGACTCTGCCGGCTCGTCGCCCTGGTTGCTGTCCAGGTAGGCCGAGCCTTGCCAGCGCAGGCGCGGGTGGCTGCAGTCCAGGGTGGCGCGGGCGCGCGGCGCGATCGGCCACCAGCGGTGGCGCCCGGCCGCGTCGAGCGCGTGCGACTGGCCGTGCAGCAACTGCGGCTGCACCCGCAACTCGCCGCGCAGCCGGCCCGGCCAGGGGGCGGTGATCTCGTCGAAGCCCAGCACCAGGTCGCCATCTTCCCAGGCCAGTTGGCTGGGGCCGATGCGAAGGCGCCGTGCCTCGCGGTGCAGCGCGGTGCGGCCGCGCTCGGTCATGGCCCAGCGCCGCCCGCCGGTGCCGTAGAGCACCACGTTCAGGGCCACGTGGTTGGCCGGGTCGGGTGCGCCGCTACGGCGCGCCGCGGCGTAGTAGGGCGAGAACACGCTGCCGACGAAGGCGATCAGCGTCAGGCCGTGGCGGCCGTCGTCGCTCAGCGCATCGACGTACCACCAGAGGTAGCCACCGGGTGCCACGAGCGTGTCGAAGCGCGGTCCGCTAGCACCTGCGCCGCCGCCAGCTGGCCCGACAGCGCCGCCATCGGCACCCCCGGCCCCGGGTGCGTGCTGCCACCGGCCAGCACCAGCCCCGCCATCCTGCAGGCCGAGCTCGGCCGGGTAAACGACGCCCGCCAGCCATGGCTCGCCGCGCCGTACAGCGCCCCCCCCGTGCCCGGGAACAGCCGCTCGAAGTCCGTCGGCGTGGTGCGCAGCCAGTTCGCCGGCGGCGTCTGCAGGCGCAGGCCCAGGCGCGCCAGGTGGGCAAAGGTGCGGGACTCGCATGAGGCAATCTCCTCGTCGCTGAGGTGGCCGGGCGTGCCCGGGGCCAGGTCGCCGGCCGGCGGCGCGTTCACCAGCACCAGCAGGCGCTCGGCGACCGGTGTGGTGTCGCCGCTGCCGCCATCGCCGCGGTCCTGGGCGCAGACGTAGACGGTGGGTTCGACGGGCAGTCGGCGGCGCCCCTGCAGGTCGTCGAACTCGGCGCGGTAGTCGCCGGAGAAGAACACGGTGTGTCGCGACAGGTCGAAGCCCTGCACCGGCGTCACGCCACACCAGGTGAGCGCGGACAGCGAGCGCCGTGCGCGCGGCAGCGCGGGCAGCGCCGGCCGCACCGCGTCGCCCAGCAGCCCGGCCGACAGCGCGGACGCGTCGCCGTTGAACACCACGGCCTGGGCGGCCAGGCGCTGGCCGTCGGCCAGTTCGACCCCGTTGGCGCGGCCGTCCTGCACCAGGATGCGCGTCACCTGCGTGTCGCAGCGCAGGTGCGCCCCATGGCGCTGGGCCAGCGCGGCCAGTGCGCGGGCCACGCGGTGCATGCCGCCGCGCACGCGCCACACGCCTTCGCGCTCGACATGCGCCACCAGCATCAGCGTGGCCGGCGCCAGGAACGGCGACGATCCGCAGTAGGTGGCGTAGCGGCCGAACAACTGCCGCAGCCGCGGATCGTGGAAGTGCCGACCCAGCGCCTGCCACAGCGTGCCGAAGGGCGAGATGCGCAGCATGTCGGGCAGGCCGCGCCAGCCGGCGCGCCACATCAGCGACAGCGGTGTGGGCCGCGTGCCGCGCAGGAACGGGCCTTCCAGCGTGCGGCTGATGCGCTGTGCGCGCTCGCAGAAGCCCTGGTAGCGCCGAGCCTCGTAGGGCCCAGCGAAGCGGGCGATGGCGTCGACGGCGGCCTGCGGGTCGGCCAGCAGGTCCAACTGGCCGCCATCGGGCCAGGCGTGGCGGGCCAGCACCTCGCAGGGCTCGAGCGCGAGCAGGTGGTCGAGCCGCGTGCCGGCGGCCTCGCACAGCTCGTCGAACACCCAGCGCATCGTGAACACCGTGGGCCCGGCGTCGATGGCCTGGCCCGCCACCTGGGGCGCGCGCATCTTGCCGCCCACCTGCGGCGCGCGCTCGAGCACCTGCACCGGCACCCCCGCGGCGGCCAGGAGCACCGCTGCCGCCAGGCCGCCGATGCCGGCGCCCACCACCAGCACAGGCGCTTCGCCGCGGGACGTCGCCGGGCCGCGCGCCGGCGCCGCCAGGCCCGTGGGCGGCGCGAGGCGGGTGTCGACGTGTTGACGCAGCGGGGACATGTGTCTATCCTATCTGACACCTTGGATGTCGTCATCAAATGACACTTCCGTTCGGTCAGCACCGCCGGCCTCGTCCCAGGCCCGCGCAGCACAGAGGAGTGCCATGGACCCGATGACCCGCATTGCCCAGGCGCTGAATGCCGCCCTCCAGTCGGCCGAGGCTTCCGGCTGCCCACCCCGCCTGGCCGCCGCGGTGCGGCATGCGGTGATCCCGGGCGGCGCGCGCATCCGACCGCAGCTGTGCCTGGCCGTGGCCCAGGCCCATGGCGACGACGACCCGGCCCTGGCCGACGCCGCCGCGGCGTCGATCGAGCTGCTGCACTGTGCCTCGCTGGTGCACGACGACCTGCCGTGCTTCGACGATGCGGCCGTGCGGCGCGGGCTGTCGTCGGTGCACTGTGCCTTCGGCGAGCGGCTGGCCGTGCTGGCCGGCGATGCGCTCATCGTGATGGCCTTCCAGGTGCTGGGCGAGGCGGGTGGCCGCCACCCGCAGCGCCTGGCGCGCGTGCTCGGCACGGTGGCGCGCGGCGTCGGCATGCCGCTGGGCATCGTCGCCGGGCAGGCCTGGGAGTGCGAGCCTCGCGTGGCGCTGCAGGACTACCAGCGTGCCAAGACCGGCGCCCTGTTCGCCGCCGCCACCATGGTCGGTGCCGATGCGGCCGGTGCCGACGCGCAGCCCTGGCGCGCGCTGGGCGAACTGCTGGGCGAGGCCTATCAGGTGGCCGACGACATCCGCGACGTGGTGGCCGATCCGGCGCAACTGGGCAAGCCCACCGGGCAGGACCTGAGCCTGGGGCGGCCCAGCTCGACGATCGAGCATGGCCTGTCGGGCGCGGTGCGCTACTTCCAGCGGCTGGTCGATCGCGCGGTCGATTCGATCCCGCGCTGCCCGCGCGAGGCGCAGTTCCGCGCCCTGGTGCGCTACGAGGCCGAGCGGCTGGTGCCGGCGGCCCTGTGCTCCGACCTCATCCGCGTGGCGGCATGACATGACCGCGGCGGCGTTGGGCTCTGCCCCGTCCGCGGCTGGCGGCGGCTGAGCCCGGCATGTCTGCGCCGCCGCAGGCGCCGGGCGCCGAGCCGGCCATGTCAGCGGCAACCTCGCGCCTGCCCTGGCGCGAGCGCTGGCAGCGCTGGCGCGACACCCTGCTGGCCAACCCGCGCTTCCGCCATTGGGCCGCCGGCTTCGCGCTCACACGGCCGGTGGCGCGGCGCCGCGCCGCGGCGCTGTTCGACCTGGTCGCCGGCTTCGTCTATTCGCAGGTGCTGCTGGCCTGCGTGCGGCTGCGCCTGTTCGACCTGCTGGCCGACGGCCCGCTGCCGCTGTCCGAACTCGCCCGGCGCACCCAGCTCAGCGACGAGGCCTGCTTGCGCCTGCTGGTTGCCGCGCAGTCGCTGCAACTGCTGCAACCGCGGGGCGGCGACCGCTGGGGCCTGGGCCCGCTGGGCGCCACGCTGGTGGGCGACCAGGCCATCACGGCGATGGTGGAACACCATGCCGCGCTGTACGCCGACCTGGCAGACCCGGTGGCGCTGCTGCGCGGCGAGCACGGCCGCACGCGGCTGGGCGAGCTGTGGGCCTATGCCGCCGACGAGCAGCCCGACCAGCTGGCCCGCGAGCGCGTGGCCGCCTACAGCGCGCTGATGTCGGCGTCGCAGCCGCTGGTGTCCGAGCAGGTGCTGGACGCAGTGTCGCTGCAGGGGCACCGCTGCCTGATGGACGTGGGCGGCGGCGAAGGCACCTTCCTGCGGGCGGTGGCGGCGCGTGCGCCCCACCTGAAGCTCATGCTGTTCGACCTGCCGGCGGTGGCCGGGCGCGCCCGCGAGCGCCTGGTGGCGGCCGGCCTGGCCGCACGCGCCGAGGTGCACGGCGGCGACTTCCACCGCCAGCCGCTGCCGCGCGGCGCCGATGTGATCACGCTGGTGCGGGTGGTGCACGACCATGACCAGGGCGCCGCGCTGCGCATCCTGGCCGCCGTGCGCGCGGCCTTGCCGCCCGGCGGCCGCGTGCTGCTGGCCGAACCGCTGGCCGATACGCCGGGGGCGGCGGCGATGGGCAACGCCTACTTCGGTTTCTACCTGCTGGCCATGGGCAGCGGCCGTGCCCGCAGCGCCGCCGAACTGGGCGACATGCTGCGCGCCAGCGGCTTTGAGCGTGTGCAGAGCCTGCCGACGCGCCAGCCGCTGCAGACGGCTCTCCTCAGCGCCTGGGTGTCGGGCTGACCGTAACGCCCCTGCCTGTCCGAGTGTAAATCGCGCTTGACATGTTAAGCAGTAAGCGTAGAGTGACATTGACACTTGGTTCCGACATCACATGACACCCGCACCCACCCCGTTGCCGACACCGCCCTGCGTTGCGGCACGCGCCCCAGGAGGCCAAGCATGAAGACGATGGCGGTGGTGCTGCAGCAGCCGGAGTGCCTGGCGCTGAACCAGCTGGAATTGATCGAGGCCACCGAGGCCGACGTGGTCGTCGATGTGGAGTGGAGCGGCATCAGCACCGGCACCGAGAAGCTGCTCTGGAGCGGCCGCATGCCGGCCTTCCCCGGCATGGGCTACCCGCTGGTGCCGGGCTACGAATCGGTGGGCCGCGTGGTCGAGGCCGGTGCGCGCGCCGGGTTGAACGTCGGCGACCGGGTGTTCGTGCCCGGGGCCAATTGCTTCGGCGACGTGCGCGGCCTGTTCGGCGGTGCCGCGGCCCGCGTAGTGGTGCCCGGGCAACGCGTGGTGACGGTGGACGAATCGTTGGGCGAACGCGCCATCCTGATGGCGCTGGCCGCCACGGCCTATCACGCGGTGTCGGGTGGCGGCAAGCGAGAACGCATCGCCCCGCCCGACCTGATCGTCGGCCACGGCGTGCTCGGTCGCCTGCTGGCGCGGCTGAACGTGGCCGCGGGCTACCCCACAACGGTGTGGGAACTCGACGCGCGGCGTGCCGAAGGCGCGCAGGGCTACACCGTGCTGCACCCCGAGGCCGACACGCGGCGCGACTACCGCGCCATCTACGACGTGAGCGGCGACGCCGGCATCCTTGACACGCTGATCGGCCGCCTGGCGCCCGGTGGCGAGGTGGTGCTGGCCGGCTTCTACAGCGAGCGGGTGTCGTTCTCGTTCCCGCCCGCCTTCATGCGCGAGGCGCAGATCCGCGCCGCCGCCGAATGGCAGCGGCCCGACCTGCTGGCCGTCAAGTCGCTGATCGAGGGCGGGTCGCTCTCGCTCGACGGCCTGATCACGCACCACGAGCAGGCGAGCCACGCCGACGCTGCCTACCGCACCGCCTTCGGCGACGCGGCCTGCCTGAAGATGGTCCTCGACTGGAGACACAACGCATGAGCCACACTTGCGGCACCCCCACGGTGTCCCCCATCCAGGTGGTGCAGCGCGCGCAGTTGCGTGCCGAGGCCGCCATCGAACCCGACGCGCCGGCCACCGGCCCGGTGACCAAGACCACGCAGATCATCGCGATCTACGGCAAGGGCGGCATCGGCAAGAGCTTCACCCTGGCCAACCTCAGCTACATGATGGCCCAGCAGGGAAAGAAGGTGCTGCTGATCGGGTGCGACCCGAAGAGCGACACCACCAGCCTGCTGTTCGGCGGCAAGGCCTGCCCCACCATCATCGAGACCAGCAGCCGCAAGAAGCTCGCCGGCGAGGCCGTGTCCATCGGCGACGTCTGCTTCAAGCGCGACGGCGTGTTCGCGATGGAACTCGGCGGCCCCGAGGTCGGCCGCGGCTGCGGCGGGCGCGGCATCATCCACGGCTTCGAGACGCTCGAGAAGCTCGGCTTCCACGACTGGGGCTTCGACTACGTGCTGCTCGACTTCCTCGGCGACGTGGTCTGCGGCGGCTTCGGCCTGCCGATCGCCCGCGACATGTGCCAGAAGGTCATCGTCGTCGGCAGCAACGACCTGCAGTCGCTGTACGTCGCCAACAACGTGTGCAGCGCGGTCGAGTACTTCCGCAAGCTCGGCGGCAACGTCGGCGTGGCCGGCATGGTGATCAACAAGGACGACGGCACCGGCGAGGCGGCCGCGTTCGCGAAGAACGCCGGCATCCCGGTGCTGGCCGCGATCCCGGCGAACGAGGACATCCGCCGCAAGAGCGCAAGCTACGAGATCATCGGCCGGCCCGGCACGCAGTGGGCGTCGCTGTTCGAGGAACTGGCCACCAACGTGGCCGAGGCGCCGCCGATGCGGCCGAAGCCGCAGACGCAGGACCAACTGCTCGGCTTGTTCTCTGCCGAGGTCACCGGCCGCGACTTCCAGATGGAGCCCGCGTCGCTGTTCGACATGGTCGGCCAGCACCACGCCGTCAAGCCGTCGCTCGAAGTGGTCTACGACAAGGTCTGACCATGGACATGCCCGTCACTCCGCTCGCCAATTCGCAGGCCGTGCCCACCGCGCTGGGCGACGGGCTGGGCTGCCATTCGGGGCAGGCCCAGTTGCTCGCCGCAGCGCAGTCGGCCGGCAAGAGCGAGGTGCTGCAGCAGTACGCGGCCGACTATCCGAAGGGGCCGCACGACCAGCCGCAGAGCATGTGCCCGGCCTTCGGCTCGCTGCGCGTGGGCCTGCGCATGCGCCGCACCGCCACCGTGCTGTCGGGCTCGGCCTGCTGCGTCTACGGACTGACCTTCACCTCGCACTTCTACGGCGCCCGCCGCAGCGTCGGCTACGTGCCCTTCAACAGCGAGAGCCTGGTCACCGGCAAGCTGTTCGAGGACATCCGCGAAGCCACGTTCAAGCTGGCCGACCCGGCGCTGTACGACGCCATCGTGCTGATCAACCTGTGCGTGCCCACCGCCAGCGGCGTGCCGCTGCAGTTGCTGCCCAGGCAGATCAACGGCGTGCGCGTGATCGGCATCGACGTGCCCGGCTTCGGGGTGCCCACCCATGCCGAGGCCAAGGACGTGCTGGCTGGCGCCATGCTGAAGTACGCCCGGGCCGAGGTGATGGCGGGCCCGGTGCAGGCCCCGGCCAATGCCCGGCAGGGCAAGCCGACCGTGACCTTGCTCGGGGAGATGTTCCCGGCCGACCCGGTGATCATCGGCATGATGCTCGACCCCATGGGTCTGGCCGCCGGCCCGGTGGTGCCCACGCGCGAATGGCGCGAACTGTATGCCGCGCTCGACGGCAGCGTGGTGGCGGCGGTGCACCCGTTCTACACCGCCAGCATCCGCGAGTTCCAGGCCGCCGGCCGGCCGATCGTCGGCTCGGCCCCGGTGGGCCACGACGGCACCGAAGCCTGGCTGCAGGCCGTGGGCGACGCGGCCAACGTCGGCCAGGACAAGATCGACGCGGCCAAGAACCGCATGCTGCCGGCCATCAAGGGCGCGCTGGCGGCCAAGCCCATCCGCGGCCGCCTCACGATGAGCGGCTACGAAGGCTCCGAACTGCTGGTGGCCCGCCTGCTCGTCGAGAGCGGCGCCGACCTGCGCTATGTGGGCACCGCCTGCCCACGCACCGAGTGGAGCGCGGCCGACTGCGACTGGCTGCAGTCGCGTGGCGTGCAGGTGCAGTACCGCGCCTCGCTCGAGCAGGACCTGGCCGCGATGCGTGAATACCAGCCCGACCTGGCGATCGGCACCACGCCCGTGGTGCAGGCGGCCAAGGAGGCGACGATCCCGGCGCTGTACTTCACCAACCTGATCTCGGCGCGGCCCCTGATGGGCCCGGCCGGTGCCGGCTCGCTGGCCCAGGTGGTCAACGCGGCCATCACCAACAAGGCGCGCTTTGAGACGATGAACGAGTTCTTCGGCGCCTCCGGCGTCGGCCAGGGCGACCGCGCCGGTGTGTGGACCGAGGTGCCGCAATTACGGCCCGAGTTCCGCGCCGACTTCAAGCGCCAGGTCATCAAGCTTCACAAGAAGCGCAAGGCCGAGGAGATGGTGTGAACATGCACACCCCCGTAGCGGCCTGCGGCCGCCTCCCCCTCAAGGGGGCCACGCCAGCGGCCCGGCAAAGCCGGTTCCGCGGCGTGCGCTTGGGAACGCCCGAGCCTACGTGGGATGCACAGTCATGCTAGTCCTCGACCACGATCGCGCCGGCGGCTACTGGGGTGCGGTGTACGTGTTCACCGCCATCAAGGGCCTGCAGGTGGTGATCGACGGCCCGGTGGGCTGCGAGAACCTGCCGGTCACCTCGGTGCTGCATTACACCGACGCGCTGCCGCCGCACGAACTGCCCATCGTCGTCACCGGCCTGGCCGAGGAGCAACTCGGCCGCGAAGGCACCGAAGGCGCGATGAAGCGGGCCCATGCGGTGCTCGACCCCGACCTGCCCGCGGTGGTGGTGACCGGCTCCATCGCCGAGATGATCGGCGGTGGCGTCACGCCCGAGGGCACGGCGCTGAAGCGCTTCCTGCCGCGCACCATCGACGAAGACCAGTGGCAGTGCGCCAACCGCGCGATGTACTGGCTGTGGTCCGAGTACGGCCTGCGCCACATCCCGGCCCGCAAGCCGATGGCCGATCGGCCGGCAGGAGAGCGCCCCCAGGCCGACGACATACGTCGTCCGCCCCCCGAGGGGGTGAGTCAACTCGGGAGCGGCCCTTCGTTGACTCAGGAAAAACCCCGCGTCAACCTGATCGGCCCCTGCTACGGCACCTTCAACATGCCCAGCGATCTGGCCGAGATCCGCCGGCTGGTCGAAGGCATCGGCGCCGAGATCAACATGGTCTTCCCGCTGGGCAGTCACCTCGCCGACGTGCAGAAGCTCTCCGACGCGGACGCCAACATCTGCCTGTACCGCGAGTTCGGCACGCTGCTGTGCGAGTCGCTCGAGCGGCCCTGGCTGCACGCCCCGATCGGGCTGCACAGCACCACCAAGTTTCTGCGCAGCCTGGGCAACCTGCTGGGGCTGGATCCCGAGCCTTTCATCGAGCGCGAAAAACACACCACCCTCAAGCCCGTGTGGGATCTGTGGCGCTCGGTGACGCAGGATTTTTTCTCCACGGCCAGCTTCGCCGTCGTCGCCGGCGAGACCTACTCGCGCGGCCTGCGGCACTTCCTGGAAGACGAGCTGGGGCTGCCCTGCAACTTCGCGGTGTCGCGGGTGCCGGGCGGCAAGACCGACAACGCCGCGGTGCGCCAGATGGTGCGCGAGAGGCCGCCGCTGGTGATGTTCGGCTCCTACAACGAGCGCATGTACCTGGCCGAGTCAGGCGGTGGCCATGGGCCGCGGCCGAGCTACATCCCGGCCTCCTTCCCGGGCGCCATCATCCGGCGCCACACGGGAACGCCGTTCATGGGTTATGCCGGCGCCACCTACGTGGTGCAGGAGTTCTGCAATGCGCTGTTCGACGCGCTGTTCAACATCCTGCCGCTGGGCACCGACCTCGACCGCGTCGAGGCCACGCCGTCGCGCCTGTCGGAGGCCACGTCCAGCCCCTGGGACGACGACGCGCAGCGCCTGCTCGAAGACCTGGTGCGAGGCCAGCCCGTGCTGGTGCAGATTTCCGCGGCCAAGCGCCTGCGCGACCGCGCCGAGCGCGATGCGCGGCGGGCCGGCGAGGAGCGCGTCACCGCAGAGCGCGTGGCGCGGGCGCGCGACGCCCTTACCCTGGGAGAGCCGGCATGAACCGCTGCACGCAGCGGGCCCGGCAGCCCCAAGAACATGGCCCTGCCAAGGCGGGCACAACCCTTGTCGTGACTCGGGGCCCGTGGGCCGCGGAATCGGCGATCCCGGCCGCGCGGGAGTGGCGCGGTAACGGCCGTGAGGCCAATTCAACAAGGAGCCATATCCATGGCTGATGACCGAAGAGGGTCCCTGTCCGGGCTATCGGAGCAGGAGGCGAGAGAGTTCCACGGCATGTTCGTGACCAGCTTCATCGGGTTCACCGTGATCGCGGTGGTGGCCCACGTGCTGGTGTGGAGCTGGCGCCCCTGGCTGTAACCACCCGATAAGGGGAATGACATGGCTGACAAAACGTTCGTCGCCCACGCACTGCCGCACGCTCATGACGCCACGTCATCGACCGGGCTGTTTCTCGCGGGTTTCGTCGTGTTCTTGGTGATTGCCCTCATCGCCACGATGCTGGCCATGCAATGGCGCTCCTGGCTGCCAGGGGCCGAGGGTGAGAAATCGATGATCGGTGGCGTGAAGGCGGCAGTGCACACCTTCATGTCCCACATCCCTTAGGAGAGATTGAACATGTGGAGATTGTGGCTTCTATTCGATCCGAGACGGGTCTTGATCGGCCTGTTCACGTTCCTGTTCGGACTGGCGGTGCTGATTCACTTCATCCTGCTCAGCACCGACCGGTTCAACTGGCTGGACGGTGGCAAGAAGGCCAAGACCGCGGCGGTCGAGGTCGTACCGATGCCTCCGCGCATCGGTTGACCGACAACCGCACGCAGCGCAACCGGTGAGGTCGGGTCGCGAGACCCGTGCCCCATCGGCTGCGCACCGAATTCGAGGCAGATGGCGCGCGAGCGCGACCTGCCACCAGTAGGGCACGCCAGCGTCCGGCAAGGGGCGCCACCGCGTGCAGAGCCGGGAGTTGGCGATGGCCATGCTCAGTTTCGAGAGGAAGTACCGCGTACGCGGCGGCACCCTGTTAGGCGGCGACCTGTTCGACTTCTGGGTCGGGCCGTTCTACGTCGGATTCTTCGGCGTGACCACGGCGTTCTTCGCCGTGCTGGGCACGCTGCTGATCGTGTGGGGCGCGGCGCTGGGGCCCACCTGGAACCTCTGGCAGATCAACATCGCGCCACCCGACCTGAAGTACGGCCTGCGCCTGGCGCCGCTCGCCGAAGGCGGGCTGTGGCAGCTGATCACCATCTGCGCGCTCGGGGCCTTCGTGTCCTGGGCCCTGCGCGAGGTCGAGATCTGTCGCAAGCTGGGCATGGGCCTACACGTGCCCGTGGCCTTCGGCTTCGCGATCCTGGCGTACTTCACGCTCGTCGTGATCCGCCCGGTGCTGATGGGCGCCTGGGGGCACGGCTTCCCGTACGGGATCATGAGCCACCTGGACTGGGTGTCGAACACCGGCTACCAGTACCTGCACTTCCACTACAACCCGGCGCACATGCTGGCCATCGCGTTCTTCTTCACCAACGCGCTGGCGCTGGCCATGCACGGTGGCCTGATCCTGTCGGTCACCAACCCGGCCAAGGGCCACCCGGTGGCCTCGCCGGAGCACGAGAACACCTTCTTCCGCGACACCGTCGGCTATTCCATCGGCTCGCTCGGCATCCACCGCCTGGGCATGTTCCTGTCCCTGTCGGCGGCCTTCTGGAGCGCGGTGTGCATCGTCATCAGCGGCCCCTTCTGGACCCGCGGCTGGCCCGAGTGGTGGGGCTGGTGGCTGAGCCTGCCGGTATGGAGATAACCCCCCGAAGCGCCTTCGGCGCCTCCCCCCAAGGGGGGCGCCGCCAGCGGCCCGGCAAAGCCGGTTCCGCGGCGGCCGCTGGATGGGATCGACGCTGATTCGGAGAACCAGGAGCCAAAGTCATGGCCGAGTACCAGAACATCTTCACCCGGGTGCAGGTGCATGCGCCGCTGTACCCGGGCGTGCCCCTGGCCGAAGGGGAATACAAGCGCACCGGCAAACCGCTGGACATCCACCTGCTGGGCCGCATCGGCGACGCGCAGATCGGGCCGATCTACCTAGGCTGGCTGGGCATCCTGTCGATCGTCTGCGGCTTCATTGCCTTCGAGATCATCGGGCTGAACATGCTGGCCTCGGTGAACTGGAACCCGATCCAGTTCGTGCGCCAACTGTTCTGGCTGGCGCTGGAGCCGCCGGCCCCCGAATACGGCCTGCGCATGCCGCCGCTGGCCAAGGGCGGCTGGTGGCTGATGGCGGGCTTCTTCCTCACGCTGTCGATCATGCTGTGGTGGATCCGCATGTACCGGCGCGCCCGCGCGCTGGGCCTGGGCACCCACGTGGCCTGGGCCTTCGCGGCGGCCATCTGGCTGTACCTGGTGCTGGGCTTCATCCGCCCGGTGATGATGGGCAGTTGGTCCGAGGCGGTGCCCTTTGGCATCTTCCCGCACCTGGACTGGACGGCTGCGTTCTCCATCCGTTACGGCAATCTCTTCTACAACCCGTTCCACATGCTGTCGATCGCCTTCCTGTACGGCGCGGCGCTGATCTTCGCGATGCACGGGGCCACCATCTTGGCCGTCACCCGCTTCGGCGGCGAACGCGAGATCGAGCAGATCGTCGACCGCGGCACCGCCTCGGAACGCGCGGCGCTGTTCTGGCGCTGGACCATGGGCTTCAACGCGACGATGGAATCCATCCACCGCTGGGGCTGGTGGTTCGCGGTGCTGTGCCCGCTGACCGGCGGCATCGGCATCTTGCTCACCGGCACGGTGGTCGACAACTGGTACCTGTGGGCAGTGAAGCATGGCGTGGCACCGATGTACCCCAGCGTGCTGGGCACCATCGTCGACCCGGGGTTGGTGAAATGAGCACTGTCCTCGCACACCACAACGCCGCAGTGGCCCGGTCACGGGCCACCCCACTGCCTGGACAGCCGGCGGAGGTGACGCCATGAAGTTCCAGATCGACGGATGCAAGGCCCTGCTGGTGCTGTTGGCCGCCTTCACGCTGGCCGGCTGCGAGCGCCCGCCGGTGACCACCGAACAGCGCGGCTTTCGCGGCCTGGGCATGGAGCAGGTGAACAACCCGCGCCTGCTGGCCGTGAAGGCGCCGATGAACGTGCCGCCCGCGGCCATCGCCCCGGTGCCCGACGGCGGCCCGCTCGCCAAGGAGGTGTTCAAGAATGTGCAGGTGCTGGGCGACCTGAGCGCGGGCGAGTTCATCCGCACCATGCAGGCCATCACGGCCTGGGTGGCGCCCAAGGAAGGCTGCAACTACTGCCATGTCCCGGGCGACGACCTCTCGCTGGACAAGCTCTACACCAAGGTGGTGGCGCGCAAGATGCTGCAGATGACGCGCCACATCAACAACGACTGGCAGAGCCATGTCGCGGCCACCGGCGTCACCTGCTACACCTGCCACCGCGGCCTGCCGGTGCCGCCGCAGGTGTGGTTCACCGACCCCGGGCCGAAGCGCGCCGGTGGCGCGAGCGCCGACCATGCCGGACAGAACCTGGTGGCCGTGAAGGCCGGGCTGAGCTCGCTGCCCTACGACCCGCTGACACCCTACCTGCTGAACGACACGCCCATCCGGGTCAACAGCACCACGGCGCTGCCCGAGGGCAACAAGCAGGACATCAAGCAGGCCGAGGCCACTTACGGCCTGATGATGCACGTGTCGCAGTCGCTGGGCGTCAACTGCACCTACTGCCACAACACGCGCTCCTTCGCCCAGTGGGACCAGAGCCCGCCGCAGCGGGTGGTCGCCTTCCACGGCATCCGCATGTCGCGCGAGCTGAACACTGCCTACATGGTGCCCTTGACGGACACCTTCCCGGCCGCGCGTCGCGGGCCCACCGGCGACGTGGCCAAGATCGGCTGCGCCACCTGCCACGACGGCGTCTTCAAGCCGCTGGGCGGCGCGCTGATGGCCAAGGACCACGTGACGGCGCTGGGCGGTGCGGTGAAGACCGCGGCCGCGAACGTGGTGCCGGCGGCAGCCGTGGCCACGGTGGCCGCGGTGGCCGCCCCTGCGGCGCCGGTGCCCGCGCCCACGCCGGCGCCGCAGGG
>NZ_MWLO01000011.1 GCF_002198735.1 Ideonella sp. A 288
TGTCCGCCCCCCCGCCCGAGCCCGCGCCGCCGGCGTCCACCGGCTCGTCCGCCGAGCGCAGCCTGCGCCTGCTGGTGCTGCTGGCGCACGAGGGCCGGGCCCTGTCGCTGGCCGAACTGGCGGTGCGCCTGGGCCTGCCCAAGGCCACGGTGCACCGGCTGTGCGCGCAGTTGCAGGACAGCGGGTTCCTCGCCCGCGACATCGACGAGCGCTGCTTCGCCGTCGGCCCGGCGCTGCGCCGGCTGGCCCTGGACACGCTGAACCACGGCGTGGTGCGCGGGCTGCGCCACGAGGTGCTGGCCGCGCTGGTGACCGAGGTGCGCGAGACCTGCAACCTCACCACGCTCGACGGCACCGAGGTGCTCTACATCGACCGCGTCGAGGCGCAATGGCCCTTGCGCCTGACGCTGGACGTCGGCTCGCACGTGCCGCTGCACTGCACCGCCAGCGGCAAGCTCTTCCTGGCCCACCTGCCCGCGGCGCAGCGCGATGCCCTGCTCGAGCGGCTGACACTGGCACCGATGACGAAGCAGACGCTGACCACGGCAAAGAAGCTGCGGGCCGAGTGCGAACGCATCGCCGCGCAGGGCCATTCGTGCGACCGCGAGGAGTTCATCGCCGGCCTCATCGCGGTGGCGGTGCCGGTGCACGATGCGCAGGGCCAGGTGCGCGCGGCCATCGCCGTGCACGCGCCCACCGCCCGGCTCAGCCTGGCGCAGGCCGAAGCGTCCTTGCCGTCACTGAAGGCCGCGGCCCGCCGCATGGGTGGGCTGCTGTAGCGCGGGCTGCTGCAGCGCGGGCGCCGGGCGCCCCGGTCAGTCGCCGCTGCGCGGCGCGCGGCTGTGCTCGTTGTTGCCGTCGACCAGCACGCGCAGCATGCGCATGAACTCGGCGCGCTCGGCCTTCGGCAGCGGCTCGAGGATGCGCGCCTGCGCCTTCAGCATGCCGGGCGCCACGGCGCGCAGCAGGTCGACGCCTTCCGGCGTGGGGCCGAGCAGGCGCACCCGGCGGTCGTCGGGCGAGGCGTGGCGCTGCAGCAGGCCGCGCGCCTCGAGCCGGTCGATCACGCCGCCGATGGTGGAGGTGTCCAGCCCGACGCGCGCGGCCAGCGTGCGCTGGTCGATGCCCGGCACCTGGGCCACCGTCTGCAGCGCGGCGAACTGCACCGGCGTGATGCCGTGCGACTCGGTCTCCTGCAGGAACACCGCCACGGCGATCTGCTGCAGCCGGCGGATGTGGTACCCCGGGTGCGCGTCCAGATCGACGGCAGCGGCGGAGACGGCGGCGGTGGGCGCTTTTTTCGACGGCATGCGGCAAGTTCGGGCTAACCCTGATGCATCGCCGGGGATGTTATCACTACACTTTCTCTCAGCATACTGACGATCAGCACACCAGCTCCTGAGGACGCCCGCCATGCCCGCACCCCACTCCCCTTCCGATCCGGTCATCGTGGCCGGTGGCGGCATCGGCGGCCTGGCGGCCGCGCTGGCCCTGGTGCGTCAGGGCTTCTCGGTCAAGGTGCTCGAGCAGGCGCCCGAGATCGGCGAGATCGGCGCCGGCATCCAGCTCGGCCCCAATGCCTTCCACGCCTTCGACGCACTGGGGGTAGGCGACAAGACCCGGGCACGGGCCGTCTTCACCGACTGCATGGTGATGCACGACGCGCTCGACGAATACCAGGTCGGCAAGATCCCCACCGGCGAGGCCTTCCGCCAGCGCTTCGGCAACCCCTATGCGGTGATCCACCGCGTCGATGTGCACCTGTCGCTGCTCGAGGGCGCGCAGGAGACGGGCCAGGTCGAGTTCCTCACCTCCACCCGGATGGAGCGCGTCGAGCAGGACGATGCGGGCGTCACCGTGTTCGACCAGAAGGGCCGGGCCCACCGCGGCGTGGCCCTCGTCGGCGCCGATGGCGTGAAGAGCGTGCTGCGCGCGCAATACGTCAACGACCCGCCACGCATCACCGGCCACGTGGTCTACCGCGCCGTGGTCGACAAGCAGGATTTCCCGAAAGACCTGCAGTGGAACGCCGCCAGCATCTGGGTGGGCCCCAACTGCCACCTGGTGCACTACCCGCTGCGCGGCGGCGAGCAGTACAACGTGGTCGTCACCTTCCACAGCCGGCAGCAGGAGCAGTGGGGCGTCACCGAAGGCAGCGCCGAGGAGGTGCAGAGCTACTTCCAGGGCATCTGCCCGAAGGCGCGCCAGCTGATCGACCTGCCCAAGAGCTGGAAGCGCTGGGCCACCGCCGACCGCGAACCGATCGGCCAGTGGAGCTTCGGCCGCGCCACGCTGCTGGGCGACGCCGCCCACCCGACCACGCAGTACATGGCCCAAGGCGCCTGCATGGCGCTGGAAGACGCGGTGACGCTGGGCGAGGCCCTGCGCGTGCGTGGCAACGACTTCGTCGAGGCCTTCGACCTGTACCAGCGCTCTCGCGTGGCGCGCACCGCGCGCATCGTGCTGTCGGGCCGCGAGATGGGCCGCCTCTACCACGCGAAAGGGGTAGAGCGTTTGGTGCGCAACGACCTGTGGAAGGGCCGCACGCCCGAGCGCTTCTACGACGCCATGGAATGGCTGTACGGCTGGAACGTCGGCAACTGCCTGACCCTTTGAACCTGGAGCCCACCATGACCGAACTCGGCCGCCTCGAAGACCTGCCCGCAGACTACGTGCAGGACCTGCGCAAGCTCAACCTCGTGCCGCTGTGGCCCAGCCTGCGGGCGGTGCTGCCGCCGGGCAAGCCGCGGCCGAACACGCAGCCCACCTGCTGGTCCTACGAGGCGCTGCGCCCGCTGCTCATGCGCGCCGGCGAACTCACGCCGATGGAGAAGGCCGAGCGCCGCGTGCTGGTGCTGGCCAACCCCGGCCACGGCCTGGACAACATGAAGGCCAGCGCCGCCATGTACCTGGGCATGCAACTGCTGCTGCCCGGCGAATGGGCGCCATCGCACCGCCACACGCCCAATGCGGTGCGCATGATCGTCGAAGGCGAAGGGGCCTACACCACGGTGGACGGCGAGAAGTGCCCGATGAGCCGCGGCGACCTGATCCTCACCCCCACCGGCCTGTGGCACGAGCACGGCCACGACGGCACCGCGCCGGTGGTGTGGCTCGACGTGCTGGACCTGCCGCTGGTGTACTACATGGAAACCTCGTACGCCATCGAAGGCCAGCGCCAGACGGTGCAACCCGGCCGCGGCGACCAGGTCTATGCCCGCGGCGGCCTGCTGCCCACGCCGGTGTTCACCCGCTCGTCCAAGGCCTATCCGATGTTGCGTTATCCCTGGGCCGAGGCACGCGCCGCGCTGCAGGCGCTGGGCCAGGATCGCCCCGACCAGGAAGCGGTGCAGATCACCTACGTCAACCCCGAGACCGGCGGCGACGCGCTGAACATCCTCGGCTTCTATGCGCTGATGCTGCGCCCGGGCCAGACGCTGCGCCTGCCGGCGCGGTCACCGGCCAGCGTGTTCCACGTCATCGAGGGCGGCGTGGCTGCAACCATCGAATCCAGCGAGTTCACGCTCGCCGAGGCCGACACCTGCTGCGCCCCCGGCTACACCGCGGTGGCGCTGCGCAACCGCAGTGCCGACCAGCCCGCCTTCGTCTTCATCGCCGACGAGGCACCGCTGCACCGCAAGCTGGGCGTGTTCGAAGTCCGCGCCTGATCCGCCCGCCCGCCC
>NZ_MWLO01000110.1 GCF_002198735.1 Ideonella sp. A 288
TCGAGCGAGACGCCGGCGGCCGTCAGCGCCACCTCGCGCACGCGGGGCCTGTCGACGATCGAGTTGCTCTGTGCCGCCTCGGTGGCGCTGACGGCCGCCGGCGTCTCGCTCGACGGCATGGGTGATCTGATCCAGGCGCAGCGCCTGAAGGCGGCCGGGGCGGAGCTCGAATCCGAGCTGCAGCTGGCCCGGTCGATGGCCATTGCCGGCAGCCAGCCAGTGCGCCTGGCGATCCAGCAGACCGCGCAGGGCACCTGTACTTTGATCCACACCGGGCCGAAGAACGCCTGCGTCTGCAAGGCAGATGGCCTGCCCATGTGCGAAGGCGACGCCGCACCCCTGCACATGAACCTGCACGAGGCGGGCCGCGGCGTGTCGCACCTGAGCACGAAGGCCTCGCTGGCCTTCAGCGCCGAACTGGGCACGGTCACGCCAACGGCCACGCTGAAACTCGCGGATACAAAGGGCCGCGCGCTGCACCTGGTGGTCAACGTGATGGGGCGCGTCCGCAGTTGCTCGCCCGGCGCCAGGCTGAGCGGCCAGGCCGCGTGCTGAGCCCCCTCGGTCGCGGTGCGCCACGACGAACGGCCGCGCCCTGCCGACGAACGGCCGGCCAGGCCCGTGCGTTCGTCGCCCCTGCTCGCGACAATCGCGCCATGACAAAGGCACGAGTCACCACCCCCGAAGCGGTCCGGGGCTTCACGCTGATCGAGTTGATGATCACGGTGGCCATCGTCGGCATCCTGGCGGCACTCGCCTACCCCAGCTTCGTCGACGTCATGCGCAAGGGCCGCCGCGCCGACGCGGTGGCGGCGCTCACCCGGGTGCAGCACGCGCAGGAGCGCTTCCGCGCCAATCGGGCCACCTACTCGGGCGCACTGGATGCCACCGGCGCCGACCCCGATGCCTTGCCCCTGGCCGACACCTCCCCCGACGGCCACTACACCATCGCCCTGGCCAACGCCGGTCCGCGCACCTACACCGCCACGGCCACGGCCTCGGCCTCGTCGCCGCAGTCCAACGATGCCAAGTGCAAGGTGTTGCGCATCGCATTGGGGTCCAACGTCAACGATCACAGCGGCCTGGTGCGGTTCAGCTCGACCAACGCGGGCAATGTCACCGACACGTCTGTCAACAATCCGTGCTGGGTGAAATGACTCGACTGCCTGCTCCCGCGCCGCGTCGGCCCGATGGGTTCACGCTGGTCGAACTGCTGGTCACCGTCTCGATCGCCGGCGTGCTGCTGATGCTGGCGGCACCCTCGGTGACCGAATGGATCCTGGTCCAGCGCGTGCGCGCCTCGGCGGCCGAGATGGTCACCGACATCCAGTACGCCCGCGGGGAAGCCGTGCGGCGCGGTGTGAACGTGGCCATCACGTTCCAGAACGTCGCCACGCAGACCTGCTACACGGTGCACACCACCAACCTGTTCAATGCCTGCCGATGCAGCCTGCCGACCGGAACCGCCTGTGGCGGCGCCAACGCGGGCAATCGCTTCGAGCTGAAGACCGTCAACGTGATCAAGACCAGCAAGATCACCGTCGTGTCCGACCGCGCGAGCCTGGTGTTCGATGCCATCCGTGGCCTGCCCACCGGCATGAACACCATGCAGGTCGACGTCAGCGGCGGTGCCAATCGAAAGCTCAGGGTCCTGACCAACGCCACCGGGCGGCCGCAGGTCTGCGCGCCCGAAGGCTCAACCATCGTGGGGCACCCGGCATGCGCGTGATCGGCCATCGCTTCGCCCGGCGCCTGCGGCGCGGGCTGTCCATCGTCGAGATGCTGGTCGGCATCGCGATCGGCATGTTCGTGCTCGCCGGCGCCACCATGGTCGTCACCGGACAGCTGTCCGATAACCGACTGCTGCTGCTCGAGACCCAGATCCAGCAGGATCTGCGCGCCACCGCCGACATCATCGCCCGCGACGTGCGCCGGGCCGGCTACTGGGGTCATGCCGGCGACACGGTGTGGCCCGCCGCCGGCGCGGTGGTGCAGGTAAATCCCTACCGCGGGCTGTGGGAGGACGTGGGCAATGGCCGGACCGAACTCATGTATTCGCGCTCGGATTCGCTGCCGCCCCTGTCGCCGCCGCCGATCGGCGAGAACGATGTCGAGGACGCTTCAGAGCAGTTCGGCTTCGCGCTGGACGCCGCGAGCGGCGTGATCGAGATGCAGATCGGCGCGGGCGGATGGCAGGCCCTCACCGATGCCAACGTGCTGGAGATCACCCAGTTCGCCGCCCCCGTGGCCGTGAACACGCTGGTGGTGCCATGCGCCAAGGAATGCCCCGGTGTGGGTGGCACGGCCTGCTGGCCGCGCCAGCAGATCCGCAGCGTGACGATCGGCATCACCGGCCGCGCGCGCCACGATGCGGCCGTGCAACGCAGCGTCGGCACCACCGTTCGGCTGCGCAACGACGGAGTGGCCGGCACATGCCCCGCATGACCCGCACCCCCCTGGGCCATCGCCGTCCGAGGCGCGTGCGTCGGGCGCTCCCGGCGCGCCCGGCCTCCGGCGTGGCCACCTTGACGATCGTGATGCTGCTGTTCTTCGTCATGGCCATGGTGGCGGCCTACGCCAACCGCAACCTGATCTACGAGCAGCGCGTCTCGGTCAACAACTACCGCGCGACGACGGCCACCAGCGCCGCCGATGCAGGCATCGACTGGGCCGTCGCCATGCTCAGTGGCGGACGGCTGGATGCCACCTGCCAGCCCAGCGTCAATGTGGCCGATTCCGATTTTCGCAGCCGCTACTTCCAGACCCAGGCGGACGGGTCGTACAACCACTTCACGTGGGTCGACCCGGCCGATCCGGTAGCACCCCGTCCCCGCACGGTGGCGTGCGTGATGACCGATGCACCGGTCGGACCGGGGTCGGCGTGGCAGTGCAGCTGCCCCATCGACGCCCGGCCGACCCTGCCGTTCGTCCAGGGTCCCGCTCCGGTGTTCCGTCTCGAGTTCATCGGCATGCCCGGCAGCCCCGGTCGGGTGGTGGTGCGCGCGCGCGGCTGCTCCAGCATGGGCTACTCCACCACCATCGAGGCCGACCCGAACCAGGCCACGGCCTGCCAGTCGGCGTACGGCAGCGTGCGGCCCTGGGTCGACGCGGTCACCGACCTGCAGATCACGCTGGGCCTGGCGCGCGCCCTGCCCATCCCGCCGGTGGCCGCGCTCACGGTCGGCGACACGATCACCATGGCCGGCGCCAACCTGCTGACCGTCAGCAACCCCGATGCCCGCACCGGGGTCACGCTGCACACGGGTCGGCCGATCGTCGCGGCGACGCCGCCCGCGCTGATCGGCCCCGCCGGGTCCAGGGGCGCCGGTTCGACGAGCCTCGACGATCCCGAACTGCTGCTGCGATCGGCACCGCCGGCGGGCCGGCTCGACCTGTTCCAGACGCTGTTCGGCATGGACGCCGGCACCTACAGCCGCCAGCCGTCCTCCGTGATGGTGAACTGCCCCCTCGGCTGCACCAGCGCCAGCATCGCGGGCGCGGTGGCCAACAACCCCGGCCGGGTGATCTGGGTCGCGGGCGACATCAACCTCAACGACGCCGGCGCACTGGGCACGGCGGCCGTGCCGGTGATGCTGGTGGCCACGGGTGACGTGCGGGTGTCCGCGGTGGTCACGGTCAACGGCTTCGTGTTCAGCGGACGCGACATCCAGTGGGCGGCCACGGCGGCCGGCTCGACCATCATCGGGTCGGTCGTGGCCACGCGCAACTTCCAGGGCGACGCACCGGTGACCATCGCCTACGACGCCGACATCATGCAACGCATCAGCCTGGGTTATGGCTCGTTCGTGCGCGTGCCAGGCAGCTGGCAGAACACCACGCTCCAGTGACGGACATCGACATGCACCCCACCAACGGTATTCGTCGACCACGGCGCTCACGCGGTGTCTCGCTGGTCGAGGCGCTCATCGCCATGGCCATCATGGCCTTCGGCATGCTCGCCGTCGTCGGCGTCCAGGCCACGCTGCGCATGAACGCCGACATCGCCAAGCAGCGCTCGGAGGCCACCCGCCTGGCTGAACAGGAGCTCGAGCAGTTGCGGTCCTTCCAGGAAATGGCGGCCGTGGCCGGCGCGACACTGGGCTGGGACGAGGTCGTCACCCAGATGGGCACCGTGGCCGTGGTCGCCGTCGCGAACACCACGTTCACCATCGACCGGATCGTCAACAACGAGGTCGGCTCGGCGCAGAAGTCGCTCACCATCGCCGTCAGCTGGCAGGACCGCCACGACGACCGCCAGACCGTGGTGCTGCGCAACGTGCTGGCCGGCGCCGCGCCGGTGCTGTCCGGCCTGCTGTCGGTGCCGCCGACGCGCACGGCCGCCTCGCAACGCTCGGGCCGACACCCGACCATCCCACCCCGCGCGAAGGACATGGGCTCCGGCGAAAGCGTGTTCAAGCCCCGCGAGGGCGGCACGGTGGCCTGGACCTTCAACAACACCACCGGCGTGATCACGCGCGTCTGCATCGTCGTTGCGGCCTCTACCTCCGAGACCCTCGACGAAGGCTCGCTCGGCGTCTGCAGCGCTACCACGGCGCAGCTGCTGTCGGGTTACGTGCGCTTCAACCTGGCCGGTGTCGCCAATCGCCTGGACGACGATGTCAGCGTGTACAAGCCGTCCGGCGACGACCACGACCTGGCCTGGGTGATCAACAACGCCACCGGCGAGATCGTCAAGCAATGCGATGTCGGCAACGAGGACACCGAGGACCTGGAACTCGGCGACCTGGACGACTGCGCCGCGGTCGTTCCACCGCAGCCGATCGGCCCGGTGAATGCCGCCAACGACGCCGGCCGAGCCCTCACCGCCGCCGACGCGGACGACCCTCGCTGGCCGGCCATGCCGACGACCGTGTCGCTGGGGCTGACCAGCGTGGACCATGCCGCCGGCACCACCTGCTTCACCCAGCTTCTCGGGTCCATGTCCGACGCGATGCGTCAGTTCTCGGTCGAGTACTTCTGCATCGTCATGCCCAACCCGCTGGGCACCTGGAGCGGCCGGTCCACCGTGTCGATCTCGGACTGGGACATCGGCACCGATCGAGACGAGGTGCGCGTCTGCCGCTACACCCAGGCCGCCAACGACGTCACCGACAACACCGACCATCCGCGCAACTACACCGACGTGGCCGGCAACCTGATCAACCAGAACTTCCTGGTGGTGAACGGCAGCAAGGCCTGCCCGACCGACGTGGCCGCCAACCCGGCGGCCGCCGATTTCGTCAACACGAACACCCGGCAGCACCAGCCCGCGCCCTGACGCGCCGATCGTTCCCCGCGATGTCCTTCGGCGCACTCGACCTCGGTCTGCTGCACAGGGCGGTCGAGCTGGCGCACCAGTCGATCGGGCTGTCCGAACCCAATCCGCGGGTCGGTTGCGTGCTGCACACGGCCAGCGGCCAATTGGCTGCCGAGGGCTTCACCCAGGAGGCCGGCGGCCCGCACGCCGAGGCACACGCGCTGCGAGTCGCGGCCACGGCCGGGCACGACGTGCGCGGCGGTACCGCCTGGGTCTCGCTCGAGCCCTGCGCCCACCACGGCCGCACGCCACCGTGCTGCGACGCGCTCATCGCCGCCGGCCTGGCCCGCGTGGTGGTGGCCATCACCGACCCCTTTCCCCAGGTGGCCGGCCAGGGCCTGGCGCGGCTGCGCGCCGCCGGCATCGAGGTGGTGCTGGCACCGCCCTGTGCGGCCGTGGACGCGGCGCGTGAGCTGAACCTCGGCTTCCTGTCGCGTGTGCTGCGCCAGCGGCCCTGGGTGCGCCTGAAGATCGCCGCTTCGCTGGATGGCCGCACCGCGCTGGCCGACGGCCGCAGCCAGTGGATCACCGGCATCGACGCGCGCACCGACGGCCACCGCTGGCGCAAGCGGGCCGGCGCCATCCTCACCGGCATCGGCACGGTGCTCGACGACGACCCGCGACTCGACGTGCGCCTGGTGCCCACCGAGCGCCAGCCGCGGCGCATCGTGGTCGACCCCACGCTGCGCCTGCCGCTCGAGGCCTGCGTGCTGCCACCGCCGGGCGACACGCTGGTGGTGCATGCCGACGCGCCCGCCGAGCGCGTGGCGGCGCTGGCCGCCCGCGGCGCCACGCTCGAATCCCTGCCGGGCCCCGAGGGCCGCATCGACCTGCACCGGCTGATGACCCGCCTGGGCGAGACCGGCGTCAACGAACTGCACGTCGAGGCCGGCGCCACGCTGAGCGGCGCCCTGCTGCAGGCCGGCCTGGTCGACGAGTTGCTGGTGTACCTGGCGCCCAAGCTGCTGGGGCCTGGCCGCGACATGGCCGTGCTGCCACCCTTGGCGAGCCTGGACCAGGCGCCCAGCTTCCTCGTGCACACGCTGGCCCTGGTGGGCGACGACGTGCGGCTCGTGCTGCGCCCGGCGGGCCGCGCCGACTTCGCCGGGCGGTAGCCCGCCCGCGCTGCCGGCACCGCAAGCGCGGGCACCGTGGCTGCGGGACAACCCGCGCGAAGACCTTGCGTGGCGGGCGCCAGAATCGAAGCCCCGAGCACCGCCCGAGACCTTCGACATGGCCCTCGACGACACCCCCGGCTGCGCCCACGCCGCCACCCTCGACTTCCACCGGCTGATGGCGCAATCGATGCCCGCAGAGGACAGCGAAGACTGGCACGACGCGCGCCGCGGCTTCATCGGCACGGTGGCCGATGCACAGGTCAACCGGCCCAAAGGCCCGCCGGCCTGGAACCTCGAGGCCTATGGCTTCCTCGACGACGAGCAAGCGGCCGACACCGTGCACCCCAGTCTGTGGCGCCAGGCGCGGCTGAACCGCGTGCACGGCCTGTTCGAGGTGACGCCGCGCATCTTCCAGGTGCGCGGCTTCGACATCGCCAACATCACCTTCATCGAGGGCGACACCGGCGTCATCGCGCTCGACGCCCTCACCTGCCCCGAGACGGCCGCCGCCGCGCTGGCGCTGTACCGCGAGCACCGCGGCCCGCGCACCGTGCACACGGTGATCTACAGCCACAGCCACGGCGACCACTTCGGCGGCGTGCACGGCCTGGTCAGCGAGGCCGACGTGAAGGCCGGCCGGGTGCAGGTGATCGCACCCTCGGGCTTCCTGTACCACGCCACCGCCGAGAACGTGATCGCCGGCGTGGCGATGGCGCGGCGCGCGCAGTTCCAGTTCGGCCACACGCTCGACAAGGGCCCGCGCGGCCAGGTCGACGCCGGCCTGGGCAAGACCCTGCCGCTGGGCCGGCCCGGCCTGATCGCACCCACCTGGACGATCGAGGCCGCGCACGAGCGCCACGTGATCGACGGCGTCGAGATCCACTTCCAGCTGACGCCCGAGACCGAGGCGCCGTCGGAGATGCACTTCTACTTTCCCGGCGAACGCGCGCTCAACCTGGCCGAGAACGCCACGCACAACCTGCACAACCTCTGCCCGCTGCGCGGCGCCAAGGTGCGCGATTCGCTGGCCTGGGCCAAGTACCTGCACCAGGCGCTGGTGCGCTGGGGCGACGGCGCCGACGTGGTCTTTGCCCAGCACCACTGGCCCACCTGGGGTGCGGCCCGCGTGCAGCGCTTCATCGCCGAGCAGCGCGACCTGTACCGCGTGCTGCACGACCAGACCGTGCGGCTCATGAGCCATGGCCTGAAGGCCGCCGAGATCGCCGAGCGGCTGCAACTGCCCGAGGCCCTGGCGCAGCGCTGGCACACCCGCGGCTACTACGGCACCGTCTCGCACAACGTCAAGGCCATCGTCCAGCACTACCTCAGCTGGTACGACGCCCACCCGGCCAACCTCAACGCGCTGCCCCCGGTGGAGGCCGCGCGCAAGCACGTCGACTACATGGGCGGCCTCGACGCGCTGATGGCGCGCGCCGCGGCGGATTTCGAGCGCGGCGAGTTCCGCTGGGTGGCCGAGGTGATGAAGCACGCCGTCTACGCCCATCCCGACCATCCCCCGGCACGCGACCTGGCGGCACGCGCGCTGGAGCAGATGGGCTATCAGGCCGAGTCAGCGACATGGCGCAACGCCTACCTGCTGGCCGCGCGTGAATACCGCAGCGGCCCGCCACCGGCCACGGTGATGATGGCCGGCAACATGCTGCTTGGCGCCCTGAGCAACGAGTTGCTGTTCGACGCGCTGGCGGTGCGGGTGAACGCGCCGCGCGCGCAGGCGCAGCGCTTCTCGATCGGCTGGCACTTCACCTGCAGCGGCGCGCACTGGCTCAGCACGCTGTCGCACGGCGCGCTCAGCAGCCTGGCGGTCGACGACCTCGCCGCCTCCGACGTGCAGGTGGCCTGCACCCGCGCCACGCTGGACGAGGTGCTGATGCAGACCCTGCCGATGCCGCAGGCGCTGGCCGAGGGCCGCATCGTGCTGTCGGGACAGGCGGCCCTGCTCGGCACCCTGTTCGACCTGCTGGATCGCTTCAGCGGCACCTTCCCGGTGGTGGACGCGGCGCCCTGGCCCGACCGCTGATGCCACTCCCCCCGATGAGCCTGCCCTGCCCGCCATGACCCGAACCAACCCTCCGCGCAAGACCCCCGACACGCTGCGCAGCGCGCGTTGGTTCGCGCCCGACGACTTCCGCTCCTTCGGCCACCGCTCGCGCCTGATGCAGATGGGCTACGCGCCGGCCGACTGGGCGGGCAAGCCGGTGATCGCCATCATCAACACCTGGAGCGACGCCAACCAGTGCCACGCGCACTTCAAGCAGCGCGTCGAAGACGTCAAGCGCGGCGTGCTGCAGGCCGGCGGCCTGCCGCTGGAACTGCCCGCCATCAGCCTGTCCGAGCCCATCGTCAAGCCGACGACCATGCTGTATCGCAACTTCCTGGCGATGGAGACCGAGGAACTGCTGCGCAGCCACCCGGTCGACGGGGCGGTGCTGATGGGCGGCTGCGACAAGACCACGCCCGGCCTGACGATGGGCGCCCTGAGCATGGGCCTGCCTTTCGTCTACCTGCCCGCCGGGCCCATGCTGCGCGGCCACTGGCGCGGCCAGGTGTTGGGCTCGGGCTCGGACGCCTTCAAGTACTGGGACGAACGCCGCGCCGGCCGCCTGAGCGACCGGGCCTGGCAGGAGATGGAGGCCGGCATCGCGCGCAGCCACGGCACCTGCATGACCATGGGCACCGCCGCCACGATGATGGGCATCGCCGAGGCCATCGGCCTGACGCTGCCGGGCGCATCCAGCATCCCCGCGGCCGACGCCGGCCACATCCGCATGAGCGCCGAATGCGGCCGCCGCATCGTCGACATGGTGTGGGACGACCTCACCCCGGCCCGGCTGCTGACGCGCGCGAACTTCGAGAACGGCATCGCGTGCGCGATGGCCATGGGCTGCAGCACCAACGCCATCATCCACGTCATCGCCATGTCGCGCCGCGCCGGCCACCCGGTGACGCTGGACGACTTCGACGCCGCCAGCCGCCACGTGCCGGTGATCGCCAACATCCGGCCCAGCGGCGAGAAATACCTGATGGAAGACTTCTACTACGCCGGCGGCCTGCCGGCGATGCTGGAGCGCATCCGCGGCCACCTGCACACCGATGCGCTCACCGTCAACGGCCGCACGCTGGGCGACAACATCGCCGGCGCCGAGTGCCACGACGACGACGTGATCCGCCCGCTGGCGAACCCGATCTACGCCGAGGGCGCGCTGGCCGTGCTGCGCGGCAACCTGGCGCCCGACGGCGTGGTCATCAAGCCCAGCGCCTGCGCACCGCACCTGCTGCAGCACACCGGCCGCGCGCTGGTCTTCGACGACTACCCGGCCCTGAAGAAGGCCGTGGATGACCCTGACCTAGACGTCACCGGAGAGGACATCCTGGTGTTGCGTTATGCCGGCCCGAAGGGCGCAGGCATGCCCGAGTGGGGCATGCTGCCGATCCCGACCAAGCTGCTGAAGGCCGGCGTGACCGACATGCTGCGCCTCAGCGACGCGCGCATGAGCGGCACCAGCTACGGCGGCTGCCTGCTGCACTGTGCGCCCGAGGCCGCGATGGGCGGCCCGCTGGCGCTGGTGCGCAGCGGCGACCGCATCACGGTGGACGTGCCGGCGCGGCGCATCCACCTGGAGGTGAGCGACGCCGAACTCGCCGCGCGCCGCGCCGCCTGGACACCGCCGCCAGCGCGCTACGAGCGCGGCTACGGCTGGATGTTCGGCCGCCACATCCTGCAGGCCGACCAGGGCTGCGACTTCGACTTCCTCGAAACCTCGTTCGGCGCGCCGGTGGTGGAGCCGGACATCTACTGACCGCCCACAGGGGCGGCAGAGAAGGAATGGCCGCCGTGGCCAAAGCGGCTGCGGCAGACCCATCACGTGTCTCTGCACCCTGCGGCACAGCAGTTCGCCCGTCCGGGCAGGCGCCGGAACAGGCGCCGCTTGCGAAAGCGGCCGAAGGTCGCCGTTTCGACAGTGCAGATGCCTTGACCGATTGGATGCGGGCGACCGCGCCAACTGGTACCGAATCGCCCTGCTGCTCGACAGATTCATCACGGGTGATTGTTCCGACGATGAACTCGCAGCAACGGCCCGCATGCCGATGTCAAGTTCCGACGACGCCGGCCGATATGCGAACTACCGCGCCAAGTGCGGCACCCGTTCGCGTCCTCAATTTCCAAGGAATCGATATGTCTCTTCCAGCATTGCAGAGCCCGGTCTGGCAGAAGCTGGCCAGCGGCTCGCTCGCCCGACTGCGCACCCAGAACCTCGGCATTCAGTTGATGGCCAAGCGCCTCCAGGGCAGCAACGCCAGCATGACCGCAAAAGCCGCCGAGATTCACGCCTTCTTCTCCAAGTGGGAGCGTGTGCTTCAGGCTGAGATCCAGCAATTCACCACCGTGTAAGGAGCCAGCATGCTGAACGAACTGATGACCACGGCAAATGCCGCCGAGTTGATTGAACGCGGCGGGAAGCTGGCGATTGCCGGGCCCAAGGTCGACCTGGAGCGCCTGCCCGCAGGCCACTGGATCGGCGGCACCATCCCCTATTTCATGCTGCCCAGCGGCGGCACCGTCGTGACCGACGGGAAAGTGTTCGTCACCGACCTGTCGGCCGTGGGCGATGTGCACATCGCGTACCAGCCCGCAGACGATCTGGCCGGCATTGCACGCAACGCCCCCGAGAACGGCTTCTCGTTCACCATCATCCCGGCCGGCAGCAGCGCGCATCAGCGGTTCGCGGCAGAAGCCGCAAGCTACGAAGGCGCCTTCCTGAAGCCCACCGTGGGCTGGATCGCAGGCGTTCATCTGTCCGACCTGGGCCATGACACGGCGCTGGTGTACGACGGGCGCACCCGCACCGCGCACGCCGACGGCGCCGTCGTGGCCTACGTCGGCCTGCCGGACGACAAGGCCGCGCTGGTGGAGATCGTCAACCTGTTCGAGGCCGACGGCACCGATGTGCTGACCTTCGACGAGACGAGTTTCGCGGTGCGTCGCTGCCGGGTGAACGGTGAGCAGGTCGACTTTGCGGAATACGTGCGACAACGCGGCCTGGAGCACGGCCGCCTGCCGCTGGTGGGCGACTTTGCCGGCGCGCGCGTCAACGTGTCGCTGCAATCCGTCGGCAGCGACGGCACCGTGGCGCTCTATGCGCCGGTGTTCCCGGGCGTCGACTACCACTTCGCGCGCCAGGTGCCCGACTATGCCGCCGCCTTCCGGGACCAGCTCGAGCATGTCTCTCCGCAAGGCGTGGTGCTGGGCTGCAACTGCATCCTGAACTTCCTGTACGGTGAGCTGGAAGGCAAGGCCATCGGTGGTGTCGCCGGCCCGGTGACCTTCGGCGAGATCGCCTACCAATTGCTGAACCAGACCATGGTCATGGTGCGCATCGTGTGAGGCCGAGTTCCACCTGGAGCGCAACCGGAACCATGGGTTCCTGTACCTCGAGGTGACGACCGTTGGGGGCGAGCGGGCCGATTCATCGGCCCGCTCGCCTTTCTCGCTTTCCGGCTGCAGTGCAGCGGCGGAGGCGAGTCCTTGCGTTCGCAACCTGCCCGATCGACGCGCCTGCGCCCCTGCACGACAGAGGCGCGAGCACCTCCGTCAGCGGATTCTGCGCCGCGCTTGTCAAAGCTCAACGTTTGGCGAGGGCGCGCATCAACCCTGTGCCGGCATGGCCGACAACGTGGTGATCGCGGGACCGGCGTGAATGGTGACGGCCCCGTCCCGGCGCATGTCCACTCCAGCCAGGAACCACAGAATGAATTTCCTCCAAAGACTCAGCATCAGCGGCCGTCTTTATTCGGTGTCGCTGTTGCTCATCGCGGCGCTCACGGCGCTGGCCATCAATGCATGGATACAGCTCGTCCACGTCCGCGACCTGGCGCAAAGTGCGGGCGCGGTGAAAGTGCTCCAGCTCGGCCTGATCGCCAGCACCGAACTGAAGGTGTCGCAGGTGCTGTCCAGCGTGCGCCATGGCCTGCTGATGAAAGCGCCCAAGGACGTCGAGCTGGCCGAGCAGGACATCCAGAGCAAGCGGGCGCAGATCTCCAAGAACGATGCCGACTTCCTGAAGGAAATCACCACGCAGGCCGGGCGCGACGCCTTTGCGCAGGATTGGCTGGCACTGCAGAAGGTGACCTGGCCGGTGGCCGAGGCCAACATGCAACTCGTGCGTGACGGCAAGGCAGATGCGGCGCTGACCATGCTGATGGACAAGACCATTCCCGCCTTTGCGCGCATGCAAGACTGGCTCAGCGCCGAACGCAGCCGCCAGGACAAGAACCTGAGCCAGGAAGTGGAAGCCATCGGCGCAGCCGCCGACAGCATCCGGCTCCAACTGGGCGGCCTGGTGGCAGCCATCTCCGTGGGCCTGCTGGCCTTCTCCTGGTCCATTGCCCGCATCTTGCGTCAGCGTGTGAGCGAATCGCAGCAGGTGGCCGACCGGGTGCGCGAAGGTGACTTCACCATCGCCGTGGCCGACTCCGCTCGCGACGAATTCAGCCCCCTGTTGAGCTCGCTGTCGGCGATGCAGTCCTCGCTGACCGACGTGGTCGGCGTGGTTCGGGCCAACGCCGAAGGCGTGGCCACGGCCAGTGCGCAGATCGCCCAGGGCAACCAGGATCTGTCCGGTCGCACCGAGCAGCAGGCCAGCGCGCTGCAGCAAACGGCGGCCACGATGGAAGAGCTGGGCACCACCGTGCGCCACAACGCCGACAGCGCCAAGCAGGCCAACCAGTTGGCGCAGAGCGCCTCCGCGGTGGCCGCGCAAGGCGGTGAGGTGGTCGGCAAGGTCGTCACCACGATGCAGGCCATCAACGACAGCAGCCGCAAGATCGGCGACATCATCAGCGTGATCGACGGCATCGCGTTCCAGACCAACATCCTGGCGCTGAACGCGGCGGTCGAGGCCGCGCGTGCCGGCGAGCAGGGCCGCGGATTCGCCGTGGTGGCCAGCGAGGTGCGCAACCTGGCGCAACGCAGCGCCGAAGCCGCCAAGGAGATCAAGTCACTGATCGGGCGCAGCGTCGAGCAGGTCGAGCAAGGCACCCTGCTGGTCGACCAGGCCGGCAAGACGATGGGCGAGATCGTGGGCTCGATCCAGCGGGTGAGCGGCATCGTCGCCGAGATCACCGCGGCCAGCGCCGAGCAGAGCTCGGGCGTGCAGCAGGTGGGCGACGCCGTCAGCCAGATGGACCAGGCCACGCAGCAGAACGCCGCGCTGGTGGAACAAAGTGCCGCGGCCGCGGAAAGCCTCAGAGGCCAGGCCCAGCAGTTGGTGCAGGCCGTGGCCGTGTTCAAGTTGTCGCAGGGAGGCTTCGCGGGAGTGGCCTCCGCCGCGATGTCGGCAAGCCGTGCGCCCAGTGGCATGAGCCGCGGCGCGACCCCGTCGAAGAAGGTCACTGCCTCCGGACCCAAGGACAAGCCTGCCGCCTCGGCGGCACGGGCCGACGAGCAGGGCCACGTCGCCAGCGCTTCGGCCAAGGGCGGCGCAGACGACTGGACCTCGTTCTGAGCACGACCGACCGAACAAAGACGCGTCCCCCACGCTCCCGGAGACCCACATGAACATGGTCGTCGAACAACGTCCCACCGAAGCGCCTGCTGTCGCATCGGCTGCTGCACGGACTGCTGCGCCACTGGCCGCAGCAGCCGCCATGCCGAAGGAGTTCCTCAGCTTCCGCCTCGGTGGCGAGGAGTACGGCATCGACATCCTGCGGGTGCAAGAGATCCGCAGCTACGAGGCGCCCACGCGCATTGCCAATGCACTGCCCTTCCTGAAGGGCGTGGTCAACCTGCGCGGGGTCATCGTGCCCATCGTGGACCTTCGCCTCAAGCTGGGCTGCGAGACCGCCGAGTACACCGATTGCACCGTGGTGATCGTGCTGAACGTGCGCGACCGTGTGATCGGCGCGGTGGTGGATTCGGTGTCCGACGTGCTGGCACTCGGCGCCGACAGCATCAAGGCAGCGCCCGAGATGAACGCCTCGGTGGACGCCAACTACATCATGGGCATCGGCTGCATCAAGAGCGGTGACGTGGAACGCATGCTCATCCTGACCGACATCGAGGCGTTGATGGGCAGCGCTGACATGGGCTTGATGGACAGTGCGCGGCACTGACACCAGCCAAGATTGACGGCGCGGCCCCCGATCCATGCCGCCGCAAGGCGGCCAATGGACGCCGGCGGCGCGGTCGACTCCGCCCCGGCCTGCGCCGGTGCACCGCTCGCTCAGTCGAGCGCCGCCACGCGATCGCCCTCGCCGGGCCGGCAGCCCTCGGCCACCGGCTCCCAGCCGTGGTGGATGACCACCTGGCGGCCATCGTGGCACAGCTCCAGGCGCCGCGCGCCGGGCACGTGCGCGCGCACGAAGGCCTCGATCGACGCGGGCATCGTCGTGCGAAAGCGCAGCGCGAACAGATCGTCGGGCGGATGGTCGTCGAAGTACAGCCAGGGCACAAAGCCGGCGGCGGCCATCATCGGGTGCGAGCCCAGTTCGATCGGCTGCGGCGCATAGCCCTGTGCGGCCAGCCAGCGCTGCGCGCGCCCGCGCGGGGCGCTGTCGGCATCGGCCTGTGGATGGCCGGCATCGATGCCCGGCCCACCCCAGGCCGTGGCCAGCAGTTCCACCACCCACTGGTTGCAGTTCTGGTAGCGCAGGCTGTGCGCATGGGCGTTGGCGCTGTAGGTGCCTGCCAGCAGGCGCAGGGCGAGCGGCGTGTCCAGCGCCGCGCGCTGCAGCGCATCGGCCTCGGCCGGCGGCAGCAGCACGATCGACACGTGCCCCAGCGCCGGGTCGTCGGTGCCGAACACGAAGCCGGCCATGCCCTGGTCATACAGGCGCGGCCGGCCTTCGGCGCAGGCGAAGTAGAGCTGTCGCACCGACCAGGGGCCGTTGGGGCTGGCCTTCAGGCTGATGCCCGCATGCGTGAAGCGCACGCCGAAGCGGCCCAGCGCCAGCCCCGAGCGGGCGACCAGCGCCACCGACTCGCCAGAGGCCTCGAGCTCGCGCCGCACGATGGCCGAGAAGCGCAGTAGCCGGTCCTGCTGCGTCGCCGTGAGCGTGGGCGCCGCACTGCACAGCTGCAGCGACGCCGCCCGCGCCATCCCGGACACGGCGCACGCGCCCAGCAGGGCCGCGAGCCACAGCGCGCGCATCGGCCGGGGGGTCAGAGCGACAGCGCGCGCGGGTCGAGTTCGCGGTGCCAGTCGTCGGCCAGCACCAGGAAGAAGGCCTCGCGGGTGTCGGCACGGGCGAACTCCAGCCCATAGGGCCGGTGGCGCACCTGGACAAGCACCGCTGCCGCCACGCCGTGGCGCACCAGCGCGCGCTGCGGCAGGTCGAGCAGGAAGCCGCCGTCGTCGCCGCTGCCCTTGGCGGGTTGCAGCCGCAGCCGGCGCAATTCGGGCCGGTCGGCCAGTTCGGCGACCTGGACGATGCGGTAGTCGCCCTCGGCCACCTGCCGGCCGTCGCCGGACGAGCTGTGGCTGGAGCGGTGGATCGAGTCGGACAGGCTGCCCACCGAGGCCGAGCCGGCGCTCGAGGCCGACGACGCCAGCCCCTCGGCCAGGGCCGCGGGGGCAACGGCCAGGCCCATCGTCAACAGGCAGGCGCGTCGGGTCGTCATGAGGGTCATCGGGGCTCCTGGGCAGGTTCGGCGCACGGCCGCAGCCCGGAGGATAGCCGCAGCCCGGCGCGCGACGGTGACGAGCAAACGCAACCGATGTGATCGCCTGATGGGCCGGACCATGACCGGGCCGAACCATGACCGATCGAAGGCAGGGACGGCAAGACCCCGCTTTTCGGCGTTTCGAGCACGGGGCCCGCTGACAACATCGGGACATTCAACCGTGCGTCCTTCGAACGCCAGAAAGCTGAGGCCATGCGGCTCGCCAATCTGAAGATATGGGTCCAACTGCTCGTGACCATTGGGCTGGCACTGGCCGTGGTCTGGGCCGGCGGCATCCTGTGGCAGAACAAGGTCAACCGCGACGCGGCCATCGAGCAGGCGCGCGGCTTCTCGCTGAGCATGCACGACGCCACCATGGCTGGCCTGACCGGCATGATGGTCACCGGCACGATCGCCCAGCGCAGCGTGTTCCTCGACCAGATCAAGCAGCTCAACAACATCCGCGACGTGCGCGTCGTGCGTGGCGAAGCGATCACCAAGACCTTCGGTCCCGGCTCCGCCGCCGAGGTGCACGACCCCGATGCCGACGAGAAGCAGGTCTTGGCCACCGGCCAGGAGATCGTGCGGGTGGAGTCCGACGGCAAGGGCGAGTACCTGCGCGCCGTGCGCCCGACGCTGGCCCGCAAGAACTACCTCGGCAAGGATTGCACCACCTGCCACCAGGTGGCCGAGAACGCCGTGCTCGGTGTGGTGAGCATGAAGCTGTCACTCGACGAATCGATGGCCGCCATCGCGCGGCAGCGCGCCATGGCCATGTTCATGGCGCTGCTGACCTGCATCCCGGTGCTGCTGATCATCCACCCCTTCATCCGCAAGGTGGTGACGCGGCCGCTGGACCAGGGTGTGACCATAGCCCGTGACATCGCCGCCGGCGACCTGACCCACCCCATCGTCGTGGCCTCGACCAACGAGATCGGCCGCCTGCAACAGGCGCTGAAGGACATGCGCGACAGCCTGGTCACCGTGGTCGGCCGCGTGCGCGAAGGCACGCGCACCATCGCCACCGCGTCGGGGCAGATCGCCTCGGGCAACCTCGACCTGTCGTCGCGCACCGATGCGCAGGCCGAGGCCTTGCGGGCCACCGCCGAGTCGATGGCCCACCTCACCCAGACCGCGCGCCAGAACGCCGACCACGCCCGCCAGGCCAACGAGATGGCCATCTCGGCGTCGAAGGTGGCCGTGCAGGGCGGCACGGTGGTGTCGCAGGTGGTGGCGACGATGGACTCGATCAATGCCTCGTCCAGCCGCATCTCCGACATCGTCACCGTCATCGACGGCATCGCCTTCCAGACCAACATCCTGGCGTTGAACGCCGCGGTGGAGGCCTCGCGCGCCGGCGAGCATGGCCGCGGCTTCGCGGTGGTGGCGTCCGAAGTGCGCGTGCTAGCCCAACGCTCGGCGGACGCGGCCAAGGAAATCAAGGCGCTGATCGATGCCTCGGTGACGCAGACCCACAGCGGCTCGAAGCTGGTGCACCAGGCCGGCTCGACGATGAACGAGGTCGTGACCAGCATCCAGCGCGTCACCGACCTCATGGGCGGCATCAGCGCGGCCAGCCTGGGGCAGATCTCGGGCATCGAGCAGGTCAACTCGGCGATGGCTCAGATGGACGGCACCACCCGCATGAACGCCCAGTTGGTGGACGAGGCCGCCGCGGCCACGCGCTCGCTGCAGGAGCAGGCGGCACACCTCGACGAAGTGGTCGGGGTGTTCAAGCTGGGGCGCGAGCACAGCCACGCCGGCTGAGCCGGGCGACTTCCCCCCGGCGGGCCGGCCCGCAGAGCGCTCAGCGTGCGGCCGGGCCGTACAGCACCATCTGCGTGCAGCGGAACAGCGCGATGGTCTTGCCCGTTTCGCGGTGCGTGACCACCGCGTCCCACACCTGCGTGGTGCGGCCCAGGTGGGCCGGCGTCGCCACGCACTCGATGGTGCCGCTCAGCGCCGTGCCCAGGTGGTTGGACTTCAGCTCGATGGTGGTGAAGCCCTTCGCGCCCTCGGGCAGGTTGACCACGCAGCCATAGCCGGCGCAGGTGTCGGCCAGCGTGACCACGCTGCCCGCATGCAGGTAGCCGTTGGGCGCCATGGTGGTCGGCGCCACGGCCAGTTCGGCGCGCACCTCGGCCGGCGCGACATGGGTGACGACCAGGCCCAGGTGGCCCGGCAGCGCCGTGGCGCCGCGGGCGTTGAAGTGGTCGGCGGTGAGGGTCATGGCCTGTCCTTTCATGGTTTGATATCGTTTGATCGACGCGTCCAGCTGCCCAGCCGGATGGCGCCCGCGATCGTGCCGCCGTAGACCAGCATGCTGAAGGCGACGACGGCGAAGAAGCCCTCAGCCGACCCGTGCAGCACCGACACGCACAACCAGCCGCCGCCGGCCACCACCAGCAGGCGGGCCAGGCTGCCGGCCAGCGGCCAGGCCATGCGCCCCGCCCCCTGCGACGCGAAGAACAGCGCCAGCCCCAGGCCGAACAGGCCGTAGAAGCCGCCGACGATGCGCAGGTAGCTGCCGCCGACCGCCCGCACCGCCGCGTCGGCGGTGAAGAGGTCCATCCACAGCGCCGGCCACAGGGCCGCCACGGCGCCAATCGAGCCCGTGATGGCGGCCACCAGGCCGCCGCCGATCCAGGCCACGCGCAGCGCCCGCGGCGTCTGGCCGGCGCCCATGTTGGTGGCCACCATGGCGGTCAGCGCGGTGCCGAAGCCGAAGGCGATGGGCACCAGGATGTACTCGAGCCGCGCCGCCACGCCGTAGCCGGCCAGCGCCGCCGTGCCGAAGCTGCCGACGAAGGCGGTGGCCGCGGCGATCGACGCATTGCTGAGCACCGGGCTCAGCGAGGCCGGCGCGCCCACGCGCAGGATGTCGCGCAACAGGCCACCGTGCAGGCGCCAGGGCGCGCGGTTCAGGTGCACCGCGCCATCGCGCCGCAGCAGGTGGGCCGCCATCACCGCGGCGGCCAGCGCGTTGGTGGCCAGCGTGCTCCAGGCGGCCCCGGCCACGCCCAGGCCCGGCACCGGCCCCCAGCCGAACACCAGCAGCGGACACAGCAGCACATGCACCAGCGCCGTGGCCATCAGCATCAGCGACGGCAGCAGCATGTTGCCGGACCCCCGCACGATGGCCGCCAGCACGTTGGTCCACCAGATGACCGCGGCGCCGCCGAACAGCACGGTGGCATAGGCCATCGCCGCATCGAGCGCGGCGCCGCGTCCGCCCATCGCGCCGAACACGCCGCGGCCGAAGCCCAGCAGCACCGCCATGAAGGCCACGGCCAGGGCGCCCGCGATGAACAGCGCCTGCTGCGCGAGCCGGCCGGCGTCGTCGCCGCGGCCCGCGCCCAGCGCACGCGCCACCGCGGCGGTGGTGGCGCCGCCGATGCCGCCGGCCGACATCTGCAGCATCAGCATCGACAGCGGGAACACCAGCGCGATGCCGGCCAGCGCCTCGGCGCCCAGGCGGCCGAGGATGTAGCCGTCGTAGCCGATGACCAGCGTCGTCGCGAACAGGCCGATGACGTTGGGCGTGGCCAGCCGCAGCAGCGTGGGCAGCAGCGGCCCGTGCAGCATCTGCTGCGTGCGCGGGTTCGGCGGCGGGGGCGGCGGCGAACCGGCCGTCGGCGGATCGAGGGGCAGGACGGTGCTCACGCGGGTCTCCAGGTCATCGGCAGGCGGTGGCGGCCTGCAGCTGTTCGGGGTCGGTCGCCAATCGCGGACCGGTCGATTCGATATGACGGCCGTCATATTCCAGCGTGCCCGGCGTCGGCCCGCCGATGGCGGCGGTGTGCGCAGCGCGCATCGGTCAGGCGTCCGGAACGGGGTCGTGCTGCGCCAGCAGCGTGCGGCGCGTGGCGGCCAGCAGGGCCCGGCCCTCGGCGTTGTCGCCGAGCGCCCGCGCCAGTTGCAGCGCGCCGACCAGTTGGCCGGCCACGGCCGCGGCGCTGTCGGGCGGCGCGCCAGGCGGCAGCGCGGCCTGCACGCGGGCCACCAGCCCGCGCACGCGCACGGCCGCGGCCTCGCGCACCTCGGCGCACTGCCGGGGCATCTCGGAGGCCAGCGCGGCCACCGGGCAGCCGCTCTCGGCGGCCGCCAGGTGGCGGTCGGACAGGTAGCCCTCGACCAGCGCGCGCCAGGCGCTGGCGCCGCGCGCCTCGCGGGCCTGCGTGGCCCGCGCCAGGCTGGCAGCGCCCTGCTGGCCGGCATGGGCCAGGGCCTCGGCCAGCAGCGCATCGCGCGACGCGAAGTGGGCGTAGAAGCCGCCGTGCGTGAGCCCGGCCTCCTTCATGATGTCGGCCACGCCCACGCCCTGGAAGCCGGCGCGACGGATCGCCCGCGCCGCGGTCTCGACGATGCGCTCGTGGGTGGCTTCCTTGCGGCTGGGTGGGGCGGGCATGTGAAGGACTCTAACAGGAATATGACGATCATCATGTTGCCTGGCGCCGCATCTCCCCATCGCGAACGAGGGAGGCTGGCCGCTGCGACACCCGAGGTAGCAGTCGGCTGCTCGACACCGAACGGCGTGGCTCGACGCTGCGCATGGGTATCGGCCCCCGCTTGCGGTCCCGAACCATTCGACGGATAAACCGGCGGTCGGTGCCGACGCCGCCGCACCGACGTGCACGCCCTGCCCTGCACGCAGACGCGCCCGAAGACCCCCGAGGCCCCAGGAGACCGAATGACCCCACTGCCCCGCCTGCGGATCCGCGACCTGCGCGTGCGCGGCGTGCTGGTGCCGCTGCGCCTGCCGCTGCAGACCAGCGTCGGCACCGTCACCACCGCGCCGCTGGCGCTGATCGACCTGTTCACCGACGAGGGGGTCACCGGCTCCACCTACCTCTTCTGCTACACGCCGCTGGCGCTGAAGCCGGTGATGCAGATGCTGGCCAACCTGTTGCCGCTGATGGTGGGCGCGGCGGTGGCGCCGGCTGACCTGGACCGCAAGTTCCAGCGGCAGTTCCGCCTGCTGGGCAACAAAGGCGTGGTGGCGATGGCGCTGGCCGGCCTCGACATGGCGGCCTGGGATGCGCTGGCCCGCGCGCAGGCCGTGCCGCTCGTGCGGCTGCTCGGCGGCACGCCGCGGCCCATCCCGGCCTACAACAGCTGCGGCCTGGGCATCATGGGCGCCCAGCGCGTGGCGGCCGAGGCCGAGCAACTGGCGCGGGCCGGCCTGCCGGCGATGAAGGTGCGGCTGGGCTACGACGACGCGACAACCGACGTGCAGGTGGTGCGCGCGGTGCGCTCTGCCGTCGGCGATGGCCCGCTGCTGATGTCCGACTACAACCAGGCGCTGTCGGTGGCCGAGGCCAAGCACCGCCTGGCCGCGCTGGCCGGCGAAGGACTGCAGTGGGTCGAGGAGCCGACGCTGGCCGACGACCACGCCGGCCATGCCGCGCTGCGCCGTGGCTCGTCCGTGCGCATCCAGATGGGCGAGAACTGGTGGGGCCCGCTGGAGATGGCCAAGTGCCTCGCCGAGGGCGGCTCCGACCTGTGCATGCCCGATGCGATGAAGATCGGCGGCGTCACCGGTTGGATGCGCGCGGCGGCGCTGGCCGACAGCGCGGGCCTGCCGATGTCGAGCCACCTGTTCCCGGAGATCAGCGCGCACCTGCTGGCCGTCACGCCCACCTGCCACTGGCTCGAGTACGTCGACTGGGCCGACCCCATCCTGCAGGACACCTTGCGCCTCGAGCAGGGCCACGCCCTCGCGAACGACAGCCCCGGCACCGGCATCGCCTGGGACGAGGACGCTGTGGCGCGCTACCTGGCGCCCTGAACAGACCCTTGCGCCGTCGCGGCGTTCGGCCGGGTTGGCGGACGCCGCCGCAGGGCGGCGCCGCGGGCCGCGCGCCGCCCGGTGCGCCGTCCCGGACAATCGGGGCCGATTCCACCCGACGCGACAGGCAGCCCCACGATGGCCATCCAATGGTTCCCCGGCCACATGCACACCACCCGGCTGGCGATGGTGGAGCGGCTGAAGTCCGGCATCGACGTGGTGATCGAACTGCTCGATGCGCGCCTGCCCGGCTCCAGCGCCAACCCGCTGCTGGCCGAGCTGACCGCTGGCAAGCCCGCGCTGAAGCTGCTGAACAAGCAGGACCTGGCCGACCCTGCCCGCACCACGCTGTGGCTGGACCACTACAACGCGCAGCCCGGTACCCGCGCCATCGGCCTGGACGCCAGCGAGCCCGCGCCCGCGGCGCGCCTGGTCACGGCCTGCCGCGCGATGGCGCCGTTGCGCGGCGGCATGGTCAAGCCGCTGCGGCTGCTGATCTGCGGCATCCCCAACGTCGGCAAGAGCACGCTGATCAACACCCTGGTGCGGCGCAAGGCCGCCAAGACCGGCGACGAGGCGGGCATCACCAAGACCGAGCAGGTGATCGTGCTGGCCAGCGACGTGACGCTGTTCGACACCCCCGGCATGCTGTGGCCGCGCATCACGGTGCCGCAGAGCGGCTACCTGCTGGCCGCCAGCGGCGCGATCGGCCGCAACGCCTACGACGAGCACGAGGTGGCGCTGGTGCTGCTGGAGGCGCTGCAGGCCTCGTATGCCGCGGCCATCGCCACCCGCTACAAGCTGCCCGACGCAGCCGCCCTGGCGGCGATGCCGGCCGATGCGCTGCTGGAGCTGATCGCCCGCCAGCGCGGCCTGGTGCAGACCGGCGGACGCCTCAACCTGCAGAAGGCGGCCGAGGTGGTGCTGAACGACTTCCGCTCGGGCGCGATGGGCCGCGTGACGCTGGAAACGCCCGAGGAACACGCCCAGTGGGTGGCCGAGGGCCAGGCCCGGGAGGCCGCACGCGCCGCGAAGAAGAAGGGCCGCGGCAAGTCGCGGGATGCAGCGCCCCTCGACGATCCCGAGCACCCCTGATCGGCCCGCGCCGCCGGCAAGGCCGGTGGGCCCGGATCGTCCGACACCGCGGCATCGAGCCGTCGACACCCCTGCCCTCCGCGCCGCCGCGTGAGGCGGCAGCCCGACGCATCACCCGAGCCCCCGCCACCGGCACTGCCGCCGGCCGGCGACGATCGCCCGCGCCGTTCGCCCCTTGGCGGTCATGGACTCGCAGAAAGTGATTGCATTTCGCTCATTGCGCTTATCATCCGATCGCCTCGCAACCCCCTTTCGGCCGCAGCGGCAGCCGGGAAAGGCCCGATGAGCCTGATCGACGACCTGCGCGCGATGCTCGGTCGGGACGCCGTGCTGACCGAGGCGGGCGACCTGGCCGGCCATGTCGAGGACTGGCGTGGCCGCTACCGCGGCGATGCGGCCTGCGTGGTGCTGCCGTCCAGCACGGCCGAGGTGGCCGCGGTGGTGCAGGCCGCCGTGCGCGCCGGCACACCGGTGCTGCCCCAGGGCGGCAACACCAGCCTGTGCGGCGGCGCCGTGCCCGATGCGGCCGGCCCGCCCCCGGTGATCGTCAACCTGGCGCGCATGCGCCGCATCCGGTCGGTCGACGCGGCCAACCACTCGATGGAAGTCGAGGCGGGTTGCGTGCTGGCCCAGATCCAGCAGGCCGCCGCCGAGGCCGGGCGGCTCTACCCGGTGAGCCTGGGCGCCGAGGGTTCGTGCCAGATCGGCGGCAACATCGCCACCAACGCCGGCGGCACCGGCGTGCTGCGCTACGGCAACACCCGCGACAACGTGTTGGGCCTCGAGGTCGTGCTGCCCGACGGACAGGTCTGGAACGGCCTGTACCGCCTGCGCAAGAACAACACCGGCATCGACCTGAAGCACCTGTTCATCGGCGCCGAGGGCACGATGGGCATCGTCACCGCCACCGTGCTCAAGCTGCACCCGCTGCCGACGGCCCACGCCGTGGCCTGGATGGCGGTGCCCAGCCCCGCCACGGCCCTGGCCATGCTGGGGCGGGTGCAGACGGCCTGCGGCGCGCAGCTCTCGGCCTTCGAGATGGTCGACTCGGGTCAGTTGCAGTTCGTCGTCGACCACGTGCCCGGGCGCCGCATCCCCTTGCCGCTGACGCACCCCTGGCACGTGCTGGTGGAACTGTCCGACACGCGCGACGAGCCGGCCCTGGCCGAGGCGCTGCAGGCCGTGCTGCTGCAGGGCGCCGAGCGCGGGCTGGTGTCGGACGCCGTGGTCGCCAGCAGCGGCGCGCAGCGCGCGGCAATGTGGCAGGTGCGGCACAGCGTGTCGGAAGCCAACAAGAAGGCCGGCGTGGGCCTGACCGTCGACAGCGCCGTGCCGGTGTCGGCCGTGCCCGAGTTCATCGACCGCGCCAGCGCCGCGGTGCGCGAGATCCTCCCCGGCCTGCCGATCATCGTGGTGGCCCACCTGGGCGACGGCAACGTCCACTTCATCCCGTTCCTGGGCTTTGCCCAATGGGACGCGCTGCCCGACCGCGAGGCCACCGCGCGGCGCATCAAGCACGCAGTCAACGAAGTCAGCCACGCGCTGGGCGGCACCTTCAGTGCCGAGCACGGCATCGGGCAGACGCTCACCACCGAGATGGCCCACTTCAAGTCGCCGGTCGAACTGGCCCTGATGCGCGGCCTCAAGCAGTGGCTCGACCCCGCGCACCTGTTCAACCCCGGCCGGCTGCTGCCGGCACCGATCCCCC
>NZ_MWLO01000111.1 GCF_002198735.1 Ideonella sp. A 288
CGCGGGGGCGGCCGCGGGGGCCGGCGTGGCCGCGGGCGCGGAGGCCGTCTGGGCCATCGACAGGGTGGACAGGCTCAGCATCGCGCTGGCGGCGATCAGGAAGGGACGCAACTTCATGGGGAACTCCTCGGGGACGTGGGGTGGCGAGTGGCGTGGGCCCTCGCGCGGTCTTGTCGCGGTGCCTTGCGACACCGCTCGCCGGGCGCATGGTAGAGGCGACGGCGGGTGCCATGCCCCGACCTTGGTCGAGGCCCGGCCACCCGATTGTGCGTCGACACGGCCTTGACCTATTCGGCGTGCGACGCGACAGGGGCCCGCACGCGTCGGCCAAGGCTGGTTCAGCCGTTCAGCCCCTCAGCCGCCCAGGCGCCCAGGCGCCATGGCCTCGGCGCGCACGCCCTGCGCCTGCAGCGCCTCCGGCAGCGGCCGGCCCAGCAGCAGGCTGGCGGCCAGCAGGGCGGCGCCCTCGGCGCTCTGGATGCCATAGCCCCCTTGGCCGGCCAGCCAGAACAGGCCCTCGACCGCGCCGTCCCAGCCGATCACCAGGTCGCCGTCGGGGGCGAAGGTGCGCAGGCCGGCCCAGGTGCGCTGCGGCCGCCGGATGGTCAGCGTCGTGTGCTGCTCGATGCCGTGGATGCCGGTGGCGATGTCCAGTTCTTCCGGCACCACGTCGTGCGCCGGCACCGGGTCGGCATTGGCCGGGCTGCCCAGCAACTGGCCGGCGTCGGGCTTGAAGTACCAGGCCTCGTCGATGGCGGCCACGGTGGGCCAGTGCCGCGCGTCGACACCCGCCGGCGCCGCGAAGGTGAAGGCGCTGCGCCGCTTGGGCTGCAGGCCCAGCGCACGCGCACCGGCGAGCGTGGCCACGGCATCGGCCCAGGCGCCCGCCGCGTCGACCAGCACCCGGCAGCGCAGCGGTTCGCCCTGCCGCAGCTGCAGCGTCCAGATGCCGGCCTCGCGCCGCGCCGCCACCAGTTCGGCGTCGCAGCGCAGCACGCCACCCTGCCGGCGCAGGCCGGCGAGGTAGCCCTGGTGCAGCGCGTGCACGTCGATGTCCATCGCATCGGGTTCGGCCACCGCCCCCAGCAGGCCGTCGGCGCGCAGCACCGGCACCCGTCGCAGCGCCTCGGCGGCATCGACGCGATCGACCGGTGCGCCTGTGGCGCGCAGCTCGGCTTCCATGCCGTCGAGCAGGCCCTGCTGGCCCTGCCAGCCGACGTAGAGCACGCCGCGCGGCGCGAGCAGCGGCGTGGCCGCGAAGCCCGCCGGCGGGTGCGCGTAGAAGGCCCGGCTGGCGCGGGTGAGCGCGCGCGCCTGCGGCGTGCCGTAGGTTTCCATGAACATCGCCGCGCTGCGGCCGGTGCTGTGCAGGCCGGGCTGCGCCTCGCGCTCGAGCAGCAGCACGCCCGCCTGGGGTGCCAGGTGCCAGGCCAGCGCGGCCCCGGCGATGCCGGCGCCGACGATGGCAATGTCGTGGATCGGTACGCTCATCTTCGGTGTCAGCGCCTGGCGTGGCGGTTTGCTGAGGCCGGGCCCACCTCAGTCCAGTTTCAGGCCGAGCTTGCGGATCACCGCGCCCCAGCGCTCGTGCTGTTCCTTCACCGAGCGCGCATGGTCCTCGGCCGACGAGGCCAGGATCTCGGTGCCGCCGTCGATGAACAGCTTCTCGACCTCGGGCGACTTCAGCGCCGCGGCCAGCGCGGCATTGACCTTGGCCACCACGTCGGGCGGCATGCGCGCGGGGCCGAACATCTGCATGCCGCCGGGCACGTCGATGCCGGGCACGCCGGCCTCGGCCATCGTCGGCACGCCGCCCAGCGCCGCGTAGGGCTTGCTGTCGGTGACGGCCAGCATCTTCACCTTGCCGGCCTTGGCGTTGTTGATGGCGGTGGTGGGGCCGTCGAACAGCAGCTGCACCTGGTTGCCGATCAGGGCCACGGTGGCGTCGCCCGAGCCCTTGAAGGGCACGTGGACCATCTCGATGCCGGCCTGCTGCATCAGCATCTCGCCCACCAGGTGCGAGGTGGAGCCCAGCGAGAACGAGCCGAAGTTCAGCTTGCCCGGGTTGGCCTTGGCATAGGCCACCAGCTCGCGCAGCGTGCTGTAGGGCGCGGCGGCGGGCACGGTGAGCACGGTGGACGAGCGGGCGACGAACATCACCGGCGTCAAGTCCTTCAGGCCGTCATAGGGCAGCTTGCTGAACAGGTGAGGGTTCTGCGCCGCGGTAATGGCGATGGTGTACAGGAGCGTGTGGCCGTCGGGTGCGGCGCGCACCACCTCCTGCGCGCCGATGATGGTGGACGCGCCCGGCTTGTTCTCCACCAGCACCGGCACGCCCAGCGACTGCTGCAACCGCTGCGCCATCATGCGCGCCTGGATGTCGGTCTGCCCGCCGGGCGGGAAGGGCACGATGATGCGCACCGGCTTGCCGGCCGTGGGGAAGGCCTGGGCCGGCGGCGTGGCCAACAGGGCGGCCAAAGAGCCGGCGAGCAGCAGCGCGGCGGCGGCACGGCGTGTGAATCGGGCACGGGTCAGCATGGGTACTCCTGGTGGCGCGGGCTTGGTAAGGTGGCCGGCCAGTGTGCACGGCGCCCGCCGCGCACCTCATCGGGGCAAGCACGGGGGTCCACCAATGCACGATCTGGTCATTCGCGGCGGCACCATCGTCGACGGCAGCGGCGCGCCCCGCCGCAGCGGCGACATCGCCATCGACGGCGGCCTGCTCACCCAGGTGGGCGGCCGCGCCGGTGCGGCGCACCGCGTCATCGACGCGGCCGGGGCGCTGGTCACGCCGGGCTGGGTCGACGTGCACACGCACTACGATGGCCAGGTCACCTGGGACCCCTACATCACGCCCTCGTCGTGGCACGGCGTCACCACCGCGGTGATGGGCAACTGCGGCGTCGGCTTCGCGCCCGTGCGGCCCGACCGGCGCGACTGGCTCATCGGCCTGATGGAGGGCGTGGAGGACATCCCCGGGTCGGCTCTGTCCGAGGGCATCGACTGGCAATGGGAGACCTTCCCGCAGTACCTGGACGCGCTGGACGCCAAACCGCTGGCGGTGGACGTGGGCGCGCAGGTGCCGCACGGCGCGCTGCGCGTGTACGCGATGGGCGACCGCGGCGCCGTGGAGGACAGCGTGGCCACGCCCGACGACATCGCCGCGATGGCCGCCGAACTGCGCGCCGGCCTGCGCGCGGGCGCGCTGGGCTTTTCCACCTCGCGCACGTTGATCCACCGCGGCGCCGACGGCAAGCTCGTGCCGGGCACCCACGCCCACCGCGACGAACTGTTCGGCATCGGCCGCGTGCTGGGCGAGGAGGGCCACGGCGTCTTCCAGATGACGTCCAACCACATCGACATGCCGGCCGAGACCGAATGGATGATGCAGCTGGCGCGCGAGACCGGCCGGCCGGTGCTGTTCAACCTGCAGCAGATCGACGAATCGCCAGAGCTGTGGAAGACGCTGGTGGCGCGGCTCGACGACGCCCGCGCACAGGGCCTGCCGCTGGTGGGCTCGATCCCTGGGCGGCCGGCGGGCGTGCTGTACAGCTGGCGCGCGTCGGCGCACCCCTTCATCTTCCACCGCACCTGGAACGCCACCGCGGGGCAGCCGATCGAGGTGCGCATCGCCCGCCTGCGCGAGCCGGCCGTGCGCGCCGCGCTGCTGGCCGAGCAGTTCGACATCCCCGACGAGCGCGCCCGCACCATGCTGCGCAGCTTCGACAAGATGTACCGCGTGGACCCGGCCGCGCCCGACTACGAGCCGCCGCCCAGCGCGCACGCCGCCGCGCTGGCCGCCTCGGCGGGCCGCTCACCCTTCGAGGTGGTGTACGACTGGATGATGGCCGACGAGGGCCAGGGCATCCTGTACTTCCCGATGTTCAACTACTCGTACCACGACTTCTCGCACCTGCACCGCCTGCTGCAGCACCCGGCCACGATGATCAGCCTGGGTGATGGCGGCGCCCACGTGGGCTACATCACCGACGCCGGCCTGCCCACCTTCATGCTCACGCACTGGACGCGCGACCGCACGCGCGGCCCCACGCTGCCGCTCGAGGACATCGTGCGGCGGCAGACCTCGCACACCGCGTCGGTGTACGGCCTGGCCGACCGTGGCCTGCTGCGCGAAGGCCTGAAGGCCGACCTCAACCTGATCGACTACGAGCACCTCAGCTGCGACGCGCCCTACATGGCCTACGACCTGCCGGCCGGTGGCAAGCGCCTGCTGCAGAAGGCGCGCGGCTACCTCGCGACCATCGTCGCCGGCCAGCCGGTCTACGAGCACGGCGAGCCCACCGGCGCGCTGCCGGGGCGGCTGGTGCGCGGGCGGCGCGGCTGATTGCCGGCACCGCCGGCGCCAAGAAAGAAGGCCTGTCGCACCGCGGGGTGCGACAGGCCTCGACGGTCGTCGATCACAGGCCCCCGCAGGGGCAGGGCGTCAGATGCAGCCGGGCATCTTGAACGAGCTGATCCAGGTGTTCCAGTTGAACGACCCGGTGGTCTTGATGTACTCGTTGGTGGCCCAGAAGGTGCAATCGTCGGCCGGGTCGATCGAGATCTGCGAATAGTCGCCCCAGCGGGTGAGCGAGCCGGTCTGCGAGCCGCCGCCGGCCTTGAGCACCGTCTCGGAGTTCAGCGTGCCCACCGGGTCGGTGGTCAGGCGGCTGGCCATGCGCATCGACGGCGACAACGCCGAGCCCGACGCGCTGTACGACACCGCGATGTTGCCCATCTTGTCCTGGCCGATCGAGCCCATCCAGCGGTGCACGCCGTCGCCGCCGCCGAAGGTGCCCTGCTGGAACAGCGTGGGCGTGCCGGTGGGGGCCACGTTGCGCAGTTCGTACCAGCGCACTGCGGCCAGAGCGTTCTTTTTCGTGCCGGTGCTCACCGCGTGGTTGACCACCAGCGTGCCGTTGTTCAGCGTGCGGTAGGCGGCGCGGAAGTTCAGCCGGTCGGCCAGCGAATCGAGCTTGTTCTGCGTGCCCGGCTGGGTGATGCAGGTGCCACCGCTGCACGCGGCGGTGAAGGCCGCCACCGGCACGTTCACCGGGCCGCTGAGCGTGGTGAGAGCGCTGTTCGCCCAGTTGACGCTGAAGCGCCACAGGTTCACCGAATTGGTGGCGCGCGCGACGACGTAGTTCGGCGTGCCGGCCGCGGGCGCCGGGCCGTCCAGGTCGGCCGGCAGCGTGGAGCCGAAGGTGGCCGCCAGCTTGATGCACTGCTGCGTGGCGGGCAGGCCGGCCAGCATCTTGGCGCGGTCGATCGCGCACACCGTCGAGCCCTGGAAGGTGTTCGTGAACATGTTGTAGCTCACGTAGTACGCGTCCGGCCACACGCCCAGCTTGGGGAAGTCGTTGAACTGGGCGTACTGGAAGGCGTAGCGGTTCCAGGTGCCGGTGGCGTCGGACGAGGTCGACACGGCGATGCACTGCCAGTAGCCGGCGGCGCCGCCGGGCACCGAGAACTGCGACACCACCCAGCGGTCGGCCAGCTTGTCGTACTGCACCACCGGATCGCCGTCGTTGCGCGTCTCGCAGGGGCCGCCGAAACCGGCCCACAGCGACTTGCCGTCGGCCGGGCCGTACACCGGCGCCTTGGTGGCCTTGCTGAACACCGCGAAGGCGGTGTTGACCCATTGCACGTACTGCGTCGCGCCCACCGCGCCGGTGGTGTCCGGTGGGGCGGAGTTGACGGTCATCGTGCCCGCAGGGCCGGCGAAGCCGTTGCCCAGGCCGTCGACACCGGTGCCCAGCGTGGGGGCCGCCAGTGCGGCAGCACCCGCGGCGGGGCGGCCCGGCGCGGTCGCCAGCAGCGGATCGGACTCGAGCTCGGGGCCGTCGTCGAAGGGGATCCGGTGTTCGCGCACCGGCCGGCCGCGGCGCTCGGTCGCGGGCGGGATGGCGGCCATGTCGCGCAGCGGCGGCGACACGTCGTTGCGCGACGAGTTCACGACCAGGTCGACCTTGCGGTGCTCGAGCGCCACGGCGCTCTGCCCGTGGGCGTTGAGGGCGGCGGTGGCGGCGAGTGCGGCGATCAGGGGCGACATGTGGGTTCTGGGCATGGATCCTCCGGGGTCGTGGTTGGACTTGTTGCAGCGATGGCGTGGCACCTCGCCTCGAAGGGCGGGTGGCGAACCGTACCAGACAGCGCCTCCCGTCGCCTTGGGAATTCGCTGCGCCCGTGAGCTAGTCGCGCGTTGGCGTGGCGGCGTGGCGTCGCCACAGGCCGAGCGCGACGAGTGCTGCGGCGGCGATCCAGCCGGCCGTGGTCCAGCCGGTGGTCTCGGTCGGCGTGGCGTCGCGCGCGGTCGGTGCCGACGCCGCCGGTGCGGCGGCCGGCGGTGCCGTGACGCCCGCCGGGCTCGCCGACGGTGACGCCGCCACCGAGGCAGCGGCCGGTGCGGCCGTCGGGCTGCTGGCCTGCGGCGGGAGGGCGGCCAGGGCCTGCCCGTCGGCATGCCATTGCCAGCGGCCGTCGCGCCAGACCAAGCGCGCCGCGGCCTGGTCGATGGCCATCGTGGTGCGCGTCGGCATCGACGCACCGGGCGCCAGCACCCAGGCTTCCAGTTGCGTGGCCGTGCCGTCGCCTCGGCGCAGCCCCAGGGCCACGCTGCCGTCGGCACCGGTGGCCACTTCCACCGGCTCGGTGCTGCCGCCGCCCTGGTCGGTCCACAGGCCGCCCAGGCCGAAGTGGGGGTCCACGCGGCCGTCGGGCGCGAGCCGCCACCAGCCGCTGCGCTCCTGGCCGTCGACGATCACCGTGCCCACGACGAAGGCGCTGCCGTCGGACTGCGGCGCCAGGTCCAGTGCCCGCGCGGCTCGGCCCGCGGGCGCGGTGGCCGAGCGGCCGTTGCGGCCGAACGACGGGTCGGCCGCGCCATGCAGCGCGAAGCGCAGCACCACCGCCTCGACCGTGTCGCCCCGGCCGGCCGAGGCACCGGCGACCCACGGCCGGCCTTGGGCGTCGAGCCGCAGCGCGGCCGGGCCGTCGTTGTCGGGGCCCAGTCGGAACAGCAGGCTGCCCTGCTGGCCGAAGCCGGCGTCGGGCGTGCCGTCGGGGTATCGCCGTTCCAGCACGTAGGCGTCGCGCGTGCGCGCCGGGTCCTGGACGATGCGCACCGTCATGCCCTGCGCGGTGGTGGCCTCCCACGGACCGGCATGGGCGGGCCCACCGGCCAGTGCCACCGTGACCAGTGCCTCGGCGGCCCAGGCGCGACCGTGCCGGAGGGTGGTGCGGCCGAGGCGGCGGGGCAAGCGGGCGGCGTGGGGCATCGGGGCCGGATTGTGATCGCCCGGCCGTCCCGACCGGCCGGCCGCGCGGGTCGACGCGCGGGCGCCTGGCAGATCGGTGCCGCCAATGTCGCAATCGACGCCCGCACGACGTCTGTACAGCGAGTCCACGGGTAAGCGTCCGCGCCCGGGACACCACCGCCATGCCGTCGGACCAGCGGCCCACGCAGGAGAGACCCCATGTCCCGTGACACCCCCATCCCGATCCCCAGCCCGGCGCAGGGCGGCGCTGCGCCCGCCCGCTCACCGGGCGGGGCGGACGACACCCTCTCGGGCTACCACGACTCGTCGCGCGACCTCGCGTCGGGCCTGGTGGTCATCGACGGCACGGTGAGCGCGCTGCCCGACGACCTGAAGCAGGCCCTGGTGCGCCTGCGCCAGGGGCTGCCGCCGCGATGAGCGGCCCCGCACCGCGGCGGCCCGGACCCGGGCGCGGTGCTCAGCCGCCCTCGGCGTGCGCGGTGACGACCCGCGCGATGGTGCGCACCACGGCGTCGCGCATCTGCGCGTTGACCAGCTTGGCGCGGTCGTTGTCGTTGGCGATGAAGCCCAGTTCGATCAGCACCGCCGTGCCGCTGAACTTCAGCACCGCCAGGTCGGTGCGCTGCTTGATCTTGCGGTCGCGCATCTTGGTCACCTTGACCAGGGCATCCTGAAGCTTCTGCGCCAGCAGCCGGTCGTCGCTGTCGCGGAAGCAGACCTCCAGCCCGTTGGCGCTGTCGTCGTCGAAGTCGTTCAGGTGCAGCGACACGAACACCGTGCAGCCGGCTGCCTTGGCCATACCGGCGCGCGATCCGACCGGGGCATGGTCGGTGGCGTCGTCGCGCGTCATGAACACCTCGACCTGCTGCTCGCGCAGCACGTCCTTCAGGGCCAGCCCGTAGCGCAGCGCGATGGCCGCTTCCTGGAACTCGAAACCGTTCTCGACGTGCGTGGCGCCAGGGTCGTAGCGGCCCATCTGGCGGTTGCTCATGCCATGGCCGGGGTCGATGCAGACTTTCATGCAGGGGCTCCTTCGGCGGCGCGGACACCGCGCCCGCGCCATCGGGCCTCAGCATGCCCCGGCTGCCGAGGGTCGGCATCCCCAAGCCGATCGAGTGACCGGCAGCTGGCCCCGCCCGTGCCGCTACCGCGCCTTGGCGACGGCGGTGAGCTCGTTGATCGTGAAGGTGTAGCTGGTCTTGTCCAGCGGCTTGTGGCAGGCCAGGCATTCGGCCTGGTTGGCGCCGGCGCGCAGTTCCCGGGCCAGCGTGAAGACGGCGTAGTTCCACTCGTCGTTGCGCAGCAGGTCGGGGATCGCGCTGCCCCAGCCGGCGTCGCGCGCCATCGCGGTGTAGAACAGCAACTGGTCGGGCTGGAAGAAGCCGTCGCCGCCGACGATCGGCTTCTTGTCGGCATCGACCTTGGCCGAATGCACCTCGGCAAACAGGTAGGCGCCATTGGGCAGCGGCTTGCCGTCGCGCGCGGCCTGCAGCGCCACCGGGTTGGCATAGTAGTGGCGCACCTGGCGCGTGGCCGGGAAGTTGATGGTGTGGTAGCGGGTGAAGCTGCTCTTGTAGTCGGCCGGGAAGGCGACACCGGTCTTCACCAGGTGCGGCAGCAGGGCCGACTTGGAGGCCGCCGCGGCGCCCGGCAGCGACGCGAACCACGCGGCCGCGTTGGCGATGTCGTCGGCGCTCAGTTGCGCGGCGATGGCCCCCATCACTTGGTGCTTGCGGGTGCCGTCCTTCAGCGCCTTGAGCTGTGATTCCAGATAGGCCACCTTCTGCCCGGCCAGGTTGGGGATGGCGTCGGACACGCTGATGCCGTTGGCGCCATGGCAGGCCGCGCACACGGCCTCGACCTTGGCCTTGCCCGCTGCGAGATCGGCCGCGAGCGCGGGTTGCAGGGCAATCGCCATCGCGCACAGCGCCAGGTGCTTCTTCATCATCGCCGGCTCCCCCCAGACTGGTTCGAGGATCGTAGGCGGGTGGGATCTTCCCCGGGCCGCACCGCGGCAAAGGCCTTGACCGCGTCGCGGGCAGCGAGCGGTTCGGTTGCCGCGCTTGCGTTCGGTGACCGGCCGATGAGGGTAAACCACCCCCCTGTTCAGGGGGGTGGACGCCAGAATCACCGAGCCGCGACGGGCCTCATCAGGCTTGCCACAGGCGTCACCGACGCGCCCACCGGCGCACACAACTCAACCCAGGGAGCTGGAACCCATGCTGAAACACCGTCATGCCTTGCACCGCCTCGCGGCGGCCCTTTCGATGGCCCTGCTGGCCGTTACGTCGTGGGCCGGCAGCCCGACCGCCGACCCGGCGGCGTCCGTCGACGTCGGCACCAACCGCCTGATCGTCAAGTACCGCGGCGCCAGCGAGGCCCGGTTCGTCAACGGCCACCTCGAAGTGCAGTCCAAGGCCATGGCCACGGCCGAGCTCGCCGCCCGCGTCGACACCGCGCAGCGCAGCGCCCAGCGCGGCGGGCGCACGATGGCCCTGCTGAAGCAGACGGCGGTGGGTGCGCACGTGTTCAAGCTCGATCGACACCTCTCGACGGCCGAGGCGCGCCAGCTGGCCGCACAGCTGAAGGCCGATGACGCCGAGATCGAGTACGCCGAGCCCGACACCCGCATGTTCCCGCTGCTGACACCCAACGACAGCAGCTACACCAGCCAGTGGGACCTGTACGACGCCACCGGCGGCATCCGCGCCCCCGCCGCCTGGGACCGCGCCACCGGCCTGGGCGTGGTGGTGGCCGTCATCGACACCGGCATCCGGCCGCACGCCGACCTGGTGGGCCAGACCGTGGCCGGCTACGACATGATCATCGACACCGCGGTGTCCAACGACGGCAACGGCCGCGACGCCGACCCGTCCGACCCCGGCGACTGGACCACGGCCGGCGAATGCGGCGTCGGCTCGCCGGCGTCCGGTTCCAGCTGGCACGGCACCCACGTGGCCGGCACCATCGCCGCGAAGACCAACAACGCCTCGGGCATCGCCGGCATCGCCTTCAACGCCAAGGTGCAGGCCGTGCGCGTGCTGGGCCAGTGCGGCGGCTACACCTCCGACATCGCCGACGCCATCGTCTGGGCCTCGGGCGGCACGGTGGCCGGTGTCCCGGCCAACGCCACGCCGGCCAAGGTGATCAACATGTCGCTGGGCGGCTCGGGCGCCTGCGACACCACCACGCAGAACGCGATCAACGGCGCGCTGGCGCGCGGCACGCTCACCGTGGTGGCGGCGGGCAACAGCAACGCCAATGCAGCCAACTTCAGCCCGGCCAGTTGCCCCGGCGTGGTCACCGTGGCCGCCACCGATCGCAATGGCGCGCGCGCCTACTACTCGAACTTCGGCACCCTGGTCGCGCTGGCCGCTCCCGGTGGCGACATGCGCGCCAATGCCGCCAACGGCATCCTGTCCACGCTGAACGGCGGCACCACGGTGCCGGGTGCCGACTCGCTGGCCTACTACCAGGGCACGTCGATGGCCGCGCCCCACGTGGCCGGCGTGGCCGCGCTGATGTTCAGCGCCAAGCCCACCGCCACGCCCACCGAGGTGGCCAACGCGCTGAAGAGCAGCGCCCGCGCCTTCCCCGGCGTGTGCAGCGGCTGCGGCACCGGCCTGCTCGACGCCAATGCGGCGGTGCTGGCCATCACCGGCACCACCCCGCCGCCGCCGCCCCCGCCCACCGGCAGCAACGAGGTCGAGTCCAACAACTCGCGCAACACGGCCAACCTGGTGAGCGCGCCCACCACGATGAACGGCACGCTCGCCAGCACCAGCGACACCGACTACTTCCGCATCAGCCTGCCGGCCGGCCGGGCGTTCACTGCCACGCTCAACCCGGGCACGCGCGACTACGACCTGTACCTGTACAACAGTGCCGGCACGCAGATCGCCAGCAGCCTGAACGGCACCGGACTGGCGGACACCGTGCGCTTCACCAATGGCGGCTCCGCGGCCGTGACGCTGTACGTGCGGGTGCGCTACTTCAGTGGCGGTGCCGGCGCCTACACGCTGGGCCTGGCCTGGTGACCTGAGCCTCTCACGGCCTGATCGGCCGATGGCCCGATGCGGGCGCGGCGCCGGAAGGTGCCGCGCCCGCCCTGTTTTGCAGGGCCACTGTGCGTCGGTGCCGCGCCACCGCGCGGAAAGCCCGCCTTGCAGCCGGCCCGCATTGCAGACAAGATCGGCGCCCGTCCCGTCGGCACGGCCAGTGTGCCCGCCGGGCACCGACCACGAGGAGAACCCACTTGAATCCAGTCACCCGACGCGCCCACCTGTCCCCCGCCTGGTGGCTGCTGCCCCTGGCCGTGCTGGCCGGTTGCGGCGGCAGCGACAGCGACACCGTGGCCGACAACGCCTGCCTGCAGGTGTCGGCCACCGGACAGGTCTACAACCCGGGCACGCCGGGCGAGAACGGCGCCCCCGAGATCCCCACCGGGTTTGCCAGCAAGACCGCGGTCACGGCGCGCAGCTTCATGGTGGTGGCGGCCAACCCGCTGGCCACCAAGGCCGGCTGCGACATCCTCAAGCGCGGCGGCACGGCCGTCGACGCGGCGGTGGCCACGCAGATGGTGCTGAACCTCGTCGAGCCGCAGTCGTCGGGCATCGGCGGCGGCGCCTTCATGCTGCACTACAACGCGGCCACCAAGGCCGTCACGGCCTACGACGGCCGCGAGACGGCCCCGGCCGCGGCCACCGAGAACTACCTGCGCTGGATCAGCGACACCCAGCAGACCACGCCGCTGCCCAATGCCCGCGCCTCGGGCCGGTCGATCGGCACGCCGGGCGTGCTGCACATGCTGGACGCCGCGCACAAGGACGGCGGCAAGCTGGCCTGGAAGGACCTGTTCGCCCCCGCCATCCAGGTGGCCGACGACGGCTTCAAGATCAGCCCGCGCATGGCCGCGTCGGTGGCCGGATCGGCCGCCAACCTCACGCGCGACCCCGACGCCAAGGCCTACTTCCTCAACGCCGACGGCAGCGCCAAGGCCGCCGGCACCCTGCAGAAGAGCCCGGCCATGGCGGCCACGTTGCGCGCCATTGCCGATGGCGGTGTCAACGCGTTCTACACCGGCGCCATCGCGCAGGACATCGTCGCCAAGATCGGCGACACCACCGGCGGCATCACCCCGGGCCTGACCACGATGGCCGACCTGGCGGCCTACCGCTCGAAGAAGCGCGAGGCCATCTGCACCAGCTACCGCGCGCACTGGGTGTGCGGCATGCCGCCGCCGTCGTCGGGCGGCCTGGCCGTGGCGCAGGCGCTGGGCGTGCTCGAGACCTTCGACATGGCCGCGCAGAAGCCGGCCACGATGGACGTCAACGGCGGCAAGCCCACCGTGCTGGGCGTGCACCTGGTGGCCGAGGCCGAGCGCCTGGCCTACGCCGACCGCGACAAGTACGTGGCCGACACCGATTTCGTGCCGCTGCCCGGCAACAGCCCGGCGGCGATGGTCGACAAGGCCTACCTGCGCCAGCGCGCCAGCCTGGTCAGCCTGACCAAGAGCATGGGCACCGCCGCGCCCGGCAACCTAGGCCCCACCAGCTTCGGCCTGCACGGGCCGTCGGCCGAGAACGGCACCACGCAGGTGACCGTGGTCGACGCGCAGGGCAACGTGGCCTCGATGACCACCACCATCGAATCCGGCTTCGGCGCCTTCCACATGGCCAAGGGCGGCTTCCTGCTGAACAACCAGCTCACCGACTTCTCGGCCGCGCCCGCCGACGCCACGGGCGCGCCCATCGCCAACCGCGTGGCCGCCGGCAAGCGCCCGCGCAGCTCGATGGCGCCGACGCTGGTGTTCCGCGCCGCCGCCGACGGCACGCGCGGCGACTTTGCGATGGCCACCGGCTCGCCGGGCGGTGCCACCATCATCCAGTACGTGGCCAAGACCCTGGTCGGCGTGCTCGACTGGGGCATGAACGCCCAGCAGGCCACGTCGATGATCGACTTCGGCGCGGCCAACAGCCCCAACACCAACGTCGGCAGCGAGCACCCCAACGTCGACATCAGCGCCAACGCGGCCAACGACGCGCTGATCACCGGCCTGCGCGGGCTGGGCCACACCGTCAACACCGCAGCCCAGTCCAGCGGACTGGGCACCATCGTGCGCCGCAGCGACGGCCGCGGCTACGACGGCGGGGCCGACCCACGCCGCGAAGGCGTGGTGCTGGGCGACCTGTTCACGCCGTGACCATGAGGGAGCACATGCCCATGGGCCTGACCCGACGACACCTCCTGGGCAGCGCCGCGGCGCCGGCCCTGCTGGCCGCCATCGGCCCGGCTGCGCGCGCGCAGGCGCCCGCGCCGGCGCCGTTCGACACGGTGAAGATCGTCACCGGCTTTCCGCCCGGTGGCACGTCCGACACCATCTGCCGGCGCGTGGCCGCTCGCCTGCAGCCGGGCTATGGCAAGAGTGTGCTGGTCGAGAACCGCACCGGCGCGGGAGGGCAGATCGCCATCACCGCGGTCAAGGGCATGCCGGCCGACGGCACGGCGCTGCTGCAGACGCCGATGTCGATGCTGGGCATCTACCCCTACATCTACAAGAAGCTGGCCTACGACCCGCTGCTCGACCTGACGCCGGTGTCGCTGGGCTGCACCTTCGACTTCGGCTTCGCGGTGGGGCCGGCGGTGCCCGACGCGGTGAAGACCATGGCCGACTTCCTGGCCTGGTGCAAGGCCAACCCGGCGCAGGCCAACTTCGGCTCGCCGGCGGCGGGCTCGGTGCCGCACTTCATCGGCGTGCTGGCGGGCCGCACCGCCGGCGTCGACCTGAAGCACGTGCCCTACCGCGGCACCCAGCCGGCCATCCTCGACATGATCGGCGGCCAGGTGCAGGCTGTGTCGGGCCCGGTGGGCGAGTTCACGCAGCACGTGGCGGCCGGCAAGTGCCGGCTCATCGCCACGTCGGGCACCAAGCGCAGCAAGTTCGCGCCGGGCGTGGCCACTTTCACCGAGCAGGGCCTGAAGGACATGGCCTTCAGCGAGTGGTTCGGTTTCTACCTGCCGGGCAAGGCCAACGTGGACGTGGTCTTCCGCGCCAACCAGGCGCTGCGCGCGGCGCTGGCCGAGAAGGACGTGATCGACGGGCTCGAGCTGATGGGCCTGGAGGCGCGCGCGTCCAGCCCGTCGGAGCTGGCCGCGATGCTGGACGCCGACCAGAAGCGCTGGTCGCCGCTGATCAAGGCCATCGGCTTCAGCGCCGATTCCTGATCGGCCGGGGAAGGGCAGCGCGATGGCCACCCGACCCTCGGCCGGCGGCGGGCTGGTGTATTCCACCGACGCCGGGCGCATGTGCCCGGCCTGCCGCCAGCCGGTGGCGCAGTGCCGCTGCGCCGCCCTGGCGGCCGAGGCGGCGCCACGCGGCGACGGCGTGGCCCGCGTCAGCCGCGAGACCAAGGGCCGCGGCGGCAAGACCGTGACGCTGGTGCGCGGCCTGGCCCTGGACGCCGACGCGCTGGCCGCGCTGGGCAAGCGCCTGCGCACCCACTGCGGCACCGGCGGCACGGCCCGCGACGGCGTGCTCGAACTGCAGGGCGACCACCGCGACCGCGTGCTCGACTGGCTGGTGAAGGAAGGCTTCACGGCGAAGCGCGCCGGGGGCTGAGCGGCTCCTCCGCGGACCCGCGGGACGCCGCCACCCTGCCGGTCGACCGCCTGCGCGGCGCCCACCGTCTGGCCGCCGCGTGGCAGGCGAACGCCCTCCCGGCGACCACCTCCTGCGATGTGCGTATGCTCGCCGATGACATTCGCACTCTGGTTGACGGTGGGTGGCGCCCTGCTGCTGTTCATGGCGCTGGGCGGCTCGATGCTGTCGCGCATGCCCATCAGCACCTCGATGGTGTACCTGCTGGCGGGCCTGGCGGTGGGGCCGGCGGTGCTGGGGCTGGCCGCGCCCGACATCTTTGGCGACACCCGGCTGCTCGAACACCTCACCGAGGTGATCGTGCTGCTGTCGCTCTTCACCTCCGGCCTGAAGATGAGCGTGGGCCTGCACGACAGCCGCTGGTTTCCGCCGCTGCGCCTGGCCCTGCTGTCGATGGTGGCCACGGTGGCGCTGATCGCCGCCGCGGGCGTGTGGCTGCTCGGCTTGCCCCTTGGCGCCGCGGTGCTGCTGGGCGGCATCCTGGCGCCGACCGATCCGGTGCTGGCCACCGAGGTGCAGGTGGACGACCCGTCCGACCGCGACAAGCTGCGCTTCGCGCTCACCGGCGAAGGCGGCCTGAACGACGGCACGGCCTTCCCGGTGGTGATGCTGGGGCTGGGGCTGCTCGGCGCCCACGACATCGGCGCGCTGGGCTGGCGCTGGCTGGCGGTGGGCGTGCTGTGGGCCACCGGCGCCGGCATCGCCATCGGCGGCGCGCTCGGCACCGGCTTGGGCCGGCTGGTGCTGTACCTGCGCCACCGCCACCACGAGGCGGTGGGCTACGAGAACTTCCTGGCGCTGGGCCTCATCGGCCTGGCCTACGGCTTTGCGGTGCTGGCGCAGGCCTATGGCTTCCTGGCGGTGTTCGCCGCCGGCCTGGCGCTGCAGCACACGGCGCAGGTGGCCACGCTCGCCGCGGCCTCGGCCGATGACGAAGCCGCGGCCGGGGTGGTGCACGCCACCCGCGCCAGCGGCAGCACCAGCCTCACCCCGGTGGAGGCCTCCGGCGCTGCGCCGCCCGAACTTGCCGCGGAGATCGCCGTCCACCCGCAGCATGGTTCGGCCTACATGGCCCATGCGGTGCTGAGCTTCAACGAACAGCTCGACCGCATCGGCGAGATGGTCGGCGTGGTCATCCTCGGCATGCTGCTGTGGTCGGTGCCGTGGATGTCCGCCGCCTGGTGGTTCGTGCCGCTGGTGCTGCTGGTGGTGCGGCCGCTGTCGGTGGCCCTGGGCCTGGCGGGGTCGCGCACCTCGGCCACGCAGCGCCGGCTGATCGGCTGGTTTGGCATCCGCGGCATCGGGTCCCTCTACTACCTGGTCTACGCCATCAACCACGGCTTGCCGGCGGCGCATGCGCGCACGCTGGTGGCGCTGACGGTGGCGGTGGTGGTGAGCTCGATCGTCGTCCACGGCATCTCGGTGACACCGTTGATGGCCCGCTACCGCCGCCGCGGCCGTGGCGGCGGCCCCACGTAGGACAAGGCCCACGCCGCCGGGCGGGGTCGGCCGATTCCCCTCGTGCCGTTGCGGGCGCACCCTGTGGGCTGCAACCCCGAACGAGGAATCACCATGGCACAGCGCGCGCAGGTCACCGGCACCGTCGAGTACCGCGAGGGCGACGGCGTCAACATCGTCATCCGTCCCGGCCCCATCGAGGTGGAGATGACGCTCACCGACGTCACCTTGAGCTGGGTCGACGGCGAGACGCACGGCTCGGCGGCGATGCCCTTGGGCAGCTTCCGCACCTACGTCGCCAAGGGCGCGATCGTGGTGCCCGCGCAGGCCGCTTGAGGGCCACTGGCGTGTCTGCACACCGCATGCTGCGCACCCTGCAGCCGTCGCCCGCCGTGGCCCGGTTGCTGGGCGTGATGGCCGTGGCCGGTCTCGTGGCCGTGTTCGCCCTCGTCGTGCAAGGGGCCGTGCAGCAGGGCGAGGCGCGACGCGCCAGCGCCGACGCCCAGGCCCAGGCCGAGTGGCGATGCAAGGCCGAGCGCCAGCAGGCGGTGCGGCGCGACTGCATCGCACGCGTCTCGTCCGTGCCTTGAGCGCAGCGGCGCCGCGGACTTCACCCATGGCGGGCCTGCCGGCGACGGCGCTCGTCGCCCACCCGGCGCCCGCACCGATCGAACCCCTCAGGAGCCTCGAATGACCCACCCCCATCGTTTGGCCGCGTCGCTGGCCTGCGCCGCAGTTTGGCTGGCGACCACCGCGGCCAGCGCCACCGAGGCGCCCGCCGCACCGGCGCGTCCGGTCGTCGACGCGCCGAACCACCGCCTGTGCACCCACGGCCCCTCGCACGACGGCAAGCCCACCTGCATGAGCCGCGCCGACGCGGCGGTCGAGCGTTCGCGCCAGGCGGCGCTGGACAAGGACCCGGCGCAGTACCTGCGCAACGCGATGATGCGTTGCAGCCGCCTGCCCGAGGCCGACCGACGCGACTGCGAGTCGCGCATGCGCGGCCAGGGCACCACCACCGGCAGCGTCGAGGGCGGCGGCGTCTACCGCGAGCTGATCACGCGGGACCCGATGCCCTTGGGCGGCGCCGCGCCGGCATCGACCGGATTGGTGCCGAGCGGCACCGCTGCGCCGCGGCCGGGGCCTGCGTCGCGCTGAGCCCGCTGCTCAAGGCGTTGCGACGGGCGCGTCGGGCGAGACCCCCGGCGCGGCTTCGCGACCGGCCCGCTCCAGCGCCATCGCCGTCAGCCACAACCGCACGTCGAACTCGAGCTGGTGGTAGTCGGGTTCCATGTGCGTGCACAGCGCATAGAAGGCGCGGTCGTGCTCGCGCTCTTTCAGGTGCGCCAGCTCATGCACCACGATCATCTGCAGGAAGGCCGCCGGGGCGTCCTTGAACACGCTGGCGATGCGGATCTCGCGCTTGGCCTTGAGCTTGCCGCCCTGCACCCGCGACACCGTGGTGTGCGTGCCCAGGGTCTGCAGCAGCGCATCGGGCCGGGCCAGCTGGCTGCTGTCATACAGCACGCGCGACAGCGGTGCGGCGTTGCGCAGGTAACGCGTTTTCAGCGCGGCCACATGGTCGTACAGCTGCCGGTCGGTGCGCACCTCGTGCCGGTCGGGGTGGCGTTGTCGCAGCACCTCGCCCAGGCGGCCCTGCGCGATCAGGCCTCGCACCTGCTCGAGCAGTTCGGGTGCGTAGCCCGACAGGTAGGGCAGGGCGGGCGCCACCGCGGGCGCGGGCACGGTAGCGCCCTGGCTCACTCCGCCTCGACCGCGAAGCGCAGGCCGGCGTGGGCTTGCAGCCGGCGGATCAGCGCCTGGCCCATCGCGGCGCCGGGCGTCCAGATGCCGCCGGGGGTGGCAGCGCATTCGTCCAGCAGGCACAGCGCGGCCTCGGACACCATCTTCGACGTGGAGCCGTAGCCGGGGTCGCGGTCGCCGCTGACGGCCACGCGCAGCGTCCGCCCATCCGCGCTGCTGCCGAGGAACAGCACGTCGTAGTGCCCGGCCTCGCGCTCGGCGCGCGACGGGCCTTCACCGGGCTGCGGGCCGCCCGGGCCGCCCATCGACTTGTCGGCCGCCACGGCCTCGGCGATGGCCTTGCCGCGCTCGCCGGCACCGGTGACCAGCATCTCGTCGTATTCGAAATCGGCGCCCCAGTCGTGCCCCAGCAGGAAGTGGGTGCGGTGCACGTTGCGCGTGTTGATGGCCGCCATCACGAAGGGCGCCACCCACTGGCCCAGGGCCTCGTCGAGCATCGGCTTGTGGCCCGGCGGTTGGCGCGGGCCGCTGAAGCCGGGCGTCAGCGCAAAGGGGTCGCGCAGCAGCGCCAGCACGGCGGGGTCGCCCTGCGCCGCGGCCATGGTGGCGCGCAGGCTGGCCGCGGTGCCGCCGGAGAAGGTGCCCTTCATCTTGCGCACCCGGCCGTGCACCTGGCGCGCCGGTGCGCCGAAGCGCGCGCGCATCTCGTCCTGCAGCATCAGCACGCCCAGGTCGAAGGGGATGGAATCGAAGCCGCACGAGAACACGATGCGCGCCCCGCTGGCCCTGGCCTGCGCCTCGTGCGCATCGATCATGTGGCGCATCCAGGCCGGCTCGCCGCACAGGTCGACATAGTCGACGCCCGCCTCGGCGCAGGCGGCCACCAGGGGGCTGCCATGCAACTGGTACGGCCCCACGGTGGTGAGGACCAGCCGGGTCTGCGCCATCAGCGCGCGCAGGCTGGCGGCGTCGCCGCCGTCGGCCACCACCAGTGGCGTGCTGGCCGGTGCGCCGATCTCGTCGCGCACGGCGGCCAGCTTGTCGGCGCTGCGGCCGCCCATGGCCCAGCGCAGCGTCTGGCCGGGGCCCTGCGGGTGGCGCTGCAACAGGTATTCCACCACCAGCCGGCCGGTGAAGCCGGTGGCGCCGTGCACGACAAGGTCGAAGGGTTTGGTCATCGCGTGTCCTCGCGAAAGCGGTGGCGGGGAGATGTCAGTGCGCCCGCGGGTTCAGCCCGCACCAGCGCGCGATGAACAGCGCCAGCACCGCGCTCACCTGCTGCATGCTGGCGATCGACACCCACTCGTCGATGCCGTGGATGTCGGCGCCCAGCGGCCCGTAGCAGGTGGACGGGATCTTGCCGTAGAGGTGGAAGAAGCGCACGTCGGTGGTGGCCGTGGTGGCGCGCTCGGGGGCGGCGCTGCCGGTGATGTCGTGGTGGCACTGCAGCAGTTGCTGGATCGCCGGCTGCTGCATGTCCACCACCAGGCCCTCGGCCTGGAAGCCGTGGTAGCTGACCTCATAGCGCAGGCTGGCGCGGCTGGGGTGCGCGTCGTGCGCGGCGGCCAGCAGCGCCTCCACCTGGGTGCGCACGTCGGCCGGCTTCACGCCGGGGTAGAAGCCCAGGCGCATGTCCACGCGGCAGTGCGTGGGCACCGACGAGGTCCATTCGCCGCCCGCGATGCGCCCCAGGTTGAAGTTGATCGGGTGCTCGTGCCCGCAGTAAAGCGGGTGGCGCGAGGCCGGGCGGTTCCACTCGGTCTCCAGCTCGCGCAGTTTGTCGACCAGGTGGTTGGCGAAGCCGATGGCGGCCACGCCGGTGTGCGCGTAGGCCGCATGCACCGGCACGCCGTACACATCGATGGTGAGCCACATCACGCCCATCTGGCCGGTCATCACGCCTTCGCCGGGCTCGGGGATGATGGCCGCGTCGGCGGTGTAGCCCTCCACCAGGCAGGCCAGCGCGCCATTGCCGGTGCACTCTTCCTCGACCACCGACTGCAGGAACACCGGCGCGGCCGGCTCGTGGCCCAGCCGCTGCAGCGCCTTGAAGGCCATGGTGTAGGCCACGATGCCGGCCTTCATGTCGGCCGCGCCGCGGCCGTACAGCCGGTCACCGTCGATGCGCGGCTCGAAGGGCGGGCTGGTCCACATGGCGGCGGTGCCCACCGGCACCACGTCGATGTGGCCGTTGAGGATCAGCGATCTGCCGCGCACCGGGCCGGCCGGCCGGTGCACGCCGACCACGTTGTGGCGCCCGTCGTAGGGGATGATCGACGGTGAGTAGCCGGGCTGGTTGCGGATCTTGTCTTCGTCGATGGCGAACTCGTGCACGTGCAGGCCGCAGCGTTCGAATTCGCGGCGCATCAGCGCCTGGGCCGGGGCCTCGTCGCCCAGCAGCGAGGGCTGCGCCACCAGCTCGCACAGCAGCGCCACGGCCTCGTCGCGCTGCGCCGCGACAGCGTCGAGGATCTGCCGCTCGGTCAGCGGGTTGAGGGTCTTCGTGTCCATCGGCGGGCTCCTGGCGGCGGGCGATTCGGGGGGATGGCGGGTTGGCCGCCATCATCGCCCGAAAACCCCGCCCCGGCTGCTGCCGGAAACGCTGCCCCCGGCGGCCCCTTCAGCCGACCGCTCAGCCGCCTTGCCGCACCAGCGGGGCCCGCAGCGCCTCGCCCAGCGTCAGCAGGCTCTCGCCCAGGTGGGCGCGGGCCGTGTCGGACAGGCCCTTGGCGGCCAGGGCACGCTTCAGGTCGGCCTCCAGCCGCTGGGCCACCTGGCGGTGCACCGGCCGCACGTCGGTGGGCGCGGCCGAGGCCGGCTTCAGCAGCGTGGACGACAGCCGCCGCAGGTGCTCGCGCTGCAGGTTGCGGCGCAGGCTGTCGACGTCGTTGCCCGTCTTCAGCTCTGCCCACACGGCGTCGGACAGCCGCCCCTGCAGTTCGGCATACGACAGCAGCGTGCGCGGGTCGGCCACCTTGGTCTCGGCGTCGGCCAGGCGCGTGGCCACGGCGTCGGACATCAGCGTGTCGAGCGCGCCGCGCTGCAGGCCCAGCACCGCGCTGGCCAGGCTGAAATCGGCGTTCGGCACCAGGCCCTGGCGGCCGAAGCGGTCGAACTGGTCGATGCCCAGCCGGGACATGAAGCCGGGGTCGAAGCGGAAGCTGCTGCTGGCGAAGACCTCGCCCAGCAGCAGGTCCAGCGCCTCGCGCTGCCGCACCGCGGGCACCGGGGTGACCAGGGCCTGCCCGGCGCCGGCCAGCTGGCGCGAGGTGGTGACGCCGCCGATGTGCTTGGCCACCAGCGGCACCGTGGCACTGAACGAGGCCAACCCGCGCTGCAGGTTGCGGCGGTACAGCGTCAGGTCGTCTTCGGCGGCCAGCGTGCGCTTCTGCGTCAAGGTCCACAGCTCGCGCGCCAGCGTCAGCCGCTTGCGGGCATGCACCAGCGGGTCGTTGCCCAGGTCGCCCTGGTTCGCCTCGGGGTCACCGCCCATGGTCTCTTCGTCGGTGCCGTAGGCCAGCATCGGATCACGCTCGGACCGCGCGGCATGGGCGGCCAGCGCCGACTTCTCGGTGGCCGCCGGGAACTCGCGGTAGCCGTACTCGATGGCCCACAGGTCGTAGGCGCCCAGCGTGGGCATGTGGTAGTTCGCCACCGCCTCGTTGGCCAGCGGCAGGTTCAGCGCGTTGTAGTCCATCACCGAGTTGGAGATGCCGCGCGTGCGGGTGAAGGCCTCGTCGCGCAACTGTGCGGGCGTGATGCCCATCGAGGCCTTGAAGTTGTGGCGCAGGCCCAGCGCATGGCCCACCTCGTGCATCACCACGTCCTTCAGCGCCTCGGCGATGAATCGCTCGGCCTCGGGGCCCTGCGGGTCGATCGCGCCGCGCGCGCTCAGCAGCTCGAAGCCGAAGGCGGCCTGCTGCAGCGCCTCGTCGCCATACTGGCACTGCATCAGGCGCTGCGCGAAATCGGGCATGGCCGCGGGCAGGCGGGGCTCGGTGTCGCCGGTGAAGCTGCGCGACAGCCGGGCCCAGTTCTCGGGGATGATGGCCGCGCCGCGCAGGATCTCGCCGGTGCGCGGGTCGGCTTGCGACGGCCCCACCGCCGTGGCGCCGGGGCCTTCCATCGCGAACCATCGCACGGCCAGCACGCGCGTGCCTTCCAGCGACGATTCGTCGCTGTCGGCCGCCTGCTGCTCGACGGCCAGCGCGTTGCGGAAGCCCGCGCGCTCGAAGGCCAGGTTCCATTCGAGGATGCCGGCGCGCACCGGGGCGCGCCAGGCCTCGGGGATGTTGCGGTCCATCACCACGCGGATCGGCTCCTTCGGCTCGGACACCTCGGCCGCCGGGTCCTTCTTCTCGAGCCGCCAGCGGTTGATCAGGTGCTGGCGGCGGCCGTCGGGCGCACTGCCTTCCAGGTCGACGAAGGGCGCAGTGAAATAACCCACGCGCTGATCGGCCAGGCGCGGCTTCATCGGCTCTGCCGGCAGCGGCGACAGCGTGTAAGCCAGCGACAGGAACAGGCTGCGCGCGTCGGGCAGCGTGGTCGGCGGGCTGGGCTGCATCGCCGGGTTGGACGGCGGCATGCCGGGCATGGCCACCGGCGGCACCGGCAGCTTGGGCACCGCGAAGTGCGCCCGCACGGTGAAGCTGGTGCCCTGGGCCGACGTGCGGGCGCGCTCGATGGTGGTGTTGCTGCGGTCCAGCGAATAGGGCATGCGGAACGCGGATTCCAGCCGCGTCTGCATGCCGGGGATGTCGCCGCCCAGCAGGGCCACGGCGTCGACCAGCAGCGACTTGCGCTCGGGGTGCGGGGCCGACACCACCGAGGTGGCGGCCAGCAGGCTGTCGGAATAGCTTTCGGCCACCGCGCGGGCCAGCGGCGAGCCGGGCTTGGCGCGGGCGTGCAGGTTGCGCGCCACCAGCTGGACGCTGTTGCCGGCGCGGCGCAGCACCACCACCTGCTCGTCGCCCATCAGGCCCGGCAGGAAGAATCGCTCGCCCAGGCCGCTGGCCAGCGACGTGCCCAGGAAGAAGGGCTGGTCCAGCCGGTCGGCCGGGATCTCGAGCCAGGTCTTGTCGTCGCGCGTCCAGAACGGCAGGAAGCCGTCGCTGCGCTTGGCGTCCTTGATCACCTCGGCGAACGGCGGCGGCGTGCCCGGCGGCCGCGCGGCCGGTGCGCTGGCCGACCCGGCCGGACCCGATGCGGCGCGGGCGGCGCCCGGGGCCGATGCGGGTGCGGCGGCGGCCACGGCCTGCGGATTGGCGCCGACTGCGGCCTGCGGGCCGGTGGGGGTGGCGCAGCCGGCCAGCGTGGCGGAGAGCAGGGCGGCCACGGCGGTGGCGAGGGGCGAGGGTGCGAAGCTGGAAATGGGCATGGGCTCGTGCTGGGTGAGTCGAATGGGCGGTGGGAAAATGGGCGGTGGGAGGTGGGGCGGGTCGACGGCGCGCAGGCTAGCGGATCATGGCCGCGGCGGCCAGCGCGCTGCGACAGGCCGTCGGATCGGGGTCGCGAGTGGCGGATGGGCGCCGGCCCTGTCCGTGTTTGTTCGGCTCACGGCCGCGCCCGCATCAGCGTGCTCTTGCCGAACAGGCTCTCGATCAGGTCGACGGCCACCAGCGCGGTCTTGTTGCGCAGGTCGAGCGCGGGGTTCAGCTCCATCACGTCCAGCGAGGCCAGGCGGCCGGTGTCGGCGATCATCTCCATGCACAGCTGCGCCTCGCGGTAGCTGGGGCCGCCGGGCACCGTGGTGCCCACGCCAGGGGCGATCTCGGGGTCGAGGAAATCGACGTCGAAGCTCACGTGCAGGTGGGTCTGCGCGTCCATCGTGGCCAGGGCCAGCTCCATCGCGTGGCGCATGCCCATCTCGTCGATGTAGCGCATGTCGAAGACCTCGAGCCCGGCCTCGTGCACGAAGCGCTTCTCGCCCGCGTCGACCGAGCGGATGCCGATCTGGCGGATCCACTTCGGGTTGAGCGCCGGCACCTGGCCGCCCATCTCGACCAGCGCCTGCGGGCCGTGGCCGCACAGGCAGGCCACCGGCATGCCGTGCAGGTGGCCGCTGGGCGCGAGCAGGTGGGTGGTGAAATCGGCGTGGGCGTCGAGCCACAGCACGCGCAGCTTGCGGCCATGCTCGCGGCAGTGGCGGGCCACCGCGCTGATGGAGCCCACGCCCAGGCAGTGGTCGCCGCCCAGCAGGATGGGCAGGCGGCTGGCCGTCAGTTCGGCGCGCATGGCCTCGTGCACCGCCAGGTTCCAGGCCACCACCTCGGGCAGGTGGCGGTAGCCGTCCACGGGGGGCAGCCAGGGGTTGGCCGGGCCGACCAGGTTGCCGCGGTCGACCACCTCCAGGCCGTGCGATTCGAGCGCGGCCTGCAGGCCGGCTAAGCGCGCGGCTGAGACTGGTACGGCGTCAATACCGAGATGCCTGCTCGGCTCGCCTGCTCCGCAAGCTCGGCGCGCGCTGGCGACGACAGCTATGGGGCAAGCCAACCTCGATGGTGGCGGGGTGCTATCGACCCTGATCCGTCATCCGCTTGATCGGTTGACAAGCCAGGAAGCGGTCATTGGAAGAGGGGCAGGCTTCGCGCCTGATCTCGTGCTCACGCCGCCGGCCGAGGTTTCAAACCGCGCGGCAACCTACGTCGCGCAGACCGTCCTTAGGCGCCGCGTCTGAGCGCCGACAGCAGTGCGGCTGCACTGCGCCAGGTGTACCGCCACTCGGAGACCTTGCCGCCGCCCGGTGGTGTGATCACAGCACGCTCGACAGCCACAGCGCCCAGGCCCTCGTAGTACTTGCGGGCAGCCAAGTTTTGCTCATAGACCCACAGGTAGACGCCGAGATGACCGTGTGTGTCGACTGCCTGGGCTGCCACGGAGGCCAGAAGCATTGAGCCAATCCCCTTGCTTCGAAAATCCTGCAGCACATGCAGATTGTCCACCTGCGTTCCCCACTGGGCGTCGTGCTCACCGAAGGCGAATGCAAAGCCAACCGGTTGGCTGTCGTAGCTGGCCAGATAGCCAAAGTGACCGCGAGGTATCGGCGACAGTCGCTTCGTCCACAGTACGGCACGGTTCGCCTCGAGGTCTCCGTCGAGGAACTCGTCTTGAAGCATGCCGCGATATGCGGTTCTCCAACTGGCGGCGTGAATACGCGCGACCACCTCGATGTCAGATTCGGCAAGAGGACGGACAAGAGCTGTCACTGCGGCGCCAAACGTACGGGGTGAACGGTCGCCTGCGGCGTGGCGCCTTGACCGAGCAGTTCGGCAATGGAAGACACCAGCAGATCGGCTTCGGTATCGCGGCCGCTCGATCCTACTAAGACTGTACTGAATCCAAGTTGTTTCGCGGGGCGAATGTCGCGCTCGACCGAGTCTCCGATGAACAGGGCCGCCGCGGGGTCAACTTTCATGGCTTGCAGTGCCGCGAGAAACAGTTGCGGAGAAGGCTTCACAACTCCGATGGTTGACGAGAAGGCCTGGTGTTGGAAGACATGGGATACGCCGCTGCGCGCAAGAACATCGCGCCAGGCATCCTGCGGTGCCCAAACATTGGTGACGAGCGCGAGGGGGTGCGTAGTAGCGAAGGCCTGAAGCGTGCGGGCTGCCCATGAAGGCACCTGGCCGACTTCATGCGCGGCGATCACATCTGCAATGTCTTGCGCATCCGCACCGTGCAGGCCGCCGTACGTCTTGACCGCGTCCAGAAGGGACGGGAACGAGTCGAAGCATGCCGGATCGTCGTAGTCTCGGCGGAGCGAGTCACAAGTCCGCATCACCAGCACCCGGACTTCGTGGCCTGCCAAGCGGCGACCGCCGATCTTGCGGTATGTGGCGAAGAAGTCTTCATCGCGCCCCAGGCGATCATGATCGAACATGAAGGTGCCGTTCATGTCGAAGAAGAGGGCTTGAAACTGATCGACGAACCGCATCGGATGCTGTTTGAGGCGTCTAAGAACCTGAGTAGGCACCAGCGGCCAGGCGCGCTCACTGCATGGTTGCCCTCTAGTCAACGATGAACAATGTGGCACCGCCTGATGTGCGCGAGCGGTGTGGCTCTGCCCCGTCGGCTACCTGATAGCTGGTGCCTGGCTTCAAAACGAACCTGCGACCGTCCTCTAACTCGGTCTCGAGTTCCCCGCCCAAGCACAGCAGTATGTGGCCCTTGGAACACCAATGGTCGGCCTCGTAGCCCTGTGAGTACTCCACCATACGAACTCGAATGTTTCCGAAGTTGACCGTGCGCCAGTAGGCAATGCCTGTGGTTCCCTTGTGCTCTGTGCGGGGAATGGACGCCCAATCGGTGATGCCGAAGGGTATGTCTTCCATCCTCATGATCGACACCTCGCAGGTGAAAATTGGAGACAGATTCTTGCTCAACCGCGCTTCGTTGATGCTGGACATCGTCCTGGTTGGGTAGATGGTCCGTCATGCCTGGTGCCTCTTTGAACGAAAGCCGATGACCGACCGCGCAAAGCGGAACAACGATTGGCAGCCCTGCGCGGCAGGCTGTTGGATGTCCGTTCGAACGACCAGTTGGGCCTTGGCCAGCGCGGGGCGGCGCGTGAAAGGAGGAACTCCGTCGTGCTTGCTGCAAGTGGGCAAAGAGAATGGCGCTGGGAGCCTCGGACATCAGCCCTTTCACAGCAGTTTTTGGGTTGAACTGCAACGCGTTCAGCGTCGTCCGGGGCCCTCTGCGCTGACGTTGAATGCCCGCTCGACACCGTTCACGAGTTGCTCCAGGCTTGCATCCGCGGGCACATCGCGCGGGGTTGCCCTACTTGGAGGTTGCATCGAGCGGACGAGCAGCGTTTCCATCTCTTGCCGCAGCCGACGCGCATTGGCCCGTGACGCGGGCACAACACTGCCCGCATTCAAGTTCTGCACTCGCGTGCCGTTGTCGAACTGGTCGAACGCGAACGGCAATATCAACTGCGGCACGCCGGCGCGCAGTGCTTCGGCTGTCGTGCCAATGCCCCCGTGGTGCACCAACAGGGCCACCCGCGGCAGCAACAAATCGAAGGGTGCGTGTGGCTGCCATCGCACGTCCGATGGCAGCGGGCTCGGTAGCTGGTCGCCAAAGGTCGTGAGAAACAGGCCGCGCCGACCCAGCGCACGCAGCGCAGTCAATGCGTTCGCGAAAAACCCATTGGCGTGCCGATGCCCTGTTCCCGCGGTGAACGCAATGGGCGCGTCACCCGCCGCCAGAAAGTCTTCCAGCTCCGCAGGCAGGCGTAGCAACGGCGACGAGGATCGCAGTGGGAAGTGGCCCCCGACAAAGGTGTCGGGCCAATCGGGCTGGCGGCTTGCAAACCAGTCTGGAAAGAGAGCGACCGACGCGTCACTTGCCGCTTCCATGTGCGCCAGAAAGCTGGCTACCGGTTTCAATCCCTGGGCGGTACGGACGGCGTTCAGTCCGGGCAGCAGATCTGGGTCGATCCAGAACTTGTCGATGGCCCACCACAGCGCACGACGCAGCGGCGTCGGCACCCACGTCGGCACATTCAGCGACCCCACGGCCAGCGGATCGTGCACTGTGCGCAAGGTGGATGGCGCCAGGTAGGCGCACACGATCCTCAGATGGGCTTGCTGCTCCTTGGCCATCGCGGCCACGGGAACCAGGAAGGGGTGGCTCAACACGACACAGTCGCCAGCTTGGGCGTGCGAGACCAGCAGGCCGCGAATCTCATCCAGGCTGGGAAGCAGACCGCGCCAGACCACGCCCAAGCCTTTGCGCTCGTCCCACAGGTCGGGATCGTTTAGCACCGACTCGGACTGTTCGTGCGTGCCAAAGGCGACGTAGGGAAGGCCTGTGGCCCGTACCACCTGTTCGTGCGAGCGCTGGACAACCAGCAGGGTGCGGTATCCACGCGCTGCCAACGCTGCCGCCAGCACGATGAACGGCTGCAGATCGCCGCCGGTGCCAAAGGTCAGCAGCAGAACCAGGGGTCTCGTCGTCACCTCATCGTCCAGCCCAGCCCAGCC
>NZ_MWLO01000112.1 GCF_002198735.1 Ideonella sp. A 288
CCCACCCCGCAGGACTACCCCATGACCCTTGCCCATCTCCTGGCCCGCCAGGCCCGCGTGGCGCCGCAGCGCACGGCCATCTACGACGGCACGCGCCCCTGGGCCACGCACGCCCAGTGGGCCGCCCGCAGCGCCGGCCTGGCAGGGCGCCTGCGCGGCGCGGGCCTGGTGCCCGGCGACCGCGTGGTGGTGTTCATGCGCAACCACCCGCGCTACCTCGAGATCCTGTGGGGCGCCTGGTGGGCCGGGCTGGCGGTGGTGCCCGTGAACGCCAAGCTGCACCCGGCCGAGGTGGAATGGATCATCGACAACGCCCAGGCCCGCTGGGCCTTCGTGACGGCCGACGTGGCGCCCCAGCCGCTGCGCGGCCTGGAAAGGCAGGTGGACGCCGAATCGCCCGAGGCCGATGCGCTGCTGGCGGCGGGCGACGACGGCGCCGATGCACCGCCCGACGACATGCAACCCGCAGACCGTCAACCCACAGAGCGCCACCCCGACGACCTGGCCTGGCTGTTCTACACCAGCGGCACCACCGGCCGGCCCAAGGGCGTGATGCTGACGCACCGCAACCTCATGACCATGGGGCTGACCTACTTCGTCGACGTGGACCCGGTGGCCGCCGACGACGCCATGGTCTACGCCGCGCCCATGTCGCACGGCTGCGGCCTGTACGCCATCCCGCACCTGATGGCCGGTGCCCGGCACGTGGTGCCGGCCTCGGGCGGGGTGGACCCGGCCGAGCTCTTTGCGCTGGGCCGCGCGCTGGGGCCGCTGTCCACCTTTGCCGCGCCCACCATCGTCAAGCGGCTGGTGGACCACGCCGAGGCCGAGGGCCTGGGCCCGCACGATGCCGCGGCGGCCTTCAAGACCATCGTCTACGGCGGCGCGCCGATGTATGTGGCCGACATCCAGCGCGCGCTGCGGGTGATGGGGCCGCGCTTCGTGCAGATCTACGGCCAGGGCGAGACGCCGATGGTGGCCACCGCCCTGTCGCGCGGCCACATCGCCGACGCCGGCCATCCGCGGCAGCGCGAGCGGCTGGCCTCTGTGGGCGTGGCGCAGACGCCGGTGCAGGTGCGCGTGGCCGACCCGCAGGGCCGCAGCCTGCCGCCGGGCGAACCCGGCGAGGTGCTGGTGCGCGGCGACACCGTGATGGCCGGCTACTGGCGCAACCCCGAGGCCACCGCCGCCGCGGTGCGCGACGGCTGGCTGTGGACCGGCGACATCGGCAGCCTGGACGTCGACGGCTTCCTGACGCTGAAAGACCGCAGCAAGGACCTGCTGATCAGCGGCGGCTCCAACATCTACCCGCGCGAGGTGGAAGAGGTGCTGCTGACCGCGCCCGGCGTGGCCGAGGTGGCCGTGGTGGGCGCCCCCGACCCCGAGTGGGGCGAGGTGGTCGTCGCCTTCGTCGTGCCCCGGCCGGGCGTTGCGCTGAGCGACGCGGTGCTCGATGCGCATTGCCTGGAGCACATCGCGCGGTTCAAGCGGCCGAAGCGGTATGTGTTCGTGGAGGCGCTGCCCAAGAACCACTATGGGAAGGTGCTGAAAACGGAGTTGCGGGAGCGGTTGCGGGGGGAGGGCTGACCGCCCGCGCTTGATCGCGCTGCGGTTTGCAGGGGGAAAGTGAGCGAGCCTCGTCCCAGCGCAATCGCAACGTCTAAGATAGGCGTCCATTGAGTGTGGAATTCTTGCCAAACCAATCGGCTACTTATTGAGGCTCGGGCGTTTCTCGTCTGCCACCCCGTTCTGAAGGTGCAACCAGCTTCAGGTGGAGAATGCCGGCGATGGTTGACGACAAGATGACCTCATGCGTCTCTGGTGGCGCCAATCGAGATTAAAAAGAGGTTGAACCGCAATGGCGAGATCATCGCAACACTTCGACAGTGTCCGCGCATCACGTGATGGCCACGAGTATCACGAAGCATGGGTTGCCCGAAGGTGTTTGGGCCTCCTCTTTTCCGTTGATGATCTCGTCGGCATTACCGTAGAAGGATTTTCGACAGAGGATCGAGGTAAGGTAAGCAAGGAAGCGAATGAGATAGCCGATGCTGTGTTGTACTACGGTGAGGCAGCTTCCTTTGTTGAGGCGCGCAGCGTTGTTGTCGTCCAGGTGAAGTATTCCAAGGCCGCAGAGCTGCTGCCGTTTCGCGCGTCAGATGCCAAAAAGACACTGGGAAAGTTCGCGCGCACGTATCTCGAACACAAGCGCAAGCATGGCGCCGCCAAGACGAGGGAGAAACTCCATCTCCAGCTCGTCACGAACCGAACCGTACTGCCGGAACTGATTGAAGCCGTGCGAGGATTGGCAGCTGGAACGACCCTACGCGGCACCGCGAGGGTCCAGGCCAATCAGGTCCGGGCTGCCTGCAAATTGAACGCAGGTGATCTCAGGGAGTTTGCAGGCCGACTGCAACTGATCGGCCTGACAGGTAACCTGCGGGAAGCAAAACATCAACTCGCAATCGCGCTTGCCGATTGGTCGCCAGCTTGCGACGCGATGGCCCGAGTCCGCTTGAACGACGTCAGAGAACTAGCGCGTGAGAAGGCCGGCCTGGCCAGCCAGGATCGAAACGTCATCTCTCGCACTGACGTCCTCACAGCGCTAGGGATCCAGGACGAAAACGACCTGCTCCCTTGCCCGGCAAGTTTTCCGATGGTAGGCGAGGTTGTCCCACGTCATCAGCTTGCCGAGGTCGTTGCTCGGGTACCGACGCTGACCCAACCGTTGCTTGTGCATGCGGACGGTGGCGTTGGTAAGACCGTATTCGTGAACTCTGTCGCGGCGGGGCTCGCAGAGGAACACGAAGTAGTGCTCTTTGATTGCTTTGGGATGGGCCAGTACCGAGCGCCAGGCGATGCCAGACATCTTCCAAAGCGCGGTTTAGTTCATATCGTCAACGATCTCGCATGTCGCGGACTATGCGACCCACTGCTGCCCACAAGCAGCAACAGTGACGACATCATTCGGACATTTCGTGTGCGACTGAAACAGGCGGCGCAGACCATTAGCAGGTCTCAATCGAACCGCTTGCTGATACTGTTTCTCGACGCGATCGACAACGCCTCAGACCAAGCTCGAGACCGAGACGAAGATGCATTTCCCAGATTGCTTCTTGAGAGCGTGACCGTCTCGGGACAGATTCCTGGAGTCAGGATCGTCGTAAGCGCACGCACTCATCGACGAACTCGTGCAGCCGGCGAAGCTTCCTATGATGAGATTGAACTGCGACCCTTCACACCGGCAGAGACAGAGCAGTTCCTTGCGACTCGCGTGAGCGAGCTGACGGATGTTGGTGTGCAGGTTGCCCAGTCTCGCTCCGGCGGCAATGCACGAGTCCTTGAGCACTTGGCGGCCAAGGGCGCCGAACGTCTTGCTGAGTCGGAAACAGACAAGCCTATCCTTCTTGACGACCTCATTCGGGAGCGCATCGCCAATGCCTTGGCCGTAGCGAAGACGCAAGGCTACCGAGACCAGGATGTCGGGACATTCCTCGCGAGCTTGGCCACATTGCCGCCCCCAGTTCCTGTCAGTGATCTTGCTGCCGCCAATCAACTGGCCATCGGCGCCGTTGAGAGTTTTGCCGCCGACTTGGCTCCGCTACTTGAGCGGACCAAACATGGCTTGATGTTCCGTGATGAACCGACCGAAACACTGATTCGAGAAACGTACTCCACAGACACGACGGCTCTTGGCGTACTGGCGAAAAGCCTCTACGGTATGCAAGGTACGTCGGTCTACGCCGCGGCCACTCTCCCCGTGCTACTGCAGCAACTTGACGACGGTGAGCAACTCTATCGCCTGGCATTCGAGGAACGGTTCCCGGTAGCGGCTGCGAGCACGGTTGGTCAACGAGCCATTCGTATTGCACGAATCAAGGCCGCTATCACGCATTCGGCAGGTCGAGATGATCCGGATCGACTCGTTCCACTGCTGGTAGAGATGTCCACCCTCGCCGCGACGGACCAGCGTGGCACGCAGTACCTCCTTGATCATCCGGATTTGACAGTCGCCTCTGGTGACGTCGAATCGCTGCGCAGACTCTTTGAAGTGCGGACTAAGTGGCCGGGCACAAAGCACGCCCGGCTCGCAATCGCACACGCTTTGTCCGGCGACATAGCCGACGCCTACCGGCATGCGCTGCGGGTTGAGGAGTGGAGATCCCACTACTTCGAACAGGACGAGGACTATCGACGCGACAACGGGAGTCCAACAGCGCTGGATATGGCCTCAATACCGTTTTGCCGACTGGCCAACGGTGATGTGCCAGGCGCAGCTCGCGACATTTCAGGTTGGCGCTATGACAGCTTCGTCTTCGAAGTAGCGGAGCACGTGTTTGCGCTGGCGCGCTGGTGCGCTATCGACCAAGAAGCGCTCACGAAGTTTATGCTTGAGCGTCAGATTCCCGGAGTGTTGATAGCAGCACTCTCAGCCGGCACCGTCAGTGAAGGCCTGCAGCGTACCCTCATCAAGTCGTTGGCACTGGCCCTAAAGAAGCGGCCTGAAGGGCTGAGCCTTGGCGTGGACGAGTTTCGCGCTCATGCTCGACCGATAGTCCGCGGGCTTCTTCACTCAGCCTGTCTGGCTGTCATCGGCGGAATGGACGAGGACGCGCAAACAATCCTTGCGGCGCTTGAAATTCCGACGCCGTCGCTCTTTACATTCATGGACAGTCACTGGACTAGGGATGTCTATCCGTTTGTTGCTAAACAGGTTCTTACCCGGCTCGCTTCTGGCAGACCAATCGCCGAGAGAGACCTTCTCCCCGAAGATCTGGAATCCATCGCGCGAGTCCTACCGCCGGGTCTGGCCGGAACCGACCTCCGCAAGGCGTTGAAGGCAGAGCACGAGAGGATAGAACGTGAGAAAGTTGCCACGGATCGAAGTTCTAGTACCTCCAATGCGCGCACCTCGGTCGAACGCTTTCTCGATAGCCGCCTCGACGGTTGGCTGCAAGTTGCACAAGCATTCTCCTGCGCGTTTCGCGGCGGGCAAGGACGCTCAAAAGCATCGCTGACGCCATTGCTCGATGCATGGACCACGCTTCGAAAGAAGCGCGACTATTACGGCGGTGTGGAGGCGCAACAGCAACACAACGCTGTTGGAGAGCGCTTGTTGTCCATGGCGCTAGGCGCTAATTCCAAACTTTATGCCACGGAAGTCCAGCGATACGTCGACGCACTGAGCGGAGATGGTGTGGTCAACGTATCGAGTCTCATCGAGGTGACTGGGACATTGTCGAGAAGGCCTGCGTTTCATGTCATTGCTGGAAAGCTTGCCACGCGAGTCAAGGCAAAGATCGAGTGTGAGGATGACGTCGACCAACGGGCAGCTGACTTGGCCGAACTTGCGAGAGCCATCGCGCCGGCCAGCGGCAAGGAGAGCATTGAGTACTTTCGGCTTGGGTTGAACCAGATGGACGCGATCGGCTCGGGGGACTACCAGTTCGTGAACGAACTAATGCATTTCGCCAGCTCTCTGCATGGCGAGCGGCTCTCCGATGTCGATAGCCACACGTTGTCGAACATCTGCGAACTCAACCTCGGAGAGGAGCGCAAGTTCAACTGGGGTGTGTATGGCGCCGCCATGGTCAAAGCTGCTGGACCTAGAGGTTTGGCCAAGCTTGCGCGCTGGGAAGATCGAGAGCGAGTCTCGCTTGATTACTCGCTGCTGTCGTACTTGCATGCGCTACTCGACGACGGGCAGATTGACCCATCTCTCGCGCTAACGATGCTGCGCATCTGCAACCCCACGGAGCTCTTTGTTTGCAACACCGCGCACTTGGTCGCATCGTTGGAGAAGTGGAACGACCCTCGCTTGAAAGAGTGGGCCAAGACGCTCTGCGAACAGTGGCTGCGGGACAATCCTGGGCTGTTCATGTCCAGCACGCTTGGTGCGCTGGTGCGCTTGGCAAAGCGAGCTCTTGGTGAGGCTTCGATTGAGTGGAAGTATCTGTCTGAGGCCGCGGCCAGGAACGATTCCACGATCGACACCTACAACGCCTTGAATAACTGGCGGCCTGGTGCCTCAGCAGTTCACGTGAAGAAGCAGGAGGCAGAAAAGGCGGCGGCACAGAAGGCCGTGAGGCGGCTGGCTGCCGAAACGGACCCACTGGACGAAATGGCTGTCGTCAAAGCAGTTGCTACCCTGGAGGCCCAACGCACCGGAGGGCGTCTTGAGTGGGACTTGCTAGCGCTTTTGCGAGCAAGAGTCTCGTATGCAGACTGGCCTGTGTACATCCACTTGGTCGCCAGGCAGCCGACCTTCGATATCTACACCAAGATGCGCGAACTCAGTGCCTGCAAGGAGGCTTGGTGTGAGGCGTCGAACGCGGTTGCCACCGCACTTCGAGAAAGTGCCGAAATTGTTGTACGCGAGAACGCCTCTGATTTCATCTCCTATGAGTACTTGTCGTCTTCGCACCTGAAGGAACTCTCCGACATCTCTGGCGTGAACCGCGAGATGCTTGTGAAATCCCTGACCAGAGAGTTCTCTCGGCCGGATGCCTCAATCCCGGCATCGGTGTGGCTGGGCATCGCGGCCGAGTTCAACGCCAAGGCCAAGCCCGGAGTTGGACAGCGAGCACTGGCGCGCCTGCTCAGCACAGGGCCAGAGAAGCTAGCCTCGTCTGTGGCTGATGGAGCTTACCAGTCGGACCTGTGTCCGCCATCTGATCCCGTAGCCGTCACGGCTGGCCTGATCTGGTTCGCCCTGGGAGCGCCAAAGGCTTCGCGGCGCTGGATGGCGGCCCACAGCCTGCGCACAGCTGTTCGCCTCGGACGAACGGACGTACTAGACCAGGTCGTCAACCAAGCTCACTGGACCAGTGCCGGCGCATTCCAAGCGAGGGAACTGCGCTTCTTTCACTTGCACGCACAGCTTTGGCTGCTAGTCGCACTCGCGCGCTTGGCGATCGACGCCCCACGAGCTGTCGCGAAACACCATAAGCTGCTTCTGAGCCTTGCCACAGACTCGAAGAACCGCCATGTTCTTCAAAGGAATTTTGCGGCACAGGCCCTGTTGGCGTGCCTCCGAGGCGGCACGGTCACGCTAGATTCGGCAACGCTCAAGCAGGTTCAGCAGGTCAATTCTTCACGTCGGCATTTGAAGACGATCTCGGGCAATGCTCGGTCTGCCGCGTATCTGGCCAGGCCGAAGACTTTTCCCGCGCCGACGAGTGAACTCCACCTGGAGTACGAGTTCGACAAGCACGAGGTCGCGAGTCTGAGCGAGTTGTTTGATCGACCGCATTGGGAAACTGCGGAGGCCATCGGCACGTGGGTGCGCCAATACGACAAAGAAATCACCCAAATGTCCGATTCCGATGGTCGCTCGGGTGTTCGTCAAGAGCGCACATATGGCATTAGTCCCGAACACCACTCTTACGGGGAGCACCTGTGCTGGCATGGGTTGCACGGCGTCGCCGGCGACCTCCTCGCCGCCTACCCCGTCGTACGCCACTCTTATGACTGCAGTGACCCTTGGGCCTATTGGCTTGACCAGCGTCTGCTCACGCACTCGCAGGGATTGTGGCTCGCCGACGGTACGGAGATCAGACCACTTGATACCCGCACAAACCTGCGAGAGGCGGGGAAATCGGGGGTGCAGCTGACAGGGAACCGCGACAAGCTCTTGTCGCTCCTGGGTATCTCATCGTCTGTAGGCGACTGGTTGGTTGCGGATGGGAGCTGGAACTCCTTGGACGGCGTAGACGTCCTCGTCCAAACAGCATTGGTTCCCAGTCGAAAGAGTGCGGCTCAGGCTAAGGTTCTGGCGTCAATGGACCCGTTCCAGGCCTACTTGCCTCGTCTGGAGGGGGACGAAGACGAGGACTTCGACTCCTTCCATCGTGAGACTCAGGCTCATCCATGGGTCGTCATTTCGAAGCACGATGGTCGGCTGGACGCAGCGGACGTGCTGGGAGTTACCGCAGCAGCGCGACGAGCCCGTCTCTCGGTCGATGTGAATGCGTCGTTTCGGCTGACGCCCAGGGACCCGTTCCGCCGAGAGTGGAGCGATCCCACAGGGCAGGTTCTCGTCCGATCCGAGGTGTGGGCAACTTCGACTGATCGCAATTCAGGCTCGCGCGACTGTGGAACTCGGCTGCTGGTGCACAGGAAAACGATCCAGGGGCTTCTGGAGGCACGGGCGTCTGACCTGTTGCTACTCCTGATCCTGCGACGCTACGAAGCTAGGTCAGGAGCTGACGACTCGAAGTATTGGCACACGACGGCAGTCGCCCGGGTGACGCAGGCGCTTGAGTTCGAGTTCTATCCGGGCCGGATCAACGCGCTTCACAAGTCGAGGTACTGAGATGCGCCAATCTGAACCAGCGCTTGAGGAGAGCACGGATGACAGCAATCTAGCCTAGACCAGATGCTCAAGCTGTAGCCGCGACAAGCCGCAACCGGTGCATACCGGCACACGGCGGAAGAACGTCGTACCACTGTGATTCGGGTGGACTGCGCACACAGACCCTCGGTTCGCCGCGAGCAAGGACGCACAGGAGCCCAAACGCACGAGGAGGCCTGCTGGACGCAAGCCCCCCCGCGCTCCACCTCACTTCGCCGTCTTCGCAAACTCCGCCGACTGTTCCTTGACCACGGCGTCCACCACGTCGCCGTAGGCGGCGATCCAGCCCGATTGGGGTACCCACTTCGTGCCGTCCCACATGTCGATGCGGGTTTCGCCGCCGCCGCCGTGGTCCTTGGCGGTCACGGTCACGGGGGCCAGCAGGTCGTTGACGTCGAAGTCCTTCAGGCTTTCTAGGCCGGCCTTGATCTTGGCCGGCGTCAGCGGCCAGCCGCCTTGCTTGATGGCCAGGCGGGTGCCTTCGAACATTGCCGAGTACATGGCCAGGCCGATGTTGGCAATGTCCACCTCGTTGAACCAGCTCACGACGATCAGCTTGTCCATCGGGATGCCGTTGCGCTTCATCTCCTTGGCGGCAACCACGTGCATGGCGCTCAGGTTCCAGCTAGCCCGCGGCGGCAGCGCGGCGATGTGCTGCGTCACCGCGGCCGCCAGCGCGTCGATGCCGGCGTCCAGGACGCGGGCGGCCATCACGTCCAGCATCCGTTGTCGAAGCGGCGTCATGAACTTCTCCGCGGTCGTGGCCCGGGCACATGCCCGTGGCGATCAAGGTAGGTTCAGCGGCGATCTCAAGCAAGACGCGCGCGACTCGACCCTTCGGCGGTGGACGCTCTCCTAAAGCGTTGGCGGTTCAGTTCAACGCTTGTTGGGCCATATGGCTTTCACCTAAGGTGCGGCCCGGGGGGGCGCCGACACCGCCGCGCCGCGCCGTCGGCAGGCGGGTGGCACCGAGGCGGGCCGGCCCCATACTCCTGCACTTTGCGCCGCATGCAAGCCTTGCTGAACGCCATCGCGACGATGGCCCTGCCCACCGATGCCCGGCGCGTGTTCCACGGCCGCGGCGGCCTGCACCCGGGCTGCGAGCACTGGGCGCTGGACGCCTTTCCGCCGGTCTTCGTGCTGACCAGCTTCAGGCCGGCCGGCGACGACGAGCTGGCCGCGGTGCACGCGGCGCTGGCCCAGCGCTGGCAGCAGCTGGCCCCGGGGCAGCCGCTGGCCTGGGTGGCACAGTGCCGGTACGACGGCCGCACCGAGACGCGCCTGATGGCCGGCAGCGTGCCCGAGCCGCACGTGGTGACGGAGCAGGGCGCGCGCTATCGGGTGCACGTGCTGAAGGGCCAGAACCACGGTCTGTTCCTCGACATGGCCGAGGGCCGGCGCTGGGTGCGCGAGCATGTGGCGGCGTGCCCCGGTGCCACGGTGCTGAACCTGTTTGCCTACACCTGCGCGTTCTCGGTGGTGGCGCGGCAGGCCGGCGCGCGCCAGGTGGTGAACCTGGACATGAGCGACGGCGCGCTGGCCATCGGGCGGCAGAACCACCAGCTCAACGGCCTGTCCGGCGGCGCCAGCTTCCTGGCCCACGACCTGTTCAACTCCTGGGGCAAGGTGACGCGCGGCGGCCCTTACGACCTGGTGATCGTCGACCCGCCCAGCTACCAGAAGGGCAGCTTCGTGGCCACCAAGGACTACGCGCGGCTGATGCGCCGGCTGCCCGATCTGCTGGCCCCCGGCGGCCATGCGCTGCTGTGCCTGAACGCGCCCGAGCTGGGCCCGGCCTTCCTGCAGGACGCGATGCGCGAACTGGCGCCGACGCTCGAGTTCGTGCAGCGCGTGGCCAACCCCGAGGCCTTTGCCGACGTGTCGGCCGAGCGCTCGCTGAAGGTGCTGGTGTACCGGGCGTCGGATGTTGCGGCTGCGGCCGCTTCTGCGGGGGAGGCCGGGTCTGCACTCGGCGAGCCCGCGTCGCCCGACGCCGCTTGACGCGGGCCCAGGGCGTGGCGCCCGCGGCGGCCGCGCCTCAGCCCTTCGCCGTCTTCAGCGCCGTGGCCATGGCCGTCAGCGCCGTCACCGCCTGCCCCACCGACTGTGCGGCCCGGGTGTCGCGCAGCGCACCGGCCTCGTCGAAGGCCTCGTGTGCCTTGCCCAGCGCAAACTGCTGCGGCACCACGACCATCTGGAAGGCCATCTGCAGGTACTGGCGCACGTAGTTCATCGAGCGCAGCGCGCCGCCGGGCCCCGGCGACGCCGACAGCAGCGCCACCGGCTTGTTGGCGGTGGCGGCCAGCCCGCTGGGCCGCGGGCGGGGCGGCGGCGATGCGCGACAGCCAGTCGAAGGCGTTGATGAACAGCGGCGTGGGAAAGCCGTTGTACTCGGGCGTGACCACCAGCACGCCGTCGCAGGCCAGCATCGCGTCGAGCAGGCGCTGGGCGCCCTCGGGCACGCCGGACGCCGCCTCCAGGTCGCCGTCGTACACCGGCAGCGCCAGCGCGCGCAGGTCGAGCTCGGTGACGCCCAGGCCCGCGGCCCGCGCCTGCCCGGCGGTGAACGCGGCCAACTGGCGGTTGAGCGAGCCCTGCCGCGCGCTGGCGGGGATGACGAGGAGGTGCGGTGTGCTCATGGGCGGCCCGTGCGTCGATCGGTGGACGCGCATGGTGCGGCATGGGCTGCGGCGCGGCAAGCGCGGCGGTTGTCCCTCACGCCGGCAAGGGCTGGATGGGGCTGGGGCGCAAGCCCCGTGGGCGGAGAGCGGGCGGCAGCGCGTCAGCGCCGCCGGCTTTCCGCGAGCATGTTGCAGAACAGCGCGCCTTGCTCCAGCGCGTCGTCGAGCGCCACGTGGGTGTGGGGGTGGTCGTCGAACCAGCGCTTGGGCATCGCGCTCTTGGTGCTGCGCCGGTAGTCGCGCCGCAGCATCACCATGGCCATGGTCTTGAGGTCGAGCGCCGAGAAACTGAAGGGGCTGCGGCCGGCGAAGCGGATCAGGTACCAGTAGACGAACATGAAGTCGAAGGCCGCCGGGTAGCCGACGAACACCGGCTGGCCCGGCAGCGCCTCGAGCCAGGCCACGTAGTCGGCCATCGCCGCGGCGGGCTCGCGCGGGGCGGCGCGGGCCGCCTGCCAGGCCTCGGTACGCTGCGCCCACCAGGCCATCGTGTCGGGGTGGCCGGTGGCGCCGGGCAGCAATTCGAGGTTGGCGGTGAAGGTGCCGAGCAGGGTCTTGTCGGCCAGGTAGGCCGCGGACGCAAAGCTCAGCATCGAGTGCGGCCCGGGGATCGGCCCGTCGACCTCGACGTCGGTGCTGACGTAGACCTCGGTGCGCGGCGTGTCCGTCATGGCGCCCTTGTATCACCGGCGGCCAGTGGGCCGCGCAGCCAGCGCGACACCTCGGCGCGACCGCGCTTCACCAGTGCGGGCGCCGCGCCGGCGCCGGGCCGAGAATCGGTGCCTCGATCCACAGCCGCCGATGCCATGCCGCCCCTGACGACCCCCGCCGTGCGCCTGAGCGAAGTCGGCCCGCCCGGCCAGCCGCCGTACGGCATGACGCCCGAGGCCGGCCAGGCCAAGGGCTGCGTGCATGCCGATGGGCGGCGGGCGGTGCCTGAGTCCAGGCGCGCGAAACCCGTCGGAGGCCGCGCATGACCGACGCGCAGAAGCTGCCGCTGGCCGGCATCCGCGTCGTCGAGTTCACCCACATGGTGATGGGCCCCACCTGCGGCATGATCCTGGCCGACCTGGGCGCCGAGGTCATCAAGGTCGAGCCACTGGCCGGCGACAACACGCGCCGTTTGCTCGGCTCGGGCTCGGGCTTCTTCGCGATGTTCAACCGCAACAAGCTCAGCCTGGCGGTGGACGTGAAGCAGCCGCAGGGCCGCGAGATCGTGCTGAAGCTGGTGGCCGGCGCCGACGTCTTCAGCGAGAACTTCAAGGGCGGCACGATGGAGCGCCTGGGCTTCGGGCCCGACGCGCTGCGCACGCTGAACCCGCGGCTGGTGCACGTGTCGCACAAGGGCTTCCTGCCTGGGCCTTACGAAGATCGGACTGCCCTCGACGAGGTGGTGCAGATGATGGGCGGCCTGGCCTACATGACCGGGCCCGAGGGCCGGCCGCTGCGCGCGGGCACCAGCGTCAACGACATCATGGGCGGCATGTTCGGCGCCATCGGCGCGCTGGCCGCGCTGCACCGGCGCGACAACGCGCGCAGCGGCACCGGGCAGGGCGCCGAGGTGCAGAGCGCACTGTTCGAGAACAACGTGCTGCTAGTGGCGCAGCACATGATGCAGTACGCGGTGACGGGCGAGCCCGCCGCGCCGATGCCCAGCCGCATCAGCGCCTGGGCGGTGTATGACGTGTTCACGGTGAAGGACGGCGGGCAGATCTTCCTGGCCGCGGTGAGCGATTCGCAGTGGGCCGCGCTGTGCGCCGAGTTCGGCTTCGCCGACCTGAAGGCCGACCCGCGCCTGGCCACCAACAACGACCGCGTGCGCGCCCGCGACTGGATGATGCCGCTGCTGCGCGAGCGCTTCGCGCCGCTGGGCGCCGACGAACTGAGCCAGCGTTTCGAGCGCATCGGCCTGCCCTACGCGCCGATCACGCAGCCGCAGGCCCTGTTCGACGACCCGCACCTGCAGGCCACCGGCGGCCTGGCCCCGGTGACCGTGCCCGCCGACGCCAGCAGCGCCGGCCACGCCATCGACACGCAGATGCCGCTGCTGCCGCTGACGCTGGACGGCCAGCGCCTGCCGCTGCGCCTGCCGCCGCCGGCGCTGGGCGCGGACACCGAGGGGCTGCTGCGGTCGCTGGGCTACCGAGACAGCGAGATCGAGGCGTTGCAGGACGCTCGGATCGTCGGTTAGCAGATCCCCGGCACGAACGCGTCCCCGGCCCCGCGCGCCGTCGGGATCACGGCACCACCAGGATGTCCAACCCCAGCGAGGCCGGGTGCGTGGCCACGCCGAGCAGCGCGATGACCACGCCCGCAGCGCCCACGCCCTCGCCATCGGCGTCGTAGGTGATCGCCCCGGTGGCCGGGTTGTAGGCGGTGAAGGCGTTGGTGTCGGGGTCGATCGCCGTGCCCACCGCCCCGGCCAGCGCCGTGAAGGTGGCCGCCGACAGCGCAAGCTTGTCGGTGCCGGGCGTGAAGTCGGTGACCGTGTCCACCGCCGTCAGCGCACCGGCGCCGGCAAAGGTGAAGCGGTCGCCGCCGCTGCCGCCGGTGAGCGTGTCGGCACCGTCGCCGCCGTTGAGGAAGTCGTTGCCCTCGCGGCCGTCGATCAGGTCGTTGCCGGACAGTCCGGTGAGCACGTCGCCGCCGATGTAGCCGACGATCGTGTCGTTGCCCGCGGTGGGCGTGATCACCATCGAGCGCACCACCACCGCCGACCACTGGGCACCGTTGGCGAACACGAAGCGCTCGATCGTCGGCACGCCGAGGGCGAAGTAGTCCCGCACCTCCAACTGGTCGGCCGTGCCGGCGATCGCCAGGCGCAGCGCATCACCCACGCGTGTGGGCAACAGGTTGGCTGTGGTGATGCCACTGGCCAGCGCCACGGTGTCGACATCCCCGCTCGCCGGCAGGTCTCCCAGGCCCACCGCATAGGCCGGCCCGACGCCGCTGAACAGCGCGGCGCCCCAGGTGGCCACCGCCAGCGGCTCGACGATCGTGTCCGAGCCGCTGCCCGGACCGAACTCGTAGCGGTCGCCACCCGCGCCACCGCTCATCGTGTCGTTGCCCGCGTCGCCGACCAGGGTGTCGATGCCCTCGCCACCGGCCAGCAGGTCGTTGCCGGCGCCGCCCAGCAGCCGGTCGGCCCCGGCACCACCGAACAGCGTGTCGTCGCCGCCCAGCCCCGACAGGCTGTCGGCGCCACCGCCGCCCGAGGCCCAGTCGGCCGTGCCGGCGCCGGCCAGGTCACCGGTGATGGTGTCGTTGCCAGGCAGTCCGACGAAGACATGGTTGCCGCCGTCGAAGGCCAGCGCCGCAGCGGCCATCTGCGCCTGGGTGAACACCTGGCCCGAGGCCAGGCGCAACTGGTCGATGGTGCCCGGGGCGATGCCTTCGCCCTGGAAGAAGTCGACGACCACGATCTGGTCCACGCTGGCCCCCACGCTCACCTGCACGACGAGATCGTCGAAGCTGTAGTGGCCACGCGAGAAGCTCACGTTGCCGGCCACGATGCCCGCGCCCAGCACGATGGCGTCGACGCTGCCGACGAGGGTGTCGTTCTGCTCGATCAGGTCNACCGACTGGCTCGACGGCGGAGATGGCAGCGACACCTACGCCTTCGGCCTGGGTGTCGTTCTGCTCGATCAGGTCCAGCCCGCCGCCCAGGCCGAAGGCGTAGGTGTCGCTGCCATCTCCGCCGTCGAGCCAGTCGGTGCCGGGGCCGCCCAGCAGCGTGTCGTTGCCCGCGCCGCCGAGCAGGCTGTCGGCGCCGCCGGCGCCGTCCAGGCTGTCGTTGCCGGCACCACCGTCCAGCGTGTCGCCATCGGCACCGCCGACCAGCGTGTCCGCGCCGGTGGAGCCGATGCTGGCGATCAGGCTGGCCAGCGTGACGACGGGCGCCGCGCCGAACTGAACGCGTTCGACGGTGGACACCAGCACGCTGCCGTCGTTGCCGGCGAAGCGCGCCTGCGTGGCGCTGGGGCGGGTGATGGTGTAGTCCGCCGCGTTGCCGGGCAACTGCAACAGGTCGTCGCCCAGGCCGCCGTCGACCGTGTCGGCGCCGTCGCTGGCCACGATGGTGTCGTCGCCCGCTGCGCCGCCGATCGAGTTGTTGCCGGTGTGGCCGCGCAGTGTGTTCGGCAGCCCGTTGCCGGTGAGGTTGACGATCAGGGGGGTGGCGGCGAACACCTGGGCGTTCTCGATGCCGGTCGGCAGCAGGTAGGTGCCGCCCGCTGTCGGCTCGAACCGGACCAGGTCCACGCCGTCGCTGCCCAGGGCGGTCTCGTTCACCACCTCGGTGGGCAGGTTGATCACGTAGGTGTCGTCGCCCGCGCCGCCGGCCAGATTGTCGGCGCCCGGGCCACCGTCGAGCGTGTCGTTGCCGGCGCCACCGGTCAGCGCGTTGGCGGCGGCGTTGCCGACCAGGTGGTTGGGCAGCGCATTGCCGTTGAGGCCCACGGCCAGGGCCGGTGCCGCGGTGACGGTGCCGTCCTCGACGTTCGGCGGCAGGGTGTAGCTGCCAACGGCGGCAAAGCGCACGTCGACCCGGTCGGTGCCGTCGTCGAGGGCCTCGACCACCACGTCGGCCGGCACGTCGACCTCGAACGCGTCATCGCCGGGGCCGCCGACGAGGCTGTCCACGCCGGCACCGCCGATCAGCGTGTCGTCACCAGCCAGGCCCAGCAGCGTGTCGTTGCCGGCCAGGCCGTCCAGCGCATCGGGGCCGGCCGTGCCGTTGATCAGATCGGCATTGGGGCTGGCGGTGTTGAGCCACAGCGCCGCGATGTCGCGCACGCCGTCGTCGAAGGCCACGCGCTCCACGTTGCGCAGCGTGAAGACCTGCGAGGCGCCGGTGAGCACGGTGTCGGTGGCCGTGGGGCGCGACACCGCGTAGGCTGCCAGGTTGCCAGGCATGACGGCGGTGTCGAGCGCGCCGGCGCCGCCATCGGCGGTGTCGTTGCCGTCGCCGCCGCGCAGGTCGAGCGTGTCGTCACCAGCGTCGCCCAGCAGGCTGTCGGTACCGCCTTCGCCGGCCAGGCTGTCGTTGCCGTCGCCGCCGGCCAGGGTGTCGTTGCCCGGGCCGCCGAGCAGGGTGTCGGCACCGAGCGCACCGCCCAAGCTGTTGGCGCCGGCGCCGCCTGTCAGGTGGTTGTCCAGCGCATTGCCGGTCTGGTTGATGGCCAGGGCGGTCTGGTCGATTGCCCGTTCGAGATTCGGTGCCAGCACGTAGGTGCCGGCCGCGGTGAACTGGATCAGGGCGAGGTCTATGCCGCCGTCGACGGCCTCTGTGACCACGTCGGCGGGCACGCTGAGCTGGTACTGGTCGTTGCCCGCGCCGCCGACCATCGTGTCGATGCCGGCCCCGCCGTTGAGCGTGTCCAGGCCCTCGCCGCCGACGAGGCTGTTGTTGCCGGCGCTGCCTTGCAGCAGGTTGTTCCTCGCATTGCCCGTGACGTGCACGGCCAGGGCGGGGCCCGCGGTGATGACCGCGAATTCGACCTCGGCGGACAGCACGTAGGTGCCCGCCGCGGTGAAGGCCACCTGCACGAGATCGTCGCCGCCGCCCGCGGCCTCGACGATCACGTCGCCGGGCACGTCGACGTTGTAGACGTCGGCGTCGGCGCCACCGACCAGGCTGTCCACGCCGAGGCCGCCGATCAGCAGGTCGGCCCCTTCGCCGCCGATCAGCGTGTCGTTGCCCGCGCTGCCCAGCAGGGTGTCGTTGCCGGCCAGGCCGTCGAGGCTGTCGTTGCCGGGCAGGCCGTCGATCGAGTCGGGGCCGGGGGTGCCGGTGAGGGTGTCGTCGAAGGCGCTGGCCAGGTTCACGACCAGCTCGGCGAAGGTCCGCGTGCCGTCGCTGAACTGCACCTGCTCGACGCTGCGCAGCCACAGCTGCTCGCCGGTGGCGGCGCGGTTGAGGAACACCTCGTCGGCGGCCACGCCCCGGCTGCGGCTGTAGTCGGCCCGGGCCCCGGGCACGATGGCGGTGTCGATGTCTGCGCCACCGTCCAGGCTGTCCGTGGCGCCCGCGCTGCCGCCGCCGATCAGGGTGTCATTGCCCGCGCCGCCGGTCAGCGCGTTGGTCCCGGCGTTGCCCCACAGCACGTTGTCCAGCCCATTGCCGGTGAGGTGGCCGGCCACGCTGCCACTGGGACGCAGGTCGGCCTCGTCGACGCCCGCCGGCAGCACGTAGGTGCCGGCCGCGGCCAGGGTCAGTTCGACCCGGTCGTGGCCGTCGCTGCCAACGGCGGTTTCGTTCACCACGTCGGCCACCGTGTTCAGGCGATAGGTGTCGTCTCCGGCACCGCCGGCCAGGGTGTCGATGCCGGCACCGCCGTCGAGTGTGTCCCCGCCCGCGGCGCCCTGCAGGCTGTTGCCGAGCGCGTTGCCGATGAGCAGATTGTTCAGGCCGTTGCCAGTGAGGTTCACCGCCGCGGTGGACGTGACGGTCGCGCTTTCCACCTGGTCGGGCAGCGCATAGGTGCCGGCCAGTGCGAAGCCGACCTCTACCCGGTCGGCGCCGGTGCCGAGTCCGGCGTTCTCCACCACCTGATCGGCCAGCACGTCAATGCGGAACACGTCGTCGCCTTTGCCGCCGACCAGCGTGTCGACGCCGGGGCCGCCGATCAGCGTGTCGTTGCCGCCCAGGCCGGTGATGCTGTCGTTGCCGGCCAGGCCGTCGAGCAGGTTGGCGTTGTCGTCGCCGATCAGTGCGTCGGGGCCGGTGGTGGCCGGCAGGCCGAGCAGGAAGGCGATGCTGCGCTGGCCGTCGGCAAAGCCCGCGATCTCGACGTTGCGCACGGTGAGGGTCTGGCCGCTGGCGGCGCGCGTGAGCAGCAGGTCGGTGCCGTTCAGCAGCGCCATGCCGTAGTCGGCCAGCGGAAAGGGCAGCACCAGCAGGTCGATGTCGGCGCCGCCATCGAGGGTGTCGTTGCCACTGTCGGCGCGGAAGGTGTCGTTGCCAGCGCCTCCAGCCAGGCTGTCGTCGCCCGAGCCGCCATCCAGGCCATTGGCCAAGCCGTCGCCGGTGAGCGTGTCGTTGCCCTTGCCGCCCCGCAGCGCCTCGATGCCGGACAACGAGTCGGTGTCGCCGTCGCTGAGCGCCACGCCGGTGGCCAGGTTGGCATTGACGGCGTTGCCGTAGATGACCAGGTCGAAGCCGGTGCCACCGACCAGCGTGTCGTTGCCCGTGCTGCCATCGAGCGTGTCGTCGCTCGCGCCGCCATTGATCGAATCGGCGCCGCCACCACCCCAGAGGTAGTTGGCGACATCCGAGCCGGTGAGGGTGTCGTTGAAGTTCGAGCCGTGGGCGTACTCGATGCCAGCCAGCGTGTCGACGTCGGTGCCGCTGGTGGCAAGGCCGGTGGCCAGGTTGAGGGCCACCGCACTGGAGGCATCGTAGTAGAACGCCTGGTCGATGCCGCCCCCGCCGTCGAGCAGGTCGCTGCCCGGACCGCCGGTGAGGAACTCCGGGCCGTTGCCGCCGCGCACGGTGTCGTTGCCGGTGCCGCCGTCGAGGTTGGCGAAGCCGGCTCCGCCGCTGATCGAATCGTCGCCGCCGTTGCCGAACAGCGCCACGCCGTCGGCGCTGCCCACCAGGGTGTCGCCGAAGCCCGAGCCCTGGACCGTCTCGATGCCCACCAGCGTGTCGGTGCCGGCCGCGCCGGCGACCACGCCAGCGCCGCCGTCGAAGGCCACCGGGCCGGGTGCCTCGCGATAGTCGGCCTGATCGGCATCGTCGCCACCGTCGAGCCTGTCGTTGCCTGGGCCGCCCACGAGGGTGTCGTTGCCCGCGCCGCCGGCCAGGGTCTCGCCCGCAGCGCCGCCGGTGAGGCGGTTGTTCAGCGCGTTGCCGGTGAGGTTCACCGCCACGGCCGCGACCACGCTGGCGTCCTCCACGTGGGCCGGCAGGGCATAGGTGCCGGCCAGCACGAAGTCGACCTCGACACGGTCGACGCCTTCGTCGGGCGCCTCGACCACCGCATCGGCCGGCACGTCGACGCGGAACACGTCGTTGCCGGGGCCGCCGACCAGCGAATCGATGCCGGGCCCGCCGATCAGCGTGTCGTCGCCGGCGAGCCCGGTGAGGGTGTCGTTGCCGGCCAGGCCGTCCAGGACGTTGGCGTTGTCGTCGCCCACCAGGTTGTCGGGGCCGCTGGTGGCCGTGGTGCCGAGCAGGAAGGCCATGCTGCGCAGGCCGTCGGAAAAGTTGACCTGCTCGACATTGCGCACGGTGACGGCCTGGCCGTTGGCCGTGCGCGTGAAGAGCACGTCGGTGGCGTTGGGCAGGCTGATGGCGTAGTCGGCCATTGCAGAGCCCAGCACCAGCACATCGGTGTCGGCACCGCCGTCGACGGTGTCGTTGTCGGCGTCGGCGTGCAGGGTGTCATTGCCCTTGCCGCCGACCAGACTGTCGTTGCCCTTGCCGCCGATCAGCCGGTTGTCGAGCCCGTCGCCGGTGAGGGTGTCGTTGCCCTTGCCTCCCTGCAGCGCCTCGATACCGCTCAACGAATCGGTCTCGGCGCCACTGGTGGCCAGGCCGCTGGCCAGGCTGGCGTTCACCGTGCCGCTGAAATTGGCCATGTCGAAGCCATCGCCACCGATCAGCGTGTCGTTGCCGCTGCTGCCCTCGAGTGTGTCGTTGCCCGTGCCGCCGCTGATCGAGTCGGCACCGCTGGAGCCGTAGAGGTAGTTGGCGCCGTCGTTGCCGACGAGGGTGTCGTCCTGCACCGTGCCATGCAGGTTGTCGATGCCCACCAGTGTGTCGACATCGGCACCTGCCGAGGCCAGGCCGGTGGCCAGGCTGGCGAAGACCGCCGCACCGGCGTCGAAGAAGTCGGCCGAGTCGATGCCGCCACCGGCGCCGCCGTCGAGCAGGTCGCTGCCCGGTCCGCCGGACATGAAGTCCGATCCGGTGCCGCCGCGCAGCGTATCGATGCCGTCGCCGCCCTTGAACTCGCTGGCCGTGTCGGCGCCGGTGATCGAATCGTTGCCGCCGCCACCGTACAGCGCGGTGATGGTGGCACTGCCGACCAGCACGTCGGCGAAGGCCGAGCCCTGGACGACTTCGATGCCCACCAGCGTGTCGGTGCCGGCCGCGCCCGTGACCACGCCGGTGGCCCCGGCCAGGGTCACCGGGCCGGCCGCGTCGCCATAGTCGGCCAGGTCGTATTCGTTGCCGCCGTCGAGGCGGTCATTGCCTGTGCCGCCCGCCAGCGTGTCGTTGCCCGCGCCGCCAGACAATGTGTCGGCCGCGGGGCCGCCGGACATCTGGTTGCTCGACGCATTTCCGGTGAGGGTGACGGCCAGCAGGCCGGCATGGCTGACCCGCGCGTTCTCCACGCCCGTGGGCAGCGCGTAGCTGCCGGCCACCGCGAGATTGAGTTCCACGGTGTCGATGCCGTCGCTGCCGGCCGTGGTCTCGTCGACCACGTCGGCCACCACGTTCAGACGATAGGTGTCGTTGCCGGCACCGCCGGCCAGTGTGTCAGTGCCGGTGCCGCCGTCGAGCGTGTCGTTGCCCGCCGCGCCGACCAGGCTGTTGGCGGCGGCGTTGCCGACCAGCAGGTTGTTCAGGCCATTGCCGGTGAGGTTCACTGCCGCGGCGGAGGTGACGGTGGCGTTCTCCACCTGGTCCGGCAGCGGGTAGGTGCCGGCCAGCGCGAACCCCACTTCCACCCGGTCGATGCCGCCGCTGGGTACGGCGGTCTCGTCGACCACGTCGGTCGGCACGTCGATGCGGAACACGTCGTCGCCCAAGCCCCCGATCAGTGTGTCGATGCCGGCGCCGCCGATGAGGGTGTCGTTGCCGCCCAGGCCGCCGATGCTGTCGTTGCCGGCCAGGCCGTCGATCGAGTTGGGGTTGTCATCGCCGATCAGGGTGTCGGCGCCTGTGGTGGCAATCGTCGACAGGATCGACGCTGCCGTGCGGGTGCCGTCGACGAAGGCGATCGACTCGACCTCTCGGAGCGTCACATTCTGCGATGCGGCCGCGTTGACCAGCAGCAGGTCGGTCGCATTCGGGCGGGTGATCGTGTATGTGGCGAAGTTGGCTGACAGCACCACGGTGTCGATGCCGGGGCCTCCGATGGCCAGGTCGATGCCGGTGCCGGGGATCAGCTGGTCGTCGCCGTCGCCGCCGCTCAAGGTGTCGTTGCCCGCATCGCCGCTCAGGTTGTTGGCGGCCGCGTTGCCGGTGAGTGCGTTGTTGAGTGTGTTGCCCGTCAGGTTCACGGCCACGGTGCCGTCGGCCGTCACCGTGGCGTTCTCGACGTTCAGCGGCAATGTGTAGCTGCCCGCCGAGGACAGGCCGACGTTGGCGAGGTCAGTGCCTTCGCCGATGGCCTCGACCACCGAGTCGGTCGTCAGGTCTATGTTGAACTGGTCGTTGCCTGGGCCACCCACCAGCGTGTCGGTGCCGCTGCCGCCGATCAGCGTGTCGTTGCCGCCCAGGCCGCTGATGCTGTCGTTGCCGCCAAGGCCATCGATGAGGTTGGCAGTGGCGTCGCCCACCAGGGTGTCGGGGCCGGCCGTGGGGCCACCAGGCGTCGGTTCCAGTGAGGCGGCCAAACGCGCGCCGTCGGAGAAAACGATGTTCTCGGCATCGCGGATCGTGACGCTCTGCGATGCCGCGGCACTGACCAGCACCAGGTCGCTTGCATTGGGACGGCTGATGACGTAACTGGCGAACGTGGAGCCGAGCACGACGGTGTCGAACCCTGCGCCTCCGATGACCAGGTCGATGCCGGTGCCAGGGGTCAACTGGTCATCACCGTCCCCGCCATCGAGCGTGTCGTTGCCGGCACCTGCGTCGATGAGGTCGTCGCCGCTGCCGCCGTCGACGGTGTCGTTGCCCAGGCCGGTGTGGATGTCGTCGTTGCCGTTGCCTGTGGCCAGCAGGTTGCTGATGCTGTCGTTGCCGCTGCCGGTGCTGATGAGCAGCCGCTCCAGGCCCTGGACCGAGACGCCGTTGACGACCTGAGGCAATGCGGGATCGTTGGCCCAGACGATGGGCGCGGTGGCGGCCGACCAGTTGGCGTAGAAGGTGTCGTTGCTGCCAGCGCCGCCGTTGTAGCGGGTGCCGTTCTGGAAGATCAGCAGGTCGTCGTAGATGGTGCCGGTGAGGTTGATCTGGAACTGCTCGATGCCGGTGGCGGTGGTGTCGCCCAGCGAGCCCAGCACGATGCGGTAACTGGCGTTCGCACCAGCCAGATCCGCGGTGAGCGAGGCATAGGTTGTGCCGAAGCTGCTGCGGAAGCCGCCACCGGCGAAGGCGTAAGACACGCTGGTGAAGCTGGACGTGGTGAGGTCCATGTCGCCGACCAGCTTGTCGGTGCCCGCTCCACCTTGCACCACGTCGGCACCCTCGGACAGCACGATCTGGTCGTCGCCATCACCGGTGTCGATGAGGTCGCCACCACGGCCGCCGTCGACGGTGTCGTTGCCCAGTCCGGTGCGGATGTCGTCGTTGCCGTTGCCGCCGGCCAGCACGTTGCTGATGTTGTCGTTGCCGCTGCCGGTGCTGATGAGCAGCCGCTCCAGGCCCTGGACCGAGACGCCGTTGACGACCTGAGGCAATGCGGGATCGTTGGCCCAGACGATGGGCGTGGGCACGGCTGACCAGTTGGCGTAGAAGGTGTCGTTGGTGCCTGCGCCACCGTTGTAGTGCGTGCCGTTCTGGAAGATCAGCAGGTCGTCGTAGTTGGTGCCGGTGAGGCTGATCTGGAACTGCTCGATGCCGGTGGCGGTGGTGTCGCCCAGCGAGCCCAGCACGATGCGGTAGCTGGTGGCTGCACTGGCCAGATCCGTGGTGAGCGAGGCGTAGGTGGTGCCGAAGCTGCTGCGGAAACCGCCTGTGGCGAAGGCGTAGGACACGCTGGTGAAGCTGGAACTGCTGAGGTCCATGTCGCCGACCAGCTTGTCGGTGCCGGAACCCCCATCGATCAGGTCGCGACCGGTGCTCAACAGGAAACTGTCATTGCCTGCCGTGCCGGTCAGCGTGTCGTTGCCGAAGGGCGCCGTGTTCGAGGTCGGTGTCCCGAAGATCCAGTTGCCGCCGAGAGCTCCGGCGTCGCTCATGGCGGCGCCGCCGGCTCCATTGACCAACATGCCGTACAGGCCCACGCTCTTCGACAGCGTGAGCCGCTGATCGGTCCCGGCGGGCAGGCTGGCCAGGGCTGCCTGCAACGAGATCAATGAGATGGGATGGGTGGGATCGCCGATGGGCGCTCCGTTGCGGTCGCGCAGCACGAGCGACTCGACGGCGTTGCCGCTGAGCGCCTGGCTGGCGATGATGATGCGACCCTCGTCATCGTCCACGAACACCGCGCCCGGGATGTCGAGGTCGATCCAGAGGTCATTGCCCTTCAGCTGGAACACCAGGTCGGACAGGTCGTCCAGCAAGGGGCCGGAGTTCGTGTCGGTGATCTGCAGCACGTCGCTGGCACCACCGAAGTCGAAGACGTAGTAGGTGGGCGTGTTGGCCGTCGTGCCGAAGTCGTAGTCAACCCGCGACACGGCGTATCGGTCGTTGCCATCGCCGCCGGACAACTGGTCGTTGCCGTCCACCGCGCTGAGCGTGTCGTCTCCAGTACCGCCGACCAGCGTGTCGGCGCCGGTGCCGCCGTCCAGCGTGTCGGCGCCACCCATGCCGAAAAGGGTGTCGTTGCCGGCGAAGCCGGTCAGCGAATTGGCGCCATCGCCTCCCGTGAGTTCATTGTCCAGGCCATTGCCGACCAGGTGCACCGGCAATGCGCCGCTGAAGATGGCCTTCTCGACGTTCACCGGCAGGGTGTAGGTGGTGGCCGAAGTGAAGGTCAGTTCGAGGAGGTCGATGCCTTCGTCGATGGCCTCCTGCACCGCATCGTTCGGCACATCGAGCACATAGTGGTCGTCACCGGGGCCACCCGCCACCGTGTCGATTCCAGTTCCGCCGTCCAGCAGGTTGTCCGCCGCGTTGCCGGTGAGCCGATTGGCCTGGGTGTTGCCTACGATGCCGACGGTTGCAGTGCCGAGGGCCGATCCATCTTCGATGGCCAAGGGGAGCGTGTAGCTGGCCGTCGCGGTGAAGTTCAGTTCGACCCGGTCGACGCCGCTGCTGCCCGTGGCGGTCTCGTTCACCACGTCTGCGGGTACGCTCAGCACATAGACATCGTTGCCTGGGCCGCCGGCCAGCGAGTCGACGCCTTGGCCGCCGTCGAGGGTGTCGTTGCCTGCGCCGCCGACCAGGGTGTTGGCGGCCGCGTTGCCGGTCAAGGCGTTGTCGAGGGCATTGCCCAGCAGGATCACGGCCACTGCGCCATCGGACGTGACTGTGGCGTTTTCGACATTGGCCGGTACGCTGTAGGTGATCGCGGCCGACAGCCCGACATTGACCAGGTCCGTGCCGGCACCGAACTCTTCGGTCACCACATCGGTGGGCACGTCGATGTCATAGGTGTCGTTGCCGGCGCCGCCGACGAGGGTGTCGGTGCCGGCCAGTCCGGAAAGCCAGTCGTTGCCGTTGCCTCCTACCAGTGAGTTGGCGAACTCGTTGCCTTCCAGCGTGTCGTCGAATGCCGAGCCTGTTGCATTTTCAATCTGGACGCCATAGGCAATGGTGAGGTTGTCTCGCACCATGGCCTGACCATTGCTGAATGCTTTTCCGATCTCCGACCACTTGCCGGGCGTGAGGAAGATCTTGGCGCCCTCGGCTTGATTGGCTGCGCTGATGACGTCAGTGCCACCCGTGTCCCAGATGGTCTGGAAGACGGGTGTGTCGGTGGGCCAAGAGTAGAGGGGGGAAAGGCCGCCTTCGGTGTCATTGTTCTCGCTGTTAAAGGTGGTGTTCTTCCCGTAGAGGAACTGCAGCGCCAGCACGTCGTTGATCATCGGCGTGGTGGGAAAGTAATCGCCCTTGTATCCACCACCAAACAGTCCATCCAGAGGCTGCCCGTCGTAGGACCGATAACTCATGATCGAGAACTTGAGTTGGTCCTGGCCCGCCGGGGGCGCCAGCGTGACCGGCATCCCTGCGGTGTCGAACTGGTGCGGATGCCGCAGTCCAAGTGCGTGACCCAGCTCGTGCATGAAGGTGACGTATCCCAGGTCACCGGCCACCGGGTTCTTGTACCTGTCACTCACGGTCCCGAACCAGATATCGCCCCCACTGCCCAGATTGCTCGGGAACAATCCGATCGCGGTCTTGAAGTTGTTGTCTGTGTGGCTGGTGTTGCCGAAGCGGATATCCCCCGCTTGCGATGCGTCGTCAACGATGGGTAAGAACGTCAAGCCCGAGATCGCGGCCATGGCGTCAACCGCAATCTTGGCGACCGCTCGCTGAGCATTCTCCAACGGCTCCTTTCCGGTAGCGAAGTCACTCACGTCACCGTATACCGATGCGTCAGTTGCCAGGCTGTAGGTCAGCGGTACAACCGACCCCAGAGACCCACCCCACTTGTATCCTGTCAGCAAGTACTGAAACTGGGGCGCCTGCGGGTCAGCCACCTCGGTCAACGGGTTGAATGCCGACGCCGCTTGGCGGGCGCCTGTGATGCCATTGCCTCCGCCCTCTACGGTGACCAGGTCGGGTGACAGCGGAGCATCCTCGGGCTCGAGTCCCGCGCTTTCAGCAGAGGCCAGCGGTGACGGACCGGCATCGATGCTTTGCCCAGCCGCAAGACCAGCGCCGCCCGCACGCATCCCGAACGACGGCGAGATGCAGCCCGCGCAGCAGCAGCGCAGGCCGGCGTAGGCGCCGACGATTGGATTGGCATCGACCGCCACGAGACGAACAGGAACCGATTCGACGGCGGAACCGCGGTCCGCTGTCATTGATCCAAGGGTGACGGACGCAATCTCGGCCGGTTCACCCAATTGCATGGCCTGTATCGCCCCGAAGTCGAGGCTGTAGCGCGAGCCACCGTCGATGGTCCCGCCGATTTCCCCACCCGTGCCCTGCATCCAGTCCCACGACTCGAGCGACAGTCGGTCCTTGTCGAGGTAGCGGGCAGGCGTGTTGAGTCTGTTCATGTCGGTCTGTCGAATGGTGGGTTCGACGGGCGTTGGGTGGCGTGGGGCGCGGTCATCGGCTGCAGGCGGCCCGGTCGCCTGCGCCGCCCAGGATGGCCATGGCAAGCGCGACATTCGCGGCGTCTTGCGATGGGTCAAGTGGATGGCTCATGCGCGATCGGGGCCCTGTCGACGGGATGAGGGCGTCCCGGCAGGCCAGGGTGACGCGCGAGGCGCAGCCCCCGGTCTAACTCGCTTGCGTGGTGAACTCCCCGGCCGAGTATCGGGGGCGCGCGCTCTTCAAGCCGAGGATGCTTCCCCCGCACTCGGGGGGTATCCGTGGTCAGCTTGAACCTGTCGTTCAGGTCAACGGCGGATTGCCGTCACGGTTGCGGCGGCGCATCCCGCGCCACCGCCCCTCACCCCTTCGCCACCGTCCTGCGCACCGCGTCGATGACGAACGCCTCCCAGTGCGCCATCGCCTCGGGCGAATCGAGGTTCTCGCCCAGGAAGGCCGACAGGGTGTGGCGGTTGGAGAGGTAGAAGTAGCCCATCGCGGCGATCATCAGGTACAGGTCGCGGGCCGACACGTCGGTGCGGAACAGGCCTTGCGCGGCGCCGCTTTCCAGCACGCGGCCGGTGATGCCGAGCGCTGGCGACGAGTACTCGCGCGCCCGCAGGCTCTTGCCGATGTGCTTGCCGCGGTGCAGGTTCTCGGTGTTCAGCAGCGTGATGAATTCGGGGTTCTTCTGGTAGTAGGTCCAGATGAAGCGGATCACGGTGTCCAGCGCGTCGAGCGGGCGCGTGGTGTCCAGCGCCAGCGCCGATTCGGCGTCGTTGAAGCGGCGGTAGGTGTCCTCCAGCACGGCAATAAAGAGGCCTTCCTTGCTGCCGAAGTAGTAGTAGATCATCCGGTCGTAGGACTTGGCCGCCTTCGAGATCTGCTCGATGCGGCCGCCGGCGAAGCCCTGCTTGGCGAAGACCTTGGTGGCGGCGCGCAGGATGGCGTCGCGGGTGGCGTGGGCCGCCAGTTCACGCACGCCGGGCGGGCGCCCGGCGGCGGTGGCCACGGGCATGCGGCCACCGGTGGTTGAGGCCGTCTTGCGTCCATTGGCGCCCGAGGCCGCCTTGCGTTCAGTGGCGGCCGGAGGCACCTTGCGGCTGTCAGCGCCCGAGTCCGCCTTCCGCCCGCCGGGCGCCGCCGCGGCCTTGCGCACGGCGGGCCTGGCCGCAGCCTTGGCCGCGGTCTTGGGGCCGGCGGCAGGCTTGGCCATCGGCCTACTGTTCGACGAAGGCGCGCTCGATGACGTAGTCGCCCTGCGTCGAGGTGTTGCCTTCCTTGAAGCCGCGGGCGTCGAGCATGCCTTTCAGGTCCTTCAGGAGGCCGGGGCTGCCGCAGATCATCACGCGGTCTTCGGCCGGGTTGATGGGCGGCACGCCCAGGTCGGTGAAGAGCTTGCCGTTCTCGATCAGCGTGGTGATGCGGCCGGTGTACTTGAAGGGCTCGCGGGTGACCGTGGGGTAGTACTTGAGCTGATTGCTGACCATCTCGCCCAGGAACTCGTGCTTGGGCAGCTCGGTCTCGAGGTAGTCGTGGTAGGCCAGCTCGGCCACTTCGCGCACGCCGTGCACTAGGATCACCTGCTCGAACTTCTCGTAGGTGGCCGGGTCGCGGCAGATGCTCATGAAGGGCGCCAGGCCGGTGCCGCTGGACATCATGTACAGGCGCTTGCCGGGCAGCAGGTAGTCGATGACCAGCGTGCCGGTGGGCTTCTTGCCGACGATGATGGTGTCGCCCACCTGGATGTGCTGCAGCCGCGACGTGAGCGGGCCGTCGGGCACCTTGATGCTGAGGAACTCGAGGTGCTCTTCGTAATTGGCGCTGACCACGCTGTAGGCGCGCAGCAGCGGCTTGCCGTTGACGCGCAGCCCGATCATCGTGAAGTGCCCGTTGAGGAAGCGCAGCGCCGGGTCTCGCGTGGTGGTGAACGAGAACTGGCGGTCGGTCCAGTGGTGCACGGTGAGGACGCGCTCTTCGAGGAATGCACTCATGGCGGTAGGGCTCTGAGGTTGGGACGGTCGGAGGGTCGGAAAGCAGTGGCGGCGCGCGTTGCGCCGTCCCGGACTATGCGCTACATTCGGCGCCAATGTAGCAGAGGCTACATCAACGTTAAGTGCACGCTACATGAAAAACAGCATTCCGCGGTGGCACGTATTGTGCCTCGAACTCCGGGTTCACCCAGGGGTGCGGATTGACGTCGATCATGGGCCTCGGGCATGACCGAGCACGAGCACACCAAGACCGACGGCCTGGGCGATTCGCCCGCGCTGCCCGCCGCGGCGGCGCTGGGCGAAGCCTGGCGGGTGGCGCCGCGCAACGAGCGCATGGCCGCGCACAAGATCGAGTGCAACGCCTGCCCGGTGCTGTGCCAGATCTCCGAGGGCAAGGCGGGTGCCTGCGACCGCTACGCCAACCAGGCCGGCGTGCTGGTGCGGCTGGATCCGGTGCTGCTGGTGCAGCGAACGGTGGCGGCGGGGCAGGGCGAGCTGGTACCCTTCGTGGCCGCGGCAGACCACGCCGACGCGCCGGGCGCCGAACCCGCCAGCGTGCCGGTGCCGGCCGGCGGCCTCTTTGTCACCGCGGTGGGGGCGTCCACCACCTACCCCGACTACAAGCCCGCGCCCTTCATTGTCTCGACCGAGGTCGACGGCGTCGACATGGTCACCGTGGTCACCGAGGGCATCTTCAGCTACTGCAGCATGAAGGTGAAGATCGACACCGACCGCTGGCTGGGCCCCGAGCAGGCCAACGTGCGCTGCAAGGGCGAGGTGGTGGGCCATGTCACCACGGCCGAGTACGGCTCGCAGATGCTGTCTCTGGGCGGCGTGCACCACATCACCGGCGGCAGCAAGAAGGAAGGCCGCGTCACGGTGGACATGATGCAGGCGCTGGGCAACAAGCAGGCGGTGGAGTTCACCATCGACGGCGGTGCCCGGTTGCTGGTGCAGGCCGGCCACGCGCCGGTGGTCGACGGCGTGCCCGAATCGCGCATGCGTGTGGGCTGCGGCTCGGCCACGGTGGGCATCTTTGCCGAGCAGTTCCAGGGCCTGGTCGACGAGGTGGTGGTGGTGGACGACCACATCACCGGCGTGCTCACCGAGCACCAGGCCGGGCGCTGCCTGCGCATGCGGCCGGCGGGGCTGCAGGTGCGCGGGCGCAAGTCCACGCCGGGCCGCTACTTCCAGGTGGCCAACCCGGGCACCGGCTGGGGCGGCACCGACATCTCCGATCCGCTGTCCATCGTCGAAAGCTGGGACCCCGCGCTGGCCTGGCCCGGCCTGCGGCTGCTGATGGTGTCCACCACCGGCGAGCATGCGGCCTGGTACATCCTCGACGACGCCCTCGTGCCGCAGCCGTCGGCCATGCCCGCGGCGGTGCAGGCCATCGTCGACCGCATCGGCGAGAACTGCGAGCCCTCGCTGGCCAGCGTGCTGTTCCTGGGCGGCGCCGGCGGCAGCCTGCGCGCCGGCGTCACCGACAACCCGATCCGGCTGACGCAGTCGATCAAGCGTGCGCTGGTCAACGTCACCTGCGGCGGCGCGCCCACCTACGTGTGGCCGGGCGGCGGCATCACGGTGATGGCCGACGTGACGCGCATGCCCGACGGCAGCTTCGGCACGGTGCCCACGCCGGCCATCGTGGCGCCCATCGAGTTCACGATGCGGCTGGACGACTACCGGGCGCTGGGCGGCCACATGGCCTATGTGCGGCCGCTGGCCCAGGTGCTGGCCACCGGTGCCTGGCACCGCGACGGCGCGCCCACCGCGCGCCGCACCATCGCCGCGGTGGCCGACAACCCCTGGCCGCTGGCCTGGCCGGGCCCGGGGCGCACCGTTGGCTGACGGCCCCATGGGTGGCGCCCAGCGGCAGCCCCTGCCCGGCAGGCGCTGGCACCTGCAGCACGGGCCGATCGACCTGGTGATCGTCGCCGACGGCGATCCGGCTGCGGTGGCCGCGGCGCACGAGGCGGCGTGGCAGCGGTTTCAGGGCGTGCTCGCCGAACTGGTGGCCGAGTTGCCGCTGCTGCGGCAGTCGGTGGCGGTGGCGTCGGCCTGCCCACTGCGCGGCCCGGTGGCCCGGCGCATGTGGGCGGCCTGCGCGCCCTACGCGACGCACTTCATCACGCCGATGGCGGCGGTGGCGGGCTCCGTGGCCCAGGAACTGATCGCCTGCTACCACCGCGACGGCATCCAGCGGGCGGCGGTCAACAACGGCGGCGACATCGCGCTGCACCTGGCGCCCGGCGCGTCGTTCCGCATCGGCATGGTGGCCGATATCGCCTCTGGCATTGGCGCACGCACCACGCCGGGGCCGATGCCGCTGGATGGCCACCTGACGGTGCAGGCCGGCGACCCGGTGCGAGGCGTGGCCACCAGTGGCTGGCGCGGCCGCAGCCTGTCGCGCGGCATCGCCGACAGCGTCACCGTGCTGGCCGCCACCGCGGCCATGGCCGATGCCGCGGCCACGATGATCGCCAACGCGGTGGATGTGGACGACCCGCGCATCGTGCGCCGTCCGGCGGGCGAGGTGCGCGACGACAGCGACCTGGGCGAGCGGCTGGTGACGGTGGACGTGCCGACCCTGTCGTCCGACGCGGTGCGCCGCGCGTTGCAGGCCGGTGCCGATGTCGCACGGCAGTTCCAGGCGCGCGGCTGGATCGTCGCCGCGGCCTTGCACTGCCAGGGGCAGCACCGGCGCGTGGGCGACGCGGCGTCAGGCGTCCTGGCCCCATCATTGCTACCGTCGGTCGATGGGCTTCCTCGCGGCCCGGGCCCGATCGGCAGAACCACCCGACCCAGCATGACGACACTCGCCCGACGACCCGGCACCTCCCACGAGAGCACCACGACATGAGCGACCCTGGCCTGATCGACATCCGCCGCATCGTCACCTGCGTGGAAGACATCGTCCACGAGGGCGGCCCGCGCGCGGCCGTGCCGTTGCGGCGCGGCGCCATCGCGGTGGTGCTGACCAACCCCTACGCCGGCCGCTACGAGCCCGACATCCTGCCGATGATGGACGCGCTGCAGCCGGTGGGCATCGACATGGCGCACCGCCTGCGCGCCGCGATGGACGTGCCGGTGGAGCGCATCCAGGGCTACGGCAAGGGCGCCATCATCGGCTCGGCCGGCGAACTGGAGCACGGCGCCCTGTGGCACGTGCCCGGCGGCTATGCGATGCGCGAACTGCTGGGCTGGAAGGGCGATGCCGCCGCCTACAAGCGTGGCGATGCGTCCAGTGGCCAGGCCGGCAACGCGCTGGCCATCGTGCCCAGCACCAAGAAGGTCGGCCCGCCGGGCGCCACGCTCGACGTGCCGCTCACCCACATCAACGCCAGCTACGTGCGCAGCCATTTCGACGCGATGGAAGTGCGCGTGGCGGGCTCGCCGCGGCCCGACGAGATCGTCTACATCCTGGCGATGAGCACCGGCCCGCGGGTGCACGCCCGCGTGGGCGGACTGGCCGCCGAGGCCATCGCCAAGTGGGACGGCCAGCGCTGATCCCCTCCGGAGAACCATCCCATGCCCGCACAGATCCGCAAGCTCATCGTCCAGGTGGACGAGACCCACCGCGAGATGGGCCGCCCCGTGCAGCCGCCCACGCGCCGGGCTCTGGCCATGGCGGTCATCCGCAACCCCTTTGCCGGCCGCTACGTCGAGGACCTGGGCGAACTCATCGCCATCGGCGAAGAGCTGGGCGCGCTGCTCGGCGCGAAGTGCGTGCAGGCGCTGGGCATCGAGCCCGCGCAGGCGCAGAGCTACGGCAAGGCCGCCATCGTTGGCGAGGCGGGCGAGATCGAACACGCCGCCGCGTTGCTGCACCCCAAGCTCGGCGCGCCACTGCGCAAGGCGGTCGAGAAGGGTGCGGCGCTGGTGCCGTCGGCCAAGAAGCAGGGCGGTGTCGGCACCGCCGTCGACGTGCCGCTGGGCCACAAGGACGCCGCCTTCGTGCGCAGCCACTTCGACGCGATGGAGGCGCGCGTGTCGGATGCGCCGCGCGCCGACGAGATCGTCGTCGCCGTGGTCGTCACCGACAGCGGCCGGCCGCTGGCCCGCATCGGCGGCCTGCAGGCGCATGAGGTCGTCGGCCAGGACGGCCTGCGCTGATGGCCTGCGTTCGGCGCCTCCACACCGGTTATCGTTTCCCCTTCGGCTCTTTCACCATCCCCCACGAGGACACCCCCACCATGTTCCGTCGCACCCTGATTTCGGCCGCCGCGATGTCCGCGGCCCTGCTGTCGATCGCTCCGGCCCAGGCCCAGGACGTGATCAAGATCGGCGAGGTCAACAGCTACAAGGTGCAGCCGGCCTTCCTCGAGCCCTACAAGAAGGGCATGGAACTGGCCGTCGAGGAGATCAACGCCGCCGGCGGCGTCAACGGCAAGAAGCTGCAGCTGATCACCCGCGACGACAATGGCAACCCGGGCGACGCGGTGCGCGCCGCCGAAGAGCTGGTGTCGCGCGAGCGGGTCGATGTGCTCACCGGCGCCTTCCTGTCGAACATCGGCCTGGCGCTCACCGACTTCGCCAAGCAGAAGAAGTTCTTCTACCTGGCCTCCGAGCCGCTCACCGACAAGATCGTCTGGGGCAGCGGCAACCGCTACACCTTCCGCCTGCGGCCGTCCACCTACATGCAGTCGGCGATGCTGGTGCCCGAGGCCGTCAAGCTCAAGAAGAAGCGCTGGGCCGTCATCTACCCCAACTACGAGTACGGCCAGTCGGCCGTGGCCACCTTCAAGCAGTTGCTGAAGGCCGCGCAGCCGGATGTCGAGTTCGTCGGCGAGCAGGCGCCGCCGCTGGGCAAGCTGGATGCCGGCAGCGCGGTGCAGGCGCTGGCCGACGCCAAGCCCGACGCAATCTTCAACGTGCTGTTCGGTGCCGACCTGGCCAAGTTCGTGCGCGAGGGCAACACCCGCGGCCTGTTCCAGGGCCGCGAGGTGGTGAGCATGCTCACCGGCGAGCCCGAGTACCTCGATCCGCTGAAGGACGAAACCCCCAACGGCTGGATCGTCACCGGCTACCCCTGGTACGGCATCCAGACGCCCGAGCACAAGGCCTTCTTCCTGGCCTACCACCGCAAGTACAACGACTACCCGCGCCTGGGCTCGGTGGTGGGCTACAGCGCCATCCATTCGCTGGCCGCGGGCATCAAGAAGGCCAAGAGCACCGACACCGAGAAGCTCATCACCGCCTTCCGCGGGCTGGAACTGATGACGCCCTTCGGCAAGGCCGTCTATCGCGCGCAGGACCACCAGTCGACCATGGGCGCCTACGTCGGCAAGACGCTCAACGACAAGGGCAAGGGCACGATGGTCGACTACCGCTATCTCGACGGCGCCAAGTTCCAGCCCACGGACGAGGAAGTGAAGAAGCTGCGCCCCGCGCAATGACGACCCCCAAGACGCCTTCGGCGTCGCCCCCCCGAGGGGGAGCCCGGCCGCCTTGGGGCGGCCCGGCGCCGGCCGGTATCTCCTTCGACTGACGCTCGATGACGCTTTCCGCCTTCGCCGTGCAACTGCTCAACGGGCTGGCCGGGGCGTCGTCGCTGTTCCTGGTGGCGGCGGGGCTGTCGCTCATCTTCGGCGTCACGCGCATCGTCAACTTCGCGCACGGCTCGTTCTTCATGCTGGGCGTGTACATCGCCTATGCGCTGGTCGAACGCTTCGGCGCCGGGCTGGGCTTCTGGCCGGCACTGCTGCTGGCGGCGGTGGCGGTGGGCGCCATCGCGGCGGTGGTGGAGGTGGTGCTGCTGCGCCGCATCTACCGCGCGCCCGAGCTGTTCCAGCTGCTGGCCACCTTTGCGCTGGTGCTGGTGATCAAGGACGCGGCGCTGTGGCTGTGGGGTGCCGAAGACCTGCTGGGGCCGCGGGCCCCGGGCCTGTCGGGCTCCATCGACATACTGGGCCGCCGCTTCCCCACCTACGACCTGCTGCTGATCGTCGTCGGCCCGGTGGTGCTGGGCGCGCTGTGGCTGCTGCTCACCCGCACCCGCTGGGGCACGCTGGTGCGCGCCGCCACGCAAGACCGCGAGATGGTCGGTGCGCTCGGCGTCAACCAGGCCTGGCTCTTCACCAGCGTGTTCGCGCTGGGCGGCGCGCTGGCCGGTCTGGGCGGCGCGCTGCAACTGCCGCGCGAGCCGGCCTCGCTGGCGCTCGACTTGCTCACCATCGGCGACGCCTTCGTCGTGGTGGTGGTCGGTGGCATGGGCTCGATCCCCGGCGCCTTCGTCGCCGCGCTGCTGATCGCCGAGATCAAGGCGATCTGCGTGGGCATCGGCACGGTGAACTGGTTCGGCGTCGACTTCGCGTTCTCCAAGCTCACGCTGGTGGTCGAGTTTTTGGTGATGGCCGTGGTGCTGATCGTGCGGCCCTGGGGCCTGATGGGCAAGCCGCAGGCGGCCAGCCGCAATGCCGCGGCCACCGAGCCGCCGCTGCGCTCGGCCAGTCGGCCGCTGCTGATGGTGGCGGGGGTGTTCGGCGTGGCGCTGCTGGCGTTGCCCTTTGCCACGGCCAACAGCCCCTATGTCACGGTGCTGGCGATCGACCTGCTCACCGCCGCGTTGTTCGCGACCAGCCTGCACTTCATCATGGGGCCGGCGGGCATGCACTCGTTCGGCCATGCGGCCTACTTCGGCCTGGGCGCGTATGCCGCGGCGCTGCTGATGCTGAAGGGCGGCTGGCCGATGGAGGCCGCGCTGGTGGCCGCGCCGCTGATCGCCGGGCTGGGCGCGCTGGTGTTCGGCTGGTTCAGCGTGCGGCTGTCGGGCGTGTACCTGGCAATGCTCACGCTGGCCTTCGCGCAGATCGTCTGGTCGGTGGCCTTCCAGTGGGACGATTTCACCGGCGGCAGCAACGGCCTCACCGGCGTCTGGCCGGCCGAGTGGCTGAGCGACAAGCGCGCCTACTACTTCGCCACGCTGCTGCTGGTGGTGGGCGGCGTGCTGGCGCTGCGGCGCATCCTGTTCTCGCCCTTCGGCTTCGCGATGCGTGCCGGGCGCGATTCGCCGCTGCGCGCCGACGCCATCGGCATCGACGTGCCGCGCATCCAGTGGGCGGCCTTCGTCATCGCGGCGGTGTTCGCCGGCCTGGCCGGCGCGCTGTACGCCTTCAGCAAGGGCAGCATCTCGCCCGACAGCATGGCGGTGGGCAAGTCGGTGGACGGCCTGGTGATGGTGCTGCTGGGCGGGCTGCAGACGCTCAGCGGCCCGGTGGCCGGCGCCGTCACGTTCACCTGGCTGCAGGACAGCGTGGCCCGCTCCACCGACTACTGGCGCGCCATGCTCGGCGGCATCATCCTGCTGCTGGTGCTGGCCTTCCCGATGGGCATCGCCGGCTTCGTCGGCCAGTGGTTCGAGCGGCGCACGCGGGGGCTGCCGTCATGAGCTTGTTGACTGTGCAGGGCCTGGGCAAGTCCTTCGGCGGCAACCGCGCCGTCGACGGCATCGGCTTCTCGGTGGCCAAGGGCGAGCTGCTGGCGCTGATCGGCCCCAACGGCGCCGGCAAGTCCACCACCTTCAACATGGTCAACGGCCAGTTGCGGCCCGATGCCGGCTCGATCCTGCTCGAAGGCCAGGAACTCATCGGCCTGAAGCCGCGCGAGATCTGGAAGCGCGGCGTGGGCCGCACCTTCCAGATCGCAGAGACCTTCTCGTCGCTCACCGTGGTCGAGAACGTGCAGATGGCGCTGCTGTCGGCCGACGCGAAGCTGTTCTCGCTGTGGCGCCGCGCCGCCGACCACCGCCGCGACGAGGCCATGGCGCTGCTGTCGCAGGTGGGCATGGCCGCGCAGGCCGAGCGGCCCTGCAGCGTGCTGGCCTATGGCGACGTCAAGCGGGTGGAGCTGGCCATCGCGATGGCCAACGGCCCGAAGCTGCTGCTGATGGACGAGCCCACCGCCGGCATGGCCCCGAAGGAGCGCAACGAGCTGATGTCGCTGACCAAGCGCCTGGTCGTCGACCGCGGCCTGGCGGTGCTGTTCACCGAGCACAGCATGGACGTGGTCTTCGCCCACGCCGACCGCCTGATCGTGCTGGCCCGCGGCCGCCTGATCGCCGAGGGCACGGCGTCTGAAATACGCGACCACCCCAAGGTGCAGGAGGTCTACTTCGGCAGCGGCAAGACCTTCGAGAAGAAGGTGCCTGCGTGACCGGCAGTCTATTGCTCGAAGTGGACGGCCTGTGCGCCTGGTACGGCGCCGCGCAGATCCTGTTCGACGTGGGCCTGCAGGTGAAGCGCGGCGAGGTGGTGGCGCTGATGGGCCGCAACGGCGCCGGCAAGAGCACCACGCTGAAGGCGCTGATGGGTCTGATCGACCGCCGCCGCGGCGGCGTGCGCTTCATGGGGCAGGACATCGCGCGCCGCGCGCCCTACGAGATCGCGCGGCTGGGTCTGGGCTTCGTGCCGGAAGACCGGCGCATCTTCAGCGACCTCACGGTCACCGAGAACCTCGACGTCGGCCGCCAGCCGCCGCGCCGCTGGCCCGACGGCAGCGCCGCGCCGGTGTGGACGCCCGAGGCCTTGTTCAAGCTCTTCCCCAACCTGGGCGAGATGCCCGACCGGCCCGGTGGCCGCACCAGCGGCGGCGAGCAGCAGATGCTCACCGTGGCGCGCACGCTGATGGGCAACCCCTTCCTGGTGCTGCTGGACGAGCCCAGCGAGGGCGTGGCCCCGGTCATCGTCGAGCAGATGGCGCAGATGATCCTGGCGCTGAAAAGCCAGGGCGTGAGCATCCTGCTGTCCGAGCAGAACATGCATTTCGCCGAACTGGTGTCCGACCGGGCCTACGTGCTCGAGAAGGGCCAGATCCGATACGAGGCCACCATGGCCGAGCTTGCCGCCAACGACGAGGTGCGGCGGGCGTATCTTTCCATGTGACCTCGTCGACCCTGCCCGTCAACCCCGCTGGAGTGAACACCATGAACCCGACCCACCGCCGTGCCTTCCTCCACACCCTGTCGCTGGCCGGACTGGCCGCGTCCGCGCCGCTGGCGGCCTTGGCCGCCGGCAAGGTCAAGCCCGGCGCCAACAGTGCGCTGATCGTCGTCGACGTGCAGAACTGCTTCGTCACCGGCGGCACGCTGCCGGTGAAGAACGGCGAAGAGGTGGTGCCGGTGATCAACAAGATCGCGGGGGCGTTCCAGAACATCGTGGTCACGCAAGATTGGCACACCGCCGGCCACGCCTCGTTCGCCAGCAGCTATGGCGGCAAGAAGCCCTTCGAGACCACCACGCTGAAGTACGGCCAGCAGGTGCTGTGGCCCGACCACTGCGTGCAGGGCACCGACGACGCGGCGCTGCACAAGGATTTGAAGCTGCCCACCGCGCAGTTGATCATCCGCAAGGGCTACAACAAGGGCGTCGACAGCTACTCGGCCTTCCAGGAGGCCGACCGCAAGACGGTCACCGGCCTGGCCGGCTACCTGAAGGCGCGGGGCATCAAGACGCTCTACGTCACCGGCCTGGCCACCGACTTCTGCGTCGCCTGGACGGCGATGGACGCGCGTGCCGCCGGCTTCGAGGTCAGCGTGATCGAGGACGCCTGCCGCGGCATCGACTTGAACGGCTCGCTCGCCGCCGCCTGGAAGCAGATGACGGCCAAGGGCGTCAAGCGCCTGCAGTCGGCCGACCTCGACCTCGCCTGACGCTTGGGCCGCACCGTGCGCCTGCACGTCAACGGCCAGGTTCACGACCTTGACGTGCCGGGCAGCGCACCGCTGCTGCAGGTGCTGCGCAACGACCTCGGCCTGAACGGGCCGAAGTACGGCTGCGGCCTGGGCGAGTGCGGCGCCTGCCTGGTGCTGCTGGACGGCGTGCCCGCACGGGCCTGCTGCATTCCGGTGGCGGGTGTGGACGGGCGCAAGGTGACCACGCTCGACGGCCTGGGCAGGCCCGGGCAGCCGCATCCGGTGCAGCAGGCCTTCATCGACTGCCAGGCGGCGCAGTGCGGTTACTGCCTGAACGGCATGGTGATGACCACTGTGGCACTGCTGCGCCGGCACCCCCAACCCACCGAGGCGCAGGCGCGCGCGGCGCTGTCGCACAACCTGTGCCGCTGCGGCACGCACCTCGAGATCCTGGCGGCGGTGCAGCGGGCGGCGCAGCTGTCGGCTGCGGTCCCCGCCAGCCCCGGCGTCCCATGACCGGGCGGCACCGCGCCTGGCGCACACGGCAGGACATCCGCGCCGCCGAGGGCGTGCTGCTGGTGCTGCGCGACGCGCCCGCGCCGCCGCCCCCGGCGCGCGGCCAGCCGCCCATCGTGCCGGGCAACCCGGCCGAAGGCCCGGAGATCCTGCTGGTCGTCGGCGACGACGGCCAGGCCACCGTGCTGGCCGGCCATGTCGACCTGGGCACGGGCATCCGCACCGCCTACGCCCAGCTGGTGGCGGAGGAACTGGACCTGCCGCTGGCCCAGGTGCAGGTGGTGCTGGGCGACACCGCCCGCGCGCCGAACCAGGGCCCGACGATCGCCAGCACCTCGATCCAGATCCACGCCCAGCCGCTGCGGCTGGCCGCGGCGCAGGCGCGGGCCTGGCTGCGGGCCGAGGCGGCGCAGCGCTGGGGCGTGCCGCCCGAGTCGCTCACATCGCGCGATGGCCTGCTGTCGCTGCCCGACGGCCGCCAGGTGGGCTACGGCGCGCTGCTGCGCGGCCGCCATGTCGAGCTGATGCTCGACGCCAGCACGCCGCTGAAGCCCGTCGCCGAGCACCGCGTGGTCGGCACCTCGGCGCCGCGGGTGGACATCCCGGCCAAGGCCACGGGCCAGGCCGTCTTCGTGCACGACATGCGCGTGCCCGGCATGCTGCACGGCCGCGTCGTGCGGCCGCCCTATGCCGGCGTCGATGCCGGCGACTTCGTCGGCCGCACGCTGAAGTCGGTGGACGAGTCGTCGATCGCGCACCTGCCGGGCATCGTCGGCCTGGTGGTGCAGGGCGACTTCATCGGCGTGGTCGCCGAGCGCGAAGACCAGGCCGAGGCCGCGATGCACGCGCTGCGCGTCGATTGGCACCCCTGGCCGGCGCTGCCCCCGCTGGACGACCTGGCGCAGGCCCTCAGCGCCCACCCATCGACGCCGCGCGTGGTGGCCGAGCAGGGCGATGTCGACGCGGCGCGCGCCGCCGCCGCGCAGCCGATGGATCGGCGCTACGTTTGGCCTTACCAGATGCACGCGTCCATCGGCCCCTCGTGCGCGCTGGCCGACTGGCGCGGCGATGCGCTCACCGTGTGGGCCGGCACGCAGAACCCGCACGTGCTGCGCGCCGACCTGGCCCGGCTCACCGGCCTGGCCGACACCGCCATCGAGGTGGTGCGCCTGGAGGCCGCCGGCTGCTACGGCCGCAACGGCGCCGACGACGTGGCGGCAGATGCGGCGCTGATGTCGCGCGCCGTGGGCCGGCCGGTGCGCGTGCAGCTCACGCGCGAGCAGGAGCACGCCTGGGAGCCCAAGGGCGCCGCGCAGCTGATGGACGTGCGCGGCGGGCTCGACGCGCAGGGCGCGCCAGTGGGCTACGACTTCGCCACCAGCTACCCCAGCAACGGCGCGCCCACGCTGGCGCTGCTGCTCACCCGCACCATCGAGCCGGTGGCGCAGGCCTTCGAGATGGGCGACCGCACCGCGGTGCCGCCCTACGGCTACCCGCACCAGCGCATCACCGTCAACGACATGGCGCCGATTCTGCGCGCGTCGTGGCTGCGCGGCGTGTCGGCGCTGCCCAACTCGTTCGCGCACGAGAGCTACATCGACGAGCTGGCCACGGCGGCCGGTGTCGACCCGGTCGCGTACCGATTGCGATATCTGAAGGACGAGCGCGCCGCCGAGCTGGTGCGCGCCACCGCCGACAAGGCCGGCTGGAAGCCGCACACCGTGCCGCAGCAGCAGGGCGCCCGCGGCGACTGGCTGCAGGGCCAGGGCTTCGCCTACGCGCGCTACGTGCACAGCCGCTTCCCCGGCTTCGGCGCCGCCTGGGCGGCGTGGGTGGCCGACGTGGAGGTGCACCGCGAGACCGGCGAGGTGCATGTGTCGCGCGTGGTCGTCGGCCACGACGCCGGCCTGATGGTCAACCCGGCCGGCGTGCAGCAGCAGGTGCACGGCAACGTGCTGCAGACCACCAGCCGCGCGCTGAAGGAGCGGGTGCAGGTGGACCCCGACACCCGCGCGGTGGCCAGCCGCGACTGGGGCGCCTACCCGATCCTCAGCTTCCGCGAGGTGCCGGTGGTCGAGGTGCTGCTGATGCCGCGGCCCGGCGAGGCGCCGCTGGGCGTCGGTGAATCGGCCTCGGTGCCCGGCACCGCGGCCATTGCCAACGCCATCTTCGACGCCACCGGCGTGCGCTTCCGCGATCCGCCGTTCACGCCCGAGGTGGTGCGCGCGGCGCTGCACCCGCTGCCCGCACCCTCGGCGGTCGCCGAGCCCGCACCGGCCAGGGCGCCGGTGGTGCCCGTGGCACCTGCCGCCGACCCGCAGCGCGGCCGCAAGCGGCCCTGGGCGGTGGCGCTGGCGCTCGTGGGCGGCGCGCTGGGCCTGGGCGCCGCCGCGCTGGGCTGGCGTCCGGCCATCGCGCCGGTGCAGGGCTCGGCCAGCGGCGTGTACGGCGCGGCCATCGTCGAGCGCGGCCGGCAGCTCGCCGCGCTGGGCAACTGCGCCGTGTGCCACACCGCACCGGGCGGTGTCGTCAACGCCGGCGGCCGCGCGATGGTCACGCCTTTCGGCACGCTGTACTCCACCAACCTCACCCCCGATGCCGACACCGGCCTGGGGCGCTGGTCGTTCTCGGCATTCCAGCGAGCCATGCGCGAAGGCGTCTCGCGCGATGGCCACCACCTCTACCCGGCCTTCCCGTTCACCTCGTTCACCCAGGCCAGCGACGACGACCTGATGGCGCTGTACGCCCACCTGATGTCGCAGCCGCCGGTGCGGGCCGAGACGCCGGCCAGCACGATGCGCTTCCCGTTCAACCTGCGCCCGCTGATGGGCCTGTGGAACGCGCTGCACCTGCAGCCCGGCCCGGCACCGGCGGTGGCTGGGCATAACGCACAATGGCAGCGTGGCGCCAGCCTGGTCAACGGCCTGGGCCACTGTGGCGCCTGCCACACCCCGCGCGACGCCACCGGTGCCGAGCGCACGCAGTCGGCTTACCTGGGCGGCGCGCTGGTGCAGGGCTGGGACGCGCCGGCGCTGGGCGCGCTGAGCCGGTCGCCGGTGCCCTGGACCGAAGACACCCTGGTGCAGTACCTGCGCCAGGGCCACAGCCCGCAGCACGGCGTGGCCGGCGGGCCGATGGCCCCGGTGGTGCGCGGCCTGGCCACGCTGCCCGAAGACGACGTGCGCGCGATGGCCCATTACCTGATGTCGCTGCAGGCCACGCCGCGCGAGGCCAGTCCCACCGCATCGGCCGAGGCACTGATCGCCCGCAGCCAGGCCCAGGCCGCCGTGCTGCGCGGCCCGGCGCAGCGCATGTTCGACAGCGCCTGCGGGGCCTGCCACCACGACGGCGACGGCCCCGAGGTGGCGGGCCTGAACCTGCCGCTGGCCCTCAACGGCAAGCTGCATGCCGAGCGGCCCGACAACCTGCTGCGCACGGTGATCGACGGCATCCAGGACCCGGCCTTCCCACGGCTGGGCCACATGCCGGCCTTCGGCCGCGCCATCGACGACCGGCAACTGGCCGAACTGGCCGCCTACCTGCGCCAGCGCTTCGCCCCCGGGCAGCCGGCCTGGGACGACCTGCCCGCGGCGGTGGCGCGCGCGCGGGCGGCGCAGTGAGCCGCCGCGCCGGGCCGGCGATCGGCCACGGCGCGGGCACCGGCGCTGGCCGACGGTCCGCGTGCGACGCCGCCGACAGGCCGGCTGCCCGCGACGCCTCGATCCGCGCACCACGATGACGGCCGCCCCGCGCAGGATGTCCCGCGAGGCGCTCGGCCTGTGGCTGGGCGCGGCCGCGATGGCGATGTTCGGCCTGACGCTGCCGATGACGCAGATCGCCATCGGCGACGCGGTCTCGCCGCGGCTGTCGCCGGCCTTCGTCACCTTCGCCCGCGCCGTGGTGGCCGCGGGCCTGTCGGCGGCGCTGCTGCTGGCCCTGCGTTCGCCCTGGCCGCCGCGCGCGCTGTGGGGTGCCCTGGCGGTGGCCGCGCTGGGCAATGCCATCGCCTACCCGCTGGGCCTGGCCTGGGCGCTGCGCAGCGTGCCCACGGCGCATGCGGCGGTGGTCACCGCGCTGGCCCCGCTGCTCACCGCCGTGGTGGCCGCGTGGGTGCTGCGCCAGCGCTGCAGCCGCGGCTTCTGGGCCTGCGCCGTGGCCGGTTGCGCGCTGGTGCTGATGTACTCGCTGTGGCGCGCGCACGCGGCCGGCCACGGCTGGGCGCTGCGGGCCGAGGACGGCGTGCTGGCCCTCGCGGTGCTGGCGGCCTCGGTGGGCTACGTGCAGGGCGCGCGCGCCACGCCGGTGCTGGGCGCCGAGCGGGTGATCTGCTGGGTCAACCTGGCGGCGCTGCCGGTGACGCTGCCCGGCGCGCTGCTGAACTGGCCGGCGCAGGCGCCCGAGCCGGTGGCCTGGGTGGGCTTCGCCTACGTCAGCGTGTTCTCGATGTGGGTCGCGTTCTTCGCGTGGTATCGCGCGCTGGCGCTGGGCGATGCGGTGCGCGTGAGCCAGGTGCAGCTGCTGCAGCCCTTCTTCGCGATGGCCTTTGCGTGGCCGCTGCGCGGCGAGCGCATCGAATGGCTGAGCGTGGCCTTCGCCGCCGCGGTGATGGCCACGGTGTGGCTGGGGCGGAGGCTGTCGGCGCCGCGGTGACCCGCGCCGTGCGGCGCGCGAATCGGGGCCCGAAGGTGACCGGTGTCACATTGGATCATCATTTCGCCCATTAGGCTTGCCGTCCGAACCGACCGAGAGCGACGATGGCTGCGATGAGACAGAGCATGATGATGCCGGTGCTGGCCGCCTTGGCCCTGGCCGGCTGCGGGGGCGGCTCGGGCACCGCACCCGCCGATCCCGCGCCTGCCACCGTGCAGGTCACCGGCCTGGTGGCGGACCGCAGCGCGTGGGCGGGCGCCGATCTCGAGTTCGTGTGCACCGACGGCCAGGCCAGGCGCACACAGGCTGCGTCGGATGGGCGATATGCCATCGGCCTGCCCGCCGCCGCACTGCCTTGCCTGGTCCAGGCGACTGCGTCCCCTGGAGACCGCCTGTGGTCCGTCGCCGTGGCGGCGGGCACGGTGCACGTCACGCCCGGCAGCGACTGGACCGTGTCGCGCCTGCTGCGCACCACCACGGCCGGGCTGCGGGCCGACCGGTCGATGCTGGCCGCGTTGTCTGTGGCGAGCGTGGCGCAGGCACAGGCCGACGTGCGGCTTGCCTTGGCCGCCAGCGGCCTGGCCACCGACGGCGACCTGGTGTCCACACCGGCCGTCGGCGCTGCCGATGCCCTGCTGGTATCCCAGCAGCAGGTGCTGTCGGCCCTGTCGGCGCGTGACATCGGGCCGCTGGCGCTGCGCCAGGTGCTCGCGCTGCAGCCCGACATGGGGGCGGCCCGTGATGCGTTGGCGGCGGGGCAGCTCTCCGCCGCGTTGGCGCTGCCTGCGCTTGTGTCCGACGACGCGTCTGCGCCGCATCTCGTCAGCGGCCTGGTCCAGCGGCTCACCGGCCCGGCCGACCTGATCTTCGGTGTCAATGCAGAAGGCAGCTGGCGCAGCACCGATGGCGGCCGCCAATGGACCCACGTCAACCACGTGCTGGCCCAGGTGGTGCCCTACAAGGGCAGGCTGTGGGCCCGTGACCTGGACGGCCTGGTCGTCAGCGACGACGGCGGCCTGCATTGGACGGCCCCGGCGGGCATGCCTTCGACCTGCCTGCAGCGAGCGGACGTGATGTCGATCTCGGCACAGGGCCGGTTGTGGTTCTTTCCTGACACGATGTGCGCCGGCACGGCCAACCACTTCACCGACGATGGGGTGGTCTGGAAGAGCGAGCCGTACGACGAGGCCGTTCGAATCGCCTCACGCGACGGCCTGGCCGATCGCTCGTCGCCGCTGCGCAGGGTGTTTTTCCGCGACAACAACCATGCGCGCGTCACGTCCTGCCTGTCGGGCAGTTGCGTCGACAGGACGGTGCTCGACTGGCCCGAGGTGCAGACGCTGCGCCCTGTGGTCGGCAGTGGCGAGGTGGTGGCCGGCCTCAGCGACCGCAGCACGGGTCGGCCGCCGTCGATGGCGCTCAGCAGCGACGGCATCACCTGGCAGGCGATGGGCTTCATGCCGTCCAACGACTTCGTGCGTGTGCCGCAAGGGGGGCTGTTGGCCAGCCCCGGGGGCGATCCGAATGCGGTGCCCAACCTCAACACCCGGGTGCAGCGGTCCGACGACAACGGCATCACCTGGCGGCCCAGCGATCCGGCGCTGAACGCCGTCGACGGCTGGCTCACGCTCGGCGCCGACACGCGGCTGCGCAAGGCGGGCGCACAGGCCGATCTCAGTGTCGACGCCGGACGCACCTGGCGCGCCGTTCCCGAGGCCCAGGTGCAGCGCGACCGGCAGGCCTGGCAGCGCGCGCCCGACGGCACGCTGCTGCGGGCCGGGGTGACGGTGACGGTGCAGGCCAGCACCGATGGCGGGACGACCTGGCGCGATGTGCTGACCGTGGTCGATGCGCTCGGCAACGCGTTTCCCACCACCGGGCCGGTGTGGATGGGTGACCGCTGGGCCGTCATGGCCGCGGGCGGCCTGCACACCAGCCTCACGGGGCTGGCGTGGACGAAGGTCGAGACCTCGGTCGACGGCGTGGCCGGCCCGCTGCCGGCAGGTGCATTGGGCCTGGACGGTGGCCTCTGGGTGCTGGTGACGGCGACGGGGCCCCAGCCGACCACCACGGACGTGCGCGAGAGCCGCGACCAGGGCCGAACCTGGACCGCCAGCACGCGCGGCGATGCAGTGGCCACGGCCTGTGGCGGCCTGCGCGTCCTGTGGCGGCCGCGCGCGTCGGACGGCGTGCCCGACTGGCAGGTGCGCAACGAGGCCGATGCGGCGTGGCGCGCGCTGTCCCTGCCCGCGGGGGTGGTGCGAGACCGCGGGCTCGAACTGTCGTGTCAGCAGGGTCTGCTGATGCTGCGGGTCGCGGGGCGGCAAAGCTCGGCCGGGCCCGCGCTCGGCGCCCGCGGCCTCAGCCACTGGCTCACGCCCGACCACGGTGCGCACTGGTTTGCCGTGGGTCGGCCGGGCACCGACCTGTTCCGTGTCGAGGGCCACTGGTGGTCACTCGGGACGGACAGCGTGATGCTGTGGCCTTGATCCGCCCGCGGCCTCAGCGCATCCAGGCCAGCAGCCCCAGCGCCGCCGGCAGCCCGGCCATCGCCAGCAGGGTCGACACCGTTACCAGCCCCGACACGTAGCCGCCGTGCCCACCCATGCGAGTGGCCAGCACGTAGGCGCTGCTTGCGGTGGGCATGGCGCAGAAGGCCACGATCACTGCCTGCTGGGCCGCGGGCAGGCCGGCGCGTACGACCAGCGCGATGGCCAGCAGCGGCAGCACCGCGTGGCGGATGGCCATGAAGCCGGCGGCCAGCCACGGTGCCTCGCGCAGCGCGCCGAAGCGCAGGCCGGCGCCCACCGCCATCAGTCCCAGGGGCAGGGCGGCGGCGCCGATGCGGGTGAGTGTGACCGTGGCCAGTTCGGGCAGCCGCAGCCCCAGCAGGTTGGCCACCAGCCCGGCCACGGTGGACACGATCAACGGGTTGCGCGCCAGTTCGCCCAGGAAGCCCTGGCCGCCGTGCCGCGCCAGAGGCCACACCGCGGCCACGTTGCACACCGGCACGCACAGCGACACCAGCAGCGCCACCCAGGCCAGGCCGGGCGCGCCGGCCAGGCGCTCGGCCATGGCCAGCGCCACGTAGGAGTTGAAGCGGAAGGCCGTTTGCGCGCCCGAGGCGTGCAGCAGCGGATCGACCCCCGGCGCCCGGCGCAGCGCGTAGGCCAGCGCGATGCCCACCGCCGACACGGCCAGGCCGATGCCGCCGATCTGCGCGAAGTGGCTGGCCTGGATGGGCTGCTGCACGATGGCGTTGAACAGCAGCACCGGGAACAGCAGGTAGTACACCAGCCGCTCGACGCTGTCCCACACCGGGCGTCCCAGGGCGGTGTGCCGGCAGATCAGGTGCCCGATCAGGATCAGGGCGAAGTCGGGCAGCAGCAGCAACGGGGACGGCATGTCGCCGAGTGTGCCAGTGCCCCTGGCGGCCAAGGGCGGCCTGCACCTGACGCAGCCGATGCCGCCATGGACCTGTCACTGTTCGCACGCCGCCGTGTCGGCGCGCAGGGCCCCTGGCGCGTTGAGCCGTTCGTTGTCCATCTCCGGGATCCCCAATCCATGTCGCTTCGTCGTCGCACCCTGTTCCTGGCGGGGGCCCTGGCCCTGTCGGTCCTTGCCGGCCCGGTCGCCCACGCCGCCGACAAGGGCACCCGCATCGAGGGCGTGAGCTTCGAGCCCCGCGCCCAGCTGGCCGGCAGCAGCTTGCAGCTCAATGGCGTCGGCGTTCGCGCCGTGGCCTGGTTCAAGGGCTACGCCGCCGGCCTGTACCTGGGCCAGCGCGCGCAGACGCCCGAGCAGGTGCAGGCCATGGCCGGCCCCAAGCGACTGCAGATGCGCATGCTGGTGGACGTGCCGGTGGGCGAGTTCGTCAAGGCCTTCCACAAGGGCATCGAGCGCAACACGCCCGAGTCCGGGCATGCCGCCCTGGCCGAGCGCATGGCCGATTTCGATCGCCTGCTGCAGCCGCTGGGCAAGGTGCGCAAGGGCGATTCGGTGAACCTCGACTTCGTGCCCGGCACCGGCATGGTGTTCACGCTGAATGGCCGCCGCGTCGGCGCGCCGATCGCCGGCGACGACTTCTACGACGCGCTGCTGGGCATCTTCCTCGGCCCCAAGCCGGTGGACGACAAGCTCAAGGCCGGGCTGCTGGGCGCCGCGGCCACCTGACACCCGAGGCCTCGGTGGGGTGTGGCGCCGCTGGCGCACAATCGCCGCCACCCTCTACCTTCGACGGAGCATCCCAGGCATGAAGACCGGCATCGTGAAACACCTCGTCGTGGCCCTGGCCGCTTGGCCGCTGCTGGCGTTGGCCCAGTCGTACCCGACCAAGCCGGTGCGGCTGGTCGTGCCCTTTGCCCCTGGCGGCACCACCGACATCGTGGCCCGGGTGCTGTCCGAGAAGATCTCGTCCGCGCTGGGCCAGACGATGATCGTCGAGAACAAGGCCGGTGGCGGCGGCTCCGTCGGCGCCAACGAGACGGCCAAGGCCGCGCCCGATGGCTACTCGCTGGGCATGGCCACCGTGTCCACCACGGCCGCCAACCCGGCCATCAACACGAAGATCCCGTACAACCCGCTCACCGACTTCACGCCGATCATCAACGTGGCCGCCACGCCCAACGTGATCGCGGTGCACCCGTCGTTTCCGGCGCGGGACTACAAGACCTTCGTCGCCGAACTCAAGAAGAACCCGGGCAAGTACAGCTTCGCCAGTTCGGGCACCGGTGGCATCGGCCACCTGCAGATGGAGCTGTACAAGAACCTGTCGGGCACCTTCATCACGCACATCCCCTACCGGGGCGCCGGGCCCGCACTCAACGACACCGTGGCCGGCCAGGTGACGATCATCTTCGACAACATGCCCTCGGCGCTGCCCTTCATCAAGGACGGCCGGCTGATCCCGATCGTCGTGGCCGCGCCGCAGCGCCTGGCGCAGTTGCCCAACGTGCCCACCTTCAAGGAAGTGGGCCTGGAGCCGGTGAACCGCATGGCCTATTACGGCATCTATGGCCCCAAGGGCCTGAGCAAGGAAGTGGTCGACAAGGTCAACGCCGCGGTGCGCAAGACGGTCGAACTGCCCGACGTGAAGAAGCGCATCGAGGACACCGGCTCGCTGATCGTGGCCAACGCGCCGGCCGAGTTCGGCGCGCAGATCAAGGCCGAGTTCGAGGTCTACAAGAAGGTCGTCGAAGCGCAGAAGCTCAAGCTCGATTGACGACCCCCGGGGCCCGATCGATGCCGGGGACGCTGCCCTCGCGCGCAGCCTCGGGTGCGGTGGCCGACACGCCCGACGTGCCGCTGCCGATGGCCAGCCTCGACGCGATCGAGCGCTTCGTCGACGCGCTGTGGATCGAGGACGGGCTGGCCCGGCTCACCCTCGAGGCCTACCGGCGCGACCTGCGGCTGTACGCGCAGTGGCTGGCCAATCGCGGCGCCGTCGGCGGCAAGGCCGCCCGGGCGCTCGACAGCAGCACCGAATCCGACCTGCTGGGCTACATCGCCGAACGCCATTCGGCCACCCGCGCCACCACCGCCAACCGGCGGCTCACGGTGTTCAAGCGCTACTTCCGCTGGGCCCTGCGCGAGCACCTGGTGTCGGCCGACCCCACGCTGCGGCTGGGCAGCGCGCGCCAGCCGATGCGCGTGCCCAAGACGCTGTCCGAGGCGCAGGTGGAAGCGCTGCTGGCCGCCCCCGACGTGGCCGAGCCGCTGGGCCTGCGCGACCGCGCCATGCTCGAGCTGATGTACGCCAGCGGCCTGCGGGTGAGCGAGCTGGTCGAGATCAAGACCGTGCGCGTGGGCCTGACCGAAGGCGTGCTGCGCGTCGTCGGCAAGGGCGCCAAGGAGCGGCTGGTGCCCTTCGGTGGAGAGGCACAGGCCTGGATCGAGCGCTACCTGGCCGAGGCGCGCACGGCCATCCTCAAGGGCCAGCACAGCGATGCCCTGTTCGTCACCGGTCGCGGCGGGCCGATGACGCGGCAGATGTTCTGGATCCTCGTGAAGCGCCATGCGCTGCACGCCGGCATCACCGCACCGCTGTCGCCGCACACGCTGCGCCACGCCTTCGCCACCCACCTGCTGAACCACGGCGCCGACCTGCGCGCGGTGCAGATGCTGCTGGGCCATGCCGACATCTCCACCACCACCATCTACACCCACGTCGCGCGCGAACGTTTGCGCCTGTTGCACGCCGCTCACCATCCGCGCGGCTGACTGTGGCGCGGCCCCGGCAGGCGGTGCCGCCGGTGTCGACCCTGACAACGCATCGGTGAGGCTTGGGGTATCGTCTGACCAGTGCCCTGGGGCGCGCCGAAGGAGACTCACGCATGATGCTGGACTGCACCCGACGCCTGCGTGCCACCGTGGCAGGGTGCCTCATGGCCAGTCTGGCCGGCCTGGCAAGCGCACAGGCGTGGCCTGCGCGCGCGGTGACGCTGGTGGTGCCTTTCGCTGCCGGCGGCCCCACCGACGTGGTGGCGCGCACGCTGGCTGGGCCGATCGGCAAGGCGCTGGGCCAGCCGGTCGCCGTGGAGAACAAGGTGGGCCTGGGCGGCACGCTGGGCGCCGGCCACGTGATGCGGGCGGTGCCCGACGGCTACACCTTCCTGCTGCACCACAGCGGCATGGCCACCGCGCCGGCGCTGTACCGCCGCCTGCCCTACAACCCGCTCACCGATTTCGAGCCCGTCAGCCAGGTGGTCGACGTGCCGATGACGCTGATCGCCCGAAAGGACGTGCCGGCCGGCAGCATGGCCGAACTGCAGGCCCACATGAAGGCCAAGGGCGACAAGGTGTTCATCGCCCACGCCGGGGTGGGCGCGGCATCGCACCTGTGCAGCATGGTCTTCCAGCAGGCCGTGGGCATGGACCTGACCACCATGCCCTACCAGGGCACCGCCCCGGCGATGTCGGCCCTGCTCACCGGGCAGGTCGACCTGCTCTGCGACCAGACCACCAACACCACGCCGCACCTGCGGACGGGCCTGGTGCGCATGATCGGCGTGACCACCGCACAGCGCGTGAAGACGCTGCCCGATTCGCCCACGCTGGCCGAGCAGGGCTTGGCCGGGATCGACCTGGTGGTGTGGCACGGTGTGTATGCGCCCAAGGGCACGCCGCGCGAGGCCATCGACAAGTTCGGTGCGGCCTTGCGCACGGCGCTGAAGGACCCCGCCGTGCTGCAGCGCCTGGCCGAACTCGGCGCCACGCCCGCGGCCGACGCCAAGCTCAGCCCCGAAGGCCTGCGCAGCTGGCTGAAGCAGGAGACCGATCGCTGGGCCCCGGTGATCAAGGCGGCGGGCGCCTACGCCGATTGAGCCGGCGCCACCCGCCTGGCGGGGCTGCGCTCAGCCGCCGGTCGACAGCCAGGCCAGTTCGGCCTCCGAGAAGCCGGCGGCGCGGCGGGCCTCCAGGTTGAAGGGTGGCCGCAGCCGCGGCGCGGCGTAGCGGGCCACCAGCGTGGGGTACAGCGCCTCGGCGTCGAGCCCGTCGCGCGCGCACAGCCAGTGGTACCAGCGGTTGCCGATGGCCACGTGGCCCACCTCCTCGCGCAGGATCACGTCGAGGATCTCCACGGCGCGCAGATCACCGGCCTTGCGCAGCTTGGCCTGGATGGGCGGCGTGGCGTCCAGGCCGCGCGCCTCCAGCGTGCGCGGCACCAGCGCCATGCGCGCCACCGGGTCGGCCTTGGTGGCCTCGGTCATGCGCCACAGGCCGTCGTGGGCATCGAAATCGCCATAGGCCTGGCCCAGCGTGGCCAGGTGGTCGCGCAGCAGGCAGAAGTGCTGGGCCTCCTCGCCGGCCACCTGCAGCCAGTCGAGGTAGTAGCGCTCGGGCATGCCGTCGAAGCGCCACACCGCGTCCAGCGCCAGGTTGATGGCGTTGAACTCGATGTGGGCGATGGCGTGCAGCAGCGCCGCCCGGCCCGCCAGCGTGAAGGGCGAGCGCTGCGGCACCTGGTCGGCGGGCACCAGGCGCGGCAGCGCCGGGCGGCCGGGCAGGCCCGGTGGCTCGGCCATGGCCCGCAGGGGGTCGAGCGGCAGCGACCCGGCCCGGGCAGCCGCCAGCAGCGCCTCGGCCGCAGGGGCCTTGACGTCGGGGTCGGGGATCTGGAGCACCTCGAGGGCGCGCTGGCGCAGCATCCGTAAAATCATACGTTTGATCCAGGAGCGGGCCGTGGCCATCTATCAGTTCGGGGACGACCGTCCCCAGGTTGCGGCCACCGCCTGGGTGGCCGACAGCGCCCAGGTGATCGGCCGGGTGACGCTGCACGAGGGCGCCAGCGTCTGGTACGGCGCCGTGCTGCGCGGCGACAACGACCGCATCACCATCGGCCGCGACAGCAACGTGCAGGACGGCAGCGTGCTGCACACCGACACCGGCATCGCGCTGACGGTGGGCGAGGGCGTGACCATCGGCCACCAGGTCATGCTGCACGGCTGCACCATCGGCGACCATTCGCTCATCGGCATCCAGTCCGTCATCCTCAACCGCGCACGCATCGGCCGCCACAGCATCGTCGGTGCCGGCGCGGTGGTCACCGAGGGCAAGGAGTTCCCCGACGGCGTGCTCATCGTCGGCGCGCCGGCCAAGGTGGTGCGCGAGCTCACGCCCGAGCAGATCGAGCGGGTGAAGCAGTCGGCCGTTCACTATGCCGAGCAGACGGCGCGGCATCGGTCGTTGGTGAAGCGCGTCGACTGATGGACGAGCTGCACAAGTTCATCTTCGAGGGCCTGGCCGTGCGCGGCATGCTGGTGCGCCTGGGGCCCAGCTGGCGCGAGCTGCTGTCGCGCCGCACCAGCCGCGACGACGGCGGCCATGCCTTCCCGGCGCCGGTGCGCGCGCTGCTGGGCGAGATGGCCGCCGCCGCCTGCCTGATGCAGGGCACGCTGAAGTTCAACGGCGCGCTGGTGCTGCAGGTCTTCGGCGACGGGCCGGTGAAGCTGGCCGTGGCCGAGGCGCAGGCCGACCTGGGCTTTCGTGCCACCGCCAAGGTGGTGGGCCCGGTGGCCGCCGACGCGCAGTTGGAGGCCATGCTCAACCTGCATGGCAAGGGCCGCTGCGCGATCACGCTCGACCCACGCAACCGCCAGCCCGGGCAGCAGCCCTACCAGGGCGTGGTGCCCCTGCACGGCGACCGCCGCGAGCCGCTGCAGCAGCTGTCCGAGGTGCTGGAGCACTACATGCTGCAGTCCGAGCAGCTGGACACGCGGCTGGTGCTGGCCGCCGACGACGAGCGCGCCTGCGGCCTGCTGGTGCAGCGCCTGCCGCTGGCCGGCGGCGCCAACCTGGGCGGCGGCACCGCGCCGCGCGACGAAGACCAGATCGGCCGCAACGAAGACTACAACCGCATCGCGCTGCTGGCCGGCACGCTCAAGCGCGACGAGCTGCTGACGCTCGATTCGATGGTGCTGCTGCGCCGCCTGTTCTGGCAGGAAACCCTGCGCCTGTTCGAGCCGCAGGTGCCGCATTTCGCGTGCTCCTGCTCGCGCGAGCGCGTGGCCGGCATGCTGCGCGGGCTGGGCCGCGAAGAGATCGAATCGCTGATCGCCGAGCGTGGCGAGGCCGAGGTGGGCTGCGACTTCTGCGGCGCGATGTACCACTTCGATCCGGTGGATGCGGCCGGGCTGTTCACCCTCGGTCGCGACACACCGCCGGCCAGTTCGGGCGTGCAGTAGGGCCTGCGGGCAGGCCTTCCCATCCTCCGGGATGGGGCGTCCTGCCGTGCGGTGCGCCTACGATGCGGGCTGTCATGCCGAGCCAGGGTCCACCCGGCCGGCAGTCGCTCATTTCGCGAGGAAGCACCCACCCATGTTCGCCTTCTCCACCCTGCGCGTCGCCGTGGCCACCGTGGCCGTCGTGCTCGCCGGTTGTGCCGCCAAGCCGGTGCCGCCGCCCCCTCCGCCGGCCCCCGCGCCCTACACCGGGCCGGTGCTGCAGATCGAGCAGATCGACCGCGGCGTGCAGATCGTGCTGCCCAGCGTGGTGCTGTTCGACGTCAACAAGTCCACCTTCGATGCGGCGCAGGCCGGCCCCTTCCTCGAGCGGCTGGCCGGGCTGTTGACGCGCAAGACCGACAAGCGGGTGTCGGTCGAGGGTCACACCGATTCTGACGGCTCGGCCGCGCTGAACGACACCTTGTCCAAGGCGCGCGCCGCCGCGGTGGCCGAGGCCATGGCGGCGCGCGGCGTGCAGGCCAGCCGCATGGTCACCGCCGGCTATTCGTTCAACCGGCCGGTGGCGTCCAACAGCACCGAGGACGGCAAGCGCCTGAACCGCCGCGTCGAGCTGATCGTGCTCGACGAGAAGGTCGAGAACCTCACCGCGGGCGAGCCGGCCGGCTCGTTCGAATCGGCCTTCGCCAAGCTCAAGAGCCTGGTCGACCGGGGGCTGGTCAAGCCGGTGGAGCAGGGCAAGCCATGAGACACCCTGTGTCAACCCTTGCGAGCGGGCCGAGCGCCGGGCCGCTCCCAAGCCGGCCCGCCATCCCCTCGGGGGATCGGCCGACGTACACGTCGGTCGAGGGGCTGTCATGAGCGATACCCGCCGTCGCGACCTGGCCCGCCTGTTCGTTGGCGGCAGCCTGGCCTCGTCCTCGTGGCTGCAGGCACAGGCCGCGGGATCGTCCGGTGCCGCGTCGCCCGACCTCCGGCTGGCGCAGGGCACCGGTCCGCGCGGCGACGCTGCGGCATCGAAGGCACCGCGCATCGGCCTGGCCCTGGGCAGCGGCTCGGCGCGCGGCTTCGCGCACATCGGCGTGCTCAAGGCGCTGGACCAGGGCGGCATCCGCCCCGAGGTGATCGTCGGCAGCAGTGCCGGGGCGCTGGTGGGTGCCTTCTATGCCGCCGGCTTCACGCCCTGGCAGATCGAGGAGGTGGCGCTGCGCGTGCGCGACGCCGAGGTGGCCGACTTTGCCTCGGCCAGCAAGCGCGGCATGCTGGTGGGCGATACGCTGGGGCGCTTCGTCAACGACATCCTCAAGGGCGCGCGCATCGAGAACTTGCGCACCAAGTACGCGGCCGTGACCACCGACCTGCGCACCGGCGAACTGGCCGTGCTGCGCAGCGGCCCGGTGGCCGATGCGGTGCGGGCCTCGTGCAGCATCCCCGGCGTGTTCATCCCGCGCGAACTGGGCGGGCGCGAACTGGTCGACGGCGGCCTGGTCTCACCGCTGCCGGTGAAGACGGCGCGCAACCTGGGCTGCGACTTCGTCGTCGCGGTCGATGTCGGCACGCGGCCGCACCGGCAATCGCTGCCGGGCATGTACGAGGTGATCCTGCAGTCCTTCGAGATCATGGGCCGCGCCCTGTCGGAGCAGGAATCGCTGACCGCCGACCTGCTGGTGCGCCCCGACACCTCGCAATACGCCAGCAGCGACTTCAACGTGCGCCGCGAGATGATCCAGGCCGGCTACGAGGCCGGGCAGCGGGCGCTGCCCGAGCTGAAGCGACGCCTCGACGCGCCAGTGCGAACCCGCCGCGGCTGACGGGCTGCCGCGGCCCGGCCGGCAGGCTCAGGCCCGGCTGCGCTGCCAGGCCAGGTGCTCGCAATCGGGTTCGTCGCAGTCGGCGCACACGCCGCGCCAAGGCTGCTGCGCCGCGTCGCGCTCGGCCAGCCGGGTGAAGAGCCCGGCGCCCGGCCGCGCGCGCGGGCGCAGCAGCGGCGTCACGGCGTCGAGCGCGGCCTCCAGCCGCGCCGCGCCCTGGCCGCCGACCAGGGCCCAGGGCAGGGCGTGGGCGCTGAGCAGGTCGCGCACCGCATCGTCCACCGGCAGGCGCACGTGCGGGCCGTCGCGCTGCAGGCCGTCGGCCACCCAGGGCAGGTCGAGTGCGGTGAGCAGTGTGAGCCCGTGGTGCCGCTGCACCTCGACCGCATAGGCGTCGAGCGAGCGGTCGCCGAAGACGATGCGGCTGTACACGGCGGTCATCAGCGGCGTGGTGTCGCAGACCACCACCTCGTGACGCTGTGCCGCCTCGTCGATGCGCGCCTGCTGGGTGCGGGCGATGGCGGCCTGCTCGTCGGCGCGCGGCGTGCGCCCGGTGCGGTCGCACCACTCGCGCAGGTGCTCGCCGACCCAGGCGCTGCGCAGGCCGGTGTCGGCGCCGATGCGCTCGGCCAGGGCCTTCGCCAGCACGGTCTTGCCGGTGCTCTCGGCCCCGACGATGGCGATGCGCAAGGCCTCAGCCATGGGCCGGGCCCAGTTGCGCGCGCCAGGCGCGCCAGCCGGCCACCGACAGCACGGCGAACAGGGCGTACAGCAGCGTCGTCAGCCACAGGCCCTTGACGGCGAACAGCGCGACGCTGAAGACGTTGACGGCCAGCCACACCGCCCAGTTCTCGATCCACTTGCGGCCCAGCATGAACTGGCCGGTGATGCTGCCCGCGGTGGCCAGCGCGTCCAGCCAGGGCACGTCGCTGTCGGTCCAGCGGGCCAGCGCGGTGGCCAGCAGCGGCCAGGCAGCCAGGGTGAGCCCCAGCGCCATCCAGCGCTCGCGCGGCGACATGCGGCCCACGGCGACGGCCTGGCCACGGCCGTGGCGGCCTTCGAGCCACTGCCGCCAGCCCCACACCGCCACCCCGATGAAAACCCACTGCAGCGCCGCCTCGCCGTACAGCCGGCTGGCGGCAAAGAGCAGCGAATAGAGCAGCGACGACACCATGGCCAACGGCCACCCAAGCGGGTCGACGCGCATGTTGCAGACCACCATCCACAGCGACAGCCCGAAGGCCACCAGCTCGAGCCAGGTGACCGGGCTGCCCCAGGCCGTGAAGGCCACGGCCAGCAGCGGTCGCGCCGCGCCGATCAGGTCGCCCACGGTGTCCGGGCGCGGGTCAGCGGCGGGCGGTGAGCTGGACGAAGATCTCGTCCGGCTTGACCATGCCCAGCTCGCCGCGGGCGCGGTCCTCGACCATCTCGAGACCCTGTCGCAGGTCCTCGACCTCGGCCTGCAGGTGGTCGTTGCGCTGCTTCTGCTCGGCGTTGCGCTGCAGGTTGGCATCGAGCTGCGCCTGCAGGCGCATCACCTGCGGCAGGCCGCCGGCGCCGGCCCACAGGCCCACCTGCACCAGCCCCAGCAAGGCGAGCAGCGCGAAGGTCAGGTAACGCACGGTGAGTCGACCTCCGGCGCGTCAGCGCAGGTTGTAGAAGGCCGCACGGCCCGGGTAGCTGGCGATGTCGCCCAGGTCTTCCTCGATGCGCAGCAGCTGGTTGTACTTGGCGATGCGGTCGCTGCGGCTCATCGAGCCGGTCTTGATCTGGCCGGCGTTGGTGCCCACCGCGATGTCGGCGATGGTGGAATCCTCGGTCTCGCCCGAGCGGTGGCTGATGACCGCGGTGTAGCCCGCGCGCTTGGCCATCTCGATGGCGGCGAAGGTTTCGGTGAGGGTGCCGATCTGGTTGATCTTGATGAGGATCGAGTTGGCGATGCGCTTGTCGATGCCTTCCTTCAGGATCTTGGTGTTGGTGACGAAGAGGTCGTCGCCGACCAGTTGCACCTTGCTGCCGAGCCGCTCGGTGAGGTGCTTCCAGCCCGCCCAGTCGCCTTCGTGCATGCCGTCTTCGATGCTGATGATCGGGTACTTGTCCACCCAGGTGGCCAGCATGTCGGTCCAGGCCTCGGCGCTGAGCTTGATGCCGCCTTCGCCTTCGAGCACGTACTGGCCGTCCTTGTAGAACTCGCTGGCGGCGCAATCCAGGCCGATGGCGATCTGCGTGCCGGGCGTGTAGCCGGCCTTGTCGATGGCCTCGAGGATCATCTGGATGGCCGCCTCATGGCTGGCCACGCTGGGCGCGAAGCCGCCTTCATCGCCCACGGCGGTGCTGATGCCCTTGTCGTGCAGGATCTTCTTCAGCGCGTGGAAGGTCTCCGCCCCCCAGCGCACCGCCTCGCGGAAGCTGGGAGCCCCCACCGGGATGATCATCAGCTCTTGCAGGTCGAGGCTGTTGTTGGCGTGGGCGCCGCCATTGATGACGTTCATCATCGGCACCGGCAGGCTCATCGCGCCCGAACCGCCGAAGTAGCGGTACAGCGGCAGGCCGCTCTCTTCGGCCGCGGCGCGGGCCACGGCCATGCTGACCGCCAGCGTCGCATTGGCACCCAGCCGCGACTTGTTCTCGGTGCCGTCCAGGTCGATCAGGGTCTTGTCGAGGAAGGCCTGCTCGGACGCGTCCAGGCCCAGCACCGATTCGCTGATCTCGGTGTTGACGTGCTCCACCGCGCGGAGCACGCCCTTGCCGAGGTAGCGGCCCTTGTCGCCGTCGCGCAGCTCGATGGCCTCGCGGCTGCCGGTGGACGCGCCCGAGGGCACGGCCGCACGGCCCATGGTGCCGCTCTCGAGCAGCACGTCGCATTCGACGGTGGGGTTGCCGCGGCTGTCGAGGATCTCTCGGCCGACGATGTCAACGATGGCACTCATCTGGTTTTCCTTGGATGACGAAAGGGATCAGACCGGTCCGGGCACGCCCTCGACCACGATCATGTTGAAGAATTCGGTGGCGCCGGCGCGCTTGGCGCGCGCGGCCCGGTATTGCTCGGCGTCGTAGAAGGCCTTGGCCTGCTCGAGGCTGGGGAAGCGCAGCATGGCCACGCGGGCCGGCTGCCACTGGCCTTCGAGCACCTCGTGGCGGCCGCCGCGCACCAGGTACTCGCCGCCGAAGGCCGCCACGGCGGCCGGTGCCGCGGCCATGTACTGCTTGTATTGCTCCATGTCGGTGATCTGCATGTCGACGATGACGTAAGCGCAGGGCATGGCGGGCTCCGATTTCAGCAGGAAAAGTCGTTCTCGAGCAGTGGCTGGGCCTTGACCACGCGGTCGAGGGCCAGCAATTGTTCGAGCAGCGCGCGCATGTGCTTCAGCGGCACGGCGTTGGGGCCGTCGCACAGGGCCTTGGCCGGGTCGGGGTGCGTCTCCATGAACAGGCCCGAGATGCCCACGGCCACGGCCGCTCGGGCCAGCACCGGCACGAACTGGCGCTCGCCGCCGCTGGAGCTTCCCATGCCACCGGGCAACTGCACGCTGTGCGTGGCGTCGAACACCACCGGCGCCCCGGTCTCGCGCATGATCGCCAGGCTGCGCATGTCCGAGACCAGGTTGTTGTAGCCGAAGCTCACGCCGCGTTCGCAGGCCATGAAGCGGTCTTCGCTCAGCCCCGCGGCGCGGGCGGCCGCCCGGGCCTTGTCGAGCACATTCTTCATGTCGTGCGGGGCGGTGAACTGGCCCTTCTTGATGTTCACCGGCAGCCCGCTCTGCGCCACGGCGTGGATGAAGTCGGTCTGGCGGCACAGCAGCGCCGGCGTCTGCAGCACATCCACCACCGCAGACACCTCGGCGATGTGGCCGACATCGTGCACGTCGGTGAGCACCGGCACCTTCAACTCGCGCTTGATCTTGGCCAGGATCTCCAGGCCCTTGGCCATGCCCAGGCCCCGGAAGGCCGTTTCGCTGGAGCGGTTGGCCTTGTCGAAGCTGCTCTTGAAGATGAAGGGGATGCCCAGCGCGGCGGTCATTTCCTTCAACTGGCCGGCAGCGTCCATCTGAAGTTGCTCGCCTTCGACCACGCAGGGGCCGGCGATCAGGAAGAAGGGTCGGTCGAGGCCGACGTCGAAGCCGCAGAGCTGCATGGGTGCTTGGTCCTCAGGCCCGGGTGGCGCGACGTTCGATCGCGGCCTGGATGAAGCTGATGAACAGCGGGTGGCCGTCCCAGGGCGTGCTCTTGAACTCGGGGTGGAACTGCACGCCGACGAACCAGGGGTGCAGCGCCGTGGGCAGCTCGACGATCTCGGTGAGCTTCTCGCGCTGCGTGATGGCGGAAATGACCAGTCCGGCCGACTGCAGCTGGTCGAGGTAGCGCTCGTTCGCCTCGTAGCGGTGGCGGTGGCGCTCGGTGACCACGTTGCCGTAGATGCGGTGGGCCAGCGTGCCCGGCGTGACGTCGGAACTTTGCGCGCCCAGGCGCATGGTGCCGCCCATGTCGGAGTTGGCGCTGCGCTTCTGGATGGTGCCGTCGCGGTCCTGCCACTCGTCGATGAGCGCGATCACCGGGTGCGGCGTTTCGGGCTCGAACTCGGTGGAATTGGCGCCCGGCAGACCGGCCACATGCCGCGCGTACTCGATGGTGGCCACCTGCATGCCCAGGCAGATGCCGAGGTAGGGCATCTTGTGCTCACGCGCATACTGCGCGGCCACGATCTTGCCCTCGATGCCGCGCTTGCCGAAGCCGCCGGGCACCAGGATGGCATCGAACTTCTCGAGCTGCGCCGCCGAGTCGGCATTGAGCGTCTCGGAATCGACGTACTCGATCTTGACCCGGGCGTGGTGGTGGATGCCGGCATGGCGCAGCGCCTCGTTGAGCGACTTGTACGAGTCCGACAGATCGGTGTACTTGCCGCACATGGCGATGGTGACCTCGCGCTGCGGGTGCTCGACCTCGTTGACCAGGCGGTCCCAGCGGCCCAGGTTGGCGGGCTTGGTGAGCAACTGCAGCTTCATGCAGATCTGCTCGTCCAGGCCCTGCTCGTGCAGCATGCGGGGCACCTTGTAGATGGTGTCCACGTCCCACATGCTGATCACGCCGTGCGGCACGACGTTGGTGAACAGCGAGATCTTCTCGCGCTCCTCGGCCGGCACCTCGCGGTCGGCGCGGCACAGCAGCACGTCGGGCTGGATGCCGATCTCGCGCAGCTTCTGCACCGTGTGCTGGGTGGGCTTGGTCTTCAGTTCGCCGGCGGCGGCGATCCAGGGCACGTAGGTCAGGTGCACGAAGGCGGTGTTGGTGGGGCCGAGCTTCAGGCTCATCTGGCGCACCGCCTCGAGGAAAGGCAGGCTCTCGATGTCGCCCACCGTGCCGCCGATCTCGACGATGGCCACGTCGACGTCGGCCGCGCCGCGGCGCACGAACTCCTGGATCTCGTTGGTGACGTGCGGGATCACCTGCACCGTCTTGCCGAGGTAGTCGCCCCGGCGCTCCTTCTCGAGCACGCTCTTGTAGATCTGGCCCGAGGTGAAGTTGTTGCTGCGCTTCATCCGCGTGGTGATGAAGCGCTCGTAGTGGCCGAGGTCGAGGTCGGTTTCGGCACCGTCGTCGGTGACGAACACCTCGCCGTGCTGGAACGGGCTCATCGTGCCCGGATCGACGTTGAGGTAGGGGTCCAGCTTGATGAGGGTGACCTTGAGCCCGCGGGACTCGAGGATCGCGGCCAGCGAGGCCGACGCGATGCCCTTGCCGAGCGAGGACACCACACCGCCGGTGACGAAGACGTACTTGGTCATGTCATGCAGCACACGTGGCCGGCCGCTGGCGAGCCGCACGAATGCCCTGGTGGTAAAGCGCGATTATAGGGGTGGGGTCGTCGGCCCTGCCCCTCGCGCCGTGCCGATCGCGTGGCTCGGTCCGCCGCCGGGCCGCCCCAAGGCGAACGGCGCCCCCTCGCGGGGGCGCCGTGGCGCCGCGACCGGCCTTGGGGGCGGCTCAGGCCGCCAGGCGCGTCACCTTCTCGTCCAGCACGAGTTCGGGCTCCTCGGCCTCGACTTCGGTCTCGCCGTCCAGGTGCGCCTGCATGCGCGGCACGTCCAGTTCGCCGCACCACTTGGCCACCACCAGCGTGGCGACGCCGTTGCCCACCAGGTTGGTCAGCGCGCGGGCCTCGCTCATGAAGCGGTCGATGCCCAGGATCAGCGCCAGGCCGGCAACCGGCACGCCACCCACCGCCGACAGCGTGGCGGCCAGCACGATGAAGCCCGAGCCGGTGACGCCCGCGGCGCCCTTGCTGGTCAGCAGCAGCACGGCCAGCAGCGTGAGCTGCTGCGTCAGCGTCATCGGGGTGTCGGTGGCCTGGGCGATGAACACGGCCGCCATGGTCAGGTAGATCGACGTGCCGTCCAGGTTGAACGAGTAGCCGGTGGGCACCACCAGGCCGACCACCGACTTGCGCGCGCCCAGGTTCTCGAGCTTGGCCATCATGCGCGGCAGCACCGATTCGCTGGACGAGGTGCCCAGCACGATCAGCAGTTCTTCCTTGATGTACTTGATGAACTTCCAGATCGAGAAGCCGTGGATCCTGGCGATGGTGCCCAGCACCGCGAAGACGAAGACCAGGCAGGTCAGGTAGAAGGTGGCCATCAGCTGGCCCAGCGAGACCAGCGAGCCCACGCCGTACTTGCCAATGGTGAAGGCCATCGCGCCGAACGCGCCGATCGGGGCCACCTTCATGATGAAGCCGACGATGGCGAACAGCACATGCGAGGTCTTCTCGATCACGTCGAAGACCATCGTGCCGCGGCCACCGAAGCGGTGCAGCGCGAAGCCGAACATCACCGAGAACAGCAGCACCTGCAGGATGTCGCCCTTGGCGAAGGCATCGACCACGCTGCTCGGGATGACGTTGAGCAGGAAGTCCGTCGTGCTCTGCATCTTGCCCGGCGCGGTGTAGGCCGCGATGGCCTTGGTGTCGAGCGCCTTGGCGTCGACGTGCATGCCCACGCCCGGCTGCACCACATTGACGATGATCAGGCCGATCACCAGCGCCAGCGAGCTGACGACCTCGAAGTACAGCAGCGCCAGGCCACCGGTCTTGCCGACCTTCTTCATGTCCTCCATGCCGGCGATGCCGACGACGACGGTGCAGAAGATGATCGGCGCGATGATCATCTTGATCAGCTTGATGAAGCCGTCGCCCAGCGGCTTCATCGCCTCGCCGGTGGCGGGGGCGAAGTAGCCGAGCGCCACGCCGATGACGATGGCGGTGATGACCTGGAAGTACAGCGACCGGTAGAACGGCCTGTGTTCGGTGGCGTCGGTGTGCATGGCGGTCTCCTTGTGAATCGGGACGCCATGATCATGGGGAAAACCCTCGAAATCTGTACGTGGACACCGCTACGCGTTTTCCACAGCCGCAGCCCCCATGTCTTGCAGCAGGGCCATCACCCGCGCGGCCGTCTCGGCCGGCTTTTCCATCGGATAGAGGTGCGTGCCCTCGATCCACTGCAGCCGCGCGCCTGCCAGCGCACGCACCATGCCCAGCCCGCCTTGTCGCACCTCCACCGAGCGCGTGCCGGCCAGGAAACCCACCGGGCACTTCAGCGGGTGGCGCCGCAGCACGGTGCCCAGGTGGTGCGGCAGGGTGTTGTAGATGCGGGTCTCGATGGCGCGGTCGAAGGCCAGCACCGTCTTGCCGCCGCGGCGCTCGGTGCCGACGGCCAGGTAGTCGTCCAGCACATGGGGGGCCCAGCGCGCGAAGACCGACTTGCTGCCGTAGTGCTCGGCCACGGCCTGCCGCGACGGCCATTCGTGGCGGCGCGTCTGCGAGACGCGGCCGGGCGAAAAGCGCTTCATCAGCCCGCTGGCCTTGAACACCTGCACGCTGTGCGCCCGCCAGCCGGTGATGACCGGCGAATCGAGCATCACCAGGCCGCGCGCCAGGTCGGGCCGCCTGCTGGCCGCCAGCAGGCTGAGCAGGCCGCCGAGCGAGTGGCCGACCAGCCAGGCCGGGCCGCCGACGCGCGCATCGATGAAGTCGATCAGCTGGTCGCGCAGTCGCGGCCAGTTGCTGGTCACGGGGTACTTGGGGTCGTGCCCGAACTTGTCGAGCGCCTCGACGCGGAACCCGGCGTCTTTCCAGACCTTGAAGAGCTGCTTGTAGGTGCCCGCGGGAAACCCGTTGGCATGGGAGAAGACGATGGTGGCGGGCATTCGGCAGGGATCGTGGGAGCGGGCGGCCGCCCTTCTGCGGGCCGGCATGGCCACAGTGTGCCTGCATTGCGCCCGCGACTGGTGCGCTCGGCCCGCCTATACCAAAGGTGGGGGTGAATTCCCGCCCAGCTCTGTCGACTGGCGTGGCAAGCCGCCGGACATCATCGACCCGGAGTGGCCTTCGCGGCCACGAGACCCATGGCCCAGGAGTTCCCATTGCAACACATGAAGGTGTCGAGTCGCTTGTATCTGCTGGTGGCCGTGTCGCTGGTCACCATGGTCGCCCTGGCCGTCTTGAACTGGGTCGAGATCGTCCATCTCGGCCACCTGCAGGTCGAATCGCGCAGCCGCAGCCTGGGTGCCGGCGAAGTGAAGAAGATCGCCGGCCTCGGTGCCCAGCAGTACCGCATCGTGGCCGACACCTTCATCAACCGCGACTTCGACGGGTCGCAGGCCAAGTGGATGGCGATGGCCGCCGAGGTCGACCGTGGCATGGCCGCGCTGGTTGCCCTGGCGGACACCGATCAGGAGCGCAATGCAGCGCAGTCGGCTGCCAAGACGATGGCCGAGATCCGCGCGCTCTACGTCGAGCAGTTCCAGCCTCTGGCACGGCGCGACGGACCGGTGGCCGAGATCCGCGCGCTGGACGACCGCATCGACCGGCTGATCGACCGCTACGATGAGCAACTCGCGGTGCTGGCAAGCAGCCTGGCGCAGGAGGCCGTGGAGGCCGGCGAGATCTTCGATGCGACCAGCCTGCGCGTGCGCCTGATCAACCTGGCCTCGATCGCCGCGGCGGCACTGCTGCTGTCCGTCTTGGCCATCCTGGTCTCGCGCAGCATCACCCGGCAACTGGGCATGGAGCCGGCCGAAGCCATGGCGCTGGCCCGCCGCATCGCCGAGGGCGACCTGTCGCAGCCGGCCGGACGACACAACGCCACCGACGACGACCTGGCCGGCGCACTGGCCGCGATGCTGGCCACGCTGCAGTCGGTGGTCACGCGGGTGCGGGCCGGCGCCGAGGGCGTGGCCACGGCCAGCGCCGAGATCGCGCAGGGCAATCAGGACCTGTCGGTGCGCACCGAGCAGCAGGCCAGCTCGCTGCAGCAGACCGCCACCACGATGGAGTCGCTCGGCCAGGCCGTGCGCCACAACGCCGAGAGTGCAACGAATGCCAACCAGCTGGCGCAACGCGCGTCGGGCGAGGCGGCCAACGGTGGCGAGGTGGTGAACCAGGTGGTGACCACCATGGCTGGCATCGCCGAGAGCTCGCGCCGCATCGCCGACATCATCACCGTCATCGACGGCATCGCCTTCCAGACCAACATCCTGGCGCTGAACGCCGCGGTCGAGGCAGCGCGCGCCGGCGAGCAGGGGCGCGGCTTCGCCGTCGTCGCCAGCGAGGTGCGCAGCCTGGCCCAGCGCAGCGCCGAGGCCGCGCGCGAGATCAAGGCCCTGATCACCGCCAGCGTCGAACGGGTGGAGTCCGGCAGCACGCTGGTGAACGACGCAGGGGCCACGATGCAGGCCCTGGTGCAGTCGATCCGGCGGGTGAGCGACATCGTCGGAGAGATCTCCAGTGCCACGGTCGAGCAAAGTGCGGGGGTGCAGCAGGTGGGACAGGCGGTGCACGCGCTCGACAACGGCGTTCAGCAGAACGCGGCACTGGTGGAGCAGAGCGCCGCCGCCGCCGACAGCCTGAGCCAGCAGGCGCGCGAGCTGGTGCGCACCGTGGCGATGTTCAGGGTGGGTGAGCCGGCGCGTGCGTGAGACACCGCACATCTGGCGCCGCGGCGCCGCTGGCGCCCGTGGTGCGGCCGTAAACTGACCCGATGTAACCGGCGGTCACGAGGCGCAACGGACACCATGGCGTGCAGGCAAAAGCAGCGGCAGGACCCCCCTTGCGGTGCCATGGCCGCTCGCGCCCGTCGGGCCGGCGCCCTGCTGCTGGTCGTGGCAGCGGCTCTGCTGGCGGGGTGCGCCGGCGCGCCCAAGTTCACCACCGACGACGGCCGGCGCGTCAACGAGCAGTTGCTCGAGCAGGTCCGGCGCTATGGCCGGGGCGAGCGGGCGCTGCGTCCGGCGATCGCCCGCACCGCCGCGCTCGCCGACCCCGACTGCGACAAGCAATGGGAGCTGCCGTTCTCGGTGGCCACCGCCGAATCCTGGGACGAGGACGACCGCGTCGCCTGGGTGCGCGCACTTGGCGTCGACGAGCGCCTGACCGTGGTGGCGTCCGCGCCGGGGTCGCCGCTCGACGTGGGTGAGCGCATCGTGGCCATCGAAGGCGACCGCGGCCAGGGCTCGGCCGAGCAGATGTCGCTGCGGCTGGTCGACCTGCGAGACCAGGGCCGGCCGTTCGAGCTCACCGCGCTGTCCGGCCGCAAGGCGCGGGTGCAGCCCTTCGAGGTCTGTCGCGGCTACACCCGGCTGGCCCCGCCCAGCACGCCGCAGATGCAGGATTACCACTGGCTGCTCACCATGCACCCGTTGGCGCTGGTGCAGGCCGACCTGAGCGAGGACGAGGCGCTGTGGATGGTGCTGTGGACGCAAGGCCTGTCCGAAGAGGGCGGCGCCCGCATGAAGACCTACCACTACACGACCAAGATCGTCGGCACGCTGTACAGCCTGGCCACGCTGGCCTCGGGCTTCAAGGGCGCCGCCATGGCCGCCGATGCGGCGATCAAGGCTGCGCAGACCACCGCCACCCGCGTGGCCACCGATTTTCTCAAGCAGCAGCTGGTCGATCGGGCGCGCGACCTGGCCCGACAGACGCTGGCCACGCAGCTGGTCGGCCAGGTCAAGGCCTTCGCCGTGCGCCAGCTGGGCGATGACCCGTCCGGCGGTGTGCAGGTGCTCGAGTTCATGCAGACCGCGGCGGACTTCCGGCGCTCGTTCAGCGGCCTGTCGCGGGTGGCCGCCACGGTGTTCGACCGGGCCGATGCCTGGGCCTTCGAGCGCGCCGCGAAGCTGCACGCCAATCCCCTGGCAGGCTTCTCGCTGCACCAGAAGCTGCTCGAGCAGGGCGTCGGCGGCAACGCCTTCGCCTTCGACGTCGAGCGACTGGGGGCGCTGAGCAAGGTCGCCGAGGCCCGCGGCATGGGCGACGACGTGGTGGCCATCCTCAAGGGCGTCAAGCCGTCTGCGGTCGAGTTCGCGCTGACCGGCATGCCCCTGGCCACGGCGACGCGGCCGTTCCGCTACGAAGACGCGCTGGAGTCGACCGCAGGCAACCCCTTCGCCTTCGGGCTGGTCGACGCGATGATGTCCATGCCGGTCGAATCGCAGAGGCGGCCATGAGCAGCCCGTGGTGGTGGCCCTGCATCGGGCGATGGGGTGTCGCCGCAGCGGTGGCGCTGGGTGCGCTCGTCGCGCCGGAGCACCCATGGGCACAGCCGGTCATGGGGGTGGGCGTGCCGGCATCGGCGCCGAATGCCACGTCGATGACGCCGGCGACTGCCGCGCCGGTGGCCGCGCCTGTCGCGGTCGACATCGCGTCGCCGGGGCCGGCGCTGGCCGCGTCGTCGCCGGGCACGACGGGCTCGGTGCTTCCGGTGTCGGCGGTGGCCGTGCCCGCTGCGGCCTCCGCCGCCGCGGCCGCGGCCTCGGCGTCGTTGTCGACACCGCCGCCGCCGCCCTCCTGCGCCGGTGTCACCGATCGCGCCATGGCCGTCGACCTGCAGGCCGCCAACGCGCAGGCGCAGCGTGCCGAGATGGCCGACCAGGCGCGGTTGCTGGACGAGTCCAGCAGGCTGTGGTCGCAGGCGGTGGACCTGTGCACCGGCCGCGCCCGCGACCGCGCCCAGCGCAACCTCGGCGACAGCCGCAAGGCACGCACTGCCATCGGCGAGTTGCAGGGCGCCGGCGTGGGCTGTCTCGTCAGCCAGAAGGACGCCGCCACGCTGGAAGAACTGGCCCGCCGAGTGCTGGGCGAGCGACGCTGGGCCGACGCCGCGGGGCTGTTTCGCCGCGCCGAGACGCAGTGGGAACTGGCCGGCGAGCGCTGCAGCGGCCCGCAGCAGCAGGTGGCCCAGCAGCGCCGCGAACTGGCCGAGATGGACGCACACAACGCCGAGCACTGTGCGCCGCGCTTTCAGGTCGCGATGGAGCACACCCAGCGCCTGCGCAGCAGTGGCGCGGCCTGGCCTCCGGCAGAGCGACAGACCCAGTCGCTGATCGCCGAGACGCTGTGGCGCCAGGCCATCGACTCCTGCCGGGGGGCGGCGCTCGACCTGGCGCGCAGCCAGGCCCAGACGCTGTCGCGCGAACGCGGCACGCCGTGGGTGGCCACCCTGCCGCCCGAGCCAGTGGCGCGCGTGGCCAGGCCGGCGGCGATGGCGTCGTCCGCGCCGACCTCGGCCCCGACGCCCGCCTCCGTGTCGTCCGTGCCAGGCGTTGCACGGTCCGCCGCCGTGGCGTCATCGGCGCCGCCGCCGTCGACGCCCGCAGCGGTGCCGGTCGTGCCGGCCACGCCACAGAAGATCGATGCGGTGCTCGGGGCCGACACGCGCCTCAGCGGCCTGTTCACGCTCGATCCGGGCGGCCAGACCTACTCCGGCCAGGGGAAGATCAACTGGGCCAACGGCGAGGCCTACGATGGCATGGTGGTGCGCGGCAAGCGCCACGGCAGCGGCGAGTTCACCTGGACCACCGGCCAGCGCTACCGCGGCGATTGGGTGGACGACCGGCCACGGGGACAGGGCCGGATGCAGTTCGCCAACGGCAACCTCTACGAGGGCGCGGTGGTCGATGGCCAGCCACAGGGCCAGGGCCACATGGTCTACGCGTCGGGCGATGTCTACACCGGCGACTTTGCCGCTGGCGAGCCCCATGGCAACGGCAAGTACCGCTGGGTCAGCGGCCAGCGCTACGAAGGCCCCTGGGCCATGGGCAAGGCGCGTGGCCGCGGCAACCTGGTGTTCGCCAACGGCAACCAGTACGACGGCGAGGTCGAGGGCGGGCTGCCCCACGGACAGGGCCGGCTGCGCTTTGCCAGCGGCGACACTTACGAAGGCCGCCTGGTGCACGGCCTACCCGACGGCGAGGGCCGCTACCAGTGGAAGAACGGCGACAACTACGCCGGCGGTTGGAAGGCCGGCCAGCGCGATGGTCCGGGCACCATGACCTGGGCCAATGGTGACCGCTGGGACGGCACCTTCCGCGCCGACGCGCAGACCGAGCAGGGCCAGCTGACCCGGGCGACCAAGCCCTGACCCGGCCGCCGTTGCCAGGCAGGGCCATCTGCCCACGGACACCGGCCGCAGGCCTGCGGCAGGGCCGGGCAGGCCGTCCGACCCCTCAGACGATCCGCTCGCCCGGGTGCGTGATCTTGCGCATCGGCTCGTAGCGCGACACGCCGCCCAGCAGCGGGTGCTGGGTGTTGCCGCCATCCCAGCGCGGGTCGTCGATGCCCTCGAACACCTCGCGCAGGCGCTGGCCCCAGGTGTTGTGGATCATGCGGAAGTACGGGTTGGTGTCGTCGATGCAGACGATCTCGTTGCTGCTGAAGCTGCCCTCGCGGTACACCAGCAGGTCGAGCGGCAGGCCCACCGACAGGTTGGACTTCAGCGTCGAATCCATCGACACCAGCGCGCACTTGGCGGCCTCGTCCAGCGGCGTGGCGGGGGTGAGCACGCGGTCGAGGATGGGCTTGCCGTACTTGCTCTCGCCCACCTGGAAGAAGCAGGTCTCGCGCGTGGCCTCGATGAAGTTGCCGGCCGAATAGACCAGGAACATGCGCATCGCCTCGCCCTTGATCTGGCCGCCGAGGATGAACGAGGCGTTGAAGTCGATGCCCGCGGCCTTCAGCGACGGGCCGTCCTGCTGGTAGACGCGGCGCACCGCGGCGCCGAGCACGCGCACGGCGTCGAACATGCTCTCGGCGTTCCAGATGGTCAGCGGCGGCAGCTCGGTGCCGCGGTCGAGCTTCTCGAGCTGCAGGATCTCGCGCACCGACTGGCTCACCGACAGGTTGCCGGCCGACAGCAGGCACATGAACCGGTCGCCCGCCTTCTCGTAGACCATCATCTTGCGGAAGGTGCTGATCTGGTCGATGCCGGCGTTGGTGCGCGAATCGGAGAGGAACACCATGCCGGCGTTGAGGCGGATGCCGATGCAGTAGGTCATGTCGTTTGTCAGGTAGGAATGGATTTGAGCCGGTACAAGGCGTCGAGCGCCTCGCGGGGGGTGAGGGCGTCGGGGTCGATGGCGGCCAGGGCCCGCTCGACCGCCGAGGGTTCAGGGGCGCTGGCCGCGGCCGGCGGCGCGGCGAACAGGTCCACCTGCGCCTGGCCGGCCTGCTGCTGGGCTTCCAGCGCCTCGAGCGTGCTGCGGGCCTGGCGCACCAGGCCGGCGGGCATGCCGGCCAGTCGGGCCACCTGCACGCCGTAGCTGCGGCTGGCGGGGCCGGGCTCGATGGCATGCAGGAAGACGATGTCGTGCCCGCTTTCCACCGCCGACACGTGCACGTTGATCGCGCGCTCGTGCCGGGCCGGGAACTCGGTCAGCTCGAAGTAGTGGGTGGCGAACAGCGTGAAGGCCTTGTTGCGGTCGTGCAGGTGCGCAGCGATGGCACCGGCCAGCGCCAGGCCGTCGAAGGTGCTGGTGCCGCGGCCGATCTCGTCCATCAGCACCAGCGACTGCTCGGTGGCGCCGTGCACGATGGCCGCGGCCTCGGTCATCTCGAGCATGAAGGTCGATTGCGCGTTGGCCAGGTCGTCGGCGGCGCCGATGCGGGTGTGTATGGCGTCGATCGGCCCCAGCCGGCAGGCTGCGGCCGGCACGAACGAGCCCATCGAGCCGAGCAGCACGATCAGCGCCACCTGGCGCATGTAGGTGCTCTTGCCGCCCATGTTGGGGCCGGTGATCACCAGCATGCGGGTGCGCGCGTCGAGCCGGCAGTCGTTGGCGATGAAATCGGGCCCACCCGTCTCGGCCAGGCGCGCCTGCACCACCGGGTGCCGGCCCTGTTCGATCTCGATGCAGGGCTGCGGCACGAAGCGCGGTCGGCACCAGCCCAGCGTGGTGGCGCGTTCGGCCAGCGCGGCCAGCACGTCCAGCGCCGCCAGCGCGCGGGCCAGCCCCCCCAGCGCGCCCAGGTGCGGCAGCAACTGGTCGAGCACCTGCTCGTACAGCCATTTCTCGCGCGCCAAAGAGCGCTCTTGCGCGCTCAGCGCCTTGTCCTCGAAGGTCTTGAGCTCGGGCGTGATGAAGCGCTCGGCGTTCTTCAGCGTCTGGCGGCGCTGGTAGTCGGCCGGCACGCGGTCGAGGCCCGAGCTGGTGACCTCGATGTAGAAGCCGTGCACCCGGTTGTACTGCACCCGCAGGTTGCCGATGCCGGTGCGCGCCCGCTCGCGCGCCTCGAGGTCGAGCAGGAAGGCGTCGCAGTTCTGCGCGATGCCGCGCAGCTCGTCCAGGTCGGCGTCGAAGCCGGGGGCGATCACGCCGCCGTCGCGCAGCAGCACCGCGGGCTCGTCGGCGATGGCGCGCTGCAGCAGCCCGGCCACCTCGGGCGGCGGCTGCAGCGCCGCGTGCAGCCGGCCGAGCAGGGCACTGCCCTCGGGCGCGGCAGCGCGCAGCGCGGGCAGGGCCAGCAGCGTGGCGCGCAGGCCGGCCAGCTCGCGCGGGCGCACCTGGCGCAGCGCCAGCCGGGCGACGATGCGCTCGACGTCGCTCACCTGCCGCAACGCCTCGCGCAGCGGCTCGAAGCCCTGCGCCACCAGCGCGTCGATGGCGTCGTGGCGGTCGAGCGCGGCGGCCCGGTCGCGTGGCGGGTGCACCACCCAGTGCCGCAGCGTGCGGCTGCCCATGCCGGTGCGGCAGGTGTCCAGCAGCGACAGCAGCGTCGGGCTGTCCTCGCCGCGCAGCGTCTGGGTGAGTTCGAGGTTGCGGTGGGTGGCCGGCGGCAGCTCGATCAGCTCGTTGGCGCGGGCCACCGACAGCGTGGCCACGTGGGCCAGTGCCTGGCCCTGGGTGTGCTCGGCAAAGCTCAGCAGCGCGGCGGCGGCGGCCTGGGCCACCGCCAGCTCCTGCGCGTTGAAGCCCTGCAGCGACGCCACCTTCAGCAGCGCGCACAGCTTGCGCTGCCCCAGCGCGGTGTCGAACTGCCAGGTCGGCCGCTGCGTGCGTGCGGCGCGGTGCTGCAGCACCGCGGGCGGCAGCTCGGCCTCGTGCACCAGCAGCTCGGCCGGGTCGAGCCGCGCCAGCCAGCCGGCCAGGTCGCGCTCGCCGCATTCGGTCAGGCCCAGCTGGCCGCTGGTCAGGCCCAGCCAGGCGATGCCCCAGGTGGCGCGCACCTTGGTCAGTGCGCACAGCAGGGTGTCGACGCGCTCGTCGAGCAGTTCGGTGTCGGTGACGGTGCCGGGCGTCACCACGCGCACCACCTTGCGCTCGACCGGGCCCTTGGCGGTGGCCACGTCGCCCACCTGCTCGGCGATGGCCACCGCCTCGCCCAGCTTGATCAGCCGCGCCAGGTAGCCCTCGACCGAGTGCACCGGCACGCCGGCCATCACCACCGGCGCGCCGGCGCTCTGGCCGCGGGTGGTGAGCGTGATGTCGAGCAGGCGGTTGGCCTTGCGGGCGTCGTCGAAGAACAGCTCGTAGAAATCGCCCATGCGATAGAACACGAGCGTGTCGGGGAACTCGGCCTTGATGCGCAGGTACTGCGCCATCATCGGCGTGTGGGCCGACAGGTCGGGCAGGACAGTCCCGGGCGGCACCGAAGGGGGCGAACTCATGGCCAGTGTGCGGGCGCGCGTGCCGGGCGCGTCAGCGCAGCGGGATCGGCGTGGCGCGGTCGACCGCGACGGCGGTGACGCTGTTGTTCGGCGAGCCCTCGATCAGCCGATCCGAGTAGGTGAGGTAGACCAGCGTGTTGCGCGCCACGTCGACCATGCGCACCACGCGCAGCTTCTTGAAGATCACCGAACTGCGCTCGCTGTAGACCTCTTCCTGCTTCGGCAACGGCTTGGCGAACGAGATCGGGCCCACCTGCCGGCAGGCGATGGAGGCATCGGACTTGTCCTCGGCCAGGCCGACCGCGCCCTTGATGCCGCCGGTGCGCGCCCGCGACACATAACACGTGACACCGGCGACCTTGGGGTCGTCGTGGGCGTCTACGACGATCTTGTGGTCGGGACCGATGAACTTGAAGACGGTGTCGACCTCGCCGATACGCTGGGCCTGGGCCAGTCCGGCCCCGCACAGGCCCAGCCACAACAGCAGGTGCGCGCGCATGGCAGGCCTCAGAACGGTGCGTCGTCGCCGCGCGGGCGCGTGCGGGCCGGGCCCCGCGTGTCGGGCCGGGCCGGGCCGCGCGTGGCGGGGCGCACCGGCGGGCGGCTGTCCGGGCCGCGGGTGTCGGCCCGGTCGGGGCCGCGCGCATCGGTGCGGGCCGGGCGCTGGGCATCGGCGGGTGCCGAACTGTCGTCGCCCGCATGCGCCGAGGCATCGGCCTTGCGGATGCGCACGGGCTTGCGCTCGCGCACCGGGGCGGCCGGTTCGGCACCGGGCTCGCCGTCGGTCACAGGGGCGGGCACGGCCTCGCCATCGGGCAGGCCGGCCGCCAGCGCGGCCGCCACCACATCGGAATCGACACCGGACAGCGGGGACGCCGCGGCGCCCGCCTCGTCGGCCTTCATGGCCCGGCTGTGGGGGGCGAGCAGCGCGACCAGCTGGCCGTACACCTTGGGGTTGCCGGCGACGATCTCGCGCTGGTGCAGGAAGTCGGATTCGCCGGTGAAGTTGCCCACCAGGCCACCGGCCTCGGAAATGATCAGCGAGCCGGCGGCCACGTCCCAGGCGTTCAGGCCGGTCTCGAAGAAGCCGTCGTACCAGCCTGCGGCCACATAGCACAGGTCGAGCGCGGCCGCGCCGGGGCGGCGCACGCCGGCGCAGGCCTGCATCACCGTCTCGAACATCTTGACGTAGCGCTGGAAGCTGTCGCCGCGGCGGAACGGGAAGCCGGTGCCGATCAGCGAATCGGACAGGCGCGTGCGCTTGGACACGCGCAGCCGCCGGTCGTTGAGGAAGGCGCCGCGCCCGCGCGAGGCGAAGAACAGGTCGTTGCGGGTGGGGTCGTAGACGACGGCCTGCTGCACCACGTTGCGGTGCGCCAGCGCGATGGACACGGCGTACACCGGGAAGCCGTGCAGGAAGTTGGTGGTGCCGTCCAGCGGATCGATGATCCAGGTGAACTCGCTGTTCTTCGCGCCATGCTCGCGGCCGGATTCCTCGGCCAGGATGCCGTGGCCCGGGTAGGCCCCGAGCAGGATCTCGATGATCGCGGCCTCGGCCGCCTGGTCGACCTCGCTGACGAAGTCGTTGGGCCCCTTGTGCGAGATCTTGAGCACGTCCAGATCGAGCGAGCCCCGGTTGATGATCGCCCCCGCGGCGCGCGCGGCCTTGATGGCGATGTTGAGCATGGGGTGGAGCGATTGCGACATGGGGCGTCCTGGGCGGAGCTTGGGGGCCGGATTGGGG
>NZ_MWLO01000113.1 GCF_002198735.1 Ideonella sp. A 288
GACAGCCCCGCCCCGGCCGCCAACGCGCCCGCGCTGGACGAACAGAACCGGCCGACAGGCCAACTGCCAATGAACCAGCCCCCACCCACGGGCCGAAGCCCGGGCGACGCCGCCAACGCCCAAGCGAAGGAGGCCCGCCATGGCACGCGCTGATCGCATCAAAGGGCTCATGGCCCACCGCGCCGGGCGCTATCCGCAGCCACGGCGTCTCGCCCTGCTCGTTTCCCGCGCCTTGCTGCTGCCCTTGCTGGCCGGCGCCGCGCAGGCTCAGACCCAGCCGCCGGCCGGCCTGCCCACCGACGTGCGCTACACGCCGGTGCTGGGCACGGCCTCGCCGCTGCTGCCGCGCCAGCCTGGCGACGATGCCGATGCTCCGGCGCTGCTGCGCGGCGAGCCCTATGCGGCGAACGCCGCCGTGGAACAGATCCTCGTCGAGGTGGACCGCAACGCGGTCCCCGCCGACGGACAGAGCCATGTGCAGCTCACCGTGCGCGTCTTCGGCCCCGATGGCAAACCGCTCGCCGGCCCGTCGTTCGTCACCATCGAGCATTCCGGCGGACGCTTGAAGCTGCCCGGCGCCCGCAGCGACGAATTCGGCTCGCGCGCGCTGGATGCCGACCGCGCTGTGCCGGGCGTGCAGGTGCCGGTGGCCAACGGCATCGCGCAGTTCACCCTGATCGCTCCGGCCGAGGCGCAGGACGTGCGCATCCGCGTCACCGCCGGCAAGAGCCAGGCCAGCGGCATCATCAGCTTCGTGCCCGAATTGCGGCCGATGATCGGTGCCGGCCTGCTGGAGGGCATCGTCTCGTTCCGCCACAAGGCCACCATCAACCCGGTGCGGCGCGGCGACGCCTTCGAGCAGGAGATCGCCGCCTGGTCGCGCGAGTTCAACCAGGGCAAGGCCAACGCCGCCGCCCGCGCCGCCTTCTTCCTGAAGGGCACGATCTCGGGCGACCTGCTGCTCACGGCCGCCTACGATTCCGACAAGGAGACCCGCGCCCGCCTGCTGCGCGACATCAAACCGGACGCGCTGTATCCGGTTTATGGAGATGCCTCGCTGCGCAGCTTCGACGCGCGCTCCGGCGACCGCCTGTACGTGCGCGTCGACAAGCAGAAGAGCTACCTGCTCTATGGCGATTTCGTCACCGGCGACGGCTTCTCACAAGCCATCGGACAGGGCGCTGTCGCATCGCTGAAGCAACGCAGCCTGGGCGCCTACAACCGCAGCGCCACCGGCGCCCGCGCGCACCACGAAGCAGGCGGCATCACCGCCAACGCCTTCGTCTTCAACGATTCGCTGCGCCAGGTGGTGGAAGAAATGGCCAGCCAGGGCTCGGGCCCCTATGGCCTGCGCAACAGCGGCGCGGTGGAAGGCAGCGAGAAGGTGGAAATGGTGGTGCGCGACCGCCACCAGCCCTCTCGCATCATCGCCGTCAAGCCGCTGCTGCGGCTGGTGGACTACAGCTTCGAGCCCTTCTCGGGCCGCATCCTGCTGACGCAGTTCATGCCCTCGGTGGACAGTGACCTGAACCCGGTGTCGCTGCGCGTCAGCTACGAGGTGGACCAGGGCGGCGACCGCTTCTGGGTCTACGGCGGCGACGTGCAGGCGCGCGTCAGCGAGGCCGTCGAAGTCGGCGGTTCGGCCGTGGTGGATCGCAACGACCTGGCGCCCTATCGCCTTAGCAGCGCGAATGCCACATGGAAGCTGGGCCCGCGCAGCGCCATCGTGGCCGAGCTGGCCCGCTCGGAAAGCGAGATCAACACCAACCCGGTGAACCAGACCGCAACGCCCGGCCTGGCGACGCGGCACGGCAAGGTCAGCGGCAACGCCTGGCGCGTGGAGCTGGCGCACGAAGACGGTGCCGTGCAGGCGCGCGCCTTCGTCGGCCGCAGCGACCCCGCGTTCCAGAACCCCGCGGCGCCGCTGCAAGGCGGCCGTGGCGAAGCGCAGCTGCAGGCCAGCGTGGCGCTCACCGACACGCTCAGGCTGGTCGGCGACGCGATGCGCAGCGAAGACCGCAACCCCGGCGGCGGCGAACGGCAAAGTGCCGGTGCCGGCCTGCGCTGGGCGCTTTCCGATCGCCTGACGCTGGAAGCCGGTTGGCGCAGTGCGCGTGAAACCATCGGCACGCAAGCCAACGGCACCACCGAACAACCCTTCGGTGCCACCAACGGCCTGAGTGGCAGCCTGGCCACCGGCTCGGGCGGCGGCCTCTTGGGCTACGGCAACCAGGCGCTGGACCCCAGCACCGGCCTGCCCGCCATCGGGGCGCAAGGCCTCGGCTCACTGGTCTCGCCGCTGCCGGCAGGCACCGAGCTGTCCAGCGACGGCGTGCGTGTGGGTCTGGGCTGGCGCGTCAACGACCGGCTGCGCCTGGGCGGCGAGCTGGAGCAATCGGTGTCGGGCGACGACCGCCAGCGCGCCGCGCTCAGCGCCGATGTGCAGCTCACCGAGCGCGCCCGCCTATACACGCGCTGGGAACGCATGAGCGGCTGGACCCAGGTGCAGGGCACCAGTGCGACGGGCCAGACGGCCAACGCGCTGGTCCTGGGCGTCGACACCACGCATTGGCGCGACACGCAGATCTTCAGCGAGTACCGCCTGCGCGATGCGCTGAGCGGCCGCGACCTGCAGCTCGCCTCGGGCGTGCGCAGCCAGTGGGATCTGCAGCCGGGCCTGCGCCTGTCCACCGCGGCCGAGCGAATCCAGGTGCTCTCGGGTGCCACGGCGCAGGCCACCGCCTTGAGCGCGGGCCTGGACTTTCATGCCAACCCGCTGTGGCGAGGCAGCACGCGCATCGAATGGCGCCGCTCCGACGACATCGCCAACACCCCCGCGGTGAACGAGCGTTTCGACACCACGCTGTGGCAGGTGATGGCCACACGCAAGCTCGACCGCGACTGGACGCTGCTGGCGCGCAACCACTACCTCCGCACCGACTACACCGACCGCGGCGAGGTGCTGCAAGACCGCGCGCAGCTCGGTCTGGCCTGGCGCGACACCGATACCAACCGCGTCAACGCGCTGGGCAAGATCGAGTTCAAGCACGAGAGCGACGCCAGCAATGCCACTGTCGGCACGCTGAAGACGCGCGCCACCATCGTGTCCCTGCATGCCGACTACCACCCGTCGCGTCCCTGGTGGCTGACGGGCCGCATCGCCGGCAAGTGGCAGACCGACCAGTTCGAGCAAGGCGTGCGCAGCAGCTTCCGCGCGCAGATGGTGGCCGGCCGCCTGGTCTACGACCTCAGCGAGAACTGGGACATCGGCGTCGCCGCCGCGGTGCAGACCGGACAACTCGGCGCCCGGCAGCACGCGGTGGGCGCCGAAGTCGGCTACCTGCTGAAGACCAACCTGTGGCTGTCGGCGGGCGTGAACTTCACCGGCTTCTCTGCCGATCGCGACCTCTCCGGCGACGACTACACGCAGCGTGGTGCCTATCTGCGCCTGCGCTTCAAGTTCGACGAAACCTTGTTCAAGGGCGCGGACCCAGAGGTCAACCGCAGCCTGGGCCGGTGACGGCCCGCCGAACATCCGCTGATCACGAAGGCCACACCATGAAGCCCACCGCCCCCACCTCCGTCGCCCGCGCCACGCTCTGCACCATCGCGCTGGCGGCGTCCACCATGGCATCGGCGCAGACCACGCTCACGCCGCAGGCCCAACGCATCAGCGATGCGTCGGTCAGTGCCGACCAGCAAGCCTATGAATCGCTGCAGGACCGCATTCGCAGTCTCAACGACAAGGGCCGCGCCCTGCGCGACCACCACCTCGCCAAGGCCCAGTGCTGGCTGGACGTGAGTTTTCACGAGTACACCCGCAACGACCGCAGCGCCTTCCCGCAGGCCGCGCTGAGCGAAAGCGAGATCCTCATTGCCGGCATGGAGCGCGGCACCACACCGCTGTCGATGGACACAGTGCTGGTCAATGGCGCCGCGCGCCTGCGGCCCGATCTGTGGGCGCAGGCCGAAGCGCTGCGCACGCACCCCGGCTGGCGCTGTGCACAGGCAAAGGCTGCCTGCGCCGAGGTGGAACTGGTTCACGCGGGCAACGAGCACAACCAGCAAGGTTGGCGACACGCGAAGCCCTACCTGCAGATCGCCGAGGACCTTCTGGCCGACGGCAGGGTGCAAGCCGAAGCCTGTGCGCCGCCGCCCCCCGGGCCAGTGACTTCCGTGGCACCGTCGCCAACCGTGCTGCTGGCGCCCCCCGAGGCACCGGCACCGACACCGGTGGCGGCCGCCGCGCCACTGGCAGTGACCCTGTCGGCCCAGGTTGTGTTCAGCTTCGACCGCGACACATCCAGGGACATGCATCCATCCAGCGTCCAGCAGCTCGACGCATTGCTGGACAGGCTGCGCGCCGAGCGCCTCGTGCTCCAATCGGTGCGCCTGATCGGCCATGCCGACCGCCTCAACAGCACTGGCAAGGGCAACTACAACCAGCGCCTGAGCGAACGCCGCGCGGCCACCGTGGCCAACCACCTCGTTGCCAAGGGGGTGGACTCGCGGCTGATCCTCACCGAAGCCCGTGGGGACACCCAGCCTGTGGAGCCCTGCCATCCGACCCGGCCCGCTGCTGCACGCACCGCGAAGGACAAGACCAAGCTGCTGCAAGACTGCCTGTTGCCCAACCGGCGTGTGGAAGTGCAGGTGACTGCGCGCGCGCGCTGAGTGCGCCCATGCCGGCCGGCGCCGGCCTTCAGCCCCCCCTGCTGCGCTCGATGAAAGTGGCCAGGCCGCATTTCCTCCAGCAACTCAGGTCTACGTTGCGGCGCCCGGCGGTCGGCGTTGAAGTGTGCCGTTCGGTATTCAGAGGTCAGGTCCCCGTGCAGCCGCATGACGGCGCCGCTGCAAGACCCGTCGGCGGCCTTGCAGGCGTGCGCTTCCTACAATCCAGCGGTGCACCTGATCAACGCCGACCTGCACTGCCATTCCACCCGCTCCGACGGCACCCTCGCCCCCCAGGCGCTGGCCTCCCGTGCCAAGGCCGGCGGTGTCGATCTCTGGGCCCTGACCGACCACGATGAACTGGGCGGCCAGGCCGCGGCGGCCCAGGCGGCGCGCGACCTGGGGCTGTCCTGGCTCAGTGGCGTCGAGATCTCGGTCACCTTCGCCGGCGAGACGGTGCACATCGTCGGCCTGGGCTTCGACATCGACGATCCCGCGCTGGTCGAGGGCCTGGCCCGCACCCGCGCGGGCCGGCTGCAGCGCGCCCGCGACATGGCCGAAGGCCTGGCCCGTGTCGGCATCACCGGCGCCTTCGACGGCGCGCAGCGTTACGTCGGCAACCCCGGCCTCGTCTCGCGCACGCACTTTGCGCGCTGGTTGGTCGAGACGGGCGTGTGCAGCGACACCGGCGCGGTGTTCCGCCGCTACCTCACGCCGGGCAAGCCGGGCTATGTCGACCACCGCTGGGCCGGCCTGGGCGACGCGGTGCGCTGGATCACCGGCGCCGGCGGCATCGCCGTCATCGCCCACCCCGGGCGCTACCGCTTCACGCCCACCGAGGAGTACGCGCTGTTCTCCGAGTTCAAGGCCCATGGCGGTGAAGGCGTCGAGGTGATGACCGGCAGCCATGTCCTGGGCGACGCCCGAAAGTACGCCGACATGGCCACGGAATTCGACCTGCTGGCCTCGCGCGGCAGCGATTTCCACTCGCCCGGCGAGAGCCGCACCGACCTGGGCGCCCTGCCCGGCCTGCCGGACGCGCTGCGTCCCGTATGGGAGGCGCTGGCCCACCGCGTGCAGCACCCGGCGCCATGACGCCCGCGCGGCCGCGGCCGCTGCTGGGTGTGCTGCTGATGCTGGCCGTGGTGACCTGCTTCGCCGGCATGGACACGGCCATCCGCTACGGCGGCGGCCGGCAGTTGCCGGTGATGCTGATGCTGTGGGGGCGCTACCTGTTCCAGGCGGTGCTGATGCTGGCCTGGCTGGGTGTCTGGCGGCTGCGCCGCCCGCAGGCGCCCGGCTTCGCCACCCGGCACCCGCGCTTCCAGGCACTGCGCGGCGCGCTGCTGCTGTTCACCAGCGGCATGTCCTTCTATGGCCTGCAGTGGCTGCCGGTGGCCGAGTTCACCGCCATCCACATGCTCACGCCGGTGCTGGTGACACTGCTGGCCGCGCTGGTGCTGCACGAGCCCGTGTCGCGGCTGCGCTGGGCGCTGGTCATCGGCGCCTTCGCCGGGGCGCTGGTGGTCATCCGCCCGGGCAGCGGCCTGTACGGCTGGGCGGTGGCCTTTCCGCTGATCGGGGCCATGTCCTATGCCAGCTTCCAGGTGCTGACCAGCCGGCTGGCGTCGCTGGAGTCGCCCTTCACCACGCATTTCTACACCGGCGCGGTGGGGGCCGTGCTGCTGGCGCCGGTGGTCGCGGCCAGCGGCCTGGACCCGCTGGCCACGCTGCGCGCCGCGCTGATGGCCGACCTGGGCCTGCTGCTGCTGATCGGTGCGCTCGGCACCTTCGGCCACCTGATGCTGATCCTGGCGCTGGGCCTGGCCCCCAGCGCCACGCTGATGCCCTTCGTCTACCTGCAGATCGGCGCCGCGGCGCTGCTGGGCTGGCTGGTCTTCGACCGGCTGCCCGACGGCTGGGCCTGGGTGGGCTTCGGCCTCATCACCGCCTGCGGTGCGGCCAGCGCGTGGCTCAACCTGCGCGCCGCGCAGGCGGCGCAGCGGCCTGTGGACACGGTCACCAGCGACACGCTGGCGGACTGAGGCCGACAGACCCGCCGTGCGTTGTCAGCCGAGGCGACTCGGAATGCACGGCCGCCTTGATCCGTGCCATGGGCGCGTCACACGGGGCGCTCGATAATTCACGCCGAATCGCAGCATGCCATGGCCCAGTATTTCGAAGTCCACCCCCTCAACCCGCAGCCGCGGCTGTTGAAGCAGGCGGCGCAGATCCTGCACCAGGGCGGGGTGTGCGCGGTGCCCACCGATTCCAGCTATGCGCTGGTGTGCCACCTCGACGACAAGGCGGCGGCCGAGTCCCTGCGCCGCATCCGCCACGTCGACGACAAGCACCACCTGACGCTGCTGTGCCGCGACCTGTCCGAACTGGCCAGCTACGCGCGGGTCGACAACCGGCAGTACCGGCTGCTGAAGCTGGGCACGCCGGGGCCCTACACCTTCATCCTGGAGGCCACGAAAGAGGTGCCGCGCCGGCTGTCGCACCCGTCGCGCCGCACCATCGGCCTGCGCGTGCCCGAGCACCAGGTGACGCAGGCACTGCTGGCCGAACTGGGCCAGCCGCTGCTGGCCACCACGCTGATCCCGCCCGGCGAGCAGGAGCCACTGAACGACGCCGACGAGATCCGCGAGCGCTACGAGAAGCTGGTGCAGGGCATCGTCGATGCTGGCGCCTGCCCGATGTCGCCGACCACGGTGATCGACCTCACCGGCGAAGACCCGGTGCTGGTGCGGCAGGGCCGCGGAGACCTGTCGCGCCTGGGCTTGTAGGCACCCGGCGCCTGCGCTGCAGGCTCAGCCGGCCGACAGCCGTTGGCGCACCCGCTCGGGGTTGAAGCCCAGTTGCGGCTCGCCGCGCACCAGCATCAGCGGCGTGCCCGGCGACGACAGCGCGCGGTAGCGCTCGGCGCAGGCCGCGTCGCGCTCGACCGAGCACTCGCTGAAGGCCACGCCATGCTCGTCCATCCAGCGCCGGGCCGACTTGCAGAAGATGCAGGTGTCCGACGCGATCATCACGATGTCGCCGGGCCGGGCGGCCTGCGCCACCGAGCGGCCGAGGGCCTGCTCCTGCCGGTGGCCCCACCACTGGCTGGCTGCGCTGATGGCCAGCACCAGCGCCACCAGGCCCAGGATCGAGCGGCGCGATTCCATCGCTGGCACGGCCCGGTGTTCAGAGCGCCGCGGTGACGACGATCTCGACCTTCCACTCGGGCTTGGCCAGCGCCGCCTGCACGGTGGCCCGCGGCGGCGTGTGGCCGGCGACGACCCAGGTGTCCCACACCGCGTTCATGCCCGGGAAGTCGGCGATGTCGGCCAGGAAGATCTGCGCGCGCAGGATCTTGGTCTTGTCGGTGCCGGCCTTGGCCAGCAGCGCGTCGATGGCGGCCAGCACCTCGCGGGTCTGGTCGGCGATGCCCACCGAGCCGCCCGCGGCCACCTGGCCGGCGAGATAGCACACGCCGTTGTGCACGGCCATCTCGGACATGCGGGCGCCGACGTCGTAGCGTTGAACCATTTCAGTGATTTCCTTTGTGCTTGGAATGCGAGGGCGCGGGACCGTGGGCCGGCGAGGTGTGTCCGTGGGACCGCTCGTGATGGTGGCTGTGGCCCCGGGCAGGGGCGTGCGGCTTCTCCCGAGGCGCCGGGGCCGCGGCCTTCTGGCCGAGCTTGGATTCCTTGCCGGCCAGCAGCTTCTGGATGTTGCCGGCGTGCCGCCAGATCAGCAGCAGGCTCATCACCGCGATGGCCAGCACCAGCGGCGAGCCGCCCCAGATCAGCAGTTGGTAGAACGGCGCGAACACGGCGGCCACCAGCGAGGCCAGCGACGAGTAACGGAAGAACGCCGCGATGATGGCCCAGGTGGCCAGCGTGGCCAGGCCCAGCCAGGGGTTGATGGCCATCAGCGCGCCGGCCGCGGTGGCCACGCCCTTGCCGCCCTGGAAGCGGAAGAACACAGGCCACAGGTGGCCGAGGAAGGCGGCCAGGCCGACGAAGCCGATCGTCGCGTCGCCGAAGCCGAAGCGCGGCGCCAGCCACAGCGCCAGCATCACCGGCACGAAGCCCTTCAGCGCATCCAGCGCCAGCGTCAGCACCGCGGCGGCCTTGTTGCCGGTGCGCAGCACGTTGGTGGCACCCGGGTTGCCCGACCCATAGCTGCGCGGATCGGCCAGCCCCATCATGCGGCTGACGATGACAGCGAACGACAGCGAACCGATCAGGTAGGCCGCGACGATGGCGGCGATCGAGGGCAGGAGGTCCATGGCGGTGGCGGGTGGCGCGTCGGCGCGCGGCCGGGCCGCGCAGGCGCCCAGTGTACGACCGCAGGCGGCCGTGCCAGGCCGCGCGACGGCGATCCGGCGCGTGTGCTGCGCCGACGCGAACCGCGGCGCAGATGCCCAGCCGCACCGACCGCCGGGCCGTGCTCAGCCGTTCGCGCCCCCGGTGCCGACGGCCGCCTCGGCGGCCTGCGCCTCGAGCGCGCGCGACTCCTCGTCCGTCCACAGCCGCAGGCGCACCACGAAGTGCTGGCCCGAGCCGTCCTCCAACGAGAAGGTGCCGCCGTTGCCGGGGTCCACGTCCAGCGTCAACTGCAGGCCGCTGAGGTAGTCCCGCTGCACGGCGCTGCACCAGAAGGGCACGTCGTCGATCGTGCCCAGTTGCACGTCGCCGCTGTTGAGCTGCATCTCGTGCTCGGCGAAACACATCGGCATGCTGCCCTCGCAGCAGCCGTGCGACTGGTAGAACATCACCTTGCCATGCCTGGCACGCAGCTGGGCGATCAGCGCCCGCGCGGCGTCGGTGGCCACGACCCGTTCGATCATCATCGGTCTCCTGTCGATGGAAGAGAAAAGGGCGGCCTAAGCCGCCCCGCGAAAGCCTGCGGCAGCGCCCGGGTGGGGCGCCGTCAGCCGGCGATCAGAAGAAACCCAGCGCGTTCGGGCTGTAGCTCACCAGCAGGTTCTTGGTCTGCTGGTAGTGGTCGAGCATGGCCTTGTGGGTCTCGCGGCCGATGCCCGATTCCTTGTAGCCGCCGAAGGCCGCACCCGCCGGGTAGGCGTGGTAGCAGTTGGTCCACACGCGGCCGGCCTGGATGGCGCGGCCCATGCGGTAGGCACGGCTGCCGTCGCGGCTCCACACGCCGGCGCCCAGGCCGTAAGGCGTGTCGTTGGCGATCTGCAGCGCCTCCGCCTCGTCCTTGAAGGTGGTCACGGCCAGCACCGGGCCGAAGATCTCTTCGCGGAACACGCGCATGTTGTTGTGGCCCTTGAACAGCGTGGGCTGGATGTAGTAGCCGCCGGCCAGGTCACCGCCCAGCTCGGCCTTGCCGCCGCCGATCAGCACCTGCGCACCTTCCTGCTTGCCCACTTCCAGGTAGGACATGATCTTGTCCATCTGCAGCGCGGAGGCCTGGGCACCCATCATGCTGGCGGTGTCCAGCGGGCTGCCCTGCTTGATGGCGGCCACGCGCTTGAGCGCGCGCTCCATGAACTTGTCGTAGATCGATTCCTGGATCAGCGCACGGCTGGGGCAGGTGCAGACCTCGCCCTGGTTGAAGGCGAACAGCACCAGGCCTTCGATGGCCTTGTCGAAGAAGGCGTCGTCGGCCGAGGCGACATCCTCGAAGAAGATGTTGGGGCTCTTGCCGCCCAGTTCCAGCGTGGCCGGGATCAGGTTGGTGGCCGCGGCCTGGGCGATCACCCGGCCGGTGGCGGTGCTGCCGGTGAAGGCGATCTTGGCGATGCGCTTGCTGGTGGCCAGCGGCATGCCGGCTTCGCGACCGTAGCCGTTCACGATGTTGAGCACGCCCGGGGGCAGCAGGTCGGCGATCAGCTCGGCCAGCACCAGGATGCTGATCGGGGTGGACTCGGCGGGCTTGAGCACCACGCAGTTGCCCGCGCCGAGTGCCGGCGCCAGCTTCCAGGCGGCCATCAGGATCGGGAAGTTCCAGGGGATGATCTGGCCGACGACGCCGAGCGGCTCGTGGAAGTGGTAGGCGATGGTGTTGCCGTCGACTTCGGTGAGCGAGCCTTCCTGCGCACGCAGGCAGCCGGCGAAGTAACGGAAATGATCAGCGGTCAGCGGGATGTCGGCGTTCAGCGTCTCGCGGATGGCCTTGCCGTTGTCCACGGTCTCGGCGTAGGCCAGCAGTTCGAGGTTGGCGTCGATGCGGTCGGCGATTTTCAGCAGGATGTTGGCGCGTTCGGCGGCCGGCACGGCGGCCCACTTGTCCTTGGCGGCATGGGCGGCGTCCAGCGCCAGCTCGATGTCGGCGGCGGTGCTGCGCGCGGCCTGCGTGTAGGTCTTGCCGGTGATCGGCGTGATCACGTCGAAGTACTGGCGCTCGACCGGCGGCACGAACTTGCCACCGATGAAGTTGTCGTAGCGGGCCTTGAAGGCGATCTTGGCACCGGCGGTACCGGGGGCGGCGTAAACGGTCATGGTTGTCTCCTGACGGTTGAAGGGGAAGTGGGCGGGCTGTGCATCGGGTGGCGAAGGCGTGCGCCCCGTCACCGCGGGCAACGCCCAATGCACCGGACGTGCCAGGCCGGGTTCGACGAAAAGCGCGGGGAATGCCGCGCAAGCCTGGCCCGCTTCCTGCACAAAGGTGTTCAGCGCACCTGTTCAGCCGCCAAAGTGTCACGAGGCAGCACAGACGCACCACCGGAGGACGCTGAAATCGAAGTCACCCTGGGGAACTCCCCCATGAACGACTTTGCATAGGTGGCACCGGCCAGCACGACCGAGGAGACGACATGACACCGCACCACCGCCAAGCCCTGATTCCCGCCGCGCAGCTGCGCGCAGCGCGCCGCTTCCTCGACCAGGGCGGCGAGGTCTCGCACGAATCACTAACGCCGTTGCTGGGCGACCTGCTCGCCCGGTCCTGGCAGCGCAGCCGGTCGGCCGGCCTGTCGCCCAGCGGCCGCACGCCCGGCGCACCGCATGCGTCGGCGGCCCAGCTGGCACGCGCGATGCAGCGCCAGTACGAGCTGCTGTCGCACGCCCAGCCGGTGATGGACTACATGGCCCACCACGTGGTCGGTACGCAGAGCCTGCTGATCCTGGCCGACGCGCAGGGCATGCTGCTGCGCACGCTGGGCGACGACGACTTCGCCAGCCGCGCCGAGCGCGTGGCCTTGCGGCCCGGCGCGCACTGGGCCGAGCAGTACCGCGGCACCAATGCCATCGGCACCGCGTTGGCCGAGGGCACGCCGGTGGTGGTGCACGGCGGCGAGCACTATCTCGAGCGCAACAGCTTCCTCACCTGCTCGGCGGCCCCCATCATCGACCCCGCGGGCCGGCTGATGGGCGCCTTCGACATCTCGGGCGACCACCGCGCCTATCACCCGCACACGCTGGGCCTGGCCCGCGCGGCGGCCAGCATGGTGACGCACCGTCTGTTCGACACCTGGCACGCCGGCAGCCTGCGGCTGCGGCTGCACCCGCAGGCCGAGGGCCTGGGCTCGCTCACCGAAGGCCTGGTGGCACTGGCCGAGGACGGCCTGATGATCGGCGCCAACAGCGCCGCGCTGGCCATGCTGGGGCTGGCGCGCGACGCCATCGGCCAGGCCCGGCTCGACACGATGCTGCCCGGCAGCCTGCAGTCGCTGATCGAGGCCGCCCACCGCGGCAGCGCCGCGGCACTGCGGCTGCCCTGCCACGACGGCTCGATGCTGTGGGCGCGTGTGGAAGGCGGCGGCGCGTGGGCCCGGCGGCTGCACGCGGTGGCGCCGGGCATGCACGACGCATCCTGCACGCTCAACACGCCTGTCAGGCCCATCGACGCCCTGGCGCAGCTCGACACCGGCGACCCCGCCATGGCCGCCGCGGTGCAGCGCGCCCGCCGCGTCATCGACAAGCCGATCGCGCTGCTGCTGCAGGGCGAATCGGGCGCAGGCAAGGAGGTGTTCGCGCGCGCCGCACACGCCAGCAGCCCGCGCCGCGACAAGCCCTTCGTCGCGGTGAACTGCGCCGCACTGCCCGAGACGCTGATCGAGGCCGAGCTGTTCGGCTACAGCGCCGGCGCCTTCACCGGTGCGCGGCGCGACGGCGCGCCGGGCCGCATCCGCGAGGCCCAGGGCGGCACGCTGTTCCTCGACGAGATCGGCGACATGCCGCTGGCCATGCAGGCGCGGCTGCTGCGCGTGCTGCAGGAGCGGTGCGTGGTGCCGCTGGGCGGCGGCAAGCCGGTGCCGGTGGACTTCAGCCTGGTCTGCGCCACGCACCGCAAGCTGCGGCTCGAGATGGACGCCGGACGCTTCCGCGAAGACCTGTACTACCGCCTGAACGGCCTGACGCTCTACCTGCCGGCGCTGCGCGAGCGCAGCGACATGGCGGGCCTGGTGGCGCAGATGCTGCGCGAGATCGCGCCCGAACGGCCGCTGGAACTGTCGCCCACCCTGGCGCGCGACCTGGCCGCCTACCGCTGGCCCGGCAACCTGCGCCAGTTGCACAACGCGCTGCGCACCGCCGCCGCGCTGCTGGCCGACGGCGAACTGCAGATCACCCTGGCGCACCTGCCCGAAGACCTGGCCGACGACCTGCGCGAGGTGCGCGCCACGCGCCCGGCGCAGCAGGTGGCCGACGAAGAGGCCGACCTGCGGTTGCAGGAATCGCAGACCGTGGCCCGCGTGGTGGAGGTGTGCAAGGGCAACCTGTCCGAGGCCGCGCGGCGGCTGGGCATCAGCCGCAACACGCTGTACCGCAAGCTGCGCGAACTGAACCTGCGGTGAAGGGGCTGGCCATGACCCTCGATGCCCCCGCCGGCCGCGCCTGGTGCGCCGCCGTCCTGTGGATCGGCACGGCCTGCGCCGCTGCCTGCCCGGCCGACACCGCGCCCCGCGCCGCGGACACGGCGCTGGTGGTGCAGGGCACCGGGCCGGCGCCATGGGCCCTGTCCAGTGCCGACCTGGCCGCCCTGCCGCCCACCCGCCTGACGCAGCGGCAAACCGTGTCGTCCGCCACCGGCGTGGCCAGCGAGCGCAGCCTGGCCTATTCGGGCGTGCTGGTGCGCGACGTGCTGGCCAAGGCCGGCTTCGGCGGACCCAACGACCGTGGTGCGCGCACCGGCATCGTCGAGGCCGTGGCCACCGACGGCTACCGCGCGGTGTACAGCTGGGGCGAGCTGTTCAACTCAGCCCTCGGCGACCAGGTGCTGGTCATCACCGCGCAGGACGACCGGCCGCTGGACGCCGCGGCCGGCCCGCTCGCGCTGCGCTCGCTGGCCGACCTGCGGCCCGGCCCGCGGCATGTGCGCAACCTGTGCGCGCTGGTCGTGCGGAGGTAGCCCGGGGGCCAGGGGGCCTCAGGCCGCCTTGGGCGCGTAGCCCAGCACCGCCTTCACTTCGAGGAACTCGCCGAAGGCATGGTCGCCCCACTCGCGGCCGTTGCCCGACTGCTTGAAGCCGCCGAAGGGGGCCATCAGGTCGGGGGCGGCGCTGTTGATGTTGACCTGGCCGGCGCGCAGGCGCGACGCGACGCGGCGCGTGGCCTCCACATCGGCGCCCGACACATAGGCCGCCAGGCCGTAGGGCGTGTCGTTGGCGATGGCCACCGCCTCGTCCACCGTGTCGTAGCCCAGCACCACCAGCACCGGGCCGAAGATCTCCTCGCGCGCCACCGTCATGCGGTTGTTCACGTGGCCCAGCACGGTGGGGCGCACGTAGTAGCCGGTGTCCAGGCCGGCGGGCTTGCCCGGGCCGCCGGCCACCACCGTGGCGCCCTCCTCGATGCCGCGGTGGATCAGCGTCTGGATCTTGTCCCACTGCGCGGCCGACACCACCGGGCCCAGCGCGGCGCCGCTGTCGGGTGCGCCCACGGTGGTGGCCTCGGCCACCTCCTTCGCGATGGCCAGCACCTCGTCCATGCGGGCGTTGGGCACCAGCATGCGGGTGGGCGCGTTGCACGACTGGCCCGAGTTGGTCATCACGCCGCGCACGCCGGCGGTGACGGCGCGCTTGAAGTCGGCGTCGGGCAGCAGCAGGTTGGGCGACTTGCCGCCCAGTTCCTGGTGCACGCGCTTGACCGTGGGCGCGGCATTGCGCGCCACCTCGACCCCCGCGCGGGTGGAACCGGTGAAGGACACCATGTCCACCTCGGGGTGGCTGGCGATGGCCGCGCCCACGGTGGGGCCGTCGCCGTTGACGAGGTTGAACACGCCCGCGGGCACGCCGGCCGCGTGCATCACCTCGGCCCAGACCTGCGCCGAGAAGGGCGAGATCTCGGAGGGCTTCAGCACCATCGTGCAGCCCACGGCCAGCGCCGGCGCCACCTTGCAGGCGATCTGGTTCACCGGCCAGTTCCAGGGCGTGATCAGGCCGCACACGCCGATCGGCTCCTTGGCCACCAGCGTGGTGCCGCGCAGTTCCTGGAAGGCATAGGTCTTCAGCACCTCCAGCGCCGACTGCAGGTGGCCCACGCCCATCGCCGCCTGGGCCTTCTGCGCCAGCATGGCCGGCGCGCCCATTTCCTCGGTGATGGCGGCGGCCATGTCGGAGTAGCGCTTCTTGTATTCGACGAGGATGCGCTCGAGCAGCGCCACGCGCTCCTCGACCGTGGTCTGCGAGTAGGTGGCAAAGGCCCGGCGCGCCGCCATCACCGCGCGGTCGACATCGGCCGCCGAACCCATCGAGATGCGGCCGGCAGGCTGCTCGGTGGCGGGGTTGATGACCTCGTGCGTGCGGGGCTGCAGCGGATCGACCCATTGGCCGTCGATGTAGAACTTGAGGTACTCGCGCATGCTTGTCTCCTGGGTGGGGCGCCGCGGCAGGAGCCCGGCCGGGCGATGGGCCATTCTAGGGAGACGGGGCGTCGCGTGCAGGGCACCGGCCCGCCGCCGCACCAGGCGCTGGGTGGTCACACGCCGTGAGGTTGATGTGATGACCTCGACAAGTATGTAGCGTATGCTACTGACATGTGGTCGATGCTGGTCCTTTCACTGCCCACGCGCAACGGCACGGCGCGCATGCGCGCCTGGCGCTCGTTGAAGGCGCTGGGCGCCGCCGTGCTGCGCGACGGCGTCTACCTGCTGCCGGAGCGCGACGCGCTGGTGCAGGCCCTCGCGGCGGTGGCCGCAGACGTCAAGGCCAGCGAGGGTCAGGCGAAGTTGCTGCGCGTCGAGGCGCTCGATGGAGACGACTTCGCGCGCCTCTTCGACCGCAGTGCCGACTACGCCGTACTGCTCACCGACATCGCGCAACTTCGCCGGGAGGAGCCGAAACTGGCCGACGACGCCCTGGCCGCACACGTGGCCGGCCTGGGCAAGCGCTTCGACCAGTTGCGCGGCATCGACCACCTGCCCGGCGAGGCCACGCGGCAGGCCGAGGCCGCCCTGGCCGACCTGCAGGCGCTGGCGGCGCGCCGGGGCCAGCCCGACGAGCCCCACGCCGCGCCCGGCGCGATCCCGCGGCGCCTGCGGGCCGAACACCAGGGGCGCCTGTGGGCCACGCGGCGCCGGCCCTGGGTGGACCGCCTGGCCAGCGCCTGGCTGATCCGCCGCTTCATCGACACCCGTGCGCGCTTCCTGTGGCTGGACGACGTGCGGCGCTGCCCGCCCGACGCGCTGGGCTTCGACTTCGACGGCGCCACCTTCAGCCATGTCGGCGCACGCGTCACCTTCGAGACCCTGCTCGCCGCCTTCGACCTCGAGACCCCCGCGCTGCGGCGGCTGGGCGCGCTGGTGCACCGACTGGACGCCGGCGGCGCCCCGGTGCCCGAGGCCGACGGTGTCGAGCGCGTGCTGGCCGGCATGCGCCAGGCGCTGGCCGACGACGACCAGCTCTTCCTGGCGGCAGCGGGCGTCTTCGAAGGCCTGTGGACCGCCTTCGAGCGCGAGGCCACCGCATGAACGATGCATCGCCCACCCCGTCGCCGGTGCCCTTCCGGCAGGCGCTGGGCTTCTGGCTGCGGCTGGGCTTCATCAGCTTCGGCGGGCCGGCGGGGCAGATCGCCATCATGCACACCGAACTGGTCGAGCGGCGGCGCTGGATCAGCGAGCGGCGCTTCCTGCATGCGCTGAACTACTGCATGCTGCTGCCGGGCCCGGAGGCCCAGCAGCTGGCCACCTACCTGGGCTGGCTGATGCACCGCACGGCGGGTGGCATCGTCGCCGGCGCGTTGTTCGTGCTGCCCTCGCTGGTGCTGCTGATCGCGCTGTCGTGGCTGTACATGGCGCAGGGCCACACGCCGTTGGTGGCGGGCCTGTTCTACGGCATCAAGCCGGCGGTCACCGCCATCGTGCTTCAGGCTGCTCACCGCATCGGCAGCCGCACGCTGCGCCACCGCGCGCTGTGGGGCATCGCCATCGCCTCGTTCGTCGCGATCTTCGCGCTCGACCTGCCCTTCCCGCTGATCGTGCTGGGCGCCGCGCTGGCCGGTATGGCCGGTGGCCGCTGGTGGCCGGCGCCGTTCTCGCCCGGCGGTGGCCACGGCCAGGCGGTGGCCTCGTTCGGCCCGGCGCTGATCGACGACGACACGCCCACGCCCCCCCATGCGCGCTTCCGCGCGACGCGTCTGGCCACGGTGCTGGTGGTGGGCGCGCTGCTGTGGCTGCTGCCGATGGCGGTGCTGGTGGGGCTGCACGGCTGGCAGGGCACGCTCGCGCAGGTGGGCTGGTTCTTCACCAAGGCGGCCCTGCTCACCTTCGGCGGCGCCTACGCGGTGTTGCCCTACGTCTACCAGGGCGCGGTCGAGCACCACGGCTGGCTCACCGCCACGCAGATGATCGACGGGCTGGCGCTCGGCGAGACCACGCCGGGGCCGCTGATCATGGTGGTGGCCTTTGTGGGCTTTGTGGGCGGCTGGACCAAGGCGATCTTCGGGCCGGACGCGCTGTGGCTGGCTGGCGTCGCCGCCGCCACGGTGGCCACCTGGTTCACCTTCCTGCCGTCCTTCGTGTTCATCCTGGCCGGCGGCCCGCTGGTCGAATCCACCCACGGCGACCTGCGCTTCACCGCGCCGCTGACGGCCATCACCGCGGCGGTGGTGGGCGTGGTGGTCAACCTCGCGCTGTTCTTCGGCTGGCACGTGTGGTGGCCCAACGGCTGGGCCGGCCCCTTCGATGCCGTGGCCGCGGCGATGACCGTGGCCGCGGCCGTCGCCCTGCTGCGCTTCAAGCGCGGCGTCATCGAGGTCATCGCGGTGTCGGCGGGCGTCGGACTGGCCCTGTCGCTGCTGCGCTGACACCTGAAAGGAGCATCCCATGGAGGCCATCACCGTCACCGAACTGCAGTCGCTGCTGAACCGCGGCGATCCGATCGAGATCCTCGATGTGCGCCGTGACAAGGCGCGCCGCACGCAGGCCGGCGACATCCCCGGCTCGCAGTGGCGCGACCCCGAGCGCGTGCTGACCTGGAAGGACGAACTCCCAGCTGGCGTGACCCGCATCGTGTCCTGCGCGCATGGGCACGAGATCAGCCAGGGCATCGCCGCGATGCTGCGGGCGATGGGCCACGAGGCGCGGCACCTGCACGGCGGCTTCGTCGCCTGGCAGCAATCCGGAGCGTCCATCCAGCCGCTGCCCGGGCGCACCCGCTGGGTCACGCGCGAACGCCCGAAGATCGACCGCATCGCCTGCCCCTGGCTGATCCGTCGCTTCATCGATGCCCAGGCCGAGTTCCTCTACGTGCCCGCCGACCAGGTGCTGGCCGTGGCCGAGGCGCAGGGAGCGACGCCCTTCGACATCCCCGGCGTGGCCCACTCGCACGACGGCGAGCGCTGCAGCTTCGACGCCTTCATCGCCCGCCACGGCCTGGACGATCCGGCACTGCAGGTGCTGGCCACCATCGTGCGCGGCGCCGACACCGACCGGCTGGCACTGGCGCCGCAGTGCGCGGGGCTGCTGGCCGTTTCGCTCGGCCTGTCGGCCGCCCATGCCGACGACCAGCAATGCCTCGAGAAGGGCATGGTGGTCTATGACGCGTTGTACGCGTGGTGCCGCTCGGCACAGGGCGAGCGGCACGCGTGGACGCCGCCGCCGGCATGAGGCACAAGGCATCGGGCCGCCCGGGTGCACCGCTCGGCATGGCCGCTGCGACAACGTGTCACAGCCGAACCATTCAGTGACGCCTCCTATACTCGGCAACATGTCGGTCCTGCGCCCACACCGCCGCTTCGCCACCTGGTTGACCCTGGTGGCCTTGGTGCTGGCCACGCTGGCACCCGGCATTGCGCGGGCGCTGACCTTCGCACAAGGCGAGTTGGCGCCCTGGGGCCAGATCTGCACGACCAGTGCCGATGGCGGCCACGGCGGGGGCTCCACCACCAACCCCGCGCTCCACCTGCTCGACCACTGCCCGTTCTGCTCGCTGCACAGCGACGATCTCGGCCTGCCGCCCGCCCCGGCGGCATCGGCCGATGCGCCGGCGTTGTCCCACGCCGTGCCGCGCCTGTTCCTGCTGTCGACCCACCCGCTGTACGCGTGGGCACCGGCGCAGGCACGCGCCCCTCCCCTGGCCTGCTGACCTCCGCCATCGGCTGAGCCGCGCCACGCACCCTGCGTGACGCTGCGCCTGCCGATCGGCGCGCCGTCGCCCCGGCCCGGTCGTTGTCGACCGTGGCCCGTCATCCCCAGGTTCGCCCGCTCCGGGTTTCTCCATGCGCACCCATCCCACGCCTGTTGCACTGGCCATGCTGGCCCTCGTGCACGTCCCCTTCTCCGCCCTGGCCCAATCGGGCACCGTGGCCTCGGCCGCCAGCCAGACCGTGCTGGTCACCGGCACCGCGCCGGGCCAGCTCGACGCCCGCCCCTCCAGCACCTCGCGCCTGGGCATCAGCCTGCGCGAAACGCCGGCCACCGTGCACGTGGTCGACCGCGCCCAGATCGACGCCACCGGTGCGCTGGACACCCAGCAGATCCTCGAAAGCATCCCGGGCGTCAGCTTCTCCGCCCAGCCCGGCGCGCCGGGCTCGGTGTTCTACCGCGGCTTCGGCTCCGCCAGCCTGGGCCAGCTCCACAACGGCATCAGCGTGCAGTACGACGCCATCGCCGCGCGGCCCGTGGACAGCTGGATCGTCGACCGGGTGGAAGCCATCGGCGGGCCCTCGAGCTTCCTCAACGGCTCGGGCGCGGTGGGCGGGTCGATCAATGTCATCACGAAGATCGCCGACGCGAGTGGTGACCTGACGCATGCCCGGCTCGGCCTGGGCGACCAGAAGCAGCTGGCGCTCAGCGCACAGCGCGGCGTGGGCAGCGGCCATGTGCTGCGGCTCGACCTGAACACCACGCGCGGCGCCGTCTGGACACAGGGCGACGACCGCAAGACCTGGCAGGCCGCCGCCTCGTGGCTCGCGCCGCTTGCCGCCGGCCTGACGCACACGCTGTCGCTCGAAAAGCAGCACGAGCGCGTCGACCAGCCCTACTGGGGCACGCCACTGCTACGCGACGCCGCCAACGCGGTGCTGAACCCGGTGCAGATCGATCCCCGCACGGTGGGCGTGAACTACAACGTGGTCGACGGCCGGTACCAGCAGGACGTGACCTGGGCCCGTTCTATCCTGAACTGGCAGCTTGCCCCTGCCACCCGGCTGACGCACACCCTGTACCACTACGACGCGCTGCGCGACTACGAGAACGTCGAGGTCTACACCTTCGTCGCCAACAACGCGCAGGTGGAGCGCTCGTCGGCACTGCTGCAGCGCCACGACCAGCAGGTCTGGGGCAGCCGCGGCGAGCTGAGCCACGGCACCCAGCTGGCCAACCTGCGCTCCGACTTCGCCGTGGGCTGGGACTGGAGCTACAACCGCCAGACGCGCTTCCCGCTGTCGGTGAACGGGCCCTTCGGCCGCACCGACCCCTACGCGCCGTCCGACACCTTCTTCTATCAGACGCCCGGCGTGGTGCCCGGCCACGTGCCCGGCGCCACCAACCTGCTGCACACGTTGGCCCTGTTTGCCGAGAACCGCACCGTGCTCGGCAGCGGCTTCTCGCTGATCAGCGGCGTGCGCGCCGACCGCATCGACCTCGAGGTGCGCAACCACCGCGCCGTCACCGCCACCAACCCGGCGCAGTTCAACACCCGCTTCACGCCCACCACCGGCCGCCTCGGCCTGGTCAAGGAGCTGAGCCCGGCCTGGCAGGTGTATGCGCAGTTCAGCACCGCGGCCGATCCGCCGTCCGGCGTGCTGGCGACGGCCGGTTTCGCCGCACTGCGCGACTTCGACCTCACCCGCGGCCGGCAGGTGGAGCTGGGCACCAAGGGCAGCTTCGACAACGGCCGAGGCGACGCGACCCTGGCGCTGTACGACATCACGCGCAAGAACCTGTCGATGACCGACCCGGCCGACCGCAGCCGCGTGATCCCGATCGGCCAGCAGTCCAGCCGTGGCATCGAGCTGTCGGGCCGCTGGCGGCCATCGGCGCAGTGGCAGTTCAGCGGCCACGCCAGCTACACCGAGGCGCAGTTCGACCAGTTCGTCGAGACCGTCGGCACCCAGACCGTCTCGCGCGCCGGCAACACGCCGGCCAACACGCCGGCCTGGGTGGCCGGCGCCACCGCCACCTGGCAGCCGCTGCCCGCGCTTTCGCTGGCGATGGACCTGCGCCACGTCGGCCGCCGCTACGCGAACACCGCCAACACGCTGTACGACAGCGGCTACCGGCTCATCGGCCTGGGCGCCAGCTGGCAGGTCAACGACCAGCTGTCGCTGCGCGCGCGGGTGAACAACCTCACCGACGAGACCTACGCGGCCACGGTGGGCAACAACCTGGTCTACCTGGGCGCACCGCGCTCGGTGTCGGTCAGCGCCGACTGGAAGTACTGAATCCCGTGAAGCGCTGGCTCTACCTCGTGCACCGCTGGCTCGGCATCGGGCTGTGCGTGGTCATGGCCGCGTGGTTCCTGTCGGGCATCGTCATGCTGTACGTGGGCTACCCCAAGCTCACGCCGGACGAGCGGCTGCAGGGCCTGCCACCGCTGCCGGCCGCCGGCTGCTGCGTGCCGCTCGACCAGGCGCTGCGGGCTGCCGGGCTGGCCCCTTCCGACAAGTCCGCCGGCAAGGCACCCGGCGCCGCGGCCACGTGGCGCCTGAGCAGCGTCGCCGGGCAGCCCCGCTACCTGTTCACCGACGGCCCCAAGGTGGCCGTGGCGGTGAACGCGCTCAGCGGCACGCGCATCGCCAGCGTGGCCGCCGAAGACGCCTTGGCCGCAGCCCGGCACTTTGCCGGCGGGGTCTCCGGGGTCCACCTCGGTGCGGTGCAGGAAGACGCGTGGACGCACTCTCGCGCCCTCGACGTCCACCGTCCCTTGCACCGCATCGGGGTGGACGACCCCGAGGGGCGCTGGCTCTACGTCAGCAGCCGCACCGGCGAAGTGGTGCGCGACGCGACCCTCACCGAACGCACCTGGGGCTGGCTGGGCGCCTGGCTGCACTGGCTGTACATGTTCCGCGGCGGCGCGGTCGATGCGTGGTGGCACGACATCGTCGTCTGGCTGGCGGTGGCAGGCACGGTGTCGGCCGTCACCGGCCTGGTGGTCGGCGTCTGGCGCTGGCGGTTCCGCGGCACCTACAAGGGCGGCACCCACACGCCCTACCGCACGTTCATGGCGCGCTGGCACCACGTGCTGGGCATGGTCGGCGGCCTGCTGGCGCTGACATGGGTGTTGAGCGGCCTGCTGTCGGTCAACCCCTGGAAGGTGTTCGACGCGCCCGGCCCCAAGCCCGATCGCCAGGCCTTCGCCGGCGGGCCCCTGCTGCCCGGGCAGGCCATGCCGGCCGCGACGGCGCTGCAACGGCTGCAGGCACAGGGCCACGCGGCCCGAGAGCTGGAATGGCGGCGCATCGGCGGCGTCCACCATGTGCAGGCCGCCGGCGCCGGCGGCCCCTGGCTGCTGGGCGAGCGCGACCTGCTCGCCGACGGCGTGCCCACCGACCAGTGGCTGCCCGCCGCAGCGGCGATGCTGCCCCGTGCGCGCATCGTCGAACAGACGCTGGTCACCCGCTACGACAGCTATTACTACGGACGTGAACCGCACACCATGACCGGCCAGCGAGAGCGCCCGCTGCCGGTGTGGCGGCTGCGCTTCGACGACCCGAACGAGACCTGGGTCACCGTCGACCCGCGCACCGGCAGCATCGTCCATGTGACCGACGGCCACCGGCGCGTCGACCGCTGGCTCTTCGCCTTCCTGCACAGCTTCGACCTGCCGGTGCTGCTGCAGTCCCGGCCGGTGTGGGACGCCTGGATGATCGGCTTCAGTCTGGCCGGTCTGGGCCTCAGCCTCACGGCCGTGGTCACCGGCTGGCGCCGACTGGCACGGCCGCGGCGGCGCCCCGCGGCGGCCGAGCCCCGCACCTCGATGGCGCTGCACTGAGCCATGACGCCGCCGAACCTGCGCCACCGCCGAACCTCCTGGGTGACCCTGGTCACCCTGGTGCTGGCCACGCTGGCGCCGGCCGTCTCGCATTCGCTGTCGCGCGTGCGGGCCGCGGCAGCGCCGTGGGACGAGGTCTGCACCACCCGCGGCAATACGCACAAGGGCTTCGGCGGCCCCGGCCCGGTGGCGCCGCTGGGCCACCACTGTGCCTTCTGCGCCACCCATGGCGGCGCGCTCGGCCCGCCACCCGCCCTGGTGGGCTCGGTCGATGCCCCCGCCCTGTCGCTGGCCTTGACGCTGCGCGCCCTGTCGGCCCCCAGCGTCCAGGCCGCCTGGTCGTCTGCCCAGCCGCGCGCGCCGCCCTGGGCCGGCTGACCTCCGCCCCGAGACAGTCGAGCGACCGCACGGCAAGCTGCCGGCGCGCGCTCGCCGGTCGACGCAGGCGCGGGGCAGGACGACGCACGGACGCACTCGCACTCACACGCTCTCGGCTCCGTCCGTCGCCTGCACCGCCCAGCGGTCCACCGCCCGAACACGGCACCACGCCCGACGGGGTGCCCCAAAAACAGACCGCCCGCCGTGCCCGACCTGCAGGCCCGCCGCGGGCCCCACCGAGCCCGCACCCATGCGACCGATTTTCCTTGCCCTGGTGCCTGGCAGCGCCGTGTCGGCCATGCGCTTCGAGGCGCTGGCCCGAACGACCGCCTCGAAACGTTGTCGAATCCCGGCCGAACGGATGCGGTCGGACGGCGTCGAGGACAGCGAAAGTCCGCTGGCATGACACTGCGACCAATCCCTTCCATCTGGCTCGATATCGCCGTATTCGCGATCTCGGTGCTGCTGCTGACAGCCACCATCCTGCCGCGCACCGGCACGGCCACCGACCACGCCTTCGCCGATGCCATCCGCGACGTGCTGATGGACAGCTTCGACAAGCCCGAGGCCCGCCTGACCGTGGCACCGATCGCGGTGATCGGCATCCACGGGCTGGCCGGCTGGACGCAGGGCGACCGCGGTGGCCGCGCGCTGCTGCGCCGCAGCGGCCACGGCTGGGTGGTGGTGGCCTGCGGTGGCGACGGACTGAAGGAACTCGACGTGCTGCGCGACGCCGGCCTGCCGGCGGTCGACGCGGTGGCGCTGGTCAGGGCCATGGACGTGGCCGAGGCCCGCCTGCCGGCCGAGCAGCGCGCGCTGTTCTCCACCTTCGACGGGCTGCTGCGCCTCGATGGCCCCCCTGGCCATGCAGGCGCGCATGGGGCCCACCCGGCGGCGCCGGCCGCATCGGCGCCCAACAGCCATCCGGCGTCGGCGCCCCGGCATCAGCTGCACCGGCATTGAGCGGCAAAAGGCTCGCCTTCGGATGACATCAGCTTCAAAGCCCCACGCTGCGATGACGCACACCCCACGCACCAAAGCCGACTGGGCGCCCGGTGGAGGCGACGCGGCATCGCCCGTCGCGGCGGGCCGAGCGCCGGCCACCGGCCGCACCACCCGGACGGCCGCCCACGGGGGCCTGGGCCGTGCCGGCGCTGCCTCGGGCGGCCTGGCACGACGGCAAGCCCTGTGCGCACTCGCCGTGGGGCTCGTGCCCGCGACGGCCCGGCCGGCCACAGGTCGGCTGGTCGTCACCGACGGGGGCCTGGCCGAGATCGTGGTGGCACTCGGTGGCGCGCACCTGCTCGTGGCCGTGGGCCACGATGCCGATCACCTCGCCGAACTTTCCCCGGTGCCGCGCTTGCCCGAGATGCCAGAGCCGTCGGCCGATCCACTGTTGGCCGCCGACCCCACCCGGGTGGTGATCGGCGCCGAATGGGCCACCCCCCGGACCTTGGACGAGCTGCACCAGGCGGGCGTCCGGGTTCACGTGGTCGACAGCGAACCCACCGCGGCGGGCGTTGCACGCCGCATCCGCATCGTCGCTGCCATGCTGCAGAAGTCGGCCGAAGGCGAGGCCCTGGTGGCCCGGTTCCAGCGCGACATGCAAGGGGTGGCCCGGCTGATCGCCCGCGTGCCCCGGCGGCCACGCGCCCTGTTCGTGCGGGCTGTTGAGCGCGAGCCCCTGCGAGTGGCCGGCCATCGCAACGCGATGTCGGCGCTGCTCGGCCTGCTGGGCACCGACAACGTGGCCGGTGCCTTCGACGGCTTCGAGCCCATGGGCCGGCAGGCCATGATCGCCGCGGCGCCCGAGTTCATCCTGACCAACCCGGCGGGCACGGCCGCCCAGGACGGCCTGCCACTGGCGCTGCACGCGCCCGGCGCCCTGGAAACCCCGGCCGGCCGCGGCCAGCGCCTGATCGTGGTGCACGGGCCCGATCTGCACGGCATCGGCCTGCACACGCCTCGGGGCATCCGCCGGCTCGGCCGGCAACTCCACCCGACGATCTTCGCGTGAGTTGCCCCCACGTCACCTTCCCCGCCCGCCTGCGCCCGGTCAACCGCCGCCGCGCTGCGCCAGTTAACCTCCTGGATGCGCCCCGCCTGGCAGGTGGCCGTGCACCCTTCCCTGCCCAACCTGCCGTTCACACAAAGACCATTGCCATGTCGCTGCTCCGCTCCCTCGTCGCCCTGGCCGTCGCCGGCACCACCTTGTCTGCACTGGCCCAGACCACCGTCACCGAACCCTGGGTGCGCGGCACCGTGGTGCAGCAGAAGGCCACCGGCGCCTTCATGCAACTCACCTCGGCCCAGGGCGGCAAGCTGGTCTCGGCGTCGTCGCCGGCCGCCGGCGTGGTCGAGATCCACGAGATGGTGATGGAAGCCAACGTGATGAAGATGCGGGCCGTCCCCGGCCTCGAACTGCCGGCCGGCAAGGCCGTCGAGCTCAAGCCCGGTGGCTATCACGTGATGTTGATGGACCTGAAAGCGCCGTTGGCCGCCGGCCAGTCGGTGCCGCTGACGCTGGTCGTCGAGGGCAAGGACGGCAAGCGCGAGACGATCGCCGTGAACGCCCCCGTCAAGGCCCTGGGCGGCATGGGCGCACCGAAGCCTTGACGCCAGCCCCCGCGCGGGACAGGTGCGGCCCCTGCGCAGCACCTAGCCCCGTGCGGTTCGCGCGCGGCACCGGCACAGCCCTGCCACGGCATTTGCGCGCGGCATCCTGAGGCAATCGGTCGCACCCGTCCGTGGGTCCGGCCAGGGGGGTCGCCACCCTAGAATCAAATGGTGACAATCTTTCGCCGCCACCGCCGCGCATGGGCCTGGATCGCGCTGTTCGCGCTCCTGGGCCTGTCGCTGGCGCCGACGCTGTCGCATGCGCTGGCGCTGTCAGCGTCGCACGAGCCCTGGCACCAGATCTGCACGGCCCATGGGCCCGAGCCGTCGGCCGCCGCCGCGGGCGCGCCCACACCGCAGCCCGCCCACGGCGACCCGCTCGCCCACCTCGAGCACTGTCCGTTCTGCGCCCTCGGCGGCGTGGCCCCCCTGCTGCCCACGCCGGCCGGTGCCGGACTGCCGGTGGTCGAGGCGGCGGACGCCTGCCCGACCGAACCGGGCGCACTGCCTGCACGCCAGGTGGCCTGGCGCGCCGCGCCAGCCCGCGCGCCACCGCTGGGGTCCACCCACCGCTGACGCTCCGCGGCCGCCGGCCTGACGCCGGCACGGCCGCGCCCTGGACCCCACGCCCTGGCCCCCGACGGGCCTGCCGCCCGAAGCGCGGCAACCGGGCGTCGGCACGCCCGCCATGGCGTGCCCATCGCAACGAGGTTTCCCATGTCGTATTCCCACGAGCCCCGGCATTCGGCGCTGGCCGCCGCCTGCCTGTGCACGATCCACCTGGCCGCCCTGGCACAGACCGCGCCCGCCACCGATGTCACCACCCTGGCCCAGGCCCCGCTGGCCGCGGCCGCCGACGGCGTGGTGGTCGTCACCGGTGCGCGCACCGCCGCACCGGCGGCCCGCGTCCCATCCACCGTCGAATCGGTCGGCGCGCAGGACATCGCCGAGAACATCAACACCGTCACCAGCGCCGGTGCGCTGCAGTACCTGCCCAGCACCCATGTGCGCGAGCGCTACATCGGCGACCGCAACGGCATCCTGGTGATGCGCGTCAACAGCTCCACCTCCAGTGCGCAGACCACCGTCTACGCCGACGGGCTGCTGCTGTCCAACTTCCTCAACAACAGCTTCTCCACCGCGCCGCGCTGGGGCATGGTGTCGCCCGACGAGATCGAGCGCATCGACATCCTCTACGGCCCGTTCTCGGCGCTGTACCCCGGCAATTCGGCCGGCGGTGTGGTGAACATGAGCACGCGCACGCCGACGAAGTTCGAGGCCCACGTCAAGTTCGACCTCTTCACCCAGCGCTTCAAGGAATACGGCACCAACGACCGCTTCAGTGGCGGCCACGCCAGCGCCTCGCTCGGCAACGCGGTGGGCAACCTGTCCTACTGGCTCACGCTGGACCACCTGGACAACCAGGGCCACCCGCAGACCTTCGGCAACACCGTGGCCAAGACCGGCGCGCCGGCCGCCGCGGGCACCTTCACCGACGTCAGCGGCTCGGCTGTCTACCGCGACATCGACACGGCCGGTCGGCCGCGCATCATCGTCAGCACCACCGGCATCGACCACACCGTGCAGGACCAGGCCAAGCTGAAGCTGGGCTACCGCTTCTCGCCCGCGCTGAGCGCCACCTACACGCTGGGCTACTGGCAGAACTCGTCCGAAGGCTCGGTGGACAGCTACCTGCGCGACACCCAGGGGCGCACCGTGTGGAATGCCGGGGCGGCCCTGGCCAACCCGTTCAAGTTCGTGCGCATCGACGGCGCCGACTACACCGTGTCGACCGCCGCCCCCAGCCGCAGCCGCAGCGAGCACTGGATGCACGGCCTGGCCGTCAAGACGGCCACCGGTGGCGCCTGGGACGGCGAGCTGATCGCCAGCCTGTACGACCAGCAGAAGGACCTCTCGCGCACCGCCACGCCCACCAACGGATTCGATTCGGGCGAAGGCGAGGTGCGCCCCGGTGGCCAGCTCACCGACGCGTCGGGCACCGGCTGGCACAACATCGACCTGCGCGGCACCTGGCGCAGCAACGGCGGCGGCGCGCCGGCGCACACGCTGAGCTTCGGCCTGCACCACGACCGCTACGAGTTGTCGTCGGTGACCTACGGCACCGCCGCCGCGCCCATCGCCGACTGGCTGACCAGCACCACCGGCACGCTCAACACCAATTCGTTCGGCAAGACGCAGACGCGCGCCGTCTACCTGCAGGACGAATGGGCGCTGGCGCCGCACTGGACGCTGGTGGTCGGCGGCCGGCAAGAGTGGTGGAAGGCCTTCGACGGCAGCAACTTCAACGCCGGCAGCGCCGCCGCCCAGCGGCAACTGAACTACGGCGACCGCAGCTATTCGCACTTCTCGCCCAAGCTGCACCTGGCCTGGCAGACCACGCCGACGCTGGCGCTGCGGGCCTCGTTCGGCAAGGGCGTGCGCTACCCGACGGTGGCCGAGATGTTCCAGACCTTCAACGGCCCCAACAACATCCGCACCAACGACCCCAACCTGCAGCCCGAGCAGGTGCGCTCGTCCGAATGGGTGGTGCAGAAGCAGTTCAATGACCTGATGCTGCGCGGCTCGTACTTCTACGAGGACAAGCGCGACGCGCTGATCTCGCAGACCGACGTCACCGTCACCCCCAACATCTCGAGCATCCAGAACGTCGACAAGGTGCGCACCCAGGGCGTCGAGATCGCCTGGCAGGCCAGCAACCTGGGCTGGCGCGGCTTCGACCTCAACGGCAGTGTCACCTACGCCCATTCGCTGATCATCGAGAACCGCCGCAACCCGGGCCTCGAAGGCACGGTGCAGCCGCGCATCCCCGACTGGCGCGCCACGCTGGTGGGCACCTGGCACGTCAACGACGCGGCCACCGCCAGCCTCAGCTACCGCTTCAGCGGCCGACAGCACAATGCGCTGTTCAACACGGCGACGAAGCAGTACAACGACCCCAACCCGAACGTCTACGGCGCCGTCAGCCATTACAGCGTGTTCGACGCCAAGCTATCGTACAAGCTGGGGCCGCAGTGGACCACCTCGCTGGGCGTCAACAACCTCGGCAACTTCAAGTACTACGTGAACCCGAACCCCTACCCGCAGCGCACCTGGTTCGCCAGCCTGAGGTACGACCTGTGAGACCGGCCCGTCGGCGCGCCGGAGCGCCCCGATGAACGCCCGCCGATGGGCCGCGGCGGCGCTGCTGGCGCTGGCACTGCCGGCGTGGGCGCAGTCGGCCGCGCCGGCGCCAGACCAGCCCGCCGCGCCGGCGCGGCCACCCACNGCGAGAAGGCCGCGCCAGCCGCCAAGAGGCGCCCGCCGCCGCTGGCGATGGGCGCGGCCTTCTCGCCGGCGGGCGAGCTGTGGATCGTCGCGCTCGATGCGCAGCAGCGCCTGTTCGTGCAGACCAGCGCCGACGAGGGCCGGCAGTGGTCTGCGCCGCGCACGCTCGACACCGGCGCCGACCGGATCGCCGCCGACGGCGAGAACCGCCCCAAGCTGGCCTTCGGGCCCAAGGGCCAGGCGGTGATCACCTACACCGAGCCGCTGGCGCGGCCCTACACCGGGCAGATCCGCATGCTGCGCTCGGACGACGGCGGGCGCAGCTTCTCGGCCCCGTTCACCGTGCACCAGGACCGGCAGCTCATCACGCACCGCTTCGAGTCGGTGGCCTTCGACGGCCAGGGCACGCTGCACACCTTGTGGATCGACAAGCGCGACCTCGAGGCGCAGTCGCGCCGCGCGGCACCCGACGCGCAGACCGCACCGCCCGCGTCCGCGCCGGTGGCCCACGCCTCGCACGCGGCCAGCAGTGGCATGGCCGGACGGCGCCAGCGCGCCGCCTCCGACTACCGCGGCGCCGCCATCTACCGCAACGAGTCGCGCGACGGCGGCAAAACCTTCGGCCCCGACACCAAGCTGGCCGACCACAGCTGCGAGTGCTGCCGCATCGCGCTGGCACCCGCGCCCGACGGCTCGCTGGTGGCGCTGTGGCGCCACGTGTTCGCCCCCAACCAGCGCGACCATGGCTTCGCGCCGCTGTCGGCCGCCGCGGCGGCCGAGCCGGTGCGCGCCACCTTCGACCGCTGGGCCCTCGACGCCTGCCCGCACCACGGCCCGGGCCTGGCCCCCGCCGCCGGTGGCGGCTACCACGCGGTGTGGTTCGGCGAGCGCGCCGGCGAATCGCGCGTGCGCTACGGCCGCCTGAAACCGGACGGCTCGCCCGACGGCGAGGCGCAAGCGCTGCCCGACGAGCGCGCCGAGCACGCGGCGGTGCTGAGTGTGGGCCCCACCCTGGCCATCGCCTGGCGCAGCTTCGACGGCCAGGCCACCCGCTGGCGCGCCTGGCTGTCGCGCGACGACGGCCGCAGCTTCGCGCTGCGCGAACTGGGCCACACCACCGACGACAACGACCACCCGCTGCTGGCCAGTCAAGCCGGCCGGATCTATGCGCTGTGGCGCACCACCCAGGGGGTTCGCGTTGAACGCATCGCCACGCCGTGACCTGGGCGCCGCGGCGCGCCTGCTTGCCGCCCTGGCCTGTGCCGGCGCCTGCCTGACGGCCAGCGCCGCGCCCCGCAGCGTCGAGGCCTTCGAGCCCGGCACCTGGGCCGCGCTGCAGGCCGGCCTGACGCAGCCGACGGCGGTGGTCTTCTCGACCACCGACTGCGCCCACTGCCCCGCCGCCATCGACAAGCTCACGCAGGCCCTGCGCGACCGCAAGGCCAAGGCCGCCACGATCGTGGTGGTGATGGACGTGGCCCCGGGTGACGACGACGACGGGCTGGTCAGGCACCCGCACCATGCCCAGGTGGACCGCGTGTTCGCCTTCTCGGGCCAAGCTGCCGCACTGCGCCACGGCGTCGAGCCGCGCTGGCGCGGCGTCACGCCCTACGTGATGCTGCTGCGCCCGCGGTCGCCCGCCCGCGCCGTCACCGGCCCGCCGTCGGCGGCCGACATCGACGCCTGGCTGAAGCCCGCCGAGCGCTGACGCCGGGCCGATGCGCCGAGGGGTCGTCCCACCCCGGCGCCGGCGCACCCGACCCCTCGCCGACCGCATGGCCGGCAACGAGGCACACCCGCGGCCTCGTCCCGCGTCGAGGCGCCACCGTCCGCTGCCGCACGGACGGTGACCCCTCCACGGGCCTAAGGTCGGTCGATCGTTCACGGTGCCAGCCGCCCGAACGTTCCATCGCCACCTCGTTCGGGAGAGACACATGAACCCATCCACCACCACGACGCCCAGCACCAAACGGCCCGACCGCGACCTCGCCGAGCAGGCCGTCCCCGGCCACGGCATCCCGTCGCAGGACCCGGATCCCGAGGCACAGGTGCGGCTGGAACCCGAGGAAGCCGAACGCGAGGCCAATTCGGCGCTGATGGGCGGCGGCGTGGTGGCCGGCATGGCCGCGGGCGCCGCCGTCGGTGTCATGGTGGCCGGACCGGTGGGCGTGGTGGTCGGCGGCACGCTGGGAGCCGTTGCCGGCGCGCTGGGCGGCGCCGCCGCGGGTGGTGCAATGGCGAACCAGGACAGTCCGAGCGCTGCCGACGAGGCGACCGCGGGCGCGGTGCGCCTGCACATCGACGACAGCGGCGGCGGCGGCCGACCGGTGGTGCTGATCCACGGCTGGCCCCTGTCGGCCCAGGCCTGGGAGCCGCAGGTGTCGGCGCTGCAGGCCGCCGGCTATCGCGTGGTGGCCTACGACCGCCGGGGCTTCGGCCGGTCGGACAAGCCGGCATCGGATTACAGCTACGACACGCTGGCCGACGACCTGCAGCGCGTCATGGCGCAATGCGGGCTCGAGGACGCCACGCTGGTGGGCTTCTCGATGGGCGGCGGCGAAGTGGCACGCTACGTCTCGCGCTGCGGCCCATCGCGGCTGCGCAGCGTGGTGTTCGCGGCGGCCGTGCCGCCGTACCTGATGCAGACGGCCGACAACCCGGACGGGCCGCTCACGCCCGAGACCGCACAGGAAAAGAAGCAGGCGCTGCAGCAGGACCGCAGTGCCTATTTCGACCAGTTCACGCGCAGCTTCTACTCGGTCGACGGCACGCTGCAGGTCAGCGAATTGCAGCGCGCCGCAGCCGTCGCCCTGTGCGAGCAATCGGCCCAGCATGCGGCGCTGGCGTGCATGGACGCCTTCGCCACAACCGACTTCCGCGACGACCTGACACGGATGACGCTGCCCACGCTGGTGATCCATGGCGACGCCGACGCGATCGTGCCCATCGAAGGCTCGGGCCTGCGCACGCACCGGGCCGTGCCGCACAGCAAGCTGGTCACGGTGGCCGGTGCGCCGCACGGGCTGAACCTGTCGCACGCGGGGGCGTTCAATGAGGCCCTGCTGTCGTTCCTGCGGACCTGAACCGCCGCCACCGCAGCCCGTCGGCACGGTGGCGCAGGCCACGCCCGACAGCCAACCGCCGACCGCCGTCGGCCTCCTGCGGACCTACCGATCCTCGCCCGGGCCAATCCGGGCCGTCGGCGGCCCCGCGAGGAAGACGGCATCCCAGGTCAGGGTGGCCTGCCCCTGCGGATCCGCAGCGAATCGGAGGTAGGCGTCCAGCCCCGGCACGTAGTACACCCCGCGGGCCACAGGGAATCCCTGGTAATCCACGCGGCGGTGGCGCACCCGCAGTTGCTGGCCGTCGCGGTGCACGATCACGTCGCCGACGCCGCTCACGCGGTACCTGCCGGAGGGGTCTGCCACGGCATCCGGCACGGGCGGTGCGACCAGCCGCTCGGGGGCGCGACCCTCGGCAATCGCCACCAGGGCACGGGACAGTGCCGGCTGCAGCCACGATGGCGGGGCGTCGTTGGCGACCCAGGCGATCGACAGGTTCCGGGCATGATCGGCATAGCCGAAGCTGAAGAAGCCGTTGTGGCTGCCGGTGTAGTAGCGCCGCGTGCCGTCCGGCGACACGTACCAGCTGCCCAGCGAGATGCCGGTGGCGCGCCCGTCGTCGAGCCGTGCCGAGGCCAGGGCGGCCCGGGCAGTGGCGGCGCCGACGACCTCGGCGTAGCCGGCGACCCAGCGCTGCAGGTCGCGCGCCGAGAGGTAGAGGTTGGCGCCGCCGTGGAAGCCCTCGTGGTCGTGGGCATCGTGGTCCTTCCAGCCCTCGGCCGTGCGCCGGTAGCCCCTCGTGCGAGGCCCCTGCCAGTCCGCGAAGCGGGCGGGCCGCACGAACGCCGCCAGGCCCAGCGGCAGGCTGAAGCGCTCGGCGATGACGTCGGCATAGGCCTTGCCCGCGCGGCGTTCAATGACCATCGCGGCCACGTCGTAGGCCACGTTGTCGTAGGTGAAGGCGCTGCCGGGTTCGAAGTGGGGCACCGGCGCGTCGCGTGCCAGCAGCGCCAGGTGGCTGGCATTGGTGCGCGGCTGCCCCGGGCCGACGCGCTGGTCGAGCCAGTCGTAGTCGACGAGGCCGGCCGAGTGCGCCAGCAGGTGGCGCACCCGCGTCCGGGCGTGCGGAAACTCGGGCAGGATGTCGCGCACCGGCATGTCGAGGTCGACGCGTCCTTCGTTGGCCAGCATCAGCAGGGCCGCCGCGGTGAAGGTCTTCGCCATCGAGGCCCCATCGGTCGGGGTGTCCGGCGTGAACGGCCGTTGCCGCTCGACATCGGCCCAGCCAAAGCCGGCGGCGTACTCGACCGTGCCGCCGCGGCCCATGACCACGGCTCCCTGGAAGCGATGGCGCTGGACCAGTTCTCGCATCAACACGTCCGCACGCTCGGCGACGGGTGGCGGCGGCGACGCGCAGCCCGCCAGCGCCAGGGCTGCGACGAGCACGAACCCGCGGATCCCCATCATGCCGGCCCGTGATGGGCGCGCCGGACCTGCCGGGGCGGCCTGTGCCGCTCAGCCCTTGCGGCCGCCCGGCGGCGCGCTGAACAGCTTGGCCGCGCGGCCCTTCAGCTCGAGCAGTTCGCTCGGCGTGATCGAGTACTTGCGGCCGACCACGTCGACCTCGATGCGGAACTCGACTTCCTTGGTGCCGTTGCTCAGCGTGCCGCAGGTGAAGTCGTAGTCTTCGCTCTCGGCCGGGAAGCCTTCGGCCTCGAGGTTGTGCTCGCGGTAGCGCACGTCGAAGATCTCGCCGCTGGCCAGGTCGAGCATGCCGGTGCTCTCGACAACGGTTTCCGACAGTTCGTCGTGGATGACGATGGGCAGTTTCAGGTCCATGGCGCGCGCGTTTTCGGCCGCACTGGCGGCCCCTCGGGGTGGGCGCGGATGATGCCACACCACGGGGCTACCATCGCACCGATCGCATGAGAAATTCCCTCGCGCTGCCCCTGTGCATCGTCACGCTGCTGGCCGGCTGCGCCACCGCACCGCCCGGCCCGCCGACGCCCGCCCCCCGCACGGCCGGGGCGCTGGCCTGCGCCCCGGCACTCGAGCGCCGGCTCGCCGCCATTGCCGACGACCCCGAACTGCCGCTGGCAGGCCTGGCGGTGGTGGCGCTGCGAGACGGGCAGGTGCGCTTCCAGGCCGCCTTCGGTCGACGCTGGATCGACCCCGCGCAGCCCGGCACCGGACTGCCCCTGCGGCACGACACCCTGGTGCGCGTGGCCTCGGTGTCGAAGACGGTGACCGCACTCGGCGCCATGGCGCTGGTCGAGCAGGGCCTGCTGGACCTGGACGCTGACCTGGAACGCTATGTCGGAAGACCGGTGCGCAACCCCCGCCACCCCGACCAGCCGATCACCGTGCGCCAGCTGCTGTCGCACACGTCCACGCTGGGCGACGCGGCGGGCTACTTCTTCGAGCCGGAGGTGTCGGTGCTCGATCTGCTGCAGCGGCCCGAGGCCTGGCTGCCGCAGGGCCGGCCCGGCCAGTGGTTCGGCTACGCCAACCTCAACTGGACGGTGCTGGGCACGCTGATGGAACGCGTCACCGGCAAGCGCTTCGACCGCCTGATGGCGCAGCGGGTGCTGCGGCCGCTGGGCATCGACGGCGGCTACTTTCCGCCCGACTGGCACGCCGACGAACGGGCGCGCCTGGCCACGCTGTACCGCCGGCGCGACGGCGACGGCACCTGGCGCCCCGAGGGTGCCTGGCACCCGCAGAAGGACGATCTGCAGGGTGGCACCGAGCCGCCACCGCCCGACCTGGCCCGATGGGTGCCCGGCACCAACGCCAGCCCTTTCTCGCCCACCGGCGGCCTGCGCATCTCCACCGATGGCCTGGCCCGGCTGCTGGCCATGCTGCTGCGGCAGGGCCAGGGCCCCGGGCCCAGCGTGCCGGGCGCGGCGGCATTGGCACAGCGCCATGCGCTGCAGTGGCAGGCCAACGGCGCTGCGGGCGCCGAGGCAAGCAACGGCGACACCCAGGGCGGCCTGTTCCAGGCCTGGGGCCTGGGTGTGCAGCGCTTCACCGACCGATCGGCCCCGGGCTGGGGCGACCGTCTGGCACAGCGGGGCGGCCTCACCGGCTGGGGCCACCTGGGCGAGGCCTACGGCGCCTACACCGGCCTGTTCTACGACCCGGACAGCGGCCGGGCGATGGCCTGGGTGGTCACCGGTTTCGGCAACGACCCCGAACGCGAACGCGGCCGGTGGTCGGCGATGCACGGTGTCGAGGAGCGCATCACCGACGCGCTGGCCCGCTGTGTGCTCGACACGGAGTGAGGCCGGTGTGACCTGGCCCGGCGCAAGGTGGGCCGGTGTGAGGTGCGGCGGCGCGCAGGGGGGCCGGCCTGCGAAGGCCGGGCAGCCCGACGTTCAGGCGCGCGCGCGCACGAACGTGCCGCTGCTGTGCGCGAAGCGCGCTCGCAGCAGCTTGGCATGCACCGAGAAGCATTGCCCCTGGCGACGGCAGTCCACCACCTGGGCCAGCACGTCGATGCCGTCGTCGGTGATGCGGATGACCTGGTCCACCAGCACCTGTTGCTCGGCCAGCACACTGAGGCCGGTCATCGACAGGTCGCGCCAGCGCACCGGCACCGCCGACGCCCGCGGGTGCAACTGCATCTGCGCCAGATGGTCGCGCTGGCGGCGCATCGCACCGCGCCGGCCCTTGTTCTCGGACGACTGGCCGTCCGTCTCGAACGGCATGGCCAGCGGGCTGCCGCACGAGGCGCAGGCGCTGTCACCGTGCACCTGCGGCGGCCCGCCGCTGCCGCAGAACAGGCACAGCGTCAACGCAGCCTTCGGCGCATCGAAGCGGCTGGCGGGCGGCTCGTACAACGACAGGGCAAGGTCTTGGTGGGCAGTGGGCATGGCGGCGGTCTCGTCGGAGGCAACAGGCATCTGTTCACGGATATCGGCCTGCGAAGGCTGGACTTGAGGCCGGCCTGACGGCGGCTCCCACGCGCCCCGCCGCCCGCGCCATTCCCATGCAGCCGGCGCGCGGCCCGCCGCCCCGGTCGATCCTGCGAGAGGGTCCGACGATCAGATGCGGTGCCCGAACCGCTTCATCACGTCGGGCATCACGTGCCGCATGTGCATGGACACGCCCAGGGCGGCCAGGTGGTTGCTGTTGCGGCCCAGGATGGTCTGCGACAGCGGCAGGAAGTGCCGCTCTTCGAACGCGGCATGGGCCTGGTAGCGGATCACCAGGGCGTCGAGGGCGACCACGTCGACGTCGGCGTCCTGTCCCTTGGCGACGGCCTTGAGCGCGGGCTCCAGCAGCTCCCAAGCCGCTTCGACCTGTCGGTGCTCGCGCACCAGCTGGTCGACGATGGCCTGCACGGTGTCGCGCTCGTCGCCCTTTTGCGACGAGGCCAGCACGGCCGGGAACAGCTCGCGCTCTTCTTCCGCGTGGTGCTCGTAGACGGCCTCTCGGAAGAACCTCACCGTGTCGCCGGCGATCTTGCGCGCCAGCGCTGCGGGCTCCAGCAGCCCGGGCAGGCGAGCCATCTCGTTCAACTGGGCGACGATGCCGACGTGGCAGTTCGAGAAATCGTCGATCGGGTTGTCGTTGTCGGCACGGATGGGGATGCTCATCGGGGTCTCCTGTGCTCGGCCGATGGCCGAGCGGCATGGGGCGTGGGGCGCGGGTGCTCGCGATGCCGCAGGCTAAACGGCCTGCCGCCCCCCGGTCTTGACCATGGTCAAACCGGCGGCGTCGGCGGTGCCCAGGGCAAGCCACTCCCGCCAGCGCCGCCGACCCGGCGCGGCGGTGCTGAGGCAAGATCGCGTCCAGGTCACCCCCCATTTGCCCAGGAGCCACCATGCAGGGATGCGCATTCGTCGACGGTCACTACGTGGCGCCCGAGGACGCCAAGATCTCGGTCTTCGACTGGGGCTTCCTGCACTCGGACGCAACCTACGACGTGGCGCATGTCTGGCAGGGCCGGTTCTTCCGGCTCGACGACCACCTGGACCGCTTCGAGGCCAGCCTGCGGGCCCTGCGTCTGGACCCCGGGCTCACGCGTGCCCAGATGCGCCAGGTGATGCACGGCTGCGTGCAGCGCGCCGGCCTGCGCGACGCCTATGTCGAGCTGCTGTGCACCCGCGGCGTGCCGGCAGCCGGCTCGCGCGATCCGCGCACCTGCCGCAACCGCTTCATGGCCTTCGCGATCCCGTTCGTGTGGATCGCCGACCCCGACGCGCAGAAGCGCGGCCTCGACCTGGTGGTGGGCAGCCAGCAGCGCATCGCGGCCGGCAGCGTCGACCCGCGCGTCAAGAACTACCACTGGCTGGATTTCGTGATGGGCCTGTTCCAGGCCTACGACCGCGGCGGCGACACGGTGGTGTTGCTCGATGCCGCGGGCCATGTCACCGAGGGGCCGGGCTTCAACGTCTTTGCCGTGCTGGGCCGGGGCGCCGACGCGCGCATCGTGACGCCGGCGCGCGGCGTGCTGGAGGGCGTCTCGCGCCGCACGATGATCGAACTGGCGCATGGCATGGGCCTGCCGGTGGAGGTGCGCGACCTGGCGCTGGCCGAACTGCGCTCGGCCGACGAGATCTTCCTGTCGAGCACCGGCGGCGGCGCGATCGCGGTGCACCGCCTCGACGGCGTGCCGATCGGTGGCCGGGCGGCCGGCAACTTCGGGGCGGTGACGCGGCAGATGCAGGCCGCCTACTGGGCCCTGCACGACGACCCTCGGCTGACCGAGCCGGTGCGCGGCGCCGACTGACCTGGCGCAGCCACGGCGGCCACCCTGCGTGGCACACTGAACCGATGACATCACCGCGAAAGGTCAAGGCCATGAACACAGGCATGCGCATCGCCGCGGCCTCCCTGCTGCTGGGTGCAGTGGTCGGGGTGCAGGCCCAGAAGCTCAGCCCCGGGCTGTGGGAAAACACCACATCGATGAAGACCGCCGACGGCAAGATGGAAGCGGCCATGGCCCAGGCCCAGGCGCAGATGGCCAGCCTGCCGCCCGAGCAGCGCAAGATGATGCAGGACATGATGGCCAAGCAGGGCGTGGCGCTGGGCGACAAGGGCAACAGCATCCGCATCTGTCTGAGCAAGGAACAGGTCGAGCGTGACGAGATCCCGCAGGAAGCCGGCCAGTGCACCCGCCAGTCGATGACGCGCAGCGGCAACACCATGAAGTTCAAGTTCGCCTGCACCGGCGAGCGCCCCACCACTGGCGAGGGCGAGTACACGCTGGTCAGCGACAAGGCCTACACCGGCCGCACGGTGGTCAACACAACGGCCAAGGGCAAGACCGAGCAGATGACGATGACGGTGTCGGGCAAATGGCTGTCGGCCGACTGCGGGACGCTGAAGCCACGGCCGTGAGGCCCGGGCGGCGTCCTTGGGGCGCTCAGATGGCGCAGCTCACCGGCTGCGCGCCGAGGTGCTGCACCAGCACCTGCGGTGCGATGCCCACCAGGTAGCCGCGACGGCCGCCGTTGACGAGGATGCGCTCCAGCGCCATCACGCCCTGCTCCACGTACACCGGCATGGCCTTGCGCGTGCCGAAGGGCGAGGTGCCGCCGACCAGGTAGCCGCTGTGGCGCTGGGCAACGTCCGGCTTGCAGGGCTCCACCGCCTTGGCGCCGATGGCCCGCGCCAGGTTCTTGGTGCTGACCTGGCGGTCGCCGTGCATCAGCACGATGAGCGGCTCGGCGCGCTCGTTCTGCATCACCAGCGTCTTGACCACTGCGTGCTCGGGCCAGCCCAGCTGCCGTGCCGACTCGGCGGTGCCGCCGTGTTCGACGTAGTCGTACACATGCTCGGTGAACTCGACGCCGGCGGCGCGCAGTTGCTGCGTCGCGGGCGTTTCGCTGACATGCCTGTCCTTCTTGGCCATGCGGTGGCGGGTGGAGGTTGCGAAGGCTAGCAGTGTGCCGCAAGCCCCCGGGCCGTACCCCAGTCCGTTCAGGTCTAAAGGACTATTCAGCGCGGCCTGCCTATGGTGGCGCCTGTCGCTCGCGGCCGGATCGGCCAGCCCGCCGTGGCGACCCGATCGATCCTGAAAGGCCAGCGACCGCGCAGCATGTCCACACGACTGAAGATCCTCGGCATCAAGTACCGACATTTCATCCCGCTGGCCAGCTTCGACACGGCCGTGGCAAAGGCCCACCGCTTCGGCAGCGGCGCGAACGCCAGGATCACCCGCCATGCGGGCCAGGGCCTGGCCATCTGCGACCTGGGCAACCTCGAGATCGTCGGCTGCCACGACGACCTGCCAGACCACCTGCGCGGCGCATCGATGGTGCTCGAAGTGAGGGGCCTGCTCGAGCTGGCCGCCGACCTGACGGCCCAGGGCGGCTGCATCCTGCACGGCCCCGAGCCCACCGGCCAAGGCCTGAGCCTGCGCGTGCGCCACCGCAGTGGCGAGGTGGTCGACTACCTCGAACCCGTGGCATGACCGCGGGGCCGGAACCGATGGCCAAGGCCGCGCTGGCATGGGTGATGCAGGCCCGCGCGGTGCCCGTGGCGGGCACCGACCCGGCACGCCGGCAACAGGAGTGGATGCTTCGCTTCGCACCCCCGGGGGGCCCGGCCGAGGCTGTTGCAGACCACTGCAGGGAGATCGCCTACCTGGTCATCCAGGGGGTGGCGGCGCCGGCCCTGCGCGGTGTGCGGCTGCACGCGCCCGGCTCCGTCGGCCTCGAGATCGACAGCCTGTTGGACGCGCGCGGCGCCTTGATCCCTGCGGGAGAACTGGTCGATTCGATGGCCTGGGCCAGCGGCCTGCCCAGCATGATGATCGACAGCCGCGGCCGCGGCCTGCGCTGGGCCTCGACCACGGTCACCCTGCGCATCCAGAGCGATGGGCAGGACGGTGCAGAGCGCGCCTCGGTGACCGTGCTGGTGCAGTGACCGATCAGAAGGTTTCCCAGTCGGTGCCGTGGTCTGCCTGCGCGGCCGGTTCGGCGGCGCGGGGCTTGGCTGCCGATTCCGTGGCGCGGGGGGCCGCCGGCTTGGGTCGCGCCACCGGGGCGGCGCGCTCGGGTGCGCGGCGGGGCGCCGGTTCGTGGGCCAGTGCGGCACCCTGGACGAGGCGGAACACCGACACCGCCTGAACCAGTTGCTGGGCCTGCTGCTTCAGGCTCTCTGCGGCGGCAGCGCTTTCTTCCACCAGCGCGGCGTTCTGCTGGGTCACCTGGTCCATCTGCGACACGGCCTGGCCAACCTGGCCGACGCCGGCACTCTGCTCGGCACTGGCTGCGCTGATCTCGGCCACCATGTCGGTGACGCGCTTGATCGCACCGACGATCTCTTCCATCGTGCGCCCGGCCTCGCTGACCAGTGCGGTGCCCTTCTCGACCTGCTCGCCGCTGCTGGTGATCAGTGACTTGATCTCCTTGGCTGCTTCGGCGCTGCGCTGGGCCAGCGTGCGCACCTCGGCCGCCACCACCGCGAAGCCGCGGCCCTGCTCACCGGCGCGCGCGGCCTCGACCGCGGCGTTCAGCGCCAGGATGTTGGTCTGGAAGGCGATGCCGTCGATGACGTTGATGATGTCGGTGATCTTGCGGGCGCTGTCGTTGATGCCCTTCATGGTCTCGACCACCTGGCCGACCACGGCACCGCCCTTGGCGGCCACTTCCGAGGCGCCCAGCGCCAGCTGGTTGGCCTGCTTGGCACCGTCGGCGTTGTTGCGCACGGTGGCGCCCAGTTCGTCCATGGTGGCGGCCGTCTGCTGCAGCGCGCTGGCCTGCTCTTCGGTGCGCTGGCTGAGGTCTGTGTTGCCCTGCGCGATCTGGGCGCTGGCGGTGGCCACGCCCTCGGCATTGCCGCGCACGTTGCCGACGATGCCGGACAGCGAGGCCTGCATGCGCGCCATCGCGGCCACCACGCTGCCGGTGTCGCCGGGCAGCACGTGGATGTGGGTGCTGAGGTCGGAATCGGCGATCGACCGCGCCAATGCGGCCACGTCGGACGGTTCGCCGCCCAGTTCACGCACCAGGCTGCGCACCACCAACAGCGCCAGGCCCGCGGCCACGAGCGCCGTCACCAGCGCCGCGCCGATCAGCAGGTTGCGCGCCGCGGCATAGGAGGCTTGAGCTGCGTGGTACTGCTCGTCGCTGTTCTTGGCCTGCAGCGCGAGGTTCTCGTCGATCGCCTTCTGCCAGGCTTCGGTGGCCGGTGCGGCCTCCTTCATCAGCAGAGCCACAGCATCGGCTTCCTTGCCCGCGAGATCCAGTTCGAGGAACTTGTCGTTCAAGGGCCGCGCCTTGCGGGCCGCCTCGTCGACCGCCGCCCGCTTGGCCTTGCCGGCCTCACTGGCCGGGAACTTCTCGAGCTCCGCCCGGGCCTTGTCGTACACCGCGCGCATGTCGGCGAACTTCTTGCGCTGTTCAGCGCGCTGCGCATCGTCGGTCAGCAGCGCCACCGTGCGCATCACCCGCGTGACGATGTGCAGGGCCTCCGACATCTCCGTGTTCAAGTGCACCTTCACGTTGTTGTCGTTGACGATGTCGTCGAGGTTGGCCTGGATGGCCTGCAGCTTGAACAGGGCGATCCCGCTCGACAACATCGCCAGCAGCACGATCGCGCCGAAGGCAAGGAACAGTCGTGTGGACAGCCGCATGGATCGGTTGGGCATGGTGTCGCTTCTTTGGGTTGGTTGGGCGATGGTGGCAACAGGTCAGCGCAGGCTGCGGAGATCCGCCGCCGGCACGGGGGCGGCAGCGGAACATCCCGCCGACCCGTGGCCGGCGAGCCCTGCGGGGGCATGGCCTGGCTTCATATCGGCATCCTGCCGGATTCGCTTGAACGGCAAACCCGCGAAATGCGCCCGTTCAACGAGCCTTCTTGCCGCAGGGTGCCCGCGATCGGCCGCCAAGGGCCGGCCGGCCGGCGGGCGGGCGTCGAGGCCGCGGCCACGACCCTCCGAGCCGGGCATGAAAAAAGGGCCGACCCTTTCGGATCGGCCCTGGTCTCGAAGGCCCCGTCGTGCAGGCCAGGGGCCTGCCGTCGGGACGCGTCGATGACGTGCTGGCTTACTGCACCAGCGTGGTGTTGCCTGCCGTGGCGTTGTTCACCTCGACCGGCTCACGCACCACCCGGCCGTCGTCGGCGATGGCGCCGATGTAGTAGGTGCCGGGCGACACGCCCGTCGGCACCGTGACGGTCACCGACAGCGGGATCGACTGGCCGGCGGAGATGGCGGTGACGGTGGCCGTGCCGAGGCGGCGGTCGTTGGCGGTGATGGTCGAGTTGCTCGACAGGTAGATGCCCACGGTGAAGGACGTCGGGTTCGGCGTGCCGTCGTTGCCCTGGTTGGCCGTGGTGCCGAAGCCGCCCACCCCCTGGTTGAGCAGGGTGGCCGTGAAGGTGGCCGACTGACCGCGGGTGATGGTGGCCGGGGCGGCCACCGCCGAGATCACGAAGTCAGGTCCGTAGACGATCGAGATCGCGCTGCCTGCCAGGCCATTGTTGTTCTCGTTCGACTCCGGACGAACACGGTCGTAGTCGGCAAAGGCACCAAGGGTGTAGTTGCCGGACGGCATGTTCGTGCGCAACTGGGTGGTCACCGTGAAGGGCACCGAGGCACCGGCCGCGATGGACGGCACCGCGACGGTGCCGATCAGGCGGTCGCCGGTACCGATGATCGTGTCGGTCGAGGCGTAGATGCCCACGTTGATCGGTGCGCTGATGGCGGCCAGGCCCTGGTTCTTCAGAGTACCGGTGAAGGTGACCGTCTGCCCAGTGGCCAACGCCGTGCTGCTGCTGGTGATGGCGGTGATCACCAGGTCAGGACGCCAGTTCACCTGCAGGCGGGTGGTGCCGACGCGGATGTTGTTGGCTTCGTTGAACTCGACCAGCGCGTTGTCCGGATCGGCCTGGGCGATGACGTAGTACAGGCCGGTCGGGATGGTGGCCGGGATCGCGCCGGCGCGGCTGACGGTGCGCGACGAGTTGGCGTTCAGGTTGGTGGTGGTGGTCTCGCCCACCACGAAGTCGTCAGCGCTCAGCGTGTTGTTGAGCGACAGGTACCAGCGCACCTTGGGCGTCGGGGCCACCGTGGTGCCGGAGTTCTTCAGCGTGGTGTTGAGCGTCACCGACGCGCCGTCCGTGGCCGTGCTCGGGTTCGACATGCCGGTGAAGTTGAGGTCGACCGACAGCGTCGACGTGGTGATCGTCGTGGCGGAGGCGCGCGTGTTGTTCAGCTCGTTCGACTCAACGATGTTGCCGGCCGCATCGGCGATGGCGCCGATGTAGTACACGCCCGGCGGCAGCGTGACAGGGATCGTGGTCGGCACGGTCAGCAGCGTCGAGGCACCGGCGGCCAGGGCCGGCACCTGCACGGTGGTGACCAGCACGTCGGTGGTCGTGATCACGTTGTCGGCGGACAGGTAGAAGTTCACCGTCGAGGCCGGGGCCACAGTGGCGCCCTGGTTGGCCAGCGTCGCCGTGAAGGTGACGGCACGGCCGGTGTTGCCGGTGGCCGGGCCGGCCAGGGCGGTGAGCGTCAGGTCGACCGGGATGTTGGTGACGTTGACGAGGTTGCCGGCGCGCGTGTTGTTGGCTTCGTCGCCTTCGTCCACCGTGTTGGCGGGGTCGACGATGGCGCCGATGTAGTAGGTGCCCGCCGTCAGCGAGGCCGGCACGGTGCCGGTGACCGCGACGACTTGCGTGCCGCCGGGAACGATGGCCGGTGCGATGGCCGAGCCGATCAGGGTGTCGGCGGTGGTGATGATCGCGTCGGTGGACAGGTAGAAGTTGACGACCGACTCGGGCGCCGCGGTGCTGGTGGTGTTGGCCACGGTGGCAGACGCTGCGATCAGGTCACCGCGCACGGCACTGGCTGGGCCGGTGACGGCGGTCAGCGACAGATCGACCGCCGCGACGACTTCGGTGCCGTTGGGCGACGTGAAGGTGATGGAAGTGAAGGCCGCGGTCGGCGTGAAGCTGACCGAGTACAGGCCGTCGCCAGCGGCCAGGTCGGCGCCAAGGCCGTCGTCCAGCAGCGTCATGGCCTGACCGGCCGACGTGACGGCGGTGACCGGGCCGACGGGCGTGCCGCAGTTGATGCTCAGGGCCTGCAGCTTGGCGGGCACACCGACGGTGAAGCCGACCGGCAGGCGGGCCACCGAGAACAGCGGGCGGTTGACGCAGCTCATCGCGCCGAACGCATCGACGCGGCGGCCGCTGATGGTCTTGCCGGTCATCGAGGGGATGACCTCGCCACCGGCCAGGATCAGGTTCTTGATGGTGCGCCAGTCGCGCGTCGGGTCTTGTGCCTTCAGCAGGGCTGCCAGGCCGGTGACGTGCGGGGCCGCCATCGACGTGCCGTTGGACGTGGCGTAGCTGTGCTTCGGGAAGGTGTAGGTGCTGACGATCTCCTGGCCCGGCGCGCCGATGTGCACCGAACGCCGGCCGTAGTGCGAGAACACGGGCTTCTCGTCGTAGCGGTCGGTGGCGGCCACCGACAGCAGGTTGGGCGCGTCGTAGTTGGCCGGGAAGAACTGCTCGACGTCGTTGTTCAGGCCGTCGTTGCCGGCGGCCGCCACGAACAGGATGTCGCGTTGCGCGTCGAGCGCGTCGCGCAGGATCTGCGAGTACTGGTTCAGGCCGCCGAAGCTGGCGTTGATGGCGACGAGGTTGACGCCGCGGTTGTACTTCAGGTCGCGGGCGTACTCGAGGCAGGCCAGGATCGAGGCGGCATTGCCGTCGCCGTTGGCGTCGAAGGCCTTGCAGGCGATGATCTTGACGTTCCAGTTGACACCGACCACGCCCAGGCTGTTGTTGCCCACCGCGCCCAGGGTGCCAGCGACGTGGGTGCCGTGGAAGTAGTCGTCCATCGGCAGCGAGTCACCGTTCCAGGTGTCGATGCCGTTGATGTCGTCGACGTAGCCGTTGCCGTCGTCGTCGATGCCGTTGCCCGGGATCTCGCCCGGGTTCACCCACATGTTGGCAGCGAGGTCGAAGTGCTCGTAGTCGACGCCCGAATCGATCACCATGACCACGGCGTTGGGGCTGCCGGTGGACAGGTTCCAGGCGTTGAGCGCCTTGATGTCGGCACCGAGCTTGCCGTTGGGGCCGAGCGCGCCAACGCCCGGGTTGTCCAGGTTCCACATCGTCGAGGCGAAGCCGGGCTCGTTAGGCGTGAGCTGCAACTTGACCTTGAAGTTGGCTTCGGCCGAGGCGACGTTGGGGTCGGCCTTGTAGGCGGCCAGCGACTCGGCCAGGGTCTTGTCCGGCGAGGCCCACACATGGTGGACCTTGGAACGGCGGATCTCCTGCAGCTTGACGTTGCCCTCGTTCGAGTGCTTCGCGTCGCGCACCGAATCGGCCACACCGTCCTTGAACTTGACGATGATCTGCCCTTCGCGGTGGTCGTTGCGGGGCGACGTCCACTTTGCATTGCCGAGCAGGGATGTGCCGAGCGCGCCGGCGTCGGCCTGGGTGCTCACGATGAGCAGCGATGCGGCTATTGATGCCAGCATGCGGATGCTCGGTGGTCTGTGGTGCACGGCGGATCCTTTCGATCTGTCCTGTTTGATGATGGAAGCTCATGCTCGCATCGACACGGATTGCTTGATTCAGATCCAGTCTGGTGAACTGGGCCCGAAGCCACAATCGCCTCCCAGCGATGAGCATCGAAGTGCGCGCGCCTCAACCACTTGGCGGGGTCCAGGACTGGACACGCACAGGCCGCGAAACGTCTGCTACCGACGTGTGCAAGCGTAACGGCATTCCCGTCAACTTCAACACGGGTTCCGGTGTGACCAATCGTCGCAGGAGCGCAGCGCACCGCCCCTTCACAGGGGCGTGTCGACAGGGGCCAGGGGCGCATCGCGCGACCGTTTTCAACGGGTCGGGGCGCCGGCTCTACCAGCAGAACCTGAACGGGCCGTGCACACAGAGCAGCCACGCGGCGGCCTGATACAGCGTCGGCGTGCCTCTCTGGCATGCCATGCAAAGTGAAGGGTTTCGCGGCCGCGGCAGGCCGCCGTCGCAGTGCCCACGCGGCCCATGGGGGCGCAGCGGATCGAAGGGATTCGGGGCTCGGGGTCATGACTTTGGGCGAGGTTGATGTGTCTTGGCGAAGGCCTGCCGCGGTGAGCTGCGGCAATCCGTCGCATGGGGAAATCGATGAGACAGGGGCGAGCCATGCCGGCGGCGCTCACCGCTCGATCGCGGTGGCCGTTGGACGGGTCGTGGGCCCCGTGGGCTAGGCGACGGACGCGCTGCCCGGGGGCGGCGCGCATGGCGCGCGCAGATCAGGGCTCAGGCGGTGGGCCCCGCGACCACGCGGCAGGCCAGTGGCGCGCGCCCCAGGTCGGTTGCTGCAGGCCTTCGGGCCATGGCACCTGCACTTCGCGCAAGCCCGGGGTCGGGAGGTGCGCCGGCTGGGCCGCAGGGAGCGCGGCGGGCACCGCACAGGGCAGGCAGTCCAGGACGGCCTCGTCCTCGAGGCCGAGCATGTCGTCGTCGACAGGCCCGTCAACGATGCCCTGGTCGACGATGGCGCCGGCGGCGAATGCGTCGTAGGCAAAGCCGAGGTCGGCCTCGCGCACGGGTTCGGCTGCCATCGTGCCCTGCGGCGCGTCGGTCGAAGGTGCCGACGCCGCCCAGGCTTCGGACATCACCGGCAGCAGCACCAGGGACAGCATCGCCACAAGGGCGAGCCAGCAGGTGCGGACGAGACGGCGATGGCTGAAGCTGTTCACAAGTCCATGTTACGGTTCGTAACCTCGGGTGTGACCCGCCCAGCCGCGGGATGAACCCCTGGACCGGGGGTGCCTGGCAACCCCGGGAACAGGGGGGGTGTGCGCTGGCCGTTCAGCAGCTCAGACGGCCTGCACGCAGCGGTCGCGGCCGCCTGCCTTGGCCTGTCGGAGGGCCTCGTCGGCGCGGTCGAGCAGGCGCTGGTAATCGGGATGGCCATCGAACATCGCCACCCCGATGCTCACGGTGATGGTGGTGCTGGCCTGGCCGCCGACGCGCAACGGCGTCGAGCCGATGCGCTGGCGCAGTCCGTCGGCCACGGCCATCACTGCGTCCGGGGTCACCTCGACCAGCAGCACCAGGAACTGGTCGTCGCCGATGCGGAAGACGAAGTCGCCCGCGCGCACGCTGTCCAGCAGCGCCTCGGCCACCTGGGACAGCACCACGTCGCTGGATTCGAGGCCCAGCGTCTGCACGATGCGGGCAAAGTGGTCGATGTCGATGGTCAACACCGCGAAGCCGGTGTCCTGGCGCTGCGACACGGCGATCTCGTGTCGCATCACCGACGCCACGTAGCGCCGGTTGAGCAGGCGGGTGACGTTGTCGCGCCCATCCTCGGCCTCGATGAAGCGGTCGAACATGGAGCCGAGCAAGGCCTTGATCTCGTCGACCTGCTGGTTGATCCTGCCGATCACCGCGCGGGCCTCGTCATGGCTGCCGCGGGCATCCTTCAACCGCGGCAGCAGGTCGGTCTCGATGTGGGCGACGGACCGCTGGATGCGGCCGATCTCGGGTGCGCCCTCGAACAGCATCGAGGCCTTGTGGTCGAGCCACAGGCCGAACTGCGAACTGCCGAGGCCGACGACCACACCGTGCGAGGCATCGGCCTGCACATCCCAGTAGTAGCGCACGAGGATCTGGTGCGCCCACTCGAGCAGTTGCGACTTCTGCCGCTCGCGCTCGGCCTTCATGTCCTGGCTGAGGAAGAACAGGCGATAGGCCTCGTCCGAGCGCGCCATGCGGTGGGCGTTGGACGTGTAGGCCGTGTTCATCGCGTCGATGGCCAGGTCGATCAGTTCGTGCACGTACTGGATGGCCAGCGCCAGCTGGTCGCGGGCCAGGTCGCCATCGCACAGTTCGCGCGTGATGGCGCGCTTGAGCACGCGCGCGGCCGCAGCCACCAGGTCGATCGGCACACCGATGCGCGCATGCACCTCGCCGATGTGCTGCTGGCGGGCGACGATGTCCCCGACCGACATTTCGCCCGAGAACAGCCCGCGCAGCCACTGGGCCATCGAGGCCCGCAGGCGGCGGTTGACGAGTTCGTGGTCCAGCACCTTGCTGGCCTCACTGTGCGCCAGCAGCGCCGTGTAGAACTCGTCGGCATGGGCTTCCGCGGCGGGATCGATGCGATCGAAGACCTGGCGGCGGACCTGCTCGGGCGTCTCGGAGAGGGTATCGTGCCAGGCTTGCTGTGGTTCGCGCATGGGGCGGTGGACGGGTCGGTGGCGGTGGCGGTGGAGCGGGATGGCTGGGCCGGCGCCGGGGCGCCGCGCTGGCTACCGGCATGTTCCCAGACAGCGGACAGCGCGGGCGTCACCAAGAAGACGGCAAAGCCGGCAAATTCGGGACGGATTGGAGCGCATGTGGCGGTGGCTCCCGGCCCGCGCGGCGTTAAAAATCATTTAAGGTGAACGCACCCGCTTGTGCCACCTCGACCGGGCGCCGCATGCTGCCATCCCGACCTGCGGTCGCGACTGGCTCGCTCGGGCCGCATCCCAGACACCATGCCCATGATCCGCTGCCATCGATTCGGCGTCTTCGAACTGCGCCCGGCCGAGCGCCGACTGCTCCGCGACGGCCAGGATGTACCGATCGGCGGCCGTGGCTTCGACCTCCTGCAGGCCCTGGTCGAGTGCTGCGACCGCGTGGTCACCACCGACGAACTCTACGAACGGGTGTGGCCCGGCCTGGCGGTGGAGCCGAACAATCTGCAGGTGCAGGTGTGGGCCCTGCGCAAGCTGCTGGGGCGCGACGTGATCTCCACCGTGGCACGCCGGGGCTACCGATTCGTGCCGCGGGTGCAGGTGGTCGACGATGGGCTGCCGAGCGACAGCCTGCCGATGGGCCCGGGCCACGGGCCGAGACCCTGGCCGCAGGCCCACCGCCCCGTGAAGGCGCCACCGCACGACGCCTGGCAGGCCTCGGTGGCCGAGGCCTGGCGCACGCATCGGCTCGTCACGCTGACCGGGACCGACCCGCGGCTGCTGCGCCGACAGGCGCACCACGTGTCGGCGCCATGGCGCCACCGGCTGCAGGGGGGCGTGTGGCAGTTCGAGGCATCGGCGCTGCTGCCTGCGCCGATGCCGCACCGCTCGGCAGGCCCCGCCGTGGAGTCCGACGGTGCCGACGACCCGTTGGGCGACGACGCGGCCGAGTTGCCGCTGCCTCGCCTGCTGCAGCGGCTGGCTCAGCGCGAGGCGCTGCTGGTGGTGGTCGACGGCCATCGGGCCGATCCGTCGCTGCGCGACGCCCTGGACCTGGCCCTGGCCCTGGCCCCCTTGCTGCGCATCCTGGTCACCGCACCCGAGGCCCTGGGGCTGCAGGACGAGCAGGTGGTCGCGCTGGCCATGGCAGCCTCGGTGCCCACTGCCCCCACCGCCACCCGGCCGCTGCGCTGGCGCGCCCGGGTGCGGCTGCCGTCTGGGCACTGAGCCGCCCCCGGACAGGTCGCGCGGCCAAGTGCCGCCCTGCCATCGGCCCTTCCCGCCGCCAGACGAGCCGGCGTTCGGCCGGACGCCGGACGCCGGACGCCGGACGCCGGACGGAGCGGTGCAATGATCCTTGACGATCATTAATTATCGTTTTATATTGAATTTTTGTTGATTCACACCATGACTGCGCTGCCCCAAGGACTGACCACGCTGACCCGCGTGGTGCGCGTGCTCACGGCGATCGGGGCGGCGGTGCTGTGCACCGTGCCGCCGATGTTCTGGTTGTCGCCCGACTGGGTGAACGCCAAGGGCGCGGCCATCGCCGGCCTGGGCAGCCACCCGCTGGTGGTCGACGACCGCGCCCTGCTGCTGGGCGCCGTGGGCTCGCTGCCAGCCATCGCGCTCGGCCTGTTCGCGCTGTGGCACTTGTGGGAACTGTTCGGCGAATACGCACAGGGCCGCGTGTTCGGCGCCATAGCACACCGGCACCTGCGGCGATTCGCGTGGGGCATGCTCGCGTCCGCCCTGCTGGCGCCCTTGCAGCGTGCCTGGGTCGGCGTGGCCCTGACGCTGGGCAACCCGCCCGGACAGCGCCTGCTGGTCATCGAGCTGTCGTGGAACGACTACGTGGCCATCCTGGGCGGCGCGGTGCTGCTGGCCATCGCCACCGTGATGGCCGAGGCGGTGCGCCTGGCCGAAGAGAACGACGGCTTCGTCTGAGCCGCTGGGCAACGCCTGAACATGGCCATCGTCGTGAACCTCGACGTCATGCTCGCGCGGCGCAAGATGCGCTCGCGCGAACTGGCGGCGGCCGTGGGCATCACCGAGCAGAACATCTCGCTGCTCAAGAGCGGCAAGGTGCGGGGCGTGCGCTTCGACACCCTCGAGCGCATCTGCCAGGTACTGCAGTGCCAGCCCGGCGACCTGCTGGAGTACCGACCCGACGACGGCGGGCCGGCCCCGTGAGGGCCTCGCGCAGGCGGGGTGCCGTGCTGGCCGCGGTGGTGCTGGGACATGCCGGCCTGGCGGGCTTGCTGATGGACGCCATGCGCCGGCCTGCACCGTTCCGCCCGGCCCCCGCCTCGGCCGAGGCGTCCCCTCGCACGCCGCCAGCGATCGTGTGGTGGTGGCCGCCGCCGCCGTCCCGGGCGGCCGACCCACCAGACCGTCCAGCCGCCGCAGCACAGGACCGCACGCCGCAGCGCATCGTGCCGCCCCGCCCCGCCGCCACGGCCACTCGGGCGACCGCGGCCCGCCCATCGGCCGAGCCGGCCCACGAGCCGGTGGCCCAGGCCATCACGCTGCCTACCGCGTCAGCCGCCGCGCACGATGCAGTGGCGGTGCCGCCGTCGCCGCCCGCGTCACAGCCGCTGGACCTGCGGCTGCGCCGCACGGTCGAGCCGCCCTCCCCCGCGGCCCTGGCGCGCCAGGATGCGCGGCTGCCGGCCAGGCCCGATGCCGACGCGCGCCTGGCCCGGGCGCTGGGCACCGATCAGCGCCTCACCGAGCAGGCGATGGCCGATGGCCTGCGCCTGCGACAGGGCCGCGGCTGCGTGGACCTGAGGCCCGCGCGTGCCACCGCGCTCGACACCTTCAACGCGAGCGCGCGACCAGTGCCGCGGCTGGCCAGCGAATGCTGACGCGGCGTCAGCCCACTGCCACCGGCGCCCCGGGCTGGGCGCACCACTCGCTCCACGAGCCGGGGTACAGCACGGACGAGCCCAGACCCGCCACCTCCAGCGCCAGCAGGTTGTGGCAGGCGGTGACGCCCGAGCCGCACTGCTGCACCACGTCGGCCGCCGCGCGCCCGCCGAGCACGGCCTGCCATTCGTCGCGCAGTTGCCCGGCCGGCTTGAAGCGGCCGTCGGCCGCGAGGTTGTCGCGGAAGAAGCGGTTGACGGCCCCGGGGATGCGGCCGCCCACCGGATCGAGCGTCTCGTTCTCGCCGCGGAAGCGGTCGGTTGCGCGCGCGTCGACGATGAGCGGCCAACCCTGCCCCAACGCGGCACGCAGCTTGTCGTGGTCGACCGCGATCACCAGCGGGGCCAGCGCCTGCAGGCGCCCCGGCGCACGCGCCTCGGCCACGCCCTGCACCAGTTCACCGCCGGCGGCTCGCCAGGCCGCCAGGCCGCCGTCGAGCACCTGCACATCGGCATGGCCCACCCAGCGCAGCATCCACCACAGGCGCGCGGCGTACATGCCGCCGCTGGCGTCGTAGGCCACGACGGTCGATGCCGGCCCGGCGCCGATCGCGGCCAGCCGGGCCGCGAAGGCCTCGCGGTCGGGCAGCGGGTGGCGGCCGTTGCGGCCGGTGCGCGGCGCCGAGAGGTCGCGGTCGAGGTGCAGGTAGACCGCGCCGGGCAGGCGGGCCTGGGCGTGGGCGCGCTCGCCGGCCGACGGGTCGGCCAGGTCGAAGCCGGCGTCGACGATCAGCACGCGGTCGCCGCGCTCGCGCAGCAGGTGCTGGAGTTCGGTGGTGGAGATCAGGGGGCTGTTCATCGTGGG
>NZ_MWLO01000114.1 GCF_002198735.1 Ideonella sp. A 288
GCGGGCACGTTGCCCCGCCCGATCCCTGCCGCAGCGGCCAGCGCCAGCAGGGCCAGGGCCAGCGCCCCGGGCTCGGGCACGGCCCCCGCCTTCAGGCCATCGCGGTCGCCGAAGGTCTTCCAGGCGGCGCCCGACGCCAGCCGGAACTGCGCCTGCTGCGTGCCGTCGCAGCAGGCCTCGAGGCCGAACACGTCGAGCCGGTGCATCCCGGCCAGCAGGCCCAGGGCATCGAACTCGAAATACTGGCCGGGCTGGGTGTAGGCGCCGTTCCACCACATGTCCTGCGTGCGCACGCCGAGCAGCTGGCCGTCCAGGAACACCGCACCGCCGCGGCCGAAGTCCGGTCCGATGCGCACGCCGAAGTCGTGGCCCTCGTGGCCCGACAGGCCGAAGTCGACCGCGAAGTGGAAGGCCAGGTCGCTGGCCCCGCCGCCGCACACCGACTGGTTGGACAGGCCCGTGAACGACGCGACGACCGCATCGCAGGTGCCGGCGGTGGGCGCATCGGCCAGCAGTGCCTGCACCGTGGCACGGTAGTACTCGCCGTTCAGCGCGTCGCTGCCCAGCGACGGCGCGGTGTCGGTGGCATGGCGCGTCTGCATCGTCACCAGGCTGGCCGAGGCCGGGCCGGCCAGGGCCAGTGCACAGATGGCCGCAGCGAGGGCGGTGAGGGGCGAAGGGGGTGTCATGCAGGGTCTCCGTGGCGGGTGGGCGACGCGGCTGGGCCCACGCCGGACCCATCGCTCCCGGTGCTATCGGCCGCTTCCGGCCGGGCTTGAGTGCGCCGCCGGGCCGCCGTGGCACAGTGCAGGCTGTTTCGCTGCGCCGGAAGACCCCCATGCTCGCCTATCGACACGCCTTCCACGCGGGCAACCATGCCGACGTGCTCAAGCACACGGTGCTGCTGCGCGTGCTGCAGTACCTCAACCAGAAGGACAAGCCCTATCGCCTGGTGGACACCCATGCCGGCGCCGGCGGCTATTCGCTGACCGACGACGCCGCGCAGAAGAAGGGCGAGTACCTGCAGGGCATCGCGCGGCTGTGGAAGCGCAAGGACGCGCCGGCGCCGGTGGCCGAGTACGTGGACCTGGTGCGCCAGTTCAACGCCGGCGGCGAGCTGCGCCACTACCCCGGCTCGCCGACGCTGGCCCATGCGGTGCTGCGCGCCGGCGACCAGCTGCGCCTGTTCGAGCTGCACCCGGCCGACTTCCGCACCCTGCAGCTTGGCTTCGACGGCCAGCGCAGCGTGCAGGTGTTCAACGCCGACGGCTTTGCCGGGCTGAAGGGCCAGGTGCCGCCGGCGCCGCGGCGCGGCGCGGTGCTGATCGACCCCAGCTACGAGGGCCGCGACGACTACGCCAAGCTGGTGAGCGCGCTGCGCGACGCGGTGCTGCGCTTCCCCGAGGGCACCTACGTGGTCTGGTACCCGCAGGTCAGCAAGCTCGAATCGGCGCGCCTGCCCAAGCAGCTGAAAGGCCTGGCGCCCAAGGGCTGGCTGCATGCCACGCTGAGCGTGCAGAAGCCCGATGCGCAGGGCTTCGGCCTGGCCGGCAGCGGCGTCTTCGTGATCAACCCGCCCTTCACCCTGCACGCCGAACTGGCCACCGCCCTGCCCTGGCTGGCCGAGGTGCTGGGGCAGTACGACGGCGCCAACTGGGCGCTGGAGCAGAAGGTGGTGTGAGCGCGCGCGCAACGGGGCAGGCCGCACGCGGCGCACCGTCCCACCCCCGCGCGCACAATGCAGGCCCATGATCTTCTCCGGGGTGCGCTGGCATGGCCTGAAGCTGAGCTTCGGCAACTGGCTGACCCTGATCAGCCTGCTCTCGCTGTTGCCGATGCTCGCGTTCTCGGTGTTCGTCGTCCAGCGCATGCTGGCCTCGAACGAGGCCGGGGAGATCGCCACGCTGACGCGGCGAACGGCGCTGGCCGCCGAGGCCATCGGCCGCGAGCTCGACCATGCCCGCATCACCGCCCGCGTGATCGCGCTCAGCAGCGTGGCGGTGCGGGGCGACTTCCAGGGCCTGCACGCGCTGGCCTCCCGCGTGGCCGCCAGCGACCCGACGATCCAGGTGATCGCGCTCATGCAGCGCGACGGCCAGCGCGTCCTTTCCACCGCGTACCCCTGGGGCACGCCCGGCACAACGCAGCCACTGTCCGCCAACGAGGCCCGTGTCATCGACGAGGACGTCGGCGTCGTGTCCCCGATCGTCCCGCTCGGCGGCGACGGCGGGTTGGTGGTGGGCATTGCACAGCCCCTGCAGGTCGAGGGTGGCGCGCGCTACTCCCTGCGCATCGCGATCCTGCAACCCAGCCTCAGCGCCGCGCTGGCCAGCCTGCGCTGGCCGACGGACTGGACGGTCGCGATCATCGACCAGCGCATGAACATCGTGGCACGGTCCCGCGACGAGGCGCGGCGGGTCGGCCAGGCCGTGACCGAGGACCTGCAGGCGCGCATCCGCGGCGGCCACACCGAGCCCTTCAGCGCCGTCAACAAGGACGGCATGCGAACCCTGGCAGCACTGGCGCGCATACCGGACAGCGACTGGTGGGTCGCGGCCGGCCTGCCCGAAGCCGACCTCGAAGCGCGCGCTCGGGAGCCGCTGGTGTGGATGAGCGGCATCGGGCTGCTGCTGGTGACCCTGGGCGTCGTCAGCGCATCGCTGCTGGGCCGCGAACTGACCCGCCAGGTGCGCCGCGCCGCGCATGGCGAAGCCCTGGGCGACCTGGCCGTGCACGAACTCCGCCACTTCGAGGCGCGCACCCGGCACTCGGCCGCCGCCTTGCACGATGCACGCCACGACGCGCTGACCGGCCTGCCGTCCCGGGCCCTGTTCATCGAGCAGGCAGACGCGCTGAACCAGAACGCCCGCACGCGCCCGCACTGGGGCCTGGCCGCGCTGTTCATCGACCTGGACGGCTTCAAGCAGGCCAACGATCGCCTGGGGCACGACGCCGGTGACCGCATCCTGGTCGACGTGGCCGATGCGCTGCGACAACATACGCGCGCCGAAGATTGCGCCGCGCGCCTGGGTGGCGACGAGTTCGTGGTGGCGCTGGCGGCCCCCTCGGACCATCTGCAGCGGATCAGCGAAGGCGTCGCCGCGCGCATCGTCCGGGATGTCGCGGCGCTGGGCGACGGTCTGGGTTGCAGCATCGGCGTGGCCACGGCGCCGGCAGGTGTCGACCTGAAGGCACTGCTCGAACGCGCCGACCGGGCCATGCTCTCGGCCAAGCGGGACGGCAAGAACCGCGTCGGCATAGCGCCCGAACGCAGCGACTGATGACGAGAGAAAGAGCGACGCAGCCGTGCCCTTTCCGCCGCCCCTGGCGCCACGCGCCGCACGCGCAATCTGGAGGCTGCCTGCGCGACAGGCCGCGCCGATTCGGACCGCTCCGGGCCGCTTCCACGCGCGAACCCCGGCGTGCGCAGCGCGGAGGGTCGTCCCTTGAGCCCGACCGACGCCGTTTCGCTCGCGTTCCCGGTGTTCTTCCAGGGCCTCGCGCTGGGCCTCGGCCTCATCGTGGCCATCGGCGCGCAGAACGCCTTCGTGCTGCGCCAGGGCCTGCGCCGCGAGCACGTGGGCAGCGTGGTGCTGTTTTGCGCGGTGGCGGACGCCGCCCTCATCGCCGCAGGGGTGCTGGGCATGGCCCAGGCGCTGGGCCAGCACCCCGGCCTGGCGCGGGCGCTGGCCCTGGCGGGGGCGCTGTTCCTGGCGGCCTACGGGTGGCAGGCGCTGCGCCGCGCGCGCCAGGCGCACCGGCTGCAGGCGGCCGATGGCGCCGGCAGCCTGGGCCGCGGCGCCGCGGTGGCGCAGGCGGCGGCCTTCACGCTGCTCAATCCGCACGTCTACCTGGACACGGTGCTGCTGGTGGGCAGCATCGGCGCCCAACAGCCACCGGCGTTGCGCGGCTGGTTCATCGCCGGTGCCAGCGGCGCCAGCCTGTCGTGGTTTGCGCTGCTGGGCTTCGGGGCGCGCTGGCTGGCGCCCTGGTTCGCCAGGCCCCGGGCCTGGCAGGTGCTGGACGGCCTGATCGGTGCGACGATGTTCGTGCTGTCGGCGCTGCTGGTGCGGCATGCGCTCGTCGACTCCTGAAAGGCCTGTCGTGTACCTCCACCCGCTGCACCGGTTCACCGATCCCGAGGCCCTGCAGGCGCTGATGGCGGCCCACCCGCTGGGCGCCTGGGTGTGCCAGGGCCACGACGGCCTCGTCGCCAACCACCTGCCCTTCCTGCTGGACCGCGGCCGCGGGCCGCTGGGCACGCTGGTCGGCCATGTCGCGCGCGCCAACCCGGTGTGGCGCGAGCTCGGCGGGGCCACGCCGTCGGTGGTGATGTTCCAGGGGGCGCAGTCCTACATCACGCCGGGCTGGTACCCCGGCAAGGCCGCGCACGGCCAGGTCGTGCCCACCTGGAACTACGCCGTGGCCCATGCGCACGGCATCGCGCGGGCGATCGACGACCGCGACTGGCTGCTCGATCTTGTCGAGCGCCTGACCGACGTGCACGAAGCCGGCCGGCCGATGCCCTGGCGGGTCGGCGACGCGCCCGCACCCTTCATCGACCGCATGCTGCGCGCCATCGTCGGCATCGAGATCCCGATCGACCGGCTCGAAGGCAAGCTCAAGGCCAGCCAGGACGAGGACCTGCAGGACCGGGTGGGCACGGTGCACGGGCTGCGCCAACGCGCGTCCGACGATGCCGCATCGATGGCCGACCTGGTGTCGCAAGCCCTCGAGGCAGACGCCATCCGCCGTCCGTGAGCACGATCTCCACCGCGGCCCCCTGCTCGGCCCGGTGAGGGCCGGCCGTGCACCGGCCACAGGTCGGCACGACCCGGGCGACCACCCGGCCCGGCGTCAGGGCTGCGCCGCCGACCCGTCCGGCGGGGCTTCGGCCAGCGGCCCCGCACCCTGGCGCGCATCGATCACGCGGGCCTGGCTGCGGCCCTGCAGCTTGGCCCGGTAGAGTGCCTCGTCGGCCAGGCGCAGTGCCTCTTCCAGGTCGTGCTGCTGCAGCTGGATGACCGCCGCGCCCAGGCTGATCGACAAGGCCACCGGCACCGCCATGCCGGGCAGCGGGCAGGCGGCCACCACCCGGGGCAGCCTCAGCGCCAGGGCCTGCAGGTCGCCCCGGCCGGACACCAGCAGCGCGAACTCGTCGCCGCCCAGGCGGGCCAGCAAGTCTTCCTCGCGCAGTTGCGCGCGCAGGGTGCGGGCCAGGTGCACCAGGGCCTGGTCGCCGGCGGCGTGGCCCCAGGTGTCGTTGATCTGCTTGAAGTGGTCGACGTCCAGCAGCATCAGCACCAGGCCCTGCTGCGGGTCATGCGGCGCCGCCAGCGCCCGTGCGGCCAGGTCCATGAAGGCGCGGCGGTTGAACAGGCCGGTGAGCGGGTCGGTCTCGGCCTGCTCGCGCAGCTGGTGCTCCAGCCGCTTGCGGTCGGTGACGTCGAAGATGGCGCCGGCCTGCCCGGCCACGCCGCCGTTCGGGTCGCGCCACACCGCCTTGTGGAACACCACGTCGCGCAGGCTGCCATCGGCCCAGCGCACGCGGGCATCGTAGATCTGGTGGCCGCCCTCGGCCAGCAGGGCGCGGTCGGCCTCGTCGTACACCCGGGCCAGATCGGGCTGCCAGAGCTGGTGCACCGTCTGGCCGATCACCTGGTCGCGCGTCACGCCCAGGTATCGCTGGAAGGCCACATTGCAATCGAGGTAGACGCCCTCGGCGTCCTTCACGAAGATCGGCACGGGCAGGTTGTCCAGGCTGGCCCGCAAGGCGATCGTGGACAACCTGAGGCGGCGCAATTGCGCATGCAGGCCCGCCTCGGACTGCACCGACGCCGCCGCGCGGGCCAGCACCTGGGCCAGCCGCGGGGCGTCGTCGATGTCGCAGCAGTCGAAGGCACCGGCGCGCCACCAGTCGGCGTCGCAGGGTGACGTTGTGGGGCCGAGCACGATCACCGGCACCACCCCCTGGGCGGCCCGGTGCACCGCCTGCAAGGCGCCCAAGCCCTGCGCTGCCGGCAGGTCTCGGGCGTCGAACAGCAACACCCCATCGGGGTCCGCCAGGCACTGGGCGATGAGCTGCTCGGCGCGGTCCCAGTCGGTGGTCAGCGCGGCGCTCCAGGCCAGCGGCCAGGGCGGCGGCGCCCGGTCGCCCAGCCAGCCCACGCGGACCTGGCCCGGCCAGTTCGGGGGGAGGGCCGGGGGGGAGTCCGAGGTGGAGTCCGAGGTGGTGGCCGACACGACAGGCGGTTCCTGCATGGCCGGATTATCGGACGTGGATCTCAGGGGCGCCCCCCTGGAATCGGCGGAGCGCCCACAGCGGCAGCCGGCATCAAGGCACGGCCACCGGCAGAGGACCGACCGCACCCTGCCGCGGCCGCAAGCCGAACCAGGGCCGCAGCACCGCCACCCGGCGGATGAGCTCGACCCCGACCACGCTCAACGACAAGGTGAGGACCACCAGCACCGGTCCCTCCAGGGCCGGAGGCCAGCGCAGCGGCAGCAGCCACTGGCTGCCGACGATGAGCAGGGTCTGGTGCAGCATGTAGACCGGGAACACCGCCTCGACCAGCCACGCCCGCACCGTGGCATCGACGTCGAGGTGCCGCACGGCAAAGCCGACCGCGGCCAGCGCCGCGGCCCAGGCATAAGCCGCCAGCACCGCGTGCACGACCGGCTGGGGTGGCTTGACGACCACCAGGGCCACCCAGGCGGCCGCGGCCATCGGCAGTGCGATCCAGCGCACCGAGGCCACACGCTCCCAGAGCGCCGGCTGCACCGCCACGACGGCCCCCGCCGCGAACATCGCCAGGGAGACGGCGTGGGTGAACCAGTCGCCCCACAGCGCATGCGTCACCGGGTACCGGGCCACCAGCAGCAGCCGAGCCGCCAGGAGGAACAGCATCGGCACCACGAGCAACGCGGCCGCGCCCGAGGCCTGGTGCACGCGCCGGGCCGCCGAGCGCAGCGCCTGCGGGCGGACGGCCAGCACGGCGCACAACAGCATCGTGTAGACCCACAGGTAGGGCAGGAACCACAGGTGGTTCCAGGTCGGCAGGATCAGGCAATGCCCGTCACGGCAGAAGCCGTGGTAACCGCTGAAGTAGAGACCGAGGAAATCGACGAAGCCGCCGGCATGGCCGAACTTCTGCACCACCTCGGCGTAGGACTGCGGTGGCACCAGCAGCACCACGCCGCACAGCAGGGGCCACAGCAACTGCCGGCTGCGCCGGCGCACCAGCGCCAGGCTCGGCCCACCACTGAACAGGTGCGCGCTGGCGGCACCCGAGACGAAGAACAGCAGGCCCATGCGCCAGGGTTCACTGAGCTTCATCCAGGGCTCCAGCGCCGGCCCGGCGAACGGGCTCTTGACGTGGAAATCCCAGCTCACGTAGTACATGCCCACGTGGTACAGCACCAGCAGGGCCAGCGCGATGATGCGCAGCCAGTCGAGGAAGTAGAGTCGCCGCGGGGCCTGGGGTGGGTGCGGCGCGGCCAGGCGATCGGCTTGCGCGCCGGTGCCGGGTGCCCCGGGCGGCGTCACTTCCACGCGAACATCGGCTGCTCGAAATGCGCCACCCGCGTCTCGCGTCCGGCGATGCAGACTTCGCAGAACTGGTAGACGATGGCGCCGGTGGGCGCGGCGATCCAATGTTCGCCCACCGGCATGCGCAGCACTGGGTGCTCGCTGTGCGGCACGGCGTCCAGCAGCGGCGCATCGGGCCGCAGGAACTCGGCCACCGGGATGCGGTGGATACTGCGCACCTCGCCGGGCTCGGCCTGCAGGCGGCGCGCATCGCCGGCCCACACCACCACCGGCGTGATGACGTAGCCCGAGCGGGTGACGAAGTCGTCCAGGCGGCCGAGCACGTCGCTCATCTCGAGCGTCAGGCCCACCTCCTCGGCCATCTCGCGCAGCGCGGCCTGCTCGGGCGTCTCGCCGGCGTCGAGCCGGCCGCCGGGCAGCGCCCACTGGCCGGCGTGGCGGCGCATGTCACCGGCGCGCCGGGTGAGGATCAGTGCGGCCTGCACGCTCCAGCCGTCGCCGCGCGGCAGGCCGGGCACGCCGGCGCCGGGGCCTTCGTCGGTGATGGCCACCGCCACCGCCGCGCGGGTGTGGCCGGCGAGGTCGGCGCCCTGGACGGGGAAGCCGGCCAGCCGCTCGTGCACGCGGGCCCGCAGGCGGTCGTCGCGCACCAGCGGCACGGCATTGGGCTCGCGCCACGGGGCCTGCAGGCGCGTGCCCTGGTCGATGGGCGCAAAGTGCCCGTCGCGGGACAGCACCACGTCGCGCGACAGGCCTGGCTCGTGCACCAAGTCGTCGCCGCCGTCGGCCGGCGACCGAGGCACCGCGGCCGGACGACGGGGGTCAGTCACGGAACTGCGGCGCGCGCTTCTCGAGGTTGGCGCGCACCGCCTCCACCTGATGCGGCGCGCCCATCAGCGCCACCTGTTCGTCCGACTCGGCCTGCAGCAGCGCCGCCTCGCTCTCCAGCGCGGCGGCGCGGTTGAACAGGCGCTTGCCGGCGCGCAGGGCACTGGGGCTGCGGCCGGCCATCTCGCGGGCCATGGCCATGGCCTCGGCCAGCGGATCGGCGCACACGCGCGTGGCCAGGCCCACGCGCACGGCCTCCTCGCCCAGCACCACGCGGCCGGTGTAGGTGAGTTCGCGCACCACGTCGTCGCGCACCAGGCTGCGCATCAGCGCCACGCCGGCCATGTCGGGCACCAGGCCCCACTTGATCTCCATCACCGACATCTTCGCGTCGGGCGCGATCAGCCGGATGTCGGCGCCCAGCGCCAGTTGCAGCCCGCCGCCGAAGGCCACGCCGTGCACCGCGGCGATCACCGGCACCGGCAACTGGCGCCAGCCCCAGGCCACCTGCTGGGCCGAGTTGGCCAGGCCGTGGGTGCGCGGGCGCAGGTCGCGGATGCCGCCGTCGGTGCCGGCGTTGATCTTGCTGAAGCGGCCCATATCGAGCCCGGCGCAGAAGGCCCGGCCTTCGCCATGCAGCACCACCACGCGCACGCGCGGCTCGGCCTGCAGCCGCGCGGTGGCGGCCACCAGCGCATCGAACATCTCGATGTCCAACGCATTCATCTTGTCGCCGCGCACGAGGCACACGTCGGCCACGCCGTGCTCGTCGATCTGGATGCGGACGCGTTCTTCCATGGGTAGGTTCCTTTGAAATGGTTCAGCCGCGTTTGGCGCGGTCGGCGGCATCGGTGCGGGCGATGTGCTCGCGGGCGCGCTGCCATTGCTCGTCGGTCCAGCCCAGCATGGGCGAGAAGTTGCCGCCGGTGGCCTGCCACTGCGCGCCGTCGATGGCGATGGTCTGCCCGTTGACGTAGTCGGCCCCCGGGCTCATCAGGTAGACGGCCAGGTTGGCCAGCTCGGGCATGCGGCCGGCGCGCTGCATCGGGTTGCCCTGGGGCTTGTGCTCGCCGCCGCCGGGGTTCAGGCGCGCGCTCATGCCCTCGGTGGGGAAGAGGCCCGGCGCGATGGCGTTGAAGCGGATGCCGCGGCCACCCCATTCCACCGCCAGCGACTGCGTCATCGCGTGCAGCCCGGCCTTGCTCATCGCCGAGGGCACGGTGAAGGGCGAGCCGTTCCAGACCCAGGTGGTCAGGATCGACAGCACGCTGGCCTTCTGGCCGGCGGCCAGCCAGCGCTTGCCGCAGTCGAGCGTCATGTTGAAGCTGCCGCGGAAGACGATGTTGGCGATGGCATCGAACGCCCGCGACGACAGGTCCTCGGTGCGGCTGATGAAGTTGCCGGCGGCGTTGTTCACCAGGCCGGTGAGCGGGCCCTGCGCGGCCCACACCTTGTCGAGCATCTCGGTGATGGCGTCGGGCTGGCGGATGTCGCAGACATAGGCGCTGACATGGCCGCCCGAGGCCTGCGCATGGGCGGCGTTGAGTTCGCGTGCGGTGGTCTCCACCACCTCGCCGCGGCGGCCGCAGATGACCACGTCGGCGCCCAGCAGCAGCATGGCCTCGGACATCACGCGGCCCAGGCCGGTGCCGCCACCGGACACCAGGATGCGCTGGCCTTGCAGCAGGCCGGGCTTGTAGAGCAGGTCGTCGAGTGTCATGGCCGATCCTTTCGGGTGCTGGGTGGGGGCGCGGCGGCGGGCGTCACTTCAGCGGGCGTCACTTCAGCGGGCGTACTTCAGCGGGCATCACTTCAGCGGGTTCTGGGGCTCCAGGCCGTGCAGCGCCTTGTCCTTGCGGCAGACACCCAAGGCCTGTGTGCGCGACGACACGATCACCGACACCTCCTGCGACGCGGCGTCGGCCTTCACCTTCAGGCAGGCGCAACCGTAGCCCGCGCTGCCGGTGCCGGTGCGCACCCATTGGCCGGGCTTGAACTTGGGCCAGTCGCCCTTGGCCTGGTGGCCGCCCTGCAGGCCGATGGTCCATTCGCCGTCGCGGTCGGTCAACGTGGCGTTGCCGGGCGTCGGGTTGTCGAACCAGCCGCAACGCGTGACCGCATCGGGCGGCGCCGACGAGGCCATGGCCGTGGCCGCCGCGCCGGCCAGCAGCGGCACGGCCAGCCGGCGCAGCCATGCCCGCGGGCCAGCCGCCGACGCGATCGCAGGCGAACGCGGCCTCATGGCAGCGGCGCCATCTGCAAGGGCGACATGCGCAGCGGCGCTGCTGGCGGCGGCGCTTCTGCCGCCTTGCCGCTGGCCGCGAGCAGGATGGTCTCGAACTTGCGCGCCAGCGCGGCGATGTCGGCCGCGTGGTCGTTGCCGTTGACCATGCGCCGCGCCGCCTCGTACTGCGTCAGGTCGCCGGCGAAATACTGCGAGAACTTGTGCCCGTTGGCAAAACCCTTGCCGGTGCGCATGCCGTGTGACATCAGCGCGTAGGCGATCTCGGGCGTCTTCACCAGTTCGGGGTCGAGCAGCAGATCGAGCCCGCGGCCGATGGCCGCGCCCGAGGACGCGTAGTTCGACCACCAGGTGAGCTGCACGTAGCCCCGGCCGAAGTAGGCGTGCTCGACGCCGTCGTCGTCGTCGTAGGCCTTGGCCGCGGCGCCACCGTCGATGGTGCCCATGCGGGCCTTCTTCGTCAGCGGGGTCACGACGCCGGCGGCCGTCACCTGGAACTGGTCGCCGTCCTGCTCGGTGATGCGCACGCTGCCATCGGGCAGCAGCTTCACCTTCACCGGCTCGTGGTACTTGCGCCCCTTGCCCTGCCCGATCTCGTTCACCGGCGCCATGGTCATCAGCCACTTGCGCTGCTTGACGATGACCGGTCGACCCTTCTTGTCCACCATCGGCCGGCCCTTCTTGTTGACGGCCACGTGCGTCACCGTGGTGGGGTAGGTGGTCTCCCACATCACGGTGGCCAGCATGTAGGCGGCCTGGCGCACGTCGGTGATGCCAGCGTCGCGCTCGATCAGGCCCAGCAGCACCAGCATGTCGGGCACCGCCGCCGCGTTGTAGCGCCCGCTCTTGGCGAAGGTCTCGGTGAAGGCGTTCTGGAAGCTAGGCCGGTCGTACGCTCCGGCGTGCTGGTAGTTGGGCTTGGGCGGTGGGGCCATCGGCATGCTCCGTTGCAGGGGTGATGCGAGGGGATTCTGCAGCAGCGGGCGGCGGTCAGAGCTGGCGCGAGATCACCTCCTTCATGATCTCGCTGGTGCCACCGTAGATGCGCTGCACGCGGGCGTCGGCGTACATGCGGGCGATCGGGTATTCGTTCATGTAGCCGTAGCCGCCGAACAGCTGCAGGCATTCGTCGAGCACGCGGCACTGCGTCTCGCTGCCCCACAGCTTGGCCATCGACGCGGTGGCGGTGTCCAGCGTGCCGGCCACCAGGTCGTGCACGCAGCGGTCGATGAAGGCCCGGCCCACCTTGATCTGCGTCGCCACCTCGGCCAGCTTGAAGCGGGTGTTCTGGATCTCGATCAGCGGCTTGCCGAAGACCTGGCGCTCGCGCACGTAGTCGAGCGTGGCGCGGTAGGCCCCTTCCATGTTGGCCAGCGCGCTGACGCCGATGATCAGACGCTCGTACGGCAGGTCGCTCATCAGCTGGAAGAAGCCCTGCCCTTCCTTGCCGCCCAGCAGCTGCGCCGCGGGCACGCGCACCTCGTCGAAGAACAGCTCCGAGGTGTCCTGCGCCTTCATGCCCATCTTGTCGAGCACGCGGCCGACGCGGAAGCCCTCGCAACCCTCGGTCTCGACGATCAGGATCGAGGTGCCGCGCGCCCCCTGGGTGGGGTCGGTCTTGCACACCACCAGGATCACGCCGGCCAGGAAGCCGTTGGTGATGAAGGTCTTGGTGCCGTTGAGCACGTAGTGGCCGTCGCGCAACTCGGCCTTGGTGCGGATGCCCTGCAGGTCGCTGCCGGCACCGGGCTCGGTCATCGCGATGGCGCCGACCAGTTCGCCGCGGGCCAGCCGCGGCAGGTAGCGCTGCTTCTGGTCCTCGGTGCCGTGGTTGAGAAAGTAGTGCGCGACGATCGAGTGCACCGAGGTGGCCATGCCCGACAGGCCGCGGCGTGCGCATTCCTCGTAGAACACCGCCTCGTGGCGGAAGTCGCCACCGCCGCCGCCGTACTGCTCTGGGATGTCGGCGCACAGCAGGCCCAGCTCGCCGGCGCGGCGCCACACGGCGTGGCCGACATGGCCGCGCTCGCGCGACGCGGCGTCGTCGGGCTCGAGCTCGGTCTCGATGAAGCGCGCGCAGGTGTCGCGCCACAGGTCGAGGTCGGGGTCGGTCCAGCTGCGGGGAAAGTCCATGGTCATCGCGCTCGGAAGGGGTTCTGACCAGTGTGGGGCCCTTGGAGCCGCGACGGAATCAGGGCTTGCCTTGTCGCGAAGGCGCCATCTGCCGGATCAGCTCGCGCGCCTCGTCGCCCTCGGGGATGGGCCGGCCGCTGTCGCGCCACTGCACCGCCGACTTGAAGCCCTCGGCCTGCGCCTGGCGCCGGAACCACATCCCCTCGGGGTTGTGGCGGGTGATGCCGTCGAACACGGTGGCCATCATCTGGCTCTGTTCCAGGCCCTGGGTGAGCATCACCTGGTTGACCACCATCTTGTGCATGGCCAGGTGGCCGCGCGGCACGCCGGCGATGCGCGTGGCCAGCGCCATCGTCTCGGCGTCCAACTGGTCGGCCGGCACGGACTGGTTGGCCAGGCCCCAGGCGGCGGCGGTGCGGCCGTCGATCACGTCGCCGGTGAACATCATCTGCTTGGCGCGGGCCGGGCCCAGGCGGTAGGTCCACATCGCGGTGGTGGGGCAGCCCCACACGCGGGTGGGCATGTAGCCGATGCGGGCATCGTCGGCCATCAGCAGCAGGTCGCAGCACAGCGCGATGTCGCTGCCGCCGGCCACCGCGGCACCGTGCACCTTGGCGATGGTGGGCTTGGGGCAGCGCCACAGGCTCATGAAGTCGTCGGTGTTGCGCTTCATGTGGGCATAGTCGACCATCGGGTCCCAGGGCTCGGCCTCCTGCTGGCAGGGGTGATCGAGCACGCCTTCGCCGAACTGCTGCAGGTCGTAGCCGCCACAGAAGCCCTTGCCGGCGCCTTCGACGACGATCACATGGATCTCGTCCTGCGCCTGCGCCCATTCCACCGCGGCGCGCAGTTCGCGCGGCGTCTCGTCGTTGATGGCGTTGAGCCGCTCGGGGCGGTTCAGCATCAGCCGGGCGATGCGGGGCTGCTGCGGGTCGGCGTCGATGCGCAGCGTGGTGTAGGTGGGCACGGACGTTCCCCTCAGCGCTGGCGCGCGAACTCGGCTTCGTCGAAACCCACCGTGATCGCGCCGCCGGCCCACTCGACCACCGGCCGCTTGATCACGCTGGACTGGGCCAGCATCAGCGCGCGGGCGCTGGCGGCATCGATCACCGCCGCGCGGGTGGCCTCGTCGAGCTTGCGCCAGGTGGTGCCCTTGCGGTTGAGCACGCGCTCCCAGCCGGCGGCCGCCAGCCACGCGTCCAGCCGCTGCGGCGGCACGCCGGCCTTCTTGAAATCATGGAAGTCGTGGGCCACGCCCTGCGCGCCCAGCCAGGCGCGGGCGCGCTTGACGGTGTCGCAGTTGGGGATGCCGTAGAGGGTGGTGGGGGTCATGGTGGGGCTGATCGAACGACAACGGCAAAGCGCATAGGTCGCGATGCGGATGACAACTGAAGGCCGCTCAGCGGCCCAGCCGACTTAGCTTTGGTTCCACTCTTTATGGGTTAGCTTCACGTTATGCGGCCCACAGCTGCAGACTCGTCACATTCGCCCAAGTGAAGCGACAGTGTCGTTCCAGAAATAGCGCTCCCGGAAGGCCTTGGCCTCTGCTGCGGGGTAAGCTGGTGCGTCGAGCAGGGACTCGATTGTTCTGACTTCAAACGTGGACGTATCGGCAAGTAGATCAATGTAGGAAGACGCCGCATACGCGTAGCTGGGATTTTTTGATGGGTGGACAAGAACGAACCTTCCCCACGAATACATTTGCGAGGCGTCCTGCAGCATCGAGAGCACAAGCAAGTGGTCCAACCAGATTTGCTGGAGCTTCGTTCCGACAATTTTCTCGATGGCTCCGGCCTTAAAAACTCCGGACGCATCGCAGACGTGTCGATAGCGCGCCAGTCGCAACTCGCTCGGGACTCGCTGCACAGCGCAGTGTTCGTGGTACTTCGTCTCGACCCCGACAATGGCGGCAGTGCCGTCGGGACGCTTGGCTTCAAAGGCGACGTCGAACGCACTGCGGTTCTCCAAGTAGCGCCCGGGAAGTTGTCGACCGGGAGACCACTCGAATCGGACGTCTGAAACTGGTCCCGGCATGGACGGCCACCACGTCCTGAGATTCTCCGTGGCCAACGTGTGGTCGGCCCACAATGGCCCGAACAAGTTGAAGCACATCGGCATTGACGACAGCAGGTCTGCGTATAGCCGATCCCCGTTTAGTGTCTGCTTCGGCTCTGAGCGCTCCGTACGCAACCTTGCAGCTTCTCGGGCCGCGGACGACAGGAAGTTTCCCCCCGACTGAACCGCAACCTCGAACTTAATGCGACTACCCAAGGGGCGCGAAGTTACACCATCGCGTGGCCGAGTTGGCTGCGTTCCCTCAGGCAAGTTCTTTGACTTCCGCCAAAGTGCCTGATGTAGGCGGGCGCGCCGCTTGAACGCGGTTGTTTCTGGGTCACCCGGAGCGCGATCCACAGATTCGTTGCAGTTGTTAGACAAAAGTGCTTCGCCGAGTTCAGTTGTATTGGGGTGCATGGATTTCAGTTTGATGAACTAGCTACGCGGGTGACGCCGGCAGGATGCCAGGCCCGGGTTGCTCAGAATGTACGTCGCTGCGCCAGCCGTGCCCATGAGCCCCGAAGCTAGCACTCCTCTCGAGCAACTACGATGTGACTCCCGCCTTCAAGCCGAAGGCAGCGGACCACCAATTGAGCCGTGTTGAGCAAGCTCACCTGTAGCGGAAATGTCGGGCAGAGGAGATTGCACGACTGATGTTGTTGTCTGTTTGGGTCGATGTCGACTTGGCGGAATGTTGATCCACCCGTCAACCAGCAGGCGCATCAGCAGCCAAGCTCGCGCGAGCAGCTTCGAGCACAGCGACCGCGCGCTCACGCGACACAGTGGGGAAGTCTTCGAGGAAGTCCTCGAGTGACGACGAACCTTCGAGGTAATCGAACAGATTCTTGACGGGTACTCGTGTTCCCGTGAAGCACAGTGCTCCGCTCATGATTTCCGGGTCTCGCTTGACCAGTGAAGTGTCCATGGATACCTCCGAGACCGGCAGTCTAGCCGAGAGGGCGCCCCCATTTGGCTACCCCGTCGACAGGCGTTTGCCCGCACTCAGCGATGGTTCGACTGCCTCATGTCCGAGTTGTCGTCGATCCTGAACGTCACTGGAGGTTCAAGCCGAAAGCGGGGCGACGCGCCCGCGCGCCAGGTCCGCGGCGTAGCCCAGTGCCGCACGGACGTGCTCGGCCCGCAATCCGGGGTACTGGCGCGGGATGTCCGCATGTGCGGCGCCGTCAGCAAGGTTGTCGAGCACGGCCGTGACAGGAATGCGGGTGCCGACGAAGCAGATCGCTCCGTGCAGGATGTTCGGATCGGTGGTGATGTACTGCCTCCACTCCATGTCAGCCTCGCTGTCGAAACGGGGTGGTGGCCACCGCCTCAGTACCGCCCCATGCCATCACCGTCCTTCACATCGCAGGCCGGGTCGGGCATGAAGCCGACGCCACCGCGCGTGACGCCTTTGGCGGTGACGGTGATGCGCGCCCAGAGGCAGTCGTTGGTGGGGTAGCGCCAGGACCAGGTCTCGCGGTTCTGCCATTCGCCGGCGCGGTGGCCGGGGCGGCCCAGCAGGCGCAGCAGGTCGGCCACCGGCATGCCGTCGGTGACCTTGTAGAAGTTGGCCTCGGTGAGCACCTGTTCGACGGCGGTGACACGGCCCGAGGCATCCAGGTCGACCATCCAGGTGGTGCGGCCCGCCGGGCCGCGGGGGTACTCGAGGCGGCTGGCGCCCTGCGCCAGCACGTGGCGACCGGCCGGCTCGCCCAGGCGCTGCGTGACCTCGGACTCGGTCTGGCCCACGCGCACCTCGGTGGCCGGCTCCAGCATGGCGCAGCCGCCGAACGCGACCAGGGCGCCCAGCACGGCCAGCGTGCGGAACCCCGTGCGGCCCGCAAGGCCGATCGCACCCGAGGCTTTCCTTGGCTTGGGCCCGTCCATGTCGACTCCTTCGCGTTGCGCCGGCCTGCGCGGCCCGGGCATGGCCGGGTCGACGCCCGGCACGGCCGGCAGGCCGGGCATGCACACGATCCTACGCCCGCCCTGTCGTGCGTGCAGCAGCGCCAGGGTGTGCAGGATCAAGGCAGCGGCGGGCACAGCACACCCATCAGGGCGGGCCGCACGTACACCGCGCCGACGTTGTCGACCGTGGCCCCCGGCATCCAGCGCTGCAGTTCGGCCGCGGCGTTGATGGCGGCGCTGACGATCTGCGCGGCGATGGCCGGGTCGAGCGGCCGGATCGAGCCGTCGACCATGCCGTCGACGAGGGTGCCGCCCAGCCGCTCGGACAGGCTCAGCATGGTGCGCCGCACGCGCTCGCGCTCGGCCTCGTCCGGGATGGCGCTGGTGGCGGTGGCGCGCAGCAGCGGCCCGCGCGCCGAGAGCTGGAAGCGCACCAGCGACACCGCGCTGGCGCACACGCGGGCCCAGCCGGGGCCGGGCGACTCTTCGGCGGCGCGCAGGGCGCGGCGCAGCACGTCGAAGCTGCGGTCGAAGCAGGCCGAGATCAGGTCGCGCTTGGTGTCATGGTGGTGGTAGAACGAGCCCTTGGTGACGTTCAGCCGGGCCGAGATGCGGTCGACCGACGCCCCGCGGTAGCCCTGCTCGTTGACCAGCACGGTGGCCGCGCGCAGGAAGGCCTCGGTGCCGACGCCAGCCTCGTCGGGCGACGCGGCCCCCAGGTCGAGCGGCGCCTCGTGCCACATAGCGCCGGGGCCGGCCAGGCCGTGCAGCAGGATGTCCACCACGCGCCGGGCCACGCGCGGGTAGTCGTCGGTCTCGTAGCGGCCGATCCAGCCGCGCTGCCAGTGCGCGGTGGACATCGCCAGGTGGGCCCGCGCGTTGAGGTCGGCCCGCGACAGCGCCGCCGTCTCGGGGCCCTGCAGCAGGCCGCGCATGCGGCGGAACATGTCGGTGTAGGCACCGAAGACGGCGTCCACGTGCGGTTCGGGCAGCGCCCGGATGTCGTTGAACAGGATCAGCGGCGGGTGCGCACCGGCCTCCACGGCCATCAGCAGTTCGGCATGCAGCTGGAAGAAGCGGGCCACCCGCTGCTCGACGCTGCCGGCGCGCCCGGCCTCGGCCATCAGGCCCTCGAACACCTCGATGGCGCGCAGGAAGCAGGCCGTGGCCAGCGCCTCCTTCTTGCGGTAGTAGTAGGTGACGCTGTTGGTGGCCAGGCCCACGCGGGCGGCGATGTCGGCCAGCGTGGCGCCGCGCACGCCACGCTCGTTGAACAGCCGCGCCGCGGCGGCCAGGATGGCCTCGCGCTTCTCCTGGAAGCGCGGGGTGGGCGGCGGTGCCTGGCGGGGTGGAGGGGCAGGGGCGAGCATGGCCGGTGGAAGAGGCGAGGGCCGGCACCTGCCGCCCGTCGTCCGGCGCATCTTCTGCAGAATGGAATTCTGGGTATGCTGGTGTTTTCCCTGTATCTCCAGGGTGACATACAGGCGAAGCTCTCGCTTAGAAACTTCGGTCTGCCCCGTTGGGCACGAACCGGCACCACCCCAAGGAGACGAGATGGACTTCAGCCTGTCCGAACGACAGATCCACTGGCGCGACCGGGTCGTCGCCTTCATGAACGAGCATGTCGTCCCCGCCATCCCGGTGGTCGATGCCCAGGTCAAGGCCTTCGGTGCCAACCGCTGGCAGGTGGTGCCGATGATCGAGGAGCTGAAGGCCAAGGCCCGCGCCGCCGGGCTGTGGAACCTGTTCCTGCCGGCCGATTCGCTGCCCGAGGGCAGCCCCTACCGCGGCGCCGGCCTCACCAACCTCGAGTACGCGCTGTGCGCCGAGGAGATGGGCAAGGTGCACTTCGCCTCCGAGGTGTTCAACTGCTCGGCGCCCGACACCGGCAACATGGAAGTGCTGGCCCGCTACGGCAACGACGCACAGAAGAAGCAGTGGATGGAACCGCTGCTCGACGGCCGCATGCGCTCGGCCTTCCTGATGACCGAGCCGGCGGTGGCCTCGTCCGACGCCACCAACATCGAAACCTCGATCAAGCGGGACGGCGACCACTACGTGATCAACGGCCGCAAGTGGTGGTCGTCCGGCGTGGGCGACCCGCGCTGCAAGATCGCCATCCTGATGGGCAAGACCGACACCGACGCGCCCAAGCACGCGCAGCAGTCGCAGATCCTGGTGCCGCTGGACACGCCGGGGGTCGAGGTGGTGCGCATGCTGTCGGTGTACGGATACGACCACGCACCGCACGGCCACGCCGAGGTGCAACTGACCAACGTGCGCGTGCCGGCCGAGAACCTGCTGCTGGGCGAGGGCCGCGGCTTCGAGATCGCCCAGGGCCGCCTCGGGCCGGGCCGCATCCACCACTGCATGCGCACCATCGGCGCGGCAGAGAGCGCGCTCGAGAAGATGGTGCGGCGGCTGCAGTCGCGCGTGGCCTTCGGCAAGCGCATCTCGGATCAGTCGATCTGGGAGCAGCGCGTGGCCGAGGCGCGCATCGACATCGAGATGACGCGCCTGCTGTGCCTGAAGGCCGCCGACATGATGGACAAGGTGGGCAACAAGGTGGCGCGCCTGGAGATCGCGATGATCAAGGTGGCCGCGCCGCGCATGGCCCTGAAGATCCTCGACGACGCGGTGCAGGCCCATGGCGGCGCCGGCGTGGCGAGCGATTTCGGCCTTGCGTCAAGCTGGGCCAGCCTGCGCACGCTGCGCCTGGCCGATGGCCCCGACGAAGTGCACAACCGCTCGATCGCCCGCATGGAGTTCGGCCGCTACAAGCCGCAGGGCAGCGGCCACTGAGCCCCGCGAAAGACCTGCCATGACCCTGTTCGACCTCAGCGGCCAGGTGGCCGTCATCACCGGTTCGTCGCGCGGCATCGGCCGGGCCATCGCCGAGCGCCTGGCCGAGCATGGCGCTCGGGTGGTCATCTCGTCGCGCAAGGCCGCGCCCTGCGCCGAGGTGGCCGACGCCATCAACGCGAAGCATGGCGCAGGCCGCGCCATCGTGGTGCCGGCCAACATCTCGTCGAAGGACGACCTGCAGCGCCTGGTGGACGAGACGATGCGCCAGTTCGGCCGCATCGACGTGCTGGTGTGCAATGCCGCGTCCAATCCCTATTACGGACCACAGGCCGGCATCAGCGACGACCAGTTCCGCAAGATCCTCGACAACAACATCGTCGCCAACCATTGGCTCATCGCGATGGCGGCGCCGCAGATGGTGGCGCGGCGCGCGGGCTCGATCATCATCGTCTCGTCGATCGGCGGGCTGCGCGGCTCGCCCATCATCGGCGCCTACTGCATCAGCAAGGCCGCCGACATGCAGATGGCGCGCAACCTGGCGGTGGAGTACGGCCCGCACAACGTGCGCGTGAACTGCATCGCGCCGGGCCTGATCCGCACCGATTTCGCCCGCGCGCTGTGGGAAGACGAAGCCATGCTCGCGCAGCGCAACGCCACCACGCCGCTGCGCCGCATCGGCGAGCCCGACGAGATCGCCGGTGCCGCCGTGTTCCTGGCCAGCCAGGCCGGCTCGTTCATGACCGGGCAGAGCCTGGTCATCGACGGCGGCGTGACGATCTGAGCTCAGGCACGGCCATGCACGACGCCGCCACGCTCGACCCGTTCCGCGCCGAAACGCGCGCCTGGCTCGAGGCGAACTGCCCGCCCGAGATGCGCCAGCCCGTGGGCGACGACGACATCTGCTGGGGCGGCCGCCGATTCCGCTTCCAGTCCGACGCCCAGCGCCTGTGGCTGCAGCGCATGGCCGAGCGCGGCTGGACGGTGCCCACCTGGCCGCGCGAATACGGCGGCGCCGGTCTGTCGGCCGACGAGGCCAAGGTGCTGGCGCAGGAGATGCGCGCCCTGCACTGCCGCCCGCCGCTCACCAGCTTCGGCATCTGGATGCTGGGCCCGGCGCTGCTGAAGTTCGGCACCGAGGCGCAGAAGCTCGAACACCTGCCGCCGATCGCGCGCGGCGAGATCCGCTGGTGCCAGGGCTACTCGGAGCCCAACGCCGGCTCCGACCTGGCCTCGCTGGCCACGCGCGCCGAAGACCGCGGCGACCACTTCATCATCAACGGCCAGAAGATCTGGACCAGCTACGCCGACCAGGCCGACTGGATCTTCTGCCTGGTGCGCACCGACACCGCCAAGAAGCACACCGGCATCAGCTTCGTGCTGTTCGACATGGCCTCGAAGGGCGTCAGCACCAGGCCCATCCTGCTGATCTCGGGCAAGAGCCCGTTCTGCGAGACCTTCTTCGACGACGTGCGGGTGGACAAGCGACACCTCATCGGCACGCTGAATGCCGGCTGGGACGTGGCCAAATACCTGCTGACGCACGAGCGGGCGATGATCGGCAGCATCGGCGACCGCAGCGCCGCCCGACCGCTGGGCCAGGTGGCCGCGGCGCAGCTGGGCGTCGATGCGCAGGGGCGGCTGGCCGACCCCGGGCTGCGCGCGCAGATCGCCGAGTTCGAGGCCGACGAGTTCTCGTTCCGCCTGATGATGGAACGCGCCGGCGACCTGGGCAAGTCGCGGCAGGGCCACCCGGCGATGTCGTCGATGCTGAAGTACTACGGTGCCGAACTCAACAAGCGGCGCTGGGAGCTGATGGCCGCGGCCGGCGGCATCGACGCGCTGGAATGGGACAGCGAGCGCTCTCAGCATGGCCTGGTCGCGCGCACCTGGCTGCGCACCAAGGGCAACTCGATCGAGGGCGGCACGAGCGAGGTGCAGCTCAACGTGATCGCCAAGCGCCTCCTCGAACTGCCCGGGGCCTGAGATGAAACCCCCAAGCTCACTGCGTTCGCTGCCCCCCGAGGGGGCTGAGTGCCTCGGCTCCAAGTCCGCCTGCGCGGACTTGGACGGCACGAAGGCTTGGCGCGTCTCGCGCCAGGCGCTCAGTACCTTCGGAACGGCCGGGCGGTACTGACATGCCGCTGATCCTGACCGAAGAACAGACCATGCTACGCGACAGCGCGCGCGACTTCCTGGGCGCGCAGGCGCCGCTGTCGCAACTGCGGCGCCTGCGCGACGAGCGCGACGCCACCGGCTTCTCGCCGGAGCTGTGGCGGCAGTTCGCCGAGATGGGCTTCACGGGCGTGCTGGTGCCCGAGGCGCATGGCGGCCTCGGCCTGGGCCATGTCGAGGCCGGCGTGGTGATGGAGCAGATCGGCCACCAGCTCGCCGCGTCACCCTTCCTGGCCAGCGCGGTGGTCGCCACCACGGCGCTGGCGCACGGCGGCACGGTGGCGCAGCAGGCCGACTGGTTGCCTCGGCTGGCGCGCGGCGAGGCCATCGCCACGCTGGCGGTGGACGAAAGCCGCAAGCACCGGCCGGCGCACACGGCGCTGAAGGCCACCCCCCACGACGCCGGCTTCCGCCTCGACGGCGACAAGGCTTTCGTGCTCGACGGCCACGTGGCCGACCTGCTGATCGTCGCGGCGCGCACCGCCGGCGCGCCGGGCGATGCGGACGGCTTGTCGATGTTCCTCGTCGACCGCACGGCGCCGGGCGTCGAGGTGGAGCGCACCGCGATGGTCGATGCGCACAACGCGGCGCGCGTGCGCTTCCACCAGGTGCAGGCGGGCACCGACGCCCTGCTGGGCCCGCTGCACGGTGGCGGTCTGGTGCTCGATGCCGCCTTGAACGCCGGCCGCGCGGCCGCGGCGGCCGAACTGCTGGGCCTGGCCGACGAGGTGTTCGCGCGCACCGTGCAGTACCTGAAGGAGCGCCGCCAGTTCGGCAAGCTGATCGGCGAATTCCAGGCGCTGCAGCACCGCACCGCGCACCTGTACAGCGAGCTCGAGATCACCCGCGCCGCGGTGCTGCACGCGCAGCAGCGGCTGGACGCCGACCCGGCCGCGGCGGCAGACGCCGTGGCGGTGGCCAAGGCCCGTGCCGGCCGCAGCGCCACGCTGGCGGTGCAGGAAGCCGTGCAGATGCACGGCGGCATCGGCATGACCGACGAGTTCGACGCCGGCTTCTTCATGAAGCGCGCCCGCGTGCTGCAGGAGCTGTACGGCGACGCCCACTTCCACCAGGACCAGCTCGCGCAGCGGCGCGGCTATTGACGAGAGACCGATCATGAGCATGGTAGTGACCTACGAAGTGCGCGGCCCGGTGGCCGTGATCACGATGGACCGGCCGCCGGTGAACAGCCTGGGCGCGGCGCTGCGCAGCGGCGTGGCCGACGCGATGGACCGCGCCGCGGCCGACGCCGCCGTGCAGGCGGTGGTGCTGACCGGCAGCGCGCGCGCCTTCTCGGCCGGCGCCGACGTGACCGAGTTCGGCACCCCCAATGCGCTGCGCGAGCCCAACCTGCGCGTGCTGATCGGCCTGGTCGAGGCGATGGACAAGCTCGTGGTCGCGGCCATCGGCGGCCAGTGCCTGGGCGGCGGCTTCGAGCTGGCGATGGGATGCCACTTCCGCGTCGCGTTGGCCGACGCGCAGCTGGGCCTGCCCGAGGTGAAGATCGGCCTGCTGCCCGGCGCCACCGGCACGCAGCGCCTGCCGCGGCTGATCGGCCTGGAAGGGGCGCTCAACATGGCGGTGAGCGGCAACCCGGTGGCCGCGGCCAAGTTCGCCGGCACGAAGCTGATCGACCAAATCGTCGAAGGCGACCTCGCCGCCGGCGCGGTCGCCTTCGCCAACACGGTGCTCGCCGAGAAGCGCCCGATCCAGCGCGTGCGCGACCTCAAGATGAAAGACCCCACCGGCGAGGCCTTCCTGCAGTTCGCCCGCAACACCGTCGGCGCGATGAGCAAGAACTTCCCGGCGCCGCTGAAGTGTGTCGAGGCCGTGGCGCTGTCGCTGACCAAGCCCTTCGACGAAGGCGTGCGGCTGGAGCGCGAACTGTTCATGGCGCTGATGGCCACGCCCGAATCGCGCGCGCTGCGCCATGTGTTCGCGGCCGAGCGCGCCGCTGCCAAGATCCCCGGGCTGCCCGAGGGCACGCAGCCGCGCAAGATCGCGCGGGTGGGCGTCATCGGCGCCGGCACCATGGGCGGCGGCATCACGATGAACTTCCTCAACGCCGGCATCCCCGTGGTGCTGCTCGAGATGAAGCAGGAGGCGCTGGACAAGGGCCTGGGCACCATCCGCAGGAACTACGAGAACTCGATGAAGAAGGGCAAGTTGAAGCCCGAGCAGGTGGAGCAGCGCATGGCGCTGGTCACGCCCACGCTGAGCTACGACGCCTTCGCCGACGTCGACCTCGTCATCGAGGCCGTGTTCGAGGACATGGGCGTGAAGGAGACCGTCTTCCGCACGCTGGATGGCGTGTGCAAGCCCGGCGCCATCCTGGCGTCCAACACCTCGTACCTCGACCTGAACAAGATCGCCGAGTTCACGAAGCGCCCGGCCGACGTGATCGGCCTGCACTTCTTCAGCCCGGCCAACGTGATGCGCCTGCTGGAAGTGGTGCGGGGCGACAAGACCGCGCCCGACGTGCTGGTGACGGCCACCACGCTGGCCAAGACGATCAAGAAGATCGCCGTAGTGTCGGGTGTGTGCGACGGCTTCATCGGCAACCGCATGCTGGCGCGCTACGGCGCCGCGGCGATGGGCCTGATCAATGCCGGCGCATCGCCGCAGCAGGTGGACGGCGCGCTGCAGAAGTTCGGCCTGGCGATGGGCCCGTTCCGCATGGGCGATCTGGCCGGCCTGGACATCGGCTGGGCCACGCGCAAGCGCAAGGCCGCCGAGGCCGGCGTGCCGTTCACGCCCGGCGTGGCCGACAAGCTGTGCGAGGCCGGCCGCTTCGGCCAGAAGACCGGCGCCGGCTGGTACCGCTACGTGCCCGGCGCGCGCGACCCCATCCCCGACGAGGTGACCGAGAAGCTCATCGCCGAGCACCGCGCGTCGCTGGGCATCCTGCCGCGCAAGGTGAGCGACGAGGAGGTGGTGCAGCGCTGCCTGTTCGCGCTGGTGAACGAAGGCGCACGCATCCTGGAGGAGGGCATCGCCGCCCGCGCGTCCGACCTCGACATCGTCTACCTCAACGGCTACGGCCACCCGCTGCACCGCGGCGGGCCGATGCTGTATGCCGACACAGTGGGCCTGCCGAACGTGGCGCGCGCGCTGAAGAAGTTCGCCGCCGAGCCGGGCGCCGATCCGTCATGGCAGCCCGCGCCGCTGCTGGTCAAGCTCGCTGAAGACGGCAAGTCGTTCAACTGATCCGAGGCACACACCATGACCGACGCTGTCATCGTCTCCACCGCCCGCACCGGCCTGGCCAAGAGCTGGAAGGGTGCCTTCAACATGACCTATGGCGCCACGCTGGCCGGCCACGCCGTGCAGCACGCCGTGGCCCGCGCGGGCGTCGAGCCCGGCGAGGTGGAGGACGTGATCCTCGGCCTCACCTTTGGCGAAGGCACCACCGGCGGCAACATCGCCCGCCAGGCGGCGCTGCGCGCCGGGCTGCCCATCACCACCGCGGGCCTGAGCATCAACCGCTTCTGCTCGTCTGGGCTGCAGAGCATCGCGCTGGCCGCGCAGCGCATCATCACCGGCGAGGCCGACGTGATCGCCGCCGGCGGCGTCGAGAGCATCTCGTGCGTGCAGAACGAGGCCAACATGCACATGCGGCGCGACCCCTGGCTGATCGAGCACAAGCCCGAGATCTACTGGAACATGCTGCAGACCGCCGAGCAGGTGGCCACGCGCTACGGCGTGCCCAAGCTGGCGCAGGACGAATACGGCGTGCGCAGCCAGCAGCGCGCCGCCGCCGCGCAGGCCGCCGGCAAGTTCGCCGACGAGATCGTGCCGATGACCACCGTGATGGCGGTGGCCGACAAGGCCACCGGCCGGCTGATGCGCAAGGAAGTGACCATCGCCGCCGACGAAGGCATCCGCGGCGACACCACGCTGGAGGTCGTCTCGAAGCTTCGCAGCGCCCTGCCCGGTGGCCAGGTGACGGCCGGCAACGCCAGCCAGTTCTCCGACGGCGCGTCGGTGTGCGTGGTGATGAACGCCACGCTGGCCGAACAGCGCGGCCTCAAGCCCCTGGGCATCTTCCGCGGCTTCGCGGTGGCCGGCTGCGAGCCCGACGAGATGGGCATCGGCCCGGTCTTCGCCGTGCCCAAGCTGCTGAAGAAGGCGGGGCTGAAGGTCGACGACATCGGCCTGTGGGAACTGAACGAGGCCTTCGCGGTGCAGGTGCTCTACTGTCGCGACAAGCTGGGCATTCCCGACGAGCGGCTCAACGTCAACGGCGGCGCCATCGCGGTGGGCCACCCCTACGGCGTCAGCGGCTCGCGGCTCACCGGCCACGCGCTGATCGAAGGCAAGCGCCGCGGCGTCAAGTACGTGGTGGTCACGATGTGCATCGGAGGCGGTCAGGGCGCAGCCGGACTGTTCGAAGTGTGCTGACGCATCGCATCGAATCCGGCCCCTGGTTCGCCGGCCTGTCGGTCGAACTGCGGCAATCCATCCTCGCCCGCACGCGGGTGCGGCACGTAGCGCGCGGCGCCGCGCTGGTGCATCGCGGCGCCCAGGCCACCGACTGGATCGGCGTGGCCAGTGGCGCGTTGCGACTGGGTGCCTGCGGCCCCGACGGCCGCGCCTTCGCGCTCGAACTGCTGAGCCCGGGCGAGTGGTACGGCGACATCGCGCTGATCGACGGCAACCCGTCCGACCTGGAGATCCACGCCCACGTGGCCTCGACGCTGCTGCTGGTGCCGAAGGCCGAACTGCGCCAGTTGGTGCAGGGCAGCCAGGAACTGCAGCAGGCCTTCCTGCAGCTCAATTGCCGACGGCTGCGCCACCTGTTTCGCCGCCTCGAAGAGATCCACACCTTGCCGCTGGCACAGCGCGTCGCCCTGCAGGTCAAGCGCCTGACACGCCAGTTCGGCCGCAGCACGCCGCAGGGCCTGGTGCTGGACCTGGCCATCTCGCAGGGCGACCTGGCCGACCTGCTGTGCGCCAGCCGCCAGCGCGTCAACAGCGTGCTGCGGCAGATGCAGGCCCGCGGTGTGCTGGCCGAGGGCCATGCCCGCATCGTGGTGGCCGACACCGAGCAGCTGGCCGCACTGGCGGCTGGTCGCACGGTGCTGACGAGGGTGGCCGAGGCAGCGCTTCGCTGAGCCTGGCCATCGACGTGGCCTGATTCCGCGTTGCGTTCCGGTGGGTCGCCTTCGGGCTCATCGCAGCCGATCGTTCCGTCCGACGATCTGCGCGGCGCGACAGGCGGCAGCCGACGGTGGCGCTG